>NZ_JBFTNI010000004.1:0-596909 GCF_056397405.1 Variovorax sp. 05N34
GCGTGCGGATCGGCACGATGGCGTCCGGCGCATCGATGGCCACACCGCAGCCGTAGGTGTGCTCCAGCGCCACCACGTCATCGACGTTGGGGTATTTCGGCAGCAGCTCAGCCTTGATGCGCTGCACCGCGAAGTCCGTCACCCCCGCCACGCACTGCACGGTCTGCGTGATCGCCAGGATGTTGCGGGTGCCGACGGAGCCGTCCGGATTGCGATAGCCCTCGAAGGTGTAGCCCTCCAGCGGAGGCATCTCGGGGGGCTTGACCGTCGCGATGGGCAGGCCCGTGAGTTCTCGCGCGGCTGGCATCCTGAGCAGCCGCTCGTGCACCCAGCTGCCTGCGGGGATGTCCTTGAGCGCATAGCCGATGGTGACGTTGTAGCGGCGCACTTCGCCGCCTTCGGGGATGTCCACCAGGGCGACCTTGTGCGCCTGCGGGACCTTGTCCACCAGCGTCAGGCCCGAGGGAAACACGGTGCCGGCGGGCAGGCCGCCATCGTTGGCCACGATCGCGACGTTGTCACGATCGTGCATGGTGATGTAGAGCGGTGAACGGTCGAGCGTGGATGACATGGAGGTACTTCGATCAACTGTCGAGCATGATGCTCTCGATCCAGTTGGGACCTTGGCCGGCGGGGCATTCGGCGAGGGCTTTCAACGAGCCGGTCTGCGCGTCGATTTCGTACAGGCGCAGCCGATGCGAACGCTGCCCGGCCGCGATCAGGAAGCGGCCATCGGGCGTGATGTTGAAGCCGCGCGGCTGCGATTCGGTGGGCACATGGCCGATGAGCGCGAGCGCACCGCTCGCCGCGTCGACACGGAAGCCGGCAATCGTGTCCGAACGCCGTTCGCTGCTGTAGAGAAAGCGACCGTCCGGCGTGAGGTGCAGGTCGGAAGCCCATGGCTCACCGCTAAACACGGGCGGCAACGTGCTGATGGTCTGCAGCGGGCGCAGCGTGCCGGCAGCTGGATCGAACGCCAGCACGTCGATGGCCGCATCGAGCTCGTTGAGCAGGTAGACGAAGCGCGAATCCTTGCTGAAGACGAAGTGCCGGGGGCTCGCGGACGCATGCGGTTGCAGCGTCGGCGGTGTGTTGGGCGTCAGCTCTCCCGTCTCCGCATTGAAGCGGAACTGAACCACGACACCGGCGCCCAGCGTGCTGGCGAACACAAACCGGTTCGACGGATCGGCCTGGATCGCGTGCGCATTCGGGCCGGTCGGCAGCACCTGCTGCGTCGCCTGCACCACGCCGTTCGCGTCGATGGCATTGACTGCAATCTGGTTGCCGCCGTATGAGGCGCTGAAAAGATAGCCGCCGCCGCGATCGGTCGCTATGTACGCCATGCTGTGCGGCAACGCCGCGGCGCCGAGCGCGGCGAGTTCGCCCGTCTTGGGATCGATCGCGAAGCTCAGTGTCTCTCGCGGCTCCGAGCGCCGCGCCGCATACAGGCGCCGGCGATCGGGGCTCAATGCGAGCGGCATCACTTCGCCGCCGACCGGTACGGTCTGCACCGGAACCAGCGCCGGTTGGCCCGGATCCAGGTGCAGCACGCTGATGTCGCCGCTTTCGGCATTGGAAACGTAGACGCAGAACATCGTCAGGACACCATCCAAGCGAGGTCAGAAGACCGGATGGCCGTTGATGATCGACGGCAGCCAGGTCGAGAACGAGGGCACATACGTGACCAGCGTGATCGCAATGAAGATCGCCAGGTAGTAGGGCCACGCAGTCTTGGTGGCCTCTCCGATGGAGATCTTGCCGATCGCGCAGCCAATGAACTGCACGGTGCCCACCGGCGGATGCACGAGCCCCAGCGCGCAGTTGAGCAGCAGCATCATCCCGAACTGCACCGGACCGACACCCATCTGGATGGCCAGCGGCAGGAACAACGGCGTCGTGATCAGGATGTGCGCCGCCATGTCCAGAAAGACGCCCAGGAAGATCTGGATGATGTTGATGTACAGCAGCATCAGCCACGGCGTCGTGGTCGCGGCCAGCAGGGCGGTTTCGATCGTGTCGGGAATTTCCAGGTACGCCATCTGATAGCGCAGCATGTTCGACACGCCGATGAGAAGCAGGATCACGCCGGTCGTCTTCGACGCCTTGGCCAGCGACTTGAGCAGCTTCTGCCTGGTCATCGTCCGATAGACGATGACGGTCAGGATCAGCGAGTAGGTCACCGCGATAGCCGCCGCTTCGGTCGCCGTCGTGATGCCCTCCATCACGCAGAACAAGATGATCGCGATCACCATCAGTCCGGGAATGGCGGCGATGAAGGTGCGCAACACCGTGCCCCAGCCGGGAAAGCGCTCGACCATCGTGGTGCCGTCCGCGCGCCTTGGGTAGCCGTACTTGGCGGCTTGCCAATAGGCTGCGACCAGCATGCAGACCATGATCCAGAAGACCGGGATCAGGCCGGCGAACATCAGGTCGCCGATCGACACGCCCTTGATGACGTGACCGGCGATCTCGCCCACCGCCGCTTGCGCTGCGAAGGCATAGATGATCATGTTGTGCGAAGTCGGCATCAACGCGCCCGAGAGCGATGCGTGCGTGGTGACGTTGACCGCGTAAGCGGCGCTATAGCCTTCCTTTTTCATGATCGGGATCAGCACCCCGCCCATGGCCGAAGTGTCGGCCACCGGCGAGCCCGAGACGCCGCCGAACATGGTGGAGGCCACCACGTTGGCAAGGCCGAGACCGCCCTTCCAATGCCCGACCAGGCTGCGCGCGAAGGCGACGATCTTGTCCGCGATGCCCCCGTGCAGCATCAGTTCGCCCGAGAAGATGAAAAAGGGAATGGCAAGGAACGAGAACACGTTCATGCCCGAGACCATCATCTGGATTGCTGTCTCGAAGGGCAGCCCTTCATAGGCGAAGGTCAGGAGACAGCTCAGCCCGATCGCGAAAGCGACCGGCATTCCGAGAACCAGGAAGACCAGGAAACTGATGGACAGCAGTGTCAATGCCATGATGGAACGACCTCGTGGCCGGAAAATTGGGAAACGAGGTGCTCGATGGAAAACAGCGTGATCAGCACGCCTGCGGCGAGAACCGGCAGATAGCGAATGGCTTCGGAAAGTCCGAGCGTCGGGATGGTGGTGTCACGCGTGGACACCGCCATTTCCACGCCGCCGAAGAACAGGGCCACCGAAAAGGCGATGGTGAGCAGGTACACGATGAACTTGCACCAGAACTTCCCCTTGGGCGGCAGCGCCTTCACCAGTGAATCCAGGCCGATGTGTCCGGCGTCCCGTACTCCGGCGGAAGCGCCGAACATGGCGACCGAAACCACCAGCAAGAGCGCGACCTGTTCTACATAGGCGGGTGCGTCGTTGAAGGCGTAGCGAAGCACCACGCCATAGACGACCACGCTCAGCAGGCCCACCAGGCAGATGCACGCGAAGTACATCGCCCAGCGCGACAGCTTCGCGTTGAGTTGGGTTAGCAAGGTCATCGCGCCGATGTCATTGGGTGTCGACGATTTCCTGCACCAGCGCCTTCAGCTCGGGCGTGGTCGCGAACTTGTTCCACACCGGCTTCTCGATTTCGACAAAAGCCTTGCGGTCGATATCGGCTGCGGGAACGATCTTGGCGCCGCCCTTGATGACAGCTGCCTTCGCGTCCTTTTCACGCGGCTCCCAGAGCTTCACGTAGTAGGGGATGGAGTCCTTGGCGGCCTTGCGGATCTGCGCTTGTTCTTCCTTGGGCAGCGTGTCCCAGATTTTCTTGGAGAACACCAGCACTTCGGGCGTCATGACGTGCATGGTTTCCGAATACACGGGAGCGGCTTCGTAGTGCTTGGCTTCTTCGTACGACGGGTAGTTGTTCTCGGCGGCATCCACCAGCCCGGTCTTGAGGCCGGTGTAGACCTCGGCGATCGGCATCGGTGTCGGCGACGCGCCGGCGGCACTCACCAGGCTCACCATCAGGTCGGAAGGCTGCACGCGGATCTTCAGGCCCTTCATGTCGGCCACGTTCTTGATCGGCTTCTTGGCATAGACCGAGCGCGCACCGCTTTCGTAGAAGGCCAGGCCGACGAACCCGGCCTTGTCGAAGGCCGCGAGGATCTTGTCGCCGGTCGGGCCGTACATCACCTTGCGGAAATGGTCGATGTCGCGGAAGAGGAAGGGCAGCGACGGAATGACCGACTCCGGCACGATACCGTGGAACGAGGCGCTGCTGACGCGCACCATGTCGAGCGCGCCGATCTTCACCTGTTCGACCGTGTCCTTCTCGGAGCCCAGCGAGCTGTCGGCAAAGATCTTGATCTTGTCCTTGCCGCCGGTTGCGGCCGACAACTGCTCGCTCATGTAGTTGACCGCCTTGTTGGTCGGGAAATCCTTCGCGTGGACTTCCGCGGAACGGAAGTCGCGTGCCTGCGCATGCATGGCGGCGAGCGAAAGAACGGCGGTGGCCATGACGCTGAGAAGCTTGCGGTTTGGAGTCTTCATGTCTCTTCCTCTGTTGTCGAAATTAAGGTCTTGAAAAAGGCGAACGGGAAATCAAAAGGGGCCTTGGGCGGTGAATGCGCCGCCCTGGTAGATGGCGTTCGGATCGGTGGGCGCGACGGGAGGCTGAGCCTCGACCTTGGCGCGGAACACCTCGGAGCTGTCCTTCGGCACAAAGCCCAGCTTTGCCGCTGCAACGCTGTTGTCCCACCACACATCGCGGTTGGCCGACACGCCATAGACGACGAGATGCCCCACGTCCGGCGTGAACAGCGACCGCTCGATGAGGTCGGTGAGGTCGGCATAGCTGAGCCAGGTGCTCATCATTCGGCGATTGGCCGGCTCCGGGAAGGACGATCCGATGCGGATGCTCACGGTCTCGATGTCCCAGCGATCGAAGTAGAACTGCGCTACGTCTTCTCCGAAGGATTTCGAGAGGCCGTAGTAGCCGTCGGGCCGGCGCATTGCGTGTGTATCGAGGTGCTCGGTCTGTTTGTAGAAGCCGATGACGTGATTCGAACTGGCGAAGATGACGCGCTTCACGCCGTGCTTCCGTGCCGCTTCGTAGATGTGAAAGACGCCCTTGATGTTGGCTTCGAGGACTTCCTCGAACGGGCGCTCGACCGAAACGCCACCCAGATGGACGATGGCATCGCAGCCGGCCACCAGTGCATCGACCGCGGACTTGTCGGCGAGGTTGCAAGGCACCGTCTCCTCGAAGCTTCCTTGCGCCGGCGCGAGCGTGGCGACGTCGGACAGGCGCAGGACGTCGGCGTACGGACGAAGGCGCTCGCGCAGTACTTTGCCCAGGCCGCCCGCAGCGCCGGTCAGCAGCAGGCGACCGAGTTTGTTGGAAGGCCTGGATTCAGGTCCGGTATTCGTTTGCATGGAAATCGTCCTCAGCGGCTTTGCGTGGATTGAAAACGGGAACCTGCGCGAGGTGAACGCTGCCGATGCGAGTGGCGCAGGCAGTCGAATTGCGCAATCATCATGGGTTTGAGGAGATGTAACTTATATGTTGTCGTACAACGCTGTCGGATTATGATCGTGCCATGCAACCGTTGACTCCGGGTAATCCCTTGGTTCAGGCTTCGCCTGTCACATCGGTCGGCGGCGCGGCCAGCGCCTTGCCCGGCGATGCCTTCGTAGGTCGGCCACGACAGAGAGCACGTGGTCTGGCGCATACGCTCGTGGAAGACCTCACCGTGAAGATTCGCGACGGCGCGCTGCGTCCGGGCGACAAGCTTCCGACCGAGTCCGAAATCATGCAGGCCTTCGGCGTCAGCCGCACCGTGGTTCGCGAGGCGCTGTCGAAGTTGCAGGCTGCCGGGCTGGTGGAGACCCACCACGGTGTCGGTACCTTCGTGTTGCAGCCGCGGGCGGGCGGGGTGTTTCGTCTCGAGCCTGGCGACGTTGCCACATCGGTCGATGTGCTCGCGGTGCTCGAATTCCGCATCAGCCTCGAGACGGAATCCGCAGGCTTGGCAGCGACGCGGCGCACCGACGAGCAACTGCTCGCCATGCGCGAGGCGCTCGACGAGTTTCAGACCAACATGGCGCAGGCGGGCAATACCGTCCCGGCAGACTTCCGCTTCCATCTGCAGATTGCGCAGGCCACGGGCAATCCGTACTTCGCGGACATCATGGCCCACCTGGGCACCGCGATCATTCCGCGCACGCGCATCAATGCGATCCGCAAGCACGAGCAGGGTGGCGAATACCTGAGCCGCGTGAATCGGGAGCATGAAGAGATCTACGCGGCCATTGCACGGCAGGACCCCGACTCCGCGCGCGCCGCCATGCGCATTCACCTGACCAACAGCCGCGAACGACTGCGCATCGCTCAAGAGGCAGCCAAGAGCGGTTCCGAAAGCGCGCAGGCGCAGAGTCCGGCGCCGCGCTGAGCTCCGGCGCGGGGGCAATTCCCGCAAGTTGTATGACAACACGATGCAAATGGCCGACCGGCGCGCCGGTCGGCCATTGTCATGAGCCGTTCACCTTCGCCTTCAAGGAGCCCAGTGCGTTCCGAACGGGTTCGATGCGCCGATGGCGGGGAAGTCCACGAAAGCCTGGCTGCAGTCGAGGATCTGATCCGGCTTGACCTTTTCAGTGGCTTCGCCGTTGAGCACGATGCGGTTGGCCGTCGACGCAAAGATCGGCAGGTTGACGCCGTCGAGCGTCAGGTTGGCGTCCGAAGCAATCACCGAGATTTGAGTCGGGTTGTCGGCGACCACATCCTTCAGCGACATGACCAGCGGATAGCCGGGCAGGTAGCCCGTCGGGTAAGCAGCCGTCGGAGTGAAGTAGCCGCCCGTGTTTGCCGCAAAACCTTGCAGCTTGACGTTGCCTTCGCCGAGGATGCGCACATTGCTCAACTGGATGTCGTGGAAGTTCGGCACCTTGGGGCCACCGCTCGGAAGAGCCTTGGTGCTGTAGTAGGGCGTGAACAGCAAGGCGTTCTGCGCATTCTGGATGCAGATGTTCTTGTACGAGATGTTGCTCACCTCGCCGCCGCGTGCGTAGTCCGACTTGATGCGCAGCCCTTCTTCCGAATTCACGAAAGAGTTGTCGTAGACCTGCACGTTGGTGACGCCCGCGTTGGTTTCGCTGCCGATCGAGATGCCATGGCCCCAGTAGATGTGGTTGTGCGCGATCACGATGCCGTAGGCGCGATCGCCGCGCTTGCCGCGGTTGCCGTCGATGCCGAAGCCCACTGCGTTGGGGTTGTTGCTGCCCTTCAATGCGATGTCGTCGTCGCCGGTGCTGACGTAGTTGTAGGCAAAGACGAAGTTCTTCAGATAGCCGTCGAAGGACATCTTGCTGGCGGACGTGGTCTTGCTGCCGGTCGTCATGGCGCTCGACTTGGCGCTCGACGACGAGCCCGGATCGAAAGCATCGGTGTTCTTCACGTTGTCCGCGTTGAAGGTCTGGCCCGTGTACAGCGGGTTGCCGTTGCCCGCCGGGTTGGCAAAGGCTGCCAGCGTCGGCGTCTGCACCTTCACTCCCCAGATCGTCAGGCCGTCGACCCCGCTCGGCACTACGTGGAAGTTGGCGCTGTTGTTCAGGCTCACCTTGTAAAGCGTCAGGTTCTTCGCGTAGTTGAACACCATCATCCGGAAGTTCGATTGCGAGCCGGAGCCCGTGGTGCCGTTCTGAACCATGTTGCCGAGATAGGCCAGGTCCCACCAGGTCATGTTGCGGGTCGACGACTTCGAGTCGACAAAGGTGCCGCCGTTGTCGCAAGGCGTGCCGTCGGGCGCCTGGGTGCCTGCAGCAAAGGCAACGTAGGTGTTGGAGCAACTCAGGTCCACCTTGGTCAATGGGTAGCGCGCATTGGTGGTGACGATCTCCGCATAAGCGCGGCTGTCGATGCTGCCTTCGCCGACGACGGCCGAATTGACGGTGTAGTCGCCGCCGATCAGCGGCAGGCAATTGCCGGAACTGCCTGCCTTGGTGGCGCTGACTGCCGTATTCGCGCAATAGGTGGTGGGCAAGCCGGTCGTCGCGTTCTTCGGCATGTAGGCCATGACGTCACGCGTGGCGTACAGGGTCGCGCCCTTGTCGATCCACAACGTCACTCCCGACGGCAATGTCAGCGGACCTGAGATGAAGCCGTTGCCCGGGCCGCTCTTGTTGGCCACCAGGCGCACTGCGAACTGCGGCGCCTTGTACTGTGGCTTCGCCAGCTCTTCGCCGGATGCGCCTGCGATATTGATGTTGGGCAACGCCGCCTCCTTCTGGCTGGCCGTCGCCGCCGCGTCTGCGCTTGCAATGGCGGCGCCAACCGCGCTGTCGACAGCGGCGCCGCAAGCGTCCAGAGCGGCCTGGATGCGCACCTGATCCGGATTGGCCGTGGCGGCGCTCACCGCCACACCCACGCCAGGAAGGGACGGATCAGCTTCGGGGGGCAGGGCACCGTCAGGACGACGAACGAGCGTGTTGCTCGCCTCGAGGGTCGCGCAGACCTGAGCATCGGTCGGAAGGGTGGGTTCGGCGGGGAGGTCGGGGTCGAAGGTCGTGGTGCCGACCTGGAAGACGTTGGCCTTGGCCGAATTTGCCGACGCTGTATCCGCCGGTTGCACGGCCGTGGCTGTTGCCGCGGCCGTCGGGCTGCTTGCCGTTGCCGAGAACGCGCCGCCGCTGCTGCCTCCGCCGCAAGCTGCGAGCATGGCTGCCGCCGCAAGCGGCAACATCCAACGCGCGATCGACTGGACGCCGATCGTCTCTGATTTCTGCAATGTCATTGGGGCTACCTTTTTGAAGAAGGCTGGCTTGAGCGCGTTCGATGCCGCGTCGCTTGCGACACGGCACTTCCCGGCACGACCAGCGGGGACTGAACGCTTTGTTCTCAGCGCGGGTCGCTGACGGTCGTGTTGTAGGTCTTGCCTGCGATTGACGTGTTGACGAGCGTGATGTCGTGCACGTTGTAGGCGTAGATCGGACCGGCAACCGTGGCGCTTGCGGGTCCGGTCGCCGTGGGGCTGCCGAAATCGCAGTTGACGATGTTCACGCCCTCGATGGCTGGCACGGCAGGCGCCGGTGCGGGGCCGTTGTAGTCGAAGGCGACCGGTCCCTGCGCCACGATGGCCTGGAAGCACGAACCCGTGCTGCCGCCGAGCGTCACGTTCTTTGCGACGACATTGGATATGTTGATGTTCTTCAGCAATGCCGGACGCGTGCGGATGGCATCCTTCGACGGCTGGTAGTCGCAGTCGAAAGTGATGATCCCGCCTTGCGAGGCCGAAGGATTGCTGCTGGCCGCCGTGCTCACGCCAATGGGGACGTTGCCGTTGATGGGGCTGCCCGGCAGCAGGCTGCTGCCATAGCCCGCGCCCGTCAGGCTGACGCCGTTGGGCAGCGTCACGCCATCCACGTAGAAGTCCTTCACGAAGCCGCCGCGGTTCATGTTGGTCTTGATCCGGATCGCGATGTTCAGCGAGTTCGTGTCCCAGAACTTGTTGAGCATGGCGAGGTTGCGGCAATAGATCTTCTCGACGCCACCACCCATTTCGCTGCCCAGCGTGATGCCGCCGTGGCCGCTGTTCATGGTGCAGTTCTGGATCACGTGGTTGTTGGCCGAGCCGTACTCGTTGTCGAGGTTCTTGCCGGACTTGATCGCGATGCAGTCGTCGCCGGTGTTGAACACCACGTCCTCGCAGAGCACGTTGTTGCAGGCGTCCGGGTCGAAGCCGTCGTTGTTCGGGCCGATGCTGTTGACGGTGACGTTGCGGATCACCACGTTCGAGCAGTCGGTGGGGTGGTGTTGCCAGAAAGGCGTGTTCTGGGTCTGGTAGCCCTCCATCAGCACGTTGGTGCAGCCCAGGAATTCGACCATGCAGGGCCGCAGGTAGTGGCCCTTGCCGAAGATCCGTTTGTCGATCGGCACGCCCGCCTCTGACAGTGCCGGCAGATAGTTCTGGTCTTGCTGCCAAGGCGTGATCGGGTTGGTCAGCAGCGCATAGAGCGCATCGGAGATGCCCGGCGCGGCGGTGCGGAGGTCGACGTTGAGCGCGTTGTTGCTCGCCTGCGATGGCGTTGCGCTGGCGCTCACGAATCCATAGGCGCCGCTGTTGCCCTTGAAGGTCCACCAACACGTGCTGGTGTTGCCGGTTCCCGCGAATGGCGTCATGGCCTGACCGTTGAAGACCGACGTATCGCCTTCACCGGTGACGGCGATGTTTTTCTCGTTGCGGGCGTAGATGGGTGCGCCGAAGTTCAGGCAATCATTCGCTTGCCAGCGGCCATAGAACAACTGTCCGTTGGCGCCGCAATCGACCGGGCCGTCCTTGGCATAGTCATTCGGATTCGGACTGAAGTAGATGGTGCAGTTCTGGCTCAGGTGGAAATTGACATTGCTCTTCAGCACGATCGGTCCGGCGCAATACCACGTACCCGATGGAACCACGACACGGCCACCGCCGGCGCTGTTGCACGCGGCAATCGCAGCGAGGAATGCCGGGCGCGAATCGAAGGAGTTCGGCGCATTCGTCGTGTCGGCGCCGACGCTGAGCGGCGACTTCGCCGGGTCGATGTACGGGTTGGTGGCAGGCACGGTGCTGCACACCTGCGCGCCGAAGTCCGTGACCACGAAGTCGCGGCTCGGGAACATCGAGCGATCGATGCTCTTCAGCGAATCGATGATCTTCGTGCCCAAGCCCGCTGGGCCCCAGATTGGATCGGCCGGTGGTTCGACCGGCGCGACGGTCGTCGGAGGGGTGCCTGTCGCGGGAGGCGATGCCGGCGAGATGAACGCCCCGCCGTTACCGCCGCCGCCGCACGCGCTCAGCAACGTGGCGCCTGCCGATGCGCTGGCCAAGGCGATGAACGATCGCCGTCCCGGTGATTGCACGCCGTGTGGGGCCGCCGCCAGGAAGGTTGGTTCCGTCGACTCTGTGCGAGGTTTTTTCATGGTGCTGTCTTTTCGATGTGGAGCGAAAGGGAGGAGGGGAGAGGGAGGGGAGAGAGGGGGAACGGAGACGTGCGGCCGGCCAGTCTTGCGACGGGGTGGCGAGAGGAAGCAACAGCCCGAGGACTGGGCGGTGCGAACTTGCGAGATGGATTCGTCCCATCGATGTCTCCGACCGTAGTTATTAGTTATCGGTTGTCCTACAAGACGCGACGATTATTTGCAGCGCGCAAGAGCCTGTCAACGGAATTGACGACGAGCGGTCTGAGGGCAAACCCGGGGATTCTTCGGGGGACGAAGGGAGTATTCAGCGCCGGTGAGGCGAATTCATGGGCTCGCCGAGGGCTGGACATCCTTGCTGACAAGTTATACGATAACCGATGACGCGCCCGATGAGGCGCATTTGGCGCGGAGCGCGGTGTGGCTCTGCTCGCTCATCCCAACTGGAGACATACAAGTGGCCTTGACTCGACGTGATCTGATACTCGGTGCCCTCGGCAGCGGCTTGGCGGCCGCAGGTGCGCAAGCTGCCGACGCCTGGCCCGCAAAGCCCATTCGAATCGTTGTTCCGTATCCGCCCGGAGGCTCGTCGGACATCATCGCGCGCCTGCTCAGCCAACCATTGGCCGAGGCGCTCAAGCAAACCGTCATCGTCGAGAACAGAGCCGGGGCCAACGGCAATCTCGGCGCCGACCTGGTGGCGAAAGCCCCTGGCGATGGCTACACGCTGTTGTTGTGCGACGTCGGCGCGCTGGCGATCAGCCCTTCTGTCTACACGAAGCTGTCCTTCGATCCGTCGAAGGACTTGCGCGGCGTGACCATGCTGGCCTATTCGCCGCACCTGCTCGTCGTGCATCCGTCGGTGCCGGCCAACAACTTCAAGGAACTGGTCGCCCTCTCGAAGAAGACCGACCTGAATTTCGCCGTGACCGCAACCGGCAGTGCGCCGCACCTCGCCGGTGTCGCGCTCGAACGCGCAAGCGGCGCCCGCTGGCAGTACGTTCCCTACAAGGGTGGCGTGCAGGCTGTGCAGGACACGGTTGGCGGACAGACGCAGGTGCTCATGAACGGCATGCTCGCGACACTGCCTCATGTGCAAAGCGGCAAGCTGAAGGTGCTGGGCGTCTCGAAGGCAACGCGCATGCCGCTGATCGGCGATGTGCCGACCATCGCCGAGCAAGGCGTTCCCGGCTTCGAGTCAGGTACCTGGCAGGGCGTGCTCGCCCCGCGCGGCACGCCCGACGCGATCGTGCAGCGCCTCAACAAGGAACTGATCGCGATCATCCGGTCAGCCGACACCCGTTCACGCCTGGCCGGCCAGGGCGCCGAGGTTGTAACGATGACACCTGCCGAGCAGGAGCAGTTCTTCGACAAAGAGCGCTCGCGCTGGGCCAAGGTCGTTTCTGCAGCCCAGATCAAGCTCGATTGATCCGGCTATTTTTTTCCCTCCACTTTCACTCACATGAACCCGCAAGAACTCAAATCCATCATGGGCTCCGGCCTGCTGTCGTTTCCGCTGACCGATTTCGACGCGAACGGCGACTTCGACAAGAAGGGCTACATCAAGCGGCTCGAATGGCTGGCGCCCTACGGTGCCAGTGCCTTGTTCGCCGCCGGCGGCACGGGCGAGTTCTTCTCGCTGACGGGTGACGAGTTCCCGGAAATCATCAAGACCGCCGTGGACACCTGCCGCGGCAAGGTGCCGATCATCGCCGGCGCCGGCGGCCCGACGCGCTTTGCCATCCAGTGCGCGCAGGCGGCCGAGAAGGCTGGTGCCCATGGCGTGCTGCTGCTGCCGCACTACCTGACCGAAGCGGGCCAGGAAGGCTTGGCAGCGCACGTCGAAGCCGTCTGCAAGAGCGTGAAGTTCGGCGTGATCGTCTACAACCGCGGCCAGAGCAGGCTGTACCCGGACACCCTCGAAAAGCTGGCCGAGCGCTGCCCCAATCTGGTCGGCTTCAAGGACGGCATCGGCGACATCGAACTCATGAGCTCGATCCACTTGCGCATGGGCGATCGCTTTGCCTATCTCGGTGGACTGCCGACCGCAGAGGTCTATGCGGCTGCCTACAAGGCGCTGGGCACCCCGGTGTATTCGTCGGCCGTCTTCAACTTCATCCCGAAGACGGCGATGCAGTTCTATGAGGCAGTTGCAAAGGACGACATGGCGACGCAACATCGCCTGCTCAAGGAGTTCTTCATGCCTTATCTGGATATCCGCAACAAGGGGCAGGGCTACGCAGTGAGCATCGTCAAGGCCGGCGCGAAGATCGCCGGTCATGACGCCGGCCCGGTGCGCCTGCCGCTGACGGACCTGAAGGCTGACGAATACCATGCGCTTGCCGCGTTGATCGACAAGCTCGGCCCACAGTAAGCGTCCAAGCATCCCGACATCCAGCACCAAGCATCGAGGTACCACCGCATGCAGAATTTCGACAATCTCATCAACGGCGAATGGCTGGCAGGCGCCAGCTACAGCGCCAACACCAACCCGAGCAATCTGGCCGACGTGCTGGGCCAGTACGCACAGGGCGACGCGACCCATGTCGATGCTGCGGTGGCGGCCGCTACCGCCGCTTTCCCCGCCTGGTCCACAGGGGGAGTGCAGGCGCGCTCCGAGGCGCTTGACAAGATCGGCAACGAAATCATCGCGCGCAAGGAAGAGCTTGGCACGCTGCTCGCCCGTGAGGAAGGCAAGACCAAGGCAGAAGGCATCGGCGAAGCAACACGTGCCGGCCAGATCTTCAAGTTCTTCGCCGGCGAGTGCCTGCGCCTGTCGGGCGAGATCATTCCGTCGGTGCGTCCCGGCATCGGCATCGAAATCACGCGCGAGCCTGTGGGCGTGGTCGGGCTCATCACGCCCTGGAACTTCCCCATCGCGATCCCCGCGTGGAAGATCGCGCCCGCCTTGGCCTTCGGAAATTGCGTCGTGCTCAAGCCGGCCGACCTCGTGCCCGGCTGCGCCTGGGCGCTGGCTGAAATCATCAGCCGCTCGGGTATTCCAGCCGGCGTGTTCAACCTCGTGATGGGCCGCGGCAGCGTCATCGGCAACGCCTTGGTCGACCATCCGGGCATCCATGCGATCAGCTTTACCGGCTCGGTCGGCGTCGGCCGCGGCATCGCCGTGCAATGCGCGACGAAGCATAAGAAGGTTCAGCTCGAAATGGGCGGCAAGAATCCGCAAGTCGTGCTGGACGACGCCGATCTGAACCAGGCGGTAGAGCTCAGCGTGCAGAGCGCCTTCTATTCGACGGGCCAGCGCTGCACGGCGTCCAGCCGGCTGATCGTCACCGAAGGCATCTATCCCAAGTTCATCGAGGCGATGAAGGCCCGCATGGCGAAGATCAAGGTGGGCGACGCGCTGGCGCAAGGCACCGACGTCGGTCCGGTCTCGAGCGAAAGCCAGCTCCGCCAGGATCTGGACTACATCGAAATCGGTCAATCCGAAGGCGCCACCCTTGCCGCAGGCGGTCAGCGGCTGAAACTCGACACTGACGGCTTCTACATGAGTCCGGCGTTGTTCAGCGAATCGATTGCATCGATGCGCATCAACAAGGAAGAGATCTTCGGGCCGGTGGCGAGTGTGATCCGCGTGAAGAACTACGAAGAGGCTCTGGCGACGGCGAACGATACGGAGTTCGGGCTGTCGGCAGGCATTGCGACCACCAGCCTGAAATACGCGACACACTTCAAGCGCCATAGTCAGGCCGGCATGGTGATGGTGAACCTGCCGACGGCGGGCGTGGACTATCACGTGCCGTTTGGCGGCCGCAAGGGCTCGAGCTACGGCCCGCGCGAGCAGGGCCGCTACGCTCAGGAGTTCTTCACGACCGTGAAGACCTCCTACACACTGCCCTGAGAGGGCGGACGCGAGAACGGACGGATCGCGGTCTTGGGGCGGAACGCCTTGCAGACCGCGTCGTTCGTTTCAAGATAGGGGCCGCCGATCAGGTCGATGCAATAGGGCACGGCCGCGAAGATTCCCGGCACGGCCTGCGATCCGTCGGCGTTCTTCAGGCCTTCGAGCGTCTCGGCAATCGACTTCGGCTGGCCGGGCAGGTTGATGATCAGGCTCTGGTCGCGAACCACGGCGACCTGGCGCGAAAGAATCGCCGTGGGCACGAAGCGAAGGCTGATCTGCCGCATCTGCTCGCCAAAACCCGGCATTTCCTTGTGCGCCACCGCGAGCGTCGCTTCCGGCGTGACGTCGCGCAAGGCCGGACCCGTGCCGCCGGTCGTCAGGACCAGCGAACAGCCCGCATCGACCAGTTCGATCAGCGCTGCGCTGATGCCGGCCTGATCGTCGGGAATCAAGCGTGACTCGAACGTGATCGGGTTGCGCAGCGCACGCTCGAGCCAATCCTTCAGCGCAGGAAGCCCCTTGTCTTCGTAGGCGCCGCTCGATGCGCGATCGCTGACCGAGACGATCCCGATACGCACTTGGTCGAGGGCGGTGAGCTCGGTCATGCGTCCTCTTCGCGCGCTTGCTCGGCGGCTTCGGCGGCGTGGTCGGCGGTGCCGTGCACGCGCAATTGGTCGCGAACGATCTGGAAGATTTCTCGGTACGCCTTGCCTTGGCGGGGCGCTTCGCCAAGCGGACCTGCCTTGATGTCCTTGCGTGCCTGACGCACGAGCGCGCGCAACTGCTGCGCATCGGTGCCCGGATGGGTTTCAATCCAGCCGCCCAGCGCGTCGTCATCGGCGATGAGGCGATCTCGCCAGCGTTCGGCCTCGTGCAGTGCGGCGGTTTCCTGGGCGGGCGCGCGGTTCTGTTCGTCGAGCGCTGCGCGGATCGCGTCGATCGCGGTCGGATCCAGCCCGCGCATCAGCTTGCCGATGAACTGCATCTGGCGACGCTTGCCTTCGAAATTCGTGATGCGCTTGGCATCCTCGACCGCGTCCTTGAGCTTGTCGCTCAGGTCCAGCTTGTCGAACAGGCCGGCGCGCAGCGACAGCAGTTCTTCGCCCAGCGCCTGGAGTTCGGAGCTCTCGCGTTTGAGTTCGGTCTTGCTCGCCGCGTCGGTGCCTTTGAGCTCGCGCTTGAGCTCGAGGTCGAGTTCGCTGCCTTCGGCCACGAACTGGCCGCGGACGAAGTAGCCTTTTTTGGGTTTGCGGGACATAGAAGCAATCGTTGGCCGCTCCATGGAGAACGGAGGGCGCAAGTATCATAGCCAACACATGACCACACCAATCTCGCGCGCCGATTCCGGCTTCGCCTACAGCCGTTCATTCTTCGAAAACCTGGTCGACTCGGCCTTGGCGCACGCCAAGAAGCTCGGGGCCACCGACGCTGGCGCGGAGGCGTCCGAGGGCTGCGGCCTGAGCGTTTCGGTGCGCAAGGGCGAGCTCGAAAACGTGGAGCGCAACCGCGACAAATCGCTGGGCGTCACTGTCTACGTCGGCCATCGCCGCGGAAACGCCAGCACGTCTGATTTTTCCGACGCCGCCGTCGCGCAGACCGTGCAGGCGGCCTACGACATTGCCCGCTTCACGGCGGAAGACCCTGTCAGCGGACTGCCTGATGAAGCCGACATCGCCAAGGAATACCCTGATCTTGACCTGTTCCACCCCTGGGATGTCACCAGCGAGCAGGCGGCGGCGCTTGCGCTCGAATGCGAAGCCGCCGCAATGACGACGGACAAGCGCATCACCAACAGCGAAGGGGCGGGCGTCTCGGCGCAGCAGAGCCACTTCTTCAGTGCCCATACGCGGGGCTTTCGCGGCGGCTATGCCAGTTCGCGCCATTCGATCTCGGTGGCACCGATCGCCGGCAAGGGCGACGAGATGCAGCGCGACGCTTGGTACAGCTCGATGCGTTCGGCCGACGAACTCGCGAGCCCGCAGGCCGTTGGCCGCTATGCCGCCGAGCGCGCATTGAGCCGACTCAAGTCGCGCAAGATCAAGACGACCCAATGCCCGGTGTTGTTCGAGTCGCCACTCGCCGCCGGATTGCTGGGTGGCCTCGTGCAGGCGACCAGCGGCGGCGCGCTGTACCGCAAAAGCACGTTCCTGCTCGACTCGTTGGGCAAGACCGTGTTGCCGTCGCACATCGACGTGCTTGAAGATCCTTACGTCCTCCGCGGCAAGGGAAGCTCGCCGTTCGACGACGAAGGCGTGGTCACGCACAAGCGCAAGCTGGTGGACGCCGGCCGCCTGGAGGGCTATTTCCTGAGCACCTACTCGGCTCGGAAGCTCGGCATGAAGACCACCGGCAATGCGGGTGGCTCACACAACCTGACATTGACCTCGCGCCTCACGAAAGAGGGCGACGATCTCGATGCGATGCTTGCCAAACTCGGCACGGGGCTGTTCGTGATCGAGCTCATGGGCCAGGGCGTGAACTACGTGACGGGCGACTACTCGCGTGGAGCGAGCGGCTTCTGGGTCGAGAAGGGCAAGATCGCATTCCCGGTGCAGGAAATCACCATCGCGGGCAACCTGAAGGACATGTTGCTGGGCATCGAGGCGGTCGGCGCGGATGCCTACAACTATGGCGCCAAGACAACCGGATCGCTGCTCGTCAACCGCATGAAGGTGGCGGGGAGCTGAGCTTGGCGGCTGGCGATGGTTGCCCGGTGGGGCAGCCGATCCGGTCTGAGGGGCGCGCGAGCGTCGGCATCCGCATCGAGGATGTCACGCTGGTGCGCGGCCATCAGCGGGTGTTCGAAGGGCTGACGCTCCATCTTCAGGAGTCAAGGATTGGGCTGATCGGTGACAACGGCGCGGGGAAGAGCAGTCTTTTTCGCCTCATCTGCGGGCTGGACCAGCCACAGCGAGGCCGCGTCTTCGTCCCCGAGCGCACGTCGCCTGGGTGTGTCGGGCTCATGTTTCAGAACCCTGACGATCAGATCATCTTTCCAACGGTGGCCGAGGAGTTGGCCTTCAGTCTGACCGCGCTTGGCGAAACGCGACAGGTGGCCCGGCGGCGGGTGCTGGACTTCCTGGCCAGCCGAGGGTTGTCCGCCTGGGCGGGACGGGCCGTGGGCGAACTGAGCCAGGGGCAGCGTCAGCAGGTATGCCTTCTGGCGCTGCAGATCAGCGAGCCCGCGACGCTGCTCCTGGACGAGCCTTTCGCCAGCCTCGATCTGCCGAGCCAGGCGAGGCTGGCCGCGCAGCTGGAAGCCTCTCCCCAGCAGATCATCGTGTCGACCCATCTCCTGGAGCACGTGCACGGGTTCGAGCGCGTGCTGTGGCTGGAGGAGGGACGCGTGCGCGCCGATGGGCCGGGGCGCGAGATCTGCCAGGCGTATGCCAGCTACGTGCGCGAGCGCGCCGGGACAGGCGAGGGCGGCCATGCGTAGCCTTTACTCGGCTCAGCTCACATGGATGCATGCGGTGCCTGCGTGGATCAAGCTTGCGGTGCTGTCGGTCTGCGGCACGGCGCTCGTGTGGGTCGGCCGGCCTTCGTTTCTGCTGGCGGGCTGCGCATTGACGCTGCTCGTCTTTGCCTCCTTGGGCGCGCCTGCATGGCGCCGAGTGCGCATGCTGGGGGGCATTGCCGTTGCCTGCGCACTGATCGTCATCTTTCACTGGGCGCTGGGCACGACCGGCCAAGGGCTGGCGAGCGCCTTGCGGCTCGCGAGTGCGGCAACGCTCGCGCTGATGCTGACGCTGACCACGCGCTTCGAAGACTTGCTGGCGGTGCTGGAGGCAGTCATCCGCCCTTTGCGGCATGTCGGCGTTCCGACTGAGCGCGTCGCCCTCGCGCTGGGCCTGATGCTTCGGTTTGCCGAGAACTTCTATGTCCAGTGGCGTCGGCTCGACGACGCGCACCGCGCCCGCACGGGCCGCGGCGGCGGTCTGCGACTGCTGGCGCCGTTGACGATCCGCACGCTCCAAACCGCGGACCGCGTCGCTGATGCCTTGGCTGCACGGCAGGGCAAATGACCTTTCATCCATCCTTCCTAATTTCATGACCTCAAACGCTCCTGCCAACTCGTCCTCTCGTTCAATTGCCTACATCGCCCTGTTCGCGGCACTAATGGCCGTGCTGGGCATGATCCCGAAGATCGATCTGCCTTTCGGGGTGCCCATCACGCTGCAGTCACTTGGCGTCATGCTGGCGGGCTGCCTCCTTGGGCCACGGCGCGCATTTCTGGCCATTGCCCTGTTCCTGCTCGCCGTTGCGTTGGGCCTGCCTCTGCTGCCAGGCGGGCGAGGCGGATTCAGCGTGTTCGTCGGAGCGACCTCTGGCTTCTTGTTCGGCTGGATGTTCGGCGCTTTCGCCTGTGGTCTGCTGATGCGCCTGCTGGTGCCTCGACTGGGCACTACCACGGGCAAGGGTGTGCTCGCCGCCAGCTTCGCTTCTTCTGTGGTCGGCGGCATTGCCGTGGTCTACGCGTTCGGGATCCTCGGGCTGTCGCTGGTCGCCCATATGTCGCTGACGCAGGCGGCCCTGGCCATGCTGATCTTCATTCCCGGTGACCTGGTCAAGGCCGGAATCTGCGCCGTGGTCGTGCAGACGGTGATGCGCGGCATGCCAAGCTGGCAACTCGGCGGCGACTGACGCGAGCCGGCTTATGGCGTGGTGGGGCGTCGGAAGACGGTGACTGAAACGTAGTTCTTGCGCGGCCCGCGCACCGAGTGGCGGATGACGAAGGTCCCGTCGGCCATGAAGCGGTAGTCACTGTCGTAGACGTCCGGAGCGCACAGGTGGGTGGCCGAGCCTGCGAGCACGTCGCCTTCGCGCGCGAGTTGGATCTGGTGGAAGAGTCGGGGCGGCACTTCGGCAAAGAACACCAGAAAGCCAAGTCGCGAGCGCTCGAAACGGTATTCGCGATGCGCGTCGAACGCTTGCCCGCCTGCCAAAGTGACCCTGCCTTCTTCGCGGTAGCCGAGGGCATCGTGGCCCAGTTGGCTGAACCAGGCGATGCCGGTCATCGCTGCCTGGTTCTCGATGGTCCGGGCGAGGTCCCAGGTGCCTTCCAGCCGATCGAAGACGCCATCCGCGTCGGCCCAGCAGGTCATGCCGGCAATGTTCCGGCGAGGCGCTGCCGGACCTTGGTGATGACCCGCACGTAGGGCTCTGCGAAAGCGCCGAGAGGCGCGTCGTGCGTCAGCCAGCTGAAGCTGAAGACGAGGCCGTCTTCCTCGGGGCTCCCCGAGGCCACGTGATCGAAGGTCTCCGGCAGCAGCTCCTTTGAACACATCAGGAACACGTGCCAGAGCTGCGGATGCCGGCGCGTGTTGCCTTCGACACCGGCCTCGCAATGCCGGTCGATGGTGCCCAGCGAAAGCAGATCGCCCGTGTAGTGGATCCCGGACTCTTCCAGCAATTCGCGGCGGACGGCCGCTTCGGGCGCCTCGCCAGGCTCGATGGTGCCCTTGGGCAACTGCATGCTCCGGTCCTCGGGATGGTGAAAGACCAGCAGACGGCCCCGATCGTCCACCAGACAGGCACAGGCCTTGAGAACGGGATGCGCCGTCACGTTCAGGCGCCTGAGAGAGCGGCCTTCACCGCTGCGCTGACTTGTCCCATATCGGCCTTGCCCGCGAGACGGGTCTTGACTGCGCCCATGACCTTCCCCATGTCGCCCGGCCCCTTGGCGCCGAGTTCGGCAACGATGGCTTTCACTTCGACGGCCACCTCTTCGGCGCTCATGCGCTGGGGTAGATAGACCTCCAGCACCTTGATCTCGGCGGCTTCCTTGTCGGCCAGATCGGGGCGGTTGCCTTGCGTGAACGCCGCGACCGAATCCTTGCGCTGCTTCACCAGCTTGTCGACGATGGCCACCACTGCGGCATCGTCCAGTTCGATGCGTTCGTCGACCTCTTTCTGCTTCATCGCTGCGAGCAGCAGGCGAATGGTGCCCAGGCGTTCCGAGTCCTTGGCGCGCATCGCGGTCTTCATGTCTT
Source organism: Variovorax sp. 05N34 (assembly GCF_056397405.1). Classification (NCBI taxonomy): domain Bacteria; kingdom Pseudomonadati; phylum Pseudomonadota; class Betaproteobacteria; order Burkholderiales; family Comamonadaceae; genus Variovorax; species Variovorax sp. 05N34. Next base: position 20,713 of record NZ_JBFTNI010000004.1, read on the forward strand.
CGGTGATCTGTTCCTTGAGGCTCATGGCTGGCTTTCTATGACGGTCGAAAAACAAAAAAGCCGCGGCAGGTAGTCCTGGCGCGGCTTGGAAGCGGCTGAACCGGGCGTTGGCGTCGCGCCAGCGCCTCGGGTGATCAGTACAGCTTCTTGGGGAGTTGCATGCTCCGCACGCGCTTGTAGTGGCGCTTGACGGCGGCTGCCTTCTTGCGCTTGCGCTCGGCGGTCGGCTTTTCGTAGAACTCGCGGGCACGCAGATCGGTCAGCAGGCCGAGCTTTTCGATAGTGCGCTTGAAGCGGCGCAGCGCGACGTCGAACGGCTCGTTTTCTTTTACGCGGATGGTGGTCATTTAAAAAATTGGGTCTGTTGAATTTGGCCTGGGGAAGATCGGGCCCCGGGCCGGGGTTCCTCAACTGAAAAGGGATTAGGCCGTTGAGGGAAGGCCAAAGTTAGCCGGGCATTATAGCGTCAGCTTTGCCGTCCAACGCCAGTGCCCGCGCGCATGCATGGGCGCTGGCCCAGGCCCATTGAAAGTTGTAACCGCCGAGCCAGCCGGTCACGTCGACCACCTCGCCGATGAAGTACAGCCCGGGCTGTTTCGACTCCAAGGTTTGCGACGAGAGATCGCGCGTGTCGACGCCGCCTGCCGTGACTTCCGCTTTTTTGTAACCCTCCGTGCCGCTGGGCGTGATCTGCCAGCGCGCGATCCGGTCGGCCAGCGCCGAAATCGCCCGATCGCCCGCTTCATTGATCGGGCGCTGCAAGGATGAGTCCTGGTCGACCCATGCGTCGGCGAGGCGCGAGGGCACCAGGGCGGCCAGTTCGTTGTTGATGCGTTTGCGCGAGCGCTGCTTGGCTTCGGCGAGCGCGGTGGCGACATCGATGCCGGGTGCAAAGTCGATCGTGAGCGGCGCGCCTGGTCGCCAATAGCTTGAAATCTGCAGTACCGCGGGGCCCGACAGCCCGCGATGTGTGAACAGCAAGTCTTCGAGGAAGCTCATGCGTTCCTTCTTGCTACCGGTTTCGATTCGAACAGGCAGCGCGAGGCCCGCCAGTGTCGAATAGGGCTCCCATCCCTCGCCGCCGAAAGTGAGCGGAACCAGAGCCGGCCGCGGCGGGACAACGCGCAAGCCGAACTGCGTTGCAAGCCGATAGCCGAAGTCGCTGGCGCCGATCTGCGGGATGGAAAGACCGCCCGTGGCAACCACGAGGCGCGGTGCGCGCACCGCGCCGCGGCTTGTTTCGACCTGATAGCCGCCGCCGTTCGTGTGGGCTATGGCGCCCACCCTGCAGGGTTGCCAATGCGAGACGCCGCCGGCGCTGCACTCGGCGAGCAGCATGTCGATGATCTGCTGCGAAGGACCGTCGCAAAAGAGTTGGCCCTTGTGCTTTTCGTGGAACGCGATTCCGTGCTTCTGGACGAGCTCAATGAATTGCTGCGGCGCATAGCGCGACAGAGCAGAGCGACAGAAATTGGGGTTTTCGCCGATGAAATGCCGTTGCGGCGCGCGCACGTCCAGGTCGCGGTTGGTGAAGTTGGCGCGCCCGCCGCCTGAAATGCGGATCTTCTCGGCAATGCGTTCGCTATGGTCGAGAAGGAGCACGCGCAGCCCCTGCTGGCCGGCCAAGGCGGCGCAGTGCAACCCGGCAGCGCCCGCGCCGATGACGATGGTGTCGTAGGAACTCAACGCTCGCCGCCCGCAGCCTTGAAGGGTTCGCCGCTCATCAGGTGCCGAATCGAGAGGCGGCCGTTCCGACTGCGGCCATTCCGCGCAAGACGTCGCCGACGACGATGATCGAGGGGCYGGCGAGGCCCGCGTCAGCCAAGTCCGCGCGAAGCTTGGCAAGCGTGGTTGCGATATGCCTTTGCTGCGGCAGGCTCGCGTGCTGGATCACCGCCACCGGCGTGTCGGCCGAAAGACCATGAAGCAGTTCGTTCTGGATGTGCGCCACGCCGGTGACGCCCATGTAGATCACCAGCGTCAGGCGTGCATCGCGTGCAGTGGCGGCGAGCTGGCGCCAATCCATCGGGTGCTCATCGGCAGCGTGCCCCGTCTTGGCATGTCCTGTGACGAACACCACTCCTTGGGCGTGATCGCGATGGGTGAGCGGCACGCCGAGCGCGGTGACTGCGGCCAGCCCTGCCGTGATGCCGTTGACGACCTGCGCCTCGATGCCGGCTTCGCGCAGGTGTTCGACTTCCTCGCCGCCACGGCCGAAGATGAAAGGATCGCCACCCTTGAGGCGCACGACGGTCTCTCCTTCATGGGCGGCGGTGATCATGAGCCGCTCGATGAACGCTTGGGGCGTGCTTCGGCAGCCGCCTCGCTTCCCGACATGAACGATGCGCGCACCGGGTCTCGCATAAGCCAGGATTTCTTCGCTGACGAGGTCGTCGACCAAGAGCACCGTCGCGGCCTGGATGGCCTTGACGGCTTTGATTGTGAGCAGTTCGGGGTCGCCGGGGCCGGCGCCGACCAGCGTGCAACTGCCGTGGTGGGATGACTTGCTCATGGAGTTTCCGTGGTCTCTTTCGCTTTCCGCACCGCTGGGGTTACCTGCGCCAGCTTCGCCAATTGGACGATGTGCCCCACCTGTTGCGCGATGGCGTTTGGCACCGACGCTTCGCCCGCCAAGACGCGACGGGTGTAGGCCGCTGTCGTCGCGATGTCGATTTCGGTGGGCAGGCCAGGCACTTCACTTTGCGTGCCCGGCTGCTGCGCCTGCAATGCAACGTGGCGCCCGTGAACGAACCCGTCGATTTGCGCGGTGCGGCGCGGGTCGGCGGCGCTTTCGCCTTCCAGGCCGCGCGAGAGCAGGGCGGTCATCCCCATCAATTCGAAAGTCGCCGCCATCGACTGCGCATATTCGGGGTGCGTATAGCTGCCGACGACCAGGCATTCACCTTCGCTCGGCTGCATCAGCTTGACCACGCTGTGTCCAGGATTGCGCAGGCCCACGACACGTCGCACATCGAGCAGGCGCTTCAGGCCCGGGGACAGCAGTTCGGTGGGCGCGAAGACGATCTCGCCATCGGCAATGGGACGAATGCTTTGCAGCGTCGGCACGTCCAGCGCCGAGAGCACGCTGGATGCCAGGACGCGCGTCGATTCCGTGGCGGCACCATGCACCAGCACAGGCAGGCCTTCGCGCGCCAGCAGCAGGGCGAGCAGCGGTGTCAGAACCGGAAGGCGTCGCGCGCCGTTGTAGCTCGGCAGCACCACGAGTGGGCGTTCCGTCGCTGGAAAGCGATGGAGCCGGACATGCGTCGCATCGAGGAAGCCTGCCAGTTCTTCTGGCGTCTCGCCCTTGATGCGCATCGCGAGGCAGAAAGCGCCGATTTCCAGATCTGTCACCGTGCCGTCGAGCACCTGGCCGAAGAGATCGCGCGCTTGCTCGCGGTCCAGCGGCTTTGCACCGCGCGCGCCGCGACCGATTTCCTTGATGTATTGGCTGATTCCCATGGGTGCCCGGATTGTCCCGCATGACTTATGCCGCAAATGGGGCGCGCTTATGCCCCGTCGCCCAGGCGGGTTTATCGCGGTCGCCCCGTCAAGGCTCATGGCGACTCCGCCAGAACCGGCCCGGAGGACAAGCGCACCATCCGTTTCAGCTCGGTGATGCAAGACCCGCAATTGGTGCCGCATTTCAGCGCGCCCTGCAATGCGGCGAGTCGCTCCACGTCCGAGCCCGCGGAGGACGCGAGATGCTCGCCGATGGCGGTTTGCGTGACACCGAAGCAACTGCAGACGATTTTGCGTGCCGCGACACCGATGGGCGCCACCGAGGCGGGCCGCAGCAGTTGCCGGCCAAAGGCCTGCGCCGGCAGCCGGTCTTGCAGCAACGCCTTGATCCAGACTTCCGAGCGAGTGTCTCCGCCCAGCAGGAAGCCTTCGAGGTACGCGTTCGCGCCATTGCGTGTCAAACGGACCGCGCGACGCTGCCCGCGTTTTGCATCCGCGTAGCGCAGTGTGTCGGTGCCTGCGAGCGCAAGCAAGCCTTCTATCTGCGAGAGGACGGCGTCGGGTGGTGCCTCATGCGCGGCAGCCCGGAACAGCACGCCGGTGCGATCGGGACTCGCATCTTCGAGTGCAGCGCCTGCGGCAAAGGGCACGCAGCTGGCGAACGGAAACGCCGACATCAGGTTTCGCAACTCGCCGGCGACAGTCAGCGCGGCCTCCTGCGGGAGCCATGCGGCGGCGAGGAGTGTCCAGGGCATCTCGGCCTTGAGGACTTTCACTGCTGCGTGCTTGAGCTCGGGTTGCTTCGAATCGGGGCAGAAGCTGGAGGTCGTGAGGGCATTCACGCCCGCAAGCCGCGTGCCGGTGCTGGACGAGCCGCTCAGGTATTCGCCACCCCAATGCATTGCAATGAAGACTTGGCTCAAGCCGACATCGGCGCTGCCCGCGACGGGCACCACGATCGAGCCTCGGCGCGAGGTGACGTGCACGAGATCGCCCTCGGCCAATTGGCGCCTGGCCATGTCCTGCGGATGCATCTGAGCCACAGGCTCGGCGGCGTGGCCGAAGAGCCTGCCCAGTGTGCCGGTGCGGCTCATGCCGTGCCACTGGTCGCGCAGCCGGCCAGTGTTGAGAGAGAAGGGATAGCGCGCGTCACGGGGCTCGGTTACCGGCTTGTAGGGCGTATCGACGAACTGCGCGCGGCCATCGGGCGTTGGGAAGATGCCGTCCTCATAGAGCCGAGCGCGGCCTTCTGTCTCGCCTTCACGCAGTGGCCATTGCTGCGGCGCCGATTCGAGCATCGCGTAGCTCATTCCAGTGATGTCGAGATCGCGCCCGCGCGTGGATTCGCGGTGTTCATTCCAGACCGACTCGGCATCCACGTAGGGAAAGAGCGTGGCTGTGCGGCCCAGGCGCTCCTCGAGCCGCCGCGCGAAACCCACGCCGATAGACCAGTCATTGCGAGCCTCGCCAGGCGGCGGCACAGCTCGCCGCACTCGAGAGATGCGGCGTTCGCTGTTGGTGACGGTGCCTTCCTTCTCGCCCCATGTGGTGGCTGGCAGCAGCAGGTCGGCGAACTCGCAGGTTGCCGTTTTCGCGAATGCCTCCTGCACCACGACGAACTCGCAGCGCTCGAGCGCGCGGCGCACCGTCGCCTGGTCGGGCATCGATTGCGCTGGGTTGGTGCAGGCGATCCAGAGCGCGCGGATTTCGCCGTCCGCCGCGGCCTGGAACATTTCGACCGCAGTCTTGCCCGGTCGAGCCGGCACATCGTCGATGCCCCACAGCGCCGCCACTTCGGCGCGATGCCGCGGATTGGCGAGATCGCGATGAGCGGAAAGAAGATTGGCCAACCCACCCACTTCGCGGCCGCCCATGGCGTTGGGCTGACCGGTGAGCGAGAAGGGCCCCGCGCCGGGTTTGCCGATCTGCGCCGTCGCCAGATGGAGGTTGATCAGGGCCGCGTTCTTCGCCGTTCCGGAAGAGGATTGGTTCAGGCCTTGGCAATACAGGCTCAGCGTCGCTGCAGAAGTCGCAAAGAGGCGCGCCGCCTCCAGGAGGTCGTCCTTGGAGATGCCGCAGACCTGTGCGACGCGGTCGGGTGTGCAGTCGCGCACCGTCGCTTTCAAGGCGTCGAAGCCGTTGGTGTGCTCGGCGATGTAGCGCGAATCCGCCCAGCCTTCCCACAGCATCAGGTGCAGCATGCCGTTGAAGAGCATCACGTCGGTACCCGGCTGGATCGGCAAGAACAGGTCAGCAATCTCGGCGGTGTCCGTGCGGCGAGGATCCGCCACGACGATCTTCATGGTTGGATTGGCCGCCTTCGCATCCTCGATGCGCCGGAACAAAATGGGATGCGCCCACGCAGTGTTGCTGCCGACGATGAAAAGGCACTGTGCGTGCTTCAGGTCGTCGTAGCAGGCTGGTGGTGCATCGGCGCCCAGCGTCTTCTTGTAGCCGGCCACCGCGCTGCTCATGCAAAGGCGCGAATTGGTGTCGATGTTGTTGGTGCCGACGAGCCCTTTGGCCAGCTTGTTGAAGACGTAATAGTCCTCTGTCAGCAGTTGTCCGGATACGTAGAAGCCGACGGCATCGGGGCCGCTTTCCTCGATGACCTGCGCGAATCGTTCCGCCGCGACCCCCAGTGCGCCGTCCCATGTGATGGGCTCGGGGACGGAGCCACGAGTGGCACGCTGCAATGGCTGCAAAAGACGAGTCTGCATGGTGACGGCAGCGCTGGCGGTCAGGTGCAGCGTAGACCCTTTCGTGCACAGCCGACCGAAGTTGGCGGGGTGCGCCGGGTCCCCGCGCACGCCGGTGATCTGCGCGCCGTCGGACTCGATGATGACGCCACAGCCCACGCCGCAGTAGGGGCAGGTGGAGCGTGTTTCGTTCATGGTGCTGGCTCGGGTGAAGATAGTCAGTCTGCGACGACTGGCTGAGGCCCCGCCACAGGCCGCGAGAGATCGGTGGCGTGCAATTGGAGCTCGCCCGCATCGAGGTGCACCACACCGTTGGCGACTTTCACTGCAAAGCGCGGTGTGCAGCCTTCGTCGGGCGATTTCGCGCAACCATCGTCGAGTCCGATCGCCCAGTTGTGCAGCGGACAGGCCACGCTGGTGCCGAAGACGATGCCCTGGCTCAACGGTCCGCCCTTGTGCGGGCAGCGGTCGAGCAATGCAAAAACCTCGTCCTCTGAATTGCGGAACACCGCAACATCGATGCCCTGGGYGCGCGCCACTCGACGGGCACCAAGCACGGGAATGTCTTCGACCCGGCAGATCACTTTCCATTCGCTCATGATTCGCTCTCCTTCAGACCGTCTGCGCATCAGCAGGGATGCTCTCGACTACGGCAATCGGCTTGAACTGCCGCACGTCGACAGAAGCCTGGCTGGACTCGAACCACGGATCGGGTTCGCCATCGAGTGCGAACTGGAGCCGCTCCCACAGCGTCTTGCGGCCTTCCGCGTCCTCGAGGACCTTCTTCTTCACGTAGTCGAGGCCGACACGTCCGATGTAGTGCACGGTGCGCTCCAGATACCAGCCTTCCTCACGGTAGAGCTGAAGAAACGCGCCCGCGTACTCCATCACTTCATCGGATGTCTTCACCTTGACCAGGAACTGTGCGACTTCGGTCTTGATGCCGCCGTTGCCGCCCACGTAGATTTCCCAGCCCGAATCGACGCCGATCACGCCCACGTCCTTGATGCCCGACTCGGCGCAGTTTCGCGGGCAGCCCGAGACTGCGAGCTTGACCTTGTGCGGCGAATACATCGCCCAAAGCGCGCGCTCCAGGTCCTTGCCCATCTGCGTCGAGTCCTGGGTGCCGAAGCGGCACCATTCGCTGCCTACGCACGTCTTCACCGTGCGCAGCGACTTGGCGTAGGCAAAGCCCGAGGGCATGCCGATGTCCTTCCAGACGTTCTCCAGGTCTTCCTTCTTCACGCCGAGCAGGTCGATGCGCTGGCCGCCCGTGACCTTGACGGTCGGGATCTTGTATTTGTCCGCCGCGTCGGCGATGCGGCGCAATTCGTCGGGCGTCGTGTGGCCGCCCCACATGCGCGGTATCACCGAATAGGTGCCGTCCCGCTGGATGTTGGCGTGGCTGCGCTCGTTGACGAAGCGACTCTGCGGATCGTCCTTTGCCTCTTTCGGCCAGGTCGAGATCAGGTAGTAGTTGATTGCAGGCCGGCAGGTCGCGCATCCGTTTGGCGTCCGCCAGCCGAGATTGCGATACACCTCGTCGTGTGTGAGGTAGTGCCCTTTTCGGATCGCCTCACGCACGTCCTGGTGGCTGACATCGGTGCAGGCGCACACAGCCTTCTTCTTCGGCGTGGCGGAGTAGTCGCCGCCGGCCGTGAACATCAGGATCTGCTCGACCAGCCCGGTGCACGAGCCACACGATGCACTGGCCTTGGTGTGCTTCTTGACCTCTTCGAGAGTGAAGAGTCCCTTGTCCTTGATCGCCTTGCAGATGGTGCCCTTGTTGACGCCATTGCAGCCGCAGACCTCGGCGTCGTCCGGCATCGAAGCAGCCTTGCTGTGGCCTTCGTGGCCGGTGTCGCCGATGTTGGATTCGCCGAACATCAGCTTGTCGCGAATGTCGTGCACGCTGCGTCCGTCACGCAGCAGCTTGAAGTACCAGCTGCCATCCACCGTGTCGCCGTAGAGGCAGGCGCCGACGAGCTTGTCGTCCTTGATCACCAGCTTCTTGTAGACGCCGCCGAAGGGGTCGCTCATCACGATTTCCTCCGTGCCTTCGCCGCCCATGAATTCGCCGGCGGAGAAGAGGTCGATGCCTGTGACCTTGAGCTTCGTCGACGTCAGCGAGCCCATGTAGCGGCCGATGCCGAATTGCGCCAGGTGATTCGCCGCGACCTTGGCCTGCTCGAACAGCGGTGCGACCAGGCCGTAGGCGATGCCCCGATGCGCAGCGCATTCGCCGACCGAGTAGATGCGCGCATCGGTCACGGTCTGCATGGTGTCGGTGACGACGATGCCGCGGTTGATGTGCAGCCGCATCTTCTCTGCCAGCTCCGTGTTAGGACGAATGCCGACGGCCATGACCACCAGGTCGGCGGCGACTTCGGTGCCGTCCTTGAAGCGGATGGCCGAGACCCTTCCTTGTTCGTTGCCCACGAGTTCCTGGGTTTGCGCACCAATGAGGAACTTCAGGCCGCGGTCTTCGAGCGACTTCTGCAGCAGCTTGCCGGCCACGTCGTCCAGTTGCCGCTCCATCAGCCACGGCATGACGTGCACCACGGTGACGTTCATGCCGCGGAGCATCAGGCCATTGGCCGCTTCGAGGCCCAGCAGTCCACCGCCGATGACGACCGCGTTCTTGTGCGTGCGTGCGGTCTCGATCATGTAGTCGGTGTCGGCGATGTCGCGATAGGCGATCACGCCCTTCAGGTCTTTGCCGGGAACAGGCAGCATGAAGGGGTTGGAGCCGGTGCACATCAGCAGCCGGTCATAGACCGCCTCGGTGCCGTCTTCGGCGCGAACGATGYGGTTGACGCGGTCGACTTCCGCGACCTTCTTGCCGGCGTGCAGTGTGATGTTGTTCTCGGCGTACCACTCCCAGCTGTTGAGGACGATCTCGTCGACCGTCTGCTCGCCCGCCAGCACCGGCGACAACAGGATGCGGTTGTAGTTTGGATGCGGCTCGGCACCGAACACGGTGATGTCGTAGAGATCGGGCTCGATCTTGAGCAGCTCCTCGATCGTGCGCACGCCGGCCATGCCGTTGCCGACCATCACGAGTTTCATTTTCTTCATGGCGTTGGACCTTTCCTGGATTCAATCAAGCGAGGTGCCCGGGGCGCGCGTGGAGAATCGCGCCATGAGCTTTGAAGTGGACATCGGCTACAGCAGCCTGCGCGGGCCCCGCGAGGTCAACGAGGATTTCGCCGGCGCGGTGCATGCGCCGCAGGGCGAGGAAGCGCGCGGACTGATTGCGGCCATCGCCGACGGCGTGTCCGCCGGGGGACGCGGTCTGGAGGCCGCGCAGACCACCGTGATGGGCCTGCTTGGCGATTACTTCGCCACGCCCGACACCTGGGAGCCGACGGCGGCGCTGGACCGGCTGATCGGCGCGCAGAACGCATGGCTTGCCGATCACAACCGCCGCCGCCAGGGTGGCGGCACCGCGCTCACCACGTTGACGGCGCTGGTGCTGCATGGACAGAGCTACACGCTCGCGCACGTCGGCGACACGCGCGCGTGGCGAGTGCGCCAGGGTGGCGAGCCTGCCATGCAGCTGACCCATGACCATGCCTTCGAGCACCCCGATCTGCGAAGCCGGCTGACGCGCGCAATCGGTCTCGACGATCAGGTGCGGGTCGACTATGTGCAGGGCGACGTGCGGGTCGGCGACTGCTTCGTGCTCAGCTCCGACGGCGTTCACGGTGTGCTCAAGGCACAGCATTTGGCGGCCCTTGCGCTGCAGGGCAACGCGGGCGAGGCCAGCGATGCACTGGTGCAGGCCGCGCTGGCGGCAGGATCCCGCGACAACGCCACCGCGCTGGTGATCCGCGTCATGGGACTGGATGCCCGCCAACTGGACGATGAGATGGGCGACGTGCGCCGGCTGGCTCCGCCGCCGCAGCTGAAGGTCGGCGATGTGCTCGACGGCTACGTCATCACCGCGCGGGTGGCCGACACCGGCGTGCATGTGCTCTACCAGGCACGTCGACCCGAGACGCGAGCACTGGTGACCCTCAAGACCTTGCATCCGTCCCGGGCCGGCGATCCGCAGGAGCGCGCGATGCTCGCTCACGAAGCCTGGCTGGGCCTGCGCGTCAGCGCTCGCGCCGACAGCGGCTTCGTGCGCGTTCACGAACGCGCGGAGGATGCCAGCGCGCTCTACACCGTGTTCGATTGGCACGGCGGACGAACGCTCGAGCAGATGCAGAAGGACGGTCGGCGTGGTGCGGTGGCGGAGGTCGTGGCCGCGGCCATCGAAGTGACCCGCGCGCTGGGAAGGCTGCACCGCCACGGCGTGGTGCATCGCGACATCAAGCCGGGCAACCTGCACCTTGGCGACGATGGGCGCTGGCGCATCCTCGACCTGGGTGTCGCGCTGTCCGGGCGCGAGGGCGCGGCGCAGCGCGAGCTGCACGCCGGCACGCCCAGCTACATCAACCCCGAACAGTGGGAAGGCGAGGGCGCCGACGCAGGCAGCGATCTGTTCGCGCTGGGGGTCACGCTCTACCAGTGGCTCGCCGGGCGCCTGCCCTATGGCGAGATCGAGCCCTACCAGGCAGCGCGCTACCGGCGCGATCCGGCCGCGTTGTCGCGCATCCGGCCCGATGTGCCCGTATGGCTCGACCACCTGGTGCGCAAGGCCGTGGCGCGCGATCCCCGGCAACGTTTCGAGACGGCCGAGGAACTTCTGCTCGCGCTGGAGCGCGGTGCGTCCCGTCCCGTCGGCGCGCCGAGCGCCACGCCGCTGGCCCGCCGCGATCCGGCGGCGCTCTACAAGATCGCGCTCGCTGTGTCGCTGCTGTTCAATGTGCTGCTGGTGGTGTGGCTGCTCTTCCTGCCCCGGACTTGAGAGGCGTGCTGCTCGCCCCCAGGTTGGCTCACTTCGCGTAGCCGCCCACCCCCATCCGGGGGCAATACCGGCGACCCGGTGAAGCCGGTTCCGCGGTATTTTTGGAATGAGGGTGTGCGGGGTCATGCGTTGCGCGCCTTGGGGGCCTTGGAGCTCTTGGGGCGGTGGGTCGTGACTGGTGGCTGTGCGGCTTCGCGGGCGCGGCCGCCTTTTTCGGCCCAGGTGCGGGTCCAGCGGATTTGCATCACGCGCATGACGGCCAGCATGACGAGCGACAGTGCGGCGAAGAAGACGAAGCCCCAGGCGTAGCTGCCGAGGTATTGCTTGGACAAGCCCATCGCGTTGGGCACCAGGCCTCCGCCGAGCGCACCGATCTCGCCGATCATGGAGCCGGCCACCGCTGTGCTTGCGGGCCAGCGCAGCGGCACGAGCTGGAAGAGTGCGCCGTTGCCCGCACCCAGTGCGGCGAAACAGGCGATCAGCAGCAGCGTGGTGAGCGTCAACGATGCCGACGATGCGCCGACAAGGACCAGGCTGATCGCCACCACGAGCAGGACCAATGTCAGCGTGTTGACGCCGCCCCAGCGGTCGGAGATCCAGCCGCCGATCACGCGCACGGCCGCACCCATGAAGGCGGCCAACATAGTCAGCTGGCCGGCCTGCACCTTGCTGACGCCGAATTGGTCGTAGTAGTAGGAGGGCAGGAAGGTCGTGAGGCCGATGAAGCCGCCGAAGGTCACGCCGTAGATGAGGCTGAACACCCATCCGTCCTTCTCGAACAGGCAGGCGATGTGCTCGCGGAAGCTGGCGTGGCTGTCGATGTCGGGTGGCTCCTTGGCGAGCATGATCATCACGATCATCGGCACCAGGATCGCGACAGCCGCCACGCCGTACACACTTTGCCAGCCCAGCCATTGGGCGAGCGGCGGAGCCACCAGCACCGACACCGCGGTACCGACGTTGCCCGCACCCACCAACCCCATGGCGAGGCCCTTGTGCTGCGGCGGGAACCAGCCCGAACCCAGCGAAAGCGCGACCCCGAAGCTTGCGCCCGCGATGCCCAGGAGCACGCCCATCGCGAGCAGATCGTTGAAGCTGTGCACCATGAAGAAGCCGAACAGCATCGCCACGGCAATCAGGCCCATCTCGACCAGCGTCGCACTCTTGCGGCCGATGTATTGCGACAGGATGCCCAGCGGAAAACGCATCAGCGCACCGGCGATGATCGGCACCGACAGCATCAGGCCTTTCTGCGCCGGCGAGAGGTTGAAGGTCTCGCCGATGAACGGTGCCATTGCACCGTTGAGCACCCAGATGCAGCACGAGAAGGCGAAGTACAGGAAGGCCGCGAACAACGTCGGGCCGTGGCCTGAGCGAAGGAAGGACTTGAAGCTGGACATGGCTTTCAATGCGAAATGCCGCGGCGCGGCCGTTGGCGGGCCGTGTCGTCGGACGGGGTTGGGGCGGTGTGCCGGCAGCGGACGCTGACGGCGTGAGGGGTGTGCCCGATGGTTGCGCTACCGGGCGGCATGCAGGTGTCTGCCGCTTCACCAAAGCGGTGCTTCGTTACACCGCGAGCCATATCACGCAAAACATGTGCCAACGCATCGCGGCGCATCTGCCCTATGCTTTCGGTCACAGCTTGAAACGCGCCGTGAACCCTCTTTTTGTTGTCTTTCCCTCCGAAGCCACCGACCTTGTCCAGGGTCTCGACGCTTCGGCGTTCGTGCGTGCGACTTGCCGCACGATGGTGTCGCAGGCCCAGTCGCTTGCGCCCCGAGAAATCCTGATCTGCATGCCCACGCTGACGCAGGATCTTCTCGATGCATTGCAAGCCTGGTCGGGCACGCCGCCATGTGCAGTGAGCCTCGCCTGTGCCCCGCTGGATCGTGAGTCGCACGAGAAGTTGGCGGCGCTCGGCGTGCACGCGTGGGAATCGATCGAGGCGCTGAACGCGCAATCCCTCGAGGCCTTGCTGGGCCGCGCGCAGGCGCGCTGGCAGCGGGAGAACGGGCTGCGCACCGAACTCGTCGCGCTGCGCACCCGCCTGGACGAGCGCAAGTGGATCGATCGCGCCAAGGGCCTGCTGATGTCCGCACGCGGCATCGAGGAGGACGAGGCCTTTGGCCTGCTGCGCGGCGCGGCCATGCATGCCAACCTGCGCCTCGGCGAAGTCTCGCGGTCCGTGGTCGAGGCTTCGCGATGGGCCGATGCGATCAATCGCGCGGGGCAGTTGCGCATGCTGTCCCAGCGGCTGGTCCGCGTAGCGGCGCAGGCGCTGGCCGGTGTCGATGCGCGACGCGCGCGCGTCCTGCGAACGCAGTCGGCTGAGCGCGTGCAGGACAACCTCGATCATCTGGCTGCCCTCGAACTGAATGAGGCCGGTGGGCGGGCCCTATCGGATGTGCGCGTGGCCTGGCAAGGGCTGGAGGCGGCACTTGACGCGCGCCTCGCACCGGGAGCGTTGATAGATATCGATGCGCGTGCCGATGCGCTGCTGTCTGCCGCCGAGACTCTGACGGGTGCACTGGAGGCACACGGCGCGCGACGGGCGCTGCGTATCGTCAACATCTGCGGGCGCGAGCGCATGCGCGCACAGCGGCTTGCAAAGGACGCGCTGCTGGCGTCGATCTTGTCGCAAGATGCCATGCGCGACCGCTTGGCGCCGACCATGGAGGCGTTCGAGTCCGCGCTGCTCGAGCTCGAGCGCGCACCCTTGAGCTCACCCGAAATCCGGACCGCGCTGGCGGCCGCGCGCGACGAGTGGCTGCAACTGGTGCACGGCGTGCGCGACGTCGCGAGCGCAGAAGGGCGCGCTGCGCTGGTGCGTTCCAGCGATGCGCTGGTCGACACCTTCGACCAACTCACCGCCTCGTACGAGCACAGCTTGCAGGTCATCATGTCCTGACTCCCGCGTGAGTGGTCCGCCGCCGTGGCGACTCAGGCGGCGACCTTCTCCACGTGCGCCTGGCGCGTGTAGAGAAAGTCGATGACGGCCTTGCGCGCATGTACGTAGACCGGGTCTTCCGCCAGCTCGACGCGATTGCGCGGACGTGGGATGTCGACTGCCAGCACTTCGCCGATGGTCGCCGCGGGCCCGTTGGTCAACATCACGATGCGGTCGGACAGCAGCACAGCCTCGTCCACGTCGTGCGTGACCATGACGACCGTGCTGTGCGTCTTCTGCACGATGGCGAGCAACTCGTCCTGCAGCTTGGCGCGCGTGAGCGCGTCGAGTGCACCGAAGGGCTCGTCCATGAGCAGTACCTTGGGTTCCATCGAGAGCGCGCGGGCGATGCCCACGCGTTGCTTCATGCCGCCGGAGATCTCACCGGGGCGCTTCTGCGCCGCCGCGCTCAGACCGACCAGCGCGAGCGCCGCTTCGGTGCGCGCCTTGAGTTGCGCCTTCGCTTCGGTCGACGCGAACACGCGCTCGACACCGAGGTACACGTTCTCGTAGCAGGTCAGCCAGGGCAGCAGCGAGTGGTTCTGGAACACCACCGCGCGCTCTGGCCCCGGGCCCTTGATCTCGCGATTGGCGCAGAGCAGCACGCCTTGCGTGGGCGTGGTGAGACCGGCGATGAGGTTCAGCAGCGTCGACTTGCCGCAGCCCGAGTGCCCGATCAGTGTGATGAACTCACCCTTGGCCACGCACAGGTTGATGTCGCGCAATGCGAGGAAGCTGCCCTTGGCCGTCTTGAACCGCTGCTCGACGCCCTGGATCTCGATGTACTTCTTGTCATCATTCATGACTTCACCTCTTCGAACGTGAATGCCGTGGCGATCTTGATGAGCGCGAACTCGAGCACGAGGCCGACGATGCCGATGACGAAGATCGCGATGATGATGTTGGCGACGTTGAGGTTGTTCCACTCGTCCCACACCCAGAAGCCGATGCCGACACCGCCAGTGAGCATCTCTGCCGCGACGATCACGAGCCACGCGGTCCCGACGGCGAGCCGCACGCCGGTCAACATGTAGGGCAGCACCGCTGGAAAGAGGATCTTGGTGAAGATCTTCCATTCGCTGAGGTTCAGCACTTTCGCGACGTTCATGTAGTCGCTCGGCACGCGCTGCACGCCCACCGCGGTGTTGATGATCATCGGCCAGATCGAGCAGATGAAGATCGTCCAGATCGCCGCCGGATTGGCGCCCTTGAATACCAGCAGCCCGATCGGCAACCAGGCCAGCGGAGAGACCGGGCGCAGCAGGCTGATCAGGGGATTGAACATGCGCGAGAGGAAATCGAAGCGGCCGATCGCGAAGCCCGCAGGGATACCCACCGCGGCCGCGAGACCGAAGCCAAGCGCGACGCGCTGCAGCGACGAGAGCACGTTCCAGCCCACGCCTTGGTCGTTGGGGCCCTTGCTGTAGAACGGATCGCTGAACACCGTCAGGGCCTGCTGCCAGGTCGCGAGCGGCGAGGGAAAGCCGGTGGTGCTCTTCATCGCGACCAGTTCCCAGATCAGGATCAGCAGCGCGACGCCGAGCACCGGCGGCAGCACGCGCAGCCACAGCGCGCTGAAGTCGCGCGGCGTTCGCGGCTCGGGTTCGGGCCGGCGGGCCAGGGCCACGGGCTTGGTCGCGACAAAGCTCTTTGCAGCGGCCGGCAGAGCGGGACGGGTATCGAGAGGGGAATGAAAGACAGCGCTCACCATGACGGGCTCCTCAGGCATGGACCTTGAACGAATCGGCGTACTGCTTGGGGTTCTTGCCGTCCCAAACGACGCCGTCGAACAGCTTGCTGGTGCGCATCGTTTCCTTGGGAAGCGGCGTGTTCGTAGCTGCCGCGGCCTGCTTGTAGACGTCGATGCGGTTGATCTGCGTGGCGACCTGCAGATAGTCGGGATGCTCCTTGAGGAGGCCCCAGCGCTTGTGCTGCGTGAGGAACCACATGCCGTCCGACAGGTACGGGAAGTTCACCGATCCGTCGTTGAAGAACTTCATGTAGTTCGGGTCGTCCCAACTCTTGCCGAGCCCGTTGGAGTAGCGGCCCAGGATCCGCTGGTTGATGGCGTCGACGTTGGTGTTGACGTAGCTCTTGTCGGCAATGGTTTCGGCCATCTTGTTCTTGTTCTGCAGACCGGTGTCGATCCACTTGCTGGCCTCCAGGATGGCCGCGGTCACTGCGCGCGCGGTATTGGGGTACTTCTTGACGAAGTCACCCGTCGTGCCGAGCACCTTTTCGGGGTGGTCCTTCCAGATGTCCTGCGTGGTCACAGCCGTGATGCCGATGCCGTCCATGATGGCGCGCTGACCCCACGGCTCGCCGACGCAATAGCCGTCCATGTTGCCCACGCGCATGTTCGCAACCATCTGCGGCGGAGGCACGGTGATGACCTTGGCGTCCTTCAGCGGATCGATGCCGTTGGCGGCCATCCAGTAATAGAGCCACATCGCGTGGGTGCCCGTGGGAAAGGTCTGCGCAAAGGTGTAGTCGACCTTGTTGGCCGCCATCACCTTGGCCAGCGAGGCGCCATCGACGGCACCCTTGTCGGCGAGCTTTTTCGACAGCGTGATCGCCTGGCCGTTGTTGTTGAGCGTCATCAGAACGGCCATGTCTTTCTTCGGCCCACCAATGCCTACGTGCACGCCATAAACCAGCCCATAGAGCACATGGGCAAAGTCCAATTCGCCGTTGACCAACTTGTCGCGCACGCCGGCCCAACTGGCTTCCTTGCTGGGCACGATCTTCACGCCGTACTTCTTGTCGATGCCCAGCACCGAGGCCATCACCACGCTGGCGCAGTCGGTCAGCGGAATGAAGCCGATCCTGACTTCTTCCTTCTCCGGCTTGTCGGATCCTTGGGCCCACACGGCCGCTCGCAACGCGGGGTCCAGCCCGACGACACCGGCAGCGGCGGCCTGCAGCACGCGTCTGCGACTCAGTTTGGAGGCAAGCGAATCGGTCATGGGGCGAACTCCGAAGGAAAGGGAAAAGGCAAAAACACAAAAAGCAAAAGCAAAAAAGGCGTCCTCACCGCGCAGGGGCTGCTCGAAAACGAGCCCTTGCGGGTGGGGACGCCTTTGTCCAGTTCGGTAGACCGTATCCGCCGTTGGATGCTGTCTATCTGTAGACCTTCATCGATCTGTGTTCTACGTATTGCAAACCCCGTGCCAATCTTTGCGGATGTGGTGCTGCTATCAAGAACATAGCAAACAATCCAATGATGGCGCAGTCCACCGACTGCTTTGGCGCGGACCTGCCCGGCGGCACGATCGTTGTGCGTCGCACCATTTCAGATCAGCTGCCGCTTTCAGGAAGCCACATCCCGGGGCAGAAATTCCGCCAGCGAGAGCACGGATTCGGCCACTTCGATCAGGCGCCGGCTTTGGTTCATCGCGGTGTGGCGCAGCATCTTGTGCGCTTCCTGTTCGCTGATGCCGCGGCGGGCCATCAGGAGGCCCTTGGCGCGTTCGACAAGCTTTCGTTCGTTGAGGGCAGCGCGCACGGTTTCCAACTCGTCGCTCATGGCCTGCAGACGGTGTGATTGCTCCTGGACCATGTCCAGAATGGAGCGCTCGAGTTGCCTGCCGTAGAGCGGTGCGCTGCCGGGCGACTGTGACCATACGGGCTCCTCGAAAAACGCCGCGGCCATCGGGTCAGCCGATTCGGTCACTCTTGGCAGCAGCGCTTCATGGGCCCGCAGTTCCGAATGTGCCTTCGCTGTTTTGTCCTTGCAGATTCGCTGCAGATCGGCGGCGAGCCGCTCTTCGACCCAGTGCATCGCGTCGATGCGTCGTGTGCAGCAGTCGAACCACGTCCGGCTCAGGTCCGGGTCGAGCATCACGCCCGGGGGTGCGGCGCAGGCGATTCGGCGCAGGCGTTCCTGTTCGGCGATTTGCTCCGGCGATTGGGTCGTGCGCCAGAGGTCGGCCACCGTCTCCGCAGAGAACTCGATGAAGAGCTGAAAACAACGCTCCTGCGAGTCGATCAGGTGCAGCCATTGCTGCTGCCGGCTGCTGTCGTTGCGCCCTGAAGCGAATGCAGCCGCGCCGCAGGCACGTTCCTGCCCGGCAAATTCCTTGCCCTGCATGAAATTGAAGAGCGCAACCAAGACGCGCGAGACCTCGGGGTCGGTGGCGCCGTCCGCTGCCTCGAATACCACCGCGAGCAGTCCGGACAGCAGCTTGGTATACGCAGTTGTCGATGCCGCCGCATCCAGTTCCAGGCATCCGATACGGCGGCGCAGTTCAGGAAGCCCGTCCAAGCCGGGCAGGACCCATGCGATGCGACTGAAGAGCCGCGCGCCGTTGCCGATGCGGGCGCTGTCGGTCTGCAGCAGGTCGAAGCTTTCGCGCGCTGCCGTCTCCATGTTCATGCTCTCGGCAATCTGCTCACTGCGCTGCGCAGCGAAGCGCTGTCCGCCAGAGGCCAGCCATACGTTGGAAATGCCGCGTTCGCGCTGCAATGCATGCACCAGTCTTCCGATGCTTCCGACCAGTTGGCCGGTGCGAGTCAGTTGCTCCAACCCTTCGATTTCGCAACGGAGGGCGGCGATCAGGAAACTCAGGCCGGATTTCATCAAAGGACTTGCAGCAACATCCGTGCCCCGCGATCGGGCGGCACCTACACTCGCCGCATGTCTGGCATGTTTGTATTGGGAATCGAGTCGTCCTGCGACGAAACCGGGGTGGCCTTGGTCGAGAGCGGCGCGAGCGGGCTGCCCCGCCTCGCAGCGCATGCGCTGCACAGCCAGATCGCGATGCACCAGGCCTATGGCGGTGTCGTGCCCGAACTCGCGAGCCGCGATCACATCCGGCGGGTGCTTCCTTTGGCCGAAACCGTCTTCGAGGATGCCGGCCGGCAACTGGCAAATGTCGACGTGGTGGCCTATACGCGAGGGCCTGGCTTGGCCGGCGCGCTCCTCGTGGGCGCTGGAGTGGCGTGCGCCCTCGGCGCGGCACTGGGCAAACCCGTCCTGGGCGTCCATCACCTCGAAGGGCATCTGCTTTCGCCTTTCCTCAGTGCCGATCCGCCGGAATTTCCCTTCGTCGCGCTTCTTGTGTCGGGCGGTCACACGCAGCTGATGCGGGTCGACGGGGTGGGCCGCTACGGACTACTGGGCGAGACGATCGATGACGCGGCGGGGGAGGCATTTGACAAGAGCGCCAAGCTGATGGGCTTGCCCTATCCGGGTGGTCCATGGCTTGCCAAGCTGGCGGAGCAGGGCCAAGCCACTGCTTTCAAGCTTCCGCGCCCATTGCTGCACAGCGGGGACCTGGACTTCTCGTTTGCGGGGCTGAAGACCGCGGTGCTCACCCAAGCCAAAAAGCTCGGCGACGAGCTTGAATCACGAAAGGCCGACCTCGCAGCGTCCACGCAAGCGGCCATCGTCGAAGTTCTCCTGAAAAAGTCGATCGCCGCTATCGAGCAAACGGGGCTCGATCGCTTGGTGGTGGCAGGCGGAGTTGGCGCGAACCGGGTGCTGCGCGAGCAACTGAATGCCGCATGCGCCAAGCGCGGGGTGCGGGTTCACTACCCCGAGTTGCACTTGTGCACCGACAACGGCGCAATGATCGCAATGGCCGCCGCGATGCGCCTCCAGGCCGGCATCCAGAGGCCGACCGAACGGTATGCCTTCGATGTCAAGCCGCGATGGCCGCTGGCGTCGCTGGATGCAGGGACGGAACCAGCCTAGGCGCTTTCCTGGACTGCTGCGGCAGGGGCAGCACGTCGAGCATCTTTCGCCACAGTTGAGACCACTGTGGCCAGTCATGGCCGCCTTCGGTGGTGAAGACGTGGTCGGTGGGGAGTGCATCAGCCAGCAGCCGATGATTGGCCGCAAACCGGTCGCTGAGGCCGAATCCGAGATAGAGCGGCGGGAGCTTCGCCGGCTGAGCGGGCGAAGCGTACTGCTGGAGCCACGGCCAGAGCTTGCGGTCCACCTCTTCGTCCGGCGCCGGGCCTTCGGGGGCCTTCCACGCGCGCAGGCCTCCTGCCTTTTGGATCTCCGCACCGACCGGTCGGCGACCGAGATAAGGGGCCAAGGTCACGATGCCATCGACGGTGCCCGGCTTTGCCAATTCATGAATCAGGGCACCAAAGCCGCCGATGGAGATTCCGACCAGCCAGATCTTCCGGTAGCCCGCCGCGCGTTGCGGCTCTATCACGTCCTGCTGCAGCCGCTCGATGAAAGTCTGGTCGTAGTAGTACGACACGTCGGCGTCCACCAGCAAGGAATCGGCARCGAGATCACGTTCCTGGATGGCGCTCACGAAGCCCTCGCGCTCGAACTCTTCGGGCTTCAGGAATGCGCCCGGAAGAAAGACCAGGAGGGTGTCCGATCGAGCATCGATTTCTGCAAGCTTCAGGTGCGTTTTCATGGTGCTTCTGTGAGCGACTTGCGCGGGATCTAGGGCAAACCCCACGTCTTAAGGGCGCGAATTAATACAAAGGCCTTGAAAAATACGTCACAGAACGTGACGTACTGCGCACGGATTGTGGTTCATAAATGCGTCAGGCCGGCAACCAAAAGTTACCGGCCCGTGCATTCAGGCTTTGTGAGCTTGCCCGCCCCGAGCCCGGGGCCACTTGGTGGTTCCAGAGCGCGGGCTGTGAAGCGACGCCGAAGGGGCGCGCTCGAGGGGCTCAGTTGATCGCCAATTGGGCGACGTTGCTGACCGGAATCAGCTTGCCCAGCTTGAGGCTCAGGACGCCATTTTCGAGCTTCGCTTCGCTCGCAGCAACGTCGATGTCCTGCGGCAGCTCGTAGGCGGCCTTGATCTGGCGCTTGGCTTCGGGCTTGCTTTCGATGCGAACCACAGCGCCTTCGATTCCGATCGTGAGGTCGTCGCGCGACAGGCCGGGGACATCGAGTGTCAAGGTCCAGGTCTTCTCGTCTTGCTCGACATTGAGCGAGCGTTGAGCGCCAGAGAAGGCGTCGTTGACGAACCGCTCCAGACTGCGGTCGTACGAACGCGGCACAAAGCGGGCGGTGCGGATAGCGGGTGCGAAAAACATGAGGAAGACTCCTGAGCAAAACGACAAGGACAAGAATGTGTGTCCCTTACACTGCGCGGCGTTTCAACAAGACAAGTGCCGCATGCCACCTCATCTAGGCATCGTGATGAGGCTTTCAAGACAATGAACTCAAGCTTTATTTGGCGTCGCAGGGCCTTGAAATTCGTCGCGGCGGCGCTAGGCGCGAGCGCGCTTTCGTCGCTCCATGCAAAGACGCAGGAGCCCATCCGGCTGGCGTTGATCGAGAGCATGAGCGGGCCTTTCGCCAACACAGGCGAGGCTGTGTTTCGCAATTTGCTGTGGGCTGTCGAGCGCGTCAATGCGCGTGGTGGCGTCAAGCTTCCCGGTGGCGCACGGCTCCTGCAGCTGGATCGCTATGACAGCAAAGGACAAAACGAAGAAGCGCTGTCCGCGTTGCGCGCTGCGATGGACGACGGCGCCCGCATCGTGCTGCAGGGCAACTCGTCCGCGACCGCCGCTGCGCTCATCGATGCCATCGACAAGAACAACGAGCGCAACCCTTCGAAGCGCGTGCTCTTCCTCAACTACTCGGCAGTCGATCCGATCCTCACCAACGAGCGCTGCAGCTTCTGGCATTTCCGATTCGACGCACACGCGGACATGCGTGTCACCGCGTTGATGCAGGTGCTCAGGGAGGACAAAGGGCTGCAGCGTGTGTACCTGATCGGGCAGGACTACAGCTTCGGCCAGTCGGTGCTCCGCGAATCGCGGCGCCAGCTTGCTCAGCTGCGGCCGGATGTGCAGATCGTCGGCGACGAATTGCATCCGATGGGGCGCGTGAAGGACTTCGCGCCCTATGCGGCCAAGATCCTTGCCAGCGGCGCGCAAGCCGTCATCACTGGCAATTGGGGAAACGACCTCACATTGCTGGTGAAAGCCGCGCGGGAGGCGGGTTTCAACGGCACCTTCTATACCTTCTATGGCAACGCGCTTGGCGCTCCCGCGGCAATAGGCGACGCGGGCGTCGGCCGTGTCGTTGCGGTCGCGGATTGGCTGCCGAACGTGCAGACACCTCAGTCGGAAGCCTTCTATAAGTCCTTCCGTGAGCGCTTTCCCAGCCCCTCCGACGACTACGTGCACATGCGCATGCAGCTGATGATCGAAGCTTTGGCGCAGGCGATGGAGCGTGCCGGAACCACGGACACCGTGGCAGTCGCCCGTGCACTCGAAAAGACCCACGTCACTTTCGCGGGCCAGAGCGGGCACATGCGCGCCGAGGACCACCAGTTCCAGCAGACACTGGTCGTCGGCATGATGGACAGGCAGGGCGCGCCCGGCGTCAAGTTCGACGTGGAAGGGTCTGGTTATGGTTTCCGCGTCGTCAAGACAATTTCGGCCAGCAACGCCGAGATGCCCACCAGCTGCAAGATGCAACGCCCCTGAATTCAAGGAAAAAGCCAGTGCGCCAAGCCATCCACAACCTCGAAGCCTCCAAGATCCGCGAAGTCGCGAATGCGGGCCTGGGCCGCAGCGACGTGCTCGCATTCTGGTTCGGCGAAAGCGACGAAGTCACTCCCGATGTGATTCGTCAGGCAGCCATCGAATCGCTGCAGCGCGGCGAGACTTTCTATGCTCACAACCTCGGCCTGCCTGAGCTGCGCGAGGCGGTAGCTCACTACATGAGCGGTCTGCATCCCAGGATCGAGTCGTCGCGAATCGCCATCACCTCGGGCGGGGTCAATGCACTGATGCTTGCGGTGCAGGCGCTCATCGATGCGGGCGACGAGGTGGTGGCCATCACCCCCGTCTGGCCGAATCTCACGGCGCAGCCCGCGATCCTCGGGGCGCGCGTCCGATGCGTTTCGTTGGTGCCCAAGGGAGGGCAATGGACCCTCGACTTGGACGCGCTACGCGCCGCGATCACGCCGGCCACCAAGCTTCTCATCGTCAACGCGCCGAACAATCCGACCGGATGGACTCTCAGCCGCCCGGAACAGGAGGCAATCCTCAAGCATTGCCGCTCGACGGGGACGTGGATCCTCTCGGATGAGGTCTACGAGCGCCTCTACTACGAAGAGGCCCCAAATCGGTGCGCGCCCAGCTTTCTCGACGTCGCCGCGCCCGACGACCGCCTGATCGTCGCCCACAGCTTCTCCAAGAGCTTCCTGATGACCGGCTGGAGGCTYGGCTGGTTGGTCTTGCCGCCCGTGCTCATGGAGGGGATGGGCAAGTTAATCGAATTCAACACCTCGTGCGCCAGCGTCTTCACGCAGCGTGCAGCGATCGCGGCGTTGGCCCACACCGACGAAATCACTCCACGAGTTGTCGCGCACCTGAAATCCTGCCGAGACACCCTGGTGCCATTGCTGGCCGCATTGCCGGGCGTCGAGGTCGCCCCCGCGCGCGGCGGCATGTACGCGTTCTTCAAGCTGGAAGGCTTCGACGACTCCCTGGCAGTCGCCAAGCGCCTTGTCGCCGAGGCCGGCCTTGGCCWTGCCCCCGGCAACGCCTTCGCCCCCGAAGCCCAAGGCTGGCTCCGCTGGTGCTTCGCCTCCAAGGACAAGCACCGCCTGGTCGAGGGCGTAGACCGCCTGAAAAGTTGGCTGGCTAACCAACGAAAGTCGTGAAATAACGCGGAACCGGCTTGGCCGGGCCGCTGGTATTGCCCCCGGGTAGGGGGTGGAGAGCGACACGAAGTGCGCGAGCCTGGGGGCGAGCTATAATCCCCCCGCTTTGCATACCGCAAGGCGCACGGTATGGGCAGTTCCAGCGCGTACCGCAAGTCAAACATCCCGGAACAGGAAAATCAAATGATCGCAGCCTCCATCAAGGCCGAAGTTGTCAAGGACAATGCCCGCGCCGCCAACGACACCGGTAGCCCGGAAGTGCAAGTCGCACTGCTGACCGCCCGTATCAACGAACTCACCCCACACTTCAAGACGCACGCCAAGGACCACCATGGTCGTCGCGGCCTTCTGCGCATGGTGAGCCGCCGTCGCAAGTTGTTGGACTATCTGAAGTCCAAGGACGCCGAACGTTACACCGCGCTGATCGCCAAGCTGGGTCTGCGCAAGTAAAACCGAATCGCATGAAAGAACGCCTGGGTTAGTCCGCTAGCTCAGGCGTTTTTTACTTCGCGAATCGTTTCTGGAGTGCCGAACAGAGCGAAGCTGTGTCATTCCAACGAAGTTCCGCCGAGCTTCTCTGGAATGGCATCGTGTTCTGAAAAGCGCTCCGTCCCTGCGGCGACCCGTGACCATCACCCGTCGATCCGCCGATAAAAACAGGAGCTAAACATGAGCCTCTTCAACAAAGTCACCAAGTCCTTCCAGTGGGGCGGCAAGACCGTCGTCATGGAAACTGGCGAGATCGCTCGCCAGGCTACCGGCGCCGTCACTGTAGACATCGAAGGCACCGTCGTTCTCGCAACTGTGGTTGCATCGAAATCGGCCAAGCCTGGCCAGGACTTCTTCCCCCTGACCGTCGATTACATCGAGAAAACCTACGCAGCCGGCAAGATCCCCGGCAGCTTCTTCAAGCGGGAAGCCAAGCCCAGCGAGCACGAAACGCTCACTTCGCGCCTGATCGATCGCCCCATTCGTCCGCTGTTTCCCGAAGGGTTCCTGAACGAAGTGCACGTGGTGATCCACACGCTCTCGCTCAACCCCGAAGTCGACGCCGACATCGCTGCCATGGTCGCTGTGAGCGCCGCTCTGTCGGTCTCCGGTATCCCTTTCAGCGGCCCCATCGGCGCCGCACGTGTGGGCTATATCAATGGCCAGTACGTGCTCAACCCCGGCCAGACCGCGCGCAAGGATTCGCAGATGGATCTGGTCGTCGCCGGAACTGAAGCGGCCGTGCTCATGGTCGAATCCGAAGCCCTGCAACTGAGCGAAGAAGTGATGCTCGGCGGTGTGGTGTTCGGCCACGAACAAGCCAACATCGCGATCAACGCGATCCATGAGCTCGTGCGCGACGCCGGTAAGCCCGTGTGGGACTGGCAGCCGCCTGCTGAAGACGAAGGCTTCGTCGCCAAGGTCAAGGGCCTGGCTGAAGAAAAACTCCGCGCCGTCTACCAGATCCGCAGCAAGCAAGCCCGCACGCAAGCACTGCGCGAGGCCAACGCCAGTGTCATGGACGCACTCAAGCAAAGCGGTGAGCCTTTCGATGCCGGCAAGGTCAACGACCTGCTGTTCAGCATCGAATCGAAGATCGTGCGCGGCCAGATCCTCGCTGGCGAACCCCGCATCGACGGTCGCGATACGCGAACCGTGCGCCCGATCGAGATCCGCAACAGCGTGCTGCCGCGCACGCACGGTTCTGCGCTGTTCACCCGTGGCGAGACCCAGGCGCTGGTCGTGACCACTCTTGGAACCGAGCGTGACGCGCAGCGCATCGACGCCCTGGCTGGCGAATACGAAGACCGCTTCCTGTTCCACTACAACATGCCTCCCTTCGCAACTGGCGAAGTTGGTCGCATGGGCTCGACAAAGCGCCGCGAAATCGGCCATGGCCGACTTGCGAAGCGCGCACTGGTTGCGTGCCTCCCCAGCAAGGAAGAGTTCCCCTACACGGTTCGGGTCGTTTCGGAGATTACCGAGTCCAACGGTTCTTCATCGATGGCTTCAGTCTGCGGCGGCTGCCTCTCGATGATGGATGCAGGCGTGCCCATGAAGGCGCACGTGGCCGGCATTGCCATGGGCCTGATCAAGGAAGACAACCGATTTGCCGTGCTGACCGATATCCTGGGCGATGAAGATCACCTGGGTGACATGGACTTCAAGGTTGCCGGCACGACCAACGGCATCACCGCACTTCAGATGGACATCAAGATCCAGGGCATCACCAAGGAAATCATGCAGGTCGCTTTGGCGCAAGCCAAGGAAGCCCGCATGCACATCCTCGGCAAGATGCAGGAAGCGATGGGCGAGGCCAAGGCGGAGGTGTCCAGCTTTGCGCCGCGCCTCTTCACGATGAAGATTAATCCCGAAAAGATCCGCGACGTGATCGGCAAGGGCGGCTCCGTGATCCGCGCGCTGACCGAAGAGACCGGCACCCAAATCAATATCGACGAAGACGGCACGATCACCATCGCGTCGACGGATCCGGCGAAGGCCGAAGAGGCCAAGAAGCGCATCGAGCAGATCACTGCCGAGGTCGAAATCGGCAAGGTCTACGAAGGACCGGTCACGAAGATCCTGGACTTCGGCGCGTTGATCAACCTCCTGCCCGGCAAGGACGGCCTGCTGCACATCAGCCAGATCGCGCACGAGCGCGTGGAGAAGGTGACCGACTATTTGAGCGAAGGCCAGATCGTGAAGGTCAAGGTTCTCGAGACCGACGAAAAGGGCCGGGTCAAGCTGTCAATGAAGGCGCTGGCCGAGCGTCCGGCCGGCATGGAGTTCAGCGAGCGTCCCCCGCGTGAAGACCGTGGTGATCGCGGCGACCGCGGTGACCGCCGCGAGCGTTCGGATCGTGGCGATCGTCCGCCACGTGCAGATCGCGCGCCGCGCTTCGAGAACAACGAGCGTGCTGGCGAACAGGCTGAGCCAGTGGCCGAACAGGCCCCCGTGCAAGAGGCGAATCGCGGCGACAACCAAGCCTGATGAGGTGCGATGGCGGCACGAGCCGCTGTCGTGCTTCCTGATCATGCGCAGCCGGACGTTGGCTCGCACTCGTCGGAAAGACCATGAAAGCCATTGAGATCACATCGTTCGGAACCCCAGAGGTGCTTCGCATGGTGGAGCGTCCGGCGCCCGTAGCGGGCGAGGGCGAACTACTCATTCGCGTGGCCGCAAGCGGCGTGAATCGTCCGGACGTGCTGCAGCGAATGGGCCACTATCCGGTGCCTCCAGGTGCATCGGATCTGCCCGGGCTTGAAGTCGCCGGCGAAATCGTGGCCGGCGACCCAAGCGCTCTCGCAGACGCAGGCTTGAAGGTCGGCGATCACGTTTGCGCGCTGATCRCTGGCGGTGGCTATGCCGAGCTGTGCGTCGCTCCCGTGGCGCAATGCCTGCCCGTTCCCCGGGGCTGGACCGACATCGAAGCCGCCACCCTGCCGGAGACATTCTTCACCGTCTGGAGCAATGTGTTCGAGCGCGGCCGTCTGCAGAAGGGCGAAACCTTGCTGATTCAAGGCGGCTCGAGCGGCATTGGCGTCACGGCGATTCAACTTGGCAAGGCGCTGGGCGCCACGGTGATCGTGACGGCAGGCAGCGATGAGAAGTGCGATGCTTGCAGAAAGCTCGGCGCTGATCACGCGATCAACTACAAGACTGCAGACTTCGTCGAAGAGGCTAAGCGTCTCACGGGCGGCAAGGGCGTCGACGTGGTTCTCGATATGGTTGCCGGCAACTATGTGACGCGAGAAATCGAATGCCTGGCCGAAGACGGTCGCTTGGTCATCATTGCGGTGCAGGGGGGTGTAAATAGCGAGTTCAACGCCGGCCTGGTTTTGCGCAAGCGCCTCACCATCACTGGCTCGACTCTTCGTCCCCGGCCAATCGCATTCAAGGGAGCGATTGCCAAAGCGCTGCGAGAGAAGGTGTGGCCTCTGCTTGAGGATGGCGCGGTCAAGCCGGTGATCCACAGTAGCTTCGCCGCCGATGGCGAGCCAAGCGGTGCCGCACAGGCGCACACTCTGATGGAATCCAACCAGCACATCGGCAAGATCGTGCTGACCTGGTGAGCAAGAGAGAAATGAAAAAGAGAAAGCTGATCGCGGGCAACTGGAAGATGAACGGCAGCCTTGCGGCCAACGAGGCGCTCGTGAAGGCATTGGTGCAGGGTCTCCATGCACCTGCATGCGATGTTGCAGTATGTGTGCCGGCGCCGTATCTGGCACAGGTTCAGTCGCTCGTTACCGGTTCGCCCTTGGCGTTGGGTGCGCAGGATGTGTCGGCGCAACCGCAGGGAGCCTTCACCGGCGAACAGTCGGTTGCGATGTTGAAGGAATTCGGCGTCCGCTACGTCATCGTTGGACACTCGGAACGTCGTCAATATCACAGCGAGACGGATGAGTTGGTTGCTGCAAAAACGGCCATCGCGCTGGCGAATGGAGTCACTCCCGTCGTCTGCGTCGGTGAAACGCTTGCACAGCGCGAAGCAGGAGAGACCGAAGAAGTCGTCAAGCGTCAATTGGCCGCGGTGATTCATGTGAATGGCCATTGCATCAGCGAAATCGTGGTGGCTTACGAGCCCGTCTGGGCCATTGGCACAGGCAAGACA
The DNA here is from genome assembly GCF_056397405.1 of Variovorax sp. 05N34. Classification (NCBI taxonomy): domain Bacteria; kingdom Pseudomonadati; phylum Pseudomonadota; class Betaproteobacteria; order Burkholderiales; family Comamonadaceae; genus Variovorax; species Variovorax sp. 05N34. The sequence goes on from NZ_JBFTNI010000004.1 coordinate 48,881, forward strand.
GCCACGCCGGAGCAGGCGCAGGCAGTGCATGCGCTGCTGCGCGCGCAACTCCACCATGCGGCGAGCGAACACGCGAGCGATATCCGGATCCTCTACGGAGGAAGCATGAACGCGGGCAACGCAGCCGAGTTGCTCGCGCAGCCCGACATCGACGGCGGCTTGATCGGCGGCGCGTCGCTCAAAGCCCCCGATTTTCTGCAGATCATCGCCGCCGCGTGATCGACGTGCGCCCAAACAATTAGGAGTTAAAACGAATGAATGTGGTCCTTAATATCTTGGTAGGCGTGCAGATGCTTACGGCCTTGGCGATGATTGGCCTGATCCTGGTCCAGCACGGCAAGGGCGCGGACATGGGCGCCGCGTTTGGCAGCGGAAGCGCTGGCAGCTTGTTCGGTGCGAGCGGCAGCGCGAACTTCCTGTCTCGGACGACCGCGGTGCTGGCGGTCGTATTCTTTGCATGCACGTTGCTGCTCGCGTATTTCGGTCATGCGCGCCCGGCGGGCGGCGGCAGCCTGCTCGAGCGCGCTGCGGTCGCACCCGCGCCAGCACCGGCTCCGGCTGCTCCCGCGTCGCCTGCGGAGATCCCGTCGGGCAGCGCGCCTGCTGCACCAGCGACCGGCGCCCCCCCAACGGCGCCAGCTGCACCTGCTTCAGGCGCCGCTCAGATCCCGAGCAAATAAAGCTGTTGTGATCTCTGTGCCGTTGGCTGAAAACGGTACTTTTTCAGGGTAAACTCTAAAGCTGTTCCGGAAAGCCAAAGCCTTTGGGTTCCTCATGCCATTCGGACAGACAAAACCGCGGTCGTGGTGAAATTGGTAGACACGCTATCTTGAGGGGGTAGTGGCGAAAGCTGTGCGAGTTCGAGTCTCGCCGACCGCACCAAATCTCACTGGCAAGGATCCTGCTCCTTGCCAGTGGCAAGCGGTGATAGAGCCCCCTGATGAACCTCGATTCCTACCTCCCCGTCCTGTTGTTCATTCTGGTCGGTGTCGGTGTCGGCGTCGCACCTCAGGTTCTGGGCTACATCCTCGGCCCGAACCGGCCTGATGCTCAAAAAAATTCCCCCTACGAATGCGGCTTTGAAGCTTTCGAAGACGCCCGGATGAAGTTCGACGTACGGTACTACCTCGTCGCCATTCTCTTCATCCTTTTTGATCTCGAAATTGCATTTCTCTTTCCATGGGCTATTGCGCTCAAGGAGATTGGTGCGGTCGGCTTCTGGGCGATGATGATATTTCTCGCCATCCTCGTCGTAGGGTTCGCCTACGAGTGGAAAAAGGGTGCGCTCGACTGGGAATGACAAGGAATCCCGAAAATGGCCATTGAAGGCGTCATGAAGGAAGGCTTCGTCACCACGACATACGATTCCGTGGTGAACTGGGCCAAGACTGGATCTCTATGGCCCATGACCTTTGGTCTGGCCTGCTGTGCTGTTGAGATGATGCATGCGGGAGCTGCCCGCTATGACATCGACCGCTTTGGCATGTTGTTTCGCCCCAGCCCGCGCCAGTCCGACCTGATGATCGTGGCTGGTACGCTGTGCAACAAGATGGCGCCTGCGTTGCGGAAGGTCTACGACCAGATGCCGGAGCCGCGTTGGGTTCTCTCGATGGGTTCGTGCGCCAATGGCGGCGGCTACTACCACTACAGCTATTCGGTTGTGCGTGGATGTGACCGCATCGTGCCGGTAGATGTCTATGTTCCTGGTTGCCCGCCGACTGCCGAGGCTCTCTTGTACGGGGTGATTCAACTCCAGCAAAAGATTCGTCGTACCAACACCATTGCGCGCGCCTGAAGCGAAAGACGATGACTGATTTCGCCATCTCTCCCGAAGCGCTTCGCACCCAGATTTCCGAAACCCTTGGCTCCAAAGCAAAGAGCGTCACGCTCGCGCTTGGCGAGGTGACGGCCGTTGTGGATGCTGCTGATTACCTGGCTGTTGCGACTCTGCTTCGCGATGCACCCGGCTGTCGGTTCGAGCAACTCATGGATCTTTGCGGCATGGACTATTCCGGCTATCGCGATGGCGAATGGCAGGGCGAGCGTTTCTGCGTGGTATCCCATTTGCTTTCGGTCAGTCTCAATCAACGCGTCCGCCTCAAAGTGTTCGTGCCGAATGAAGACTTGCCTGTGGTCGATTCCCTGACGAGCGTCTGGAATGCTGCGGGTTGGTTCGAGCGCGAAGCCTTTGATCTTTACGGAATCGTCTTTGAAGGTCACGACGACCTGCGTCGACTTCTGACTGACTACGGTTTCATCGGGCATCCTTTCCGCAAGGATTTCCCTGTCTCCGGTCACGTCGAGATGCGCTACGACCCCGAGCAGAAGCGCGTGATCTATCAGCCGGTTTCGATCGAGCCGCGCGAAATCACGCCCAGGGTTATTCGCGAAGACAACTACGGCGGATTGCACTGATGGCCGAAATCAAAAACTACACGCTCAACTTCGGGCCCCAGCACCCCGCAGCGCACGGGGTATTGCGACTCGTGCTGGAGTTGGATGGCGAAGTCATTCAGCGCGCAGATCCGCATATCGGGCTTCTTCATCGCGCCACCGAAAAGCTCGCGGAGTCGCGCACGTTCATCCAGTCGTTGCCCTATATGGATCGTCTCGACTACGTGTCGATGATGAGCAACGAGCATGCGTACTGCCTTGCCATCGAGCGCCTGATGGGCCTCGAGGTGCCCATCCGCGCGCAATACATCCGCGTCATGTTCGCCGAGATCACGCGCCTGCTGAATCACTTGCTGTGGTTGGGCGCGCACGGGCTCGACTGCGGCGCGATGAACATGCTCATCTACTGCTTTCGCGAGCGGGAAGATTTGTTCGATTTGTACGAAGCTGTGTCGGGTGCACGCATGCATGCGGCTTACTTTCGTCCAGGCGGCGTCTATCGCGATTTGCCAGACTCGATGCCGCAGTACAAGGCGAGCAAGATCAAAAACGCGAAGGCCATCGAGCGGCTCAACGAAAACCGCCGCGGTTCGATGCTGGACTTCGTTGACGACTTCTGCAAGCGTTTTCCGAAGATGGTCGACGAGTACGAGACGCTGCTCACCGACAACCGGATCTGGAAGCAGCGCACCGTCGGTATCGGCGTGGTGTCGCCTGAGCGGGCTCTGAACCTCGGCTTTACGGGCCCGATGCTGCGCGGCTCCGGCATCGAATGGGACCTGCGCAAAAAGCAGCCCTACGACGTCTATGACCGAATGGAATTCGACGTGCCGGTCGGCAAGACCGGTGACTGCTACGACCGCTATCTTGTGCGGGTCGAAGAGATGCGCCAAGCCAACCGCATCATTCAGCAATGCTCGGCATGGCTGCGTGCGAACCCGGGCCCGGTGATCACCGACAACCACAAGGTTGCCGCGCCAGCGCGCGAATCGATGAAGGCGAACATGGAGGAGTTGATCCACCATTTCAAACTCTTCACCGAAGGCTTCCACGTTCCCGAAGGTGAGGCGTATGCCGCCGTCGAGCACCCGAAGGGCGAGTTCGGGATCTATCTCGTCAGTGACGGCGCGAACAAGCCGTATCGCCTCAAGATCCGTGCGCCGGGCTTCCCCCACCTCGCGGCTCTGGACGAAATGTCTCGTGGACACATGATTGCCGACGCGGTCGCCGTGATAGGCACGATGGACATCGTGTTCGGCGAAATCGACAGGTGAGTGCATTCATGACTTCCGACACCACTCAGATTCACCAGGCCCCGCTGTCCGCCGCGACGCTGGATCGCTTTGCGCGCGAGGTTGCCAAATACCCGCCCGCAGGCAAGCAGTCTGCCGTGATGGCCTGTCTTGCGATCGTGCAAGAGGATGAGGGCTACATCAGCGAAGCGCGCGAACGTGAGATCGCTGCCTATCTCGGCATGGCGCCCATCGCCGTGCACGAAGTGACGACGTTCTACAACATGTACAACCACCGGCCGGTGGGCAAGTTCAAGCTCAACGTCTGCACCAATCTCCCGTGCCAGTTGCGTGACGGCGCCGTCGCGCTTGCGCATCTCGAGAAGAAGCTCGGCATCCAGATGGGCGAGACAACCGCCGATGGCATGTTCACCCTGCAGCAAAGCGAATGCCTGGGGGCATGCGCAGATTCGCCGGTCATGCTCGTCAACGATCGCACCATGTGCAGCTTCATGAGCAACGAAAAGCTGGATCAACTGATCGACGGCCTGCGCAGCTCCACCACAAAGGGAACGCAATGATGTCGCCCGAACAAGTGCTGTCGCAGTTTCAGGCGACAGGCGTTCAGACCTGCTTTCATGATCGTCACATCGAGCCGCAGATCTACGCGGGCCTGAACGGCACCAACTGGCGGCTGGCGGACTACGAGGCGCGAGGCGGCTACAAGGCGCTGCGCAAAATCCTGAGCGAAGGCATGACGCCCGATCAGGTGATTGCCGAGGTGAAGGCGTCAGGTTTGCGCGGCCGCGGTGGTGCCGGTTTTCCGACGGGACTCAAGTGGAGCTTCATGCCCCGGCAGTTCCCGGGGCAGAAATATTTGGTCTGCAATTCCGATGAGGGTGAGCCAGGTACGTGCAAGGACCGCGACATCCTTCAGTACAACCCGCACATCGTCATCGAAGGCATGGCCATTGCCGCCTACGCGATGGGCATCAGCGTGGGTTACAACTACATCCACGGCGAGATCTTCCAGACCTATGAACGGTTCGAGGAGGCCCTCGAAGAAGCGCGTGCCGCCGGCTATCTCGGCGATGGCATCATGGGCAGCAGCTACAACTTCCAGCTCCATGCCGCTCACGGTTTTGGCGCCTATATCTGTGGTGAGGAAACCGCGCTCCTCGAGTCACTCGAAGGCAAGAAGGGGCAGCCGCGCTTCAAGCCGCCGTTCCCGGCGAGCTTCGGACTCTATGGCAAGCCGACGACGATCAACAACACCGAAACCTTCGCGGCGGTGCCCTGGATCATCAACAACGGCGGCCCCGCGTATCTGGAATGCGGCAAGCCCAACAATGGTGGCACCAAGATCTATTCAGTCAGCGGCGACGTCGAACTGCCCGGTAACTACGAAGTGCCGATGGGTACGCCGTTCGCAAAGTTGCTCGAATTGGCCGGCGGTGTGCGCAAGGGGCGTCAGCTCAAGGCGGTGATTCCTGGCGGTTCGTCGGCACCGGTGCTGCCTGCTTCGATCATGATGGAGTGCACGATGGACTACGACTCCATCGCGAAGGCAGGGTCGATGCTGGGCTCCGGTGCGGTCATCGTGATGGACGACAGCCGTTCGATGGTGGAATCCCTCAAGCGCCTGTCTTACTTCTATATGCATGAGTCCTGTGGGCAGTGCACGCCGTGTCGCGAGGGCACTGGCTGGCTCTGGCGCGTGGTCGACCGGATTCACAACGGCCACGGCAAGGCTTCGGACATGGACCTGCTGAATTCTGTCGCCGACAACATCCAGGGCCGCACAATTTGCGCGCTGGGCGATGCCGCCGCAATGCCCGTGCGGGCCATGATCAAGCACTTTCGCCATGAGTTCGAGGCCCTGATCCCGGGGTATGTCCCGAAGGCGCCTGTCAAGGCCTGAGCGCAAGAAGAACGCAACATATATGGTTGAAATCGAACTGGACGGCAAGAAGGTCGAAGTGACCGAAGGCAGCATGGTGATGCATGCGGCCGACAAGGCGGGCACATACATCCCGCACTTCTGCTATCACAAGAAGCTCAGCATTGCGGCCAACTGCCGGATGTGCCTAGTCGACGTCGAAAAGGCGCCGAAGCCGATGCCGGCCTGCGCCACGCCCGTGACGCAGGGGATGATCGTCCGCACAAAGAGCGACAAGGCCATCAAGGCTCAGCAGTCGGTGATGGAGTTCCTCCTCATCAACCACCCGCTGGATTGCCCGATCTGCGACCAGGGCGGCGAGTGTCAGCTCCAGGATCTGGCGGTGGGCTATGGTGGTTCTTCCTCGCGCTACGAGGAAGAAAAGCGCGTCGTGTTCCACAAGGATGTTGGTCCGCTCATCAGCATGGAAGAGATGACCCGCTGCATCCATTGCACGCGCTGCGTCCGCTTCGGCCAGGAAGTCGCCGGCGTGATGGAACTCGGCATGTCGAACCGCGGCGAACACGCGGAGATCGAGACCTTCCTTGGTGACTCGGTGGATTCTGAACTCTCGGGCAACATGATCGACATCTGCCCGGTTGGCGCGCTCACGAGCAAGCCCTTCCGGTACAGCGCACGTACATGGGAGCTCTCGCGCCGCAAATCCGTGAGCCCGCACGATTCCACCGGCGCCAACCTGATCGTTCAGGTCAAGAACAACCGGGTGATGCGCGTTGTCCCGCTCGAAAACGAGGACGTGAACGAATGCTGGATCGCCGACCGCGATCGGTTCTCGTATGAAGCGCTGAACGGCTCCGAGCGGCTCACGCAGCCCATGCTCAAGCAAGGCGGCCAATGGCAACAGGTTGACTGGCAGACTGCGCTGGAATACGTGGCCAATGGGTTGAAGCAGATCAAGGCCGATCATGGTGCGCAGAGCATCGGAACCCTGGTCAGCCCGCACAGCACACTCGAAGAGTTGCACCTGGCCAAGTTGCTGACGCAGGGGCTGGGCAGCGATAACATCGACTATCGCCTGCGCAATGCCGACTTCACGGCATTTGAAGGCGTACGCTGGCTCGGAACCTCGATCGCCTCGTTGTCGCTGCTGCAAAGCGTACTGGTGGTCGGCTCCAACCTGCGCAAGGACCACCCTCTGTTTGCACAGCGCATTCGACAGGCCGTGCGCAAAGGCGGTGCACTGAGTGCGGTCACGTCGTCGGACCTGTTCGCAGACGCCGACGCGTGGGCCATGCCCGTCGCCAACGTCATTCGCGTTGCCGCCAGCGGTTGGGTAGATGCGCTGACAGGAATTGCTGCCGCGATCGCCGAAAGCACGGGCGCAGCCGCGCCGGCCGGTACGAGCGGCGCCGCCAGCGATGCCGCCAAGTCCATTGCCGCCTCGTTGCTCAGTGGCGAGCGCAAGGCCATTCTTCTTGGCAATGCAGTGGCACACCACGCGCAGGCAAGCACGTTGCTCGCGTTGGCGAACTGGATCGGCTCTCAGACTGGCGCAAGCGTCGGTTTCCTGACGGAGGCAGCCAACACAGTGGGCGCGCAACTGATTGGCGCCATGCCCAAGGCGGGAGGCCTGAATGCAGGCCAGATGCTGGCCGGTGGACTCAAGGCTGCGTTGTTGCTGAACACCGAGCCGGTATTCGACTCGGCCGCAGGTGCTGCAGCCGACGAGGGGCTTGCGCGCGCACAAATGGTTGTGACGCTGAGCCCCTTCAAGGCCAACCTCGAATTCAGCGACGTCCTTCTGCCGATCGCGCCGTTTACAGAAACGCCTGGTACTTTCGTGAATGCCGAGGGCCGGATTCAGAGCTTCCACGCAGTCGTGAAGCCATTGGGCGAAGCACGGCCGGCCTGGAAGGTGTTGCGCGTGCTGGCCAACCTTCTGGGCCTTCCGGGTTTCGCATTCGAATCCACAAACGAGGTGATGGCCGACATCGGTTTGTCGGGCCAGGTGCCCGCGGACAAGCTGAGCAACGCGACCTCCGCGCCAACGACGACGCCGGGCGAAGCGGCTGAGGCAGCCCCTGTCGTTGCAAGCATCTACCAGCTCGACTCCATTGTTCGCCGCGCGCCATCGCTGCAACTCACCGCCGATGCGCGCCTTGCGAAAGCGTCGACCGCTGAGGAGGCGCTCGCATGATCGACACGCTTCACGGTTTTGGCCTTGGGCTCGTGTCCGCAGGATGGTGGACGGGCCTTGCCTGGCCCGTGGTCTGGACTCTGATCAAGATCATCGTCGTCGTGGTGCCGCTCATGGGGGCGGTTGCCTATCTGACGCTGTGGGAGCGAAAGGCCATCGGCTTTACGCAAATCCGCATCGGCCCGAACCGTACGGGTCCGCTGGGCCTGCTGCAGCCGATTGCCGATGCGCTCAAGCTGCTCACGAAGGAAATCATTCTCCCGACGGTGGCAAACAAGGGCCTGTTCCTGCTCGGCCCGATCATGACGATCATGCCGGCGCTGGCGGCCTGGGCGGTCATTCCCTTCGGCCCCGAGGTTGCTCTTGCCAACATCAATGCCGGACTTCTGTTCGTCATGGCGATCACCTCGCTGGAAGTCTACGGCGTAATCATTGCGGGTTGGGCCTCGAATTCGAAGTACGCCTTTTTGGGTGCGCTCCGCGCGTCGGCGCAAATGGTTAGCTACGAAATCGCGATGGGCTTCTGCTTCGTGGTCGTGCTCATGGTGTCTGCGAGCCTCAACATGACCGACATCGTGACGGGGCAGGGCAGGGGGCATTTTGCTTCCATGGGCATCGGGTTCTTGTCGTGGAACTGGCTGTCCTTGCTCCCGATTTTTGTTGTGTACTTCATTTCGGGTTTGGCAGAGACCAATCGCCATCCTTTCGACGTCGTTGAAGGCGAATCCGAAATCGTTGCCGGTCACATGATCGAGTACTCGGGCATGAGCTTTGCCATGTTCTTCCTGGCCGAATACGCCAACATGTGGCTCGTCTCGATCCTGTGCGCGGTCCTGTTCCTGGGCGGCTGGCTGCCTCCGTTCGACTTCCTGTCGTTTATTCCAGGCTGGATCTGGCTGGGCATCAAGACCTTCTGCGTGGTCACCATGTTCCTGTGGGTTCGTTCGACGTTCCCGCGCTTCCGCTATGACCAGATCATGCGGCTCGGTTGGAAAATTTTCATTCCTGTCACCCTGGTGTGGCTGGTGGTGGTCGGCGCGTGGATGCAGACCCCATTCAACATCTGGAAGTAATCGCCATGTCTGCGCAAAATACCAGCGCGCTTGCGCGCTCATCATCGAATGCGGCCCAGCCGTTCTCGCTCAAGGACTTCTTGCGCAGCTTCATGCTGTTCGAGTTGTTCAAGGGCCTTGCGATCACTGGCAAGTACGCTTTCAGCCGCAAGATCACGGTGCAGTTCCCGGAAGAAAAGACGCCCCTGTCTCCGCGTTTCCGTGGGCTGCATGCGCTTCGTCGCTATGAAAACGGCGAAGAACGCTGCATTGCCTGCAAGCTTTGCGAAGCGGTTTGCCCCGCATTGGCGATCACCATCGAATCCGACGTACGCGACGATGGCTCCCGCCGCACGACGCGTTACGACATCGACCTGACGAAGTGCATCTTCTGTGGCTTCTGCGAAGAAAGCTGCCCTGTCGACTCGATCGTCGAGACCCACATCCTCGAATACCACGGCGAAAAGCGCGGCGACCTGTACTTCACCAAGGACATGTTGTTGGCTGTGGGCGACCGCTACGAAAAAGAAATTGCTGCCAACAAGGCAGCCGACGCCAAATACCGCTAAGCGGTCTGGCCCGAACCTCGCAACGAATTCGATCCATGGACGTCAAGACCGGTCTGTTCTATCTATTTGCCGCGGTGCTGCTGTTTGCATCGTTCCGCGTCATCACCGCACGCAATCCCGTGTATGCCGCGCTGTACCTGGTGCTGGCCTTTTTCCAGGCATCGGCGATCTGGCTCCTGCTGCGAGCCGAGTTCCTTGCGATCACGCTCGTGCTTGTCTATGTGGGGGCGGTGATGGTGCTGTTCCTGTTCGTGGTCATGATGCTGGACATCAACGTCGACGGTCTTCGCGAGGGATTCTGGAAGCATTTCCCGCTTGCTGCGGGCGCGGGGGCGCTCATTGCGCTGGAGATGGCGGCGGTGCTGATGGGCGGTTTCCGCCTGAGTGCCCCAAAAAGCCCGATGGCCACGGGGCCCGACACTTCCAACACGCTCGAGCTTGGCAAACTTCTGTATAGCAGCTACCTCTATCCGCTGGAGATCGCTGCCGTGATCCTGCTTGTCGCCATCGTTGCGGCCATCGCGCTCACGCTGCGAGCCCGCAAGGACAGCAAGTATGTGAACCCCGCCGACCAGGTCCGAGTGAAGGCACGTGATCGGGTTCGCATCGTCCAGATGCCGGTCACTCGCGCGGCGCAACCTGTTGCCGAAGAACCTGCGGCCGCAGCGGAGACCAAGGCATGACCCTCACGCTCGGACATTTCCTCTCGCTGGGCGCAATGCTATTTGCGCTTTCCGTGATCGGCATCTTCCTGAATCGGAAGAACCTGATCGTTCTCTTGATGTGCATCGAGCTCATGCTGCTTGCCGTCAACATGAACTTCGTCGCCTTCTCGTATTTCCTCGGCGACATGCACGGTCAGATCTTCGTGTTCTTCATCCTGACGGTTGCCGCGGCGGAATCGGCAATCGGGCTGGCGCTGCTGGTTTTGTTGTTCCGCAACAAGTCGAACATCAACGTCGACGAGCTCAACGCGCTCAAGGGTTAAGGGTCTTCTCATGAGCGCAACACTTTCTGCATCCACTCTCCTTGTCGTTCCGCTGGCGCCTCTGGTGGGCGCCCTCGTGGCCGGCCTGTTCGGTACCCAATTCGGTGGCAATCACATCGGTCGCCGCGTCACGCACTCCTTGACGATTCTCGGCGTGCTGGTCTCCTTCATCATTTCGGCCATGACGCTCAACAGCGTGGTGTCCGACGGCGCGCATTTCAACGCGACGATCTATGAATGGATGACGGTCGGCGGCCTGAAGATGGAGATTGGCTTCCTCGTGGACGGCCTCACCGCCATGATGATGTGCGTCGTGACGTTCGTGTCGCTGATGGTGCACGTCTACACGATCGGCTACATGCAGGATGACGACGGCTACAACCGTTTCTTCTCCTACATCTCGCTTTTCACGTTTTCGATGCTGATGCTCGTGATGAGCAACAACATGCTGCAGCTGTTCTTCGGCTGGGAGGCCGTGGGCTTGGTGTCCTACCTGCTGATCGGCTTCTGGTTCAACAGACCGACGGCGATCTTCGCGAACATGAAGGCCTTCCTCGTCAATCGGGTCGGCGACTTCGGCTTTATTCTCGGGATCGGCCTTATCGCTGCGTATACCGGCTCCTTGAACTACGGAGACGCGTTTGCGCAAGCGGACCAGCTGGCCAAGATTACCTTCCCCGGCACCGAGTGGATGCTGATCACGGTGATCTGCATCTGCCTGTTCATTGGTGCCATGGGCAAGAGCGCGCAGTTTCCGTTGCACGTCTGGTTGCCCGATTCGATGGAAGGTCCGACACCCATCTCGGCGCTGATCCACGCCGCAACCATGGTGACGGCCGGTATCTTCATGGTGGCGCGGATGTCGCCCCTGTTCGAGCTGAGCGACACGGCCCTGAGCTTCGTGCTCGTGATCGGGGGAATCACCGCGCTTTTCATGGGCTTCCTCGGCGTCATCCAGAACGACATCAAACGGGTCGTGGCTTATTCGACGCTGTCGCAGCTCGGCTACATGACCGTCGCGCTCGGTGCGTCCGCCTATTCTGCGGCCGTGTTCCACCTGATGACGCACGCGTTCTTCAAGGCGCTGTTGTTCCTCGGCGCGGGCTCCGTGATCATCGGCATGCACCATAACCAGGACATCCGCTGGATGGGTGGTGTGCGCAAGTACATGCCCATCACCTGGATTACCTCACTGGTGGGTTCTCTCGCTTTGATCGGAACGCCGTTCTTTGCGGGCTTCTATTCGAAGGACACGATCATCGAAGCGGTCCACGAAAGCCATCTCTGGGGCTCGGGCTTCGCGTACTTCTCGGTGCTGGCCGGCGTGTTCATCACGGCGTTCTATTCATTCCGCATGTACTTCCTCGTCTTCCACGGCAAGGAACGTTTCGACCAGAACCCTGACGCGCATCACGACGATGGACATGGTCACCATGACGATCACCACGAGCCACACGAGTCGCCATGGGTCGTCTGGGTTCCGCTGGTGCTGCTGGCGATCCCTTCCGTCGTGATTGGATTCATGACGATTCAGCCGATGCTTTTCGGCGACTTCTTCAAGGGCGCGATCTTCATTGACGAAGGCAAGCACCAGGCCATGAAGGAACTGGCCGAGGCGTTCCATGGCCCCACGGAGATGGGCCTGCACGGGTTCACCGCCTTGCCGTTCTGGCTCGCGCTCTCAGCCGTGGTGCTGACCTGGTACATGTACCTGATCAATCCGGCCGTGCCTGCTGCGATCAAACGTTCGTTCGGACCCATTTACCGGTTGCTCGAGAACAAGTACTACATGGACTGGTTCAACGAGAACGTCATCGCCCGCGGGACGCGCGCATTGGGCGTCGGCCTCTGGAAGGGCGGCGACCAGGGGATCATCGATGGGGCCATCGTGAACGGTTCCTGGAAGCTGGTGGGTCGCGTCGCAGGCGCAGTGCGCTGGATCCAGTCGGGCTACATCTATCACTATGCATTCGGAATGCTGCTGGGCATCTTTGTCCTCATGTCGTATTTCGTCTGGTTCAAACGGTAACCGGCTCACGCTGGAGAAAAACAAAAATGGGTCTGTTGAGCCTTGCCATCTGGATGCCGATTGCCTTCGGCGTAGTGTTGCTGGCTTTCGGTCGGGACAGTCAGGCGACTGTCGTGCGCTGGATTGCGCTGGTCGGTTCGGTTGCGAGTTTCCTTGTCACTCTGCCGCTCTATTCCAATTTCAAGACCGGAACTGCGGAGATGCAGTTCGTGGAGAAGGCAAGTTGGATCGAGCGCTTCAACGTCAACTATCACGTCGGCCTCGACGGCATTTCGTTCTGGCTCGTGCTGTTGACGGCGTTCATCACGGTCATCGTGGTGATTTCAGCCTGGGAAGTGATCACTGAACGCGTGAACCAGTACATGGGTGCGTTCCTGATCCTGTCCGGTCTCATGATCGGCACCTTTTCCGCGCTCGACGGCATCCTGTTCTACGTCTTCTTCGAAGCTACGCTGATCCCGATGTATCTGATCATCGGCATCTGGGGAGGTCCGAACAAGATCTATGCGGCTTTCAAGTTCTTCATCTACACGCTGCTCGGCTCGCTGTTGATGCTGGTCGCGTTGATCTATCTGTACAACACGTCGGGCGGGAGCTTCGACATCCTGACCTGGCACAAGCTGCCACTCGGCGCGAGCGCCCAGACATTCCTGTTCTTTGCGTTCTTTGCTGCGTTCGCGGTCAAGGTTCCAATGTGGCCAGTCCATACGTGGTTGCCTGACGTACACGTCGAAGCGCCTACCGGCGGCTCCGCGGTGCTGGCTGCGATCATGCTGAAACTGGGTGCCTACGGCTTCCTTCGTTTTTCGATGCCCATCGCACCGGACGCTTCGCACGAATGGGCCTGGTTGATGATCGCGCTGTCCTTGATTGCCGTGATCTATGTGGGCCTGGTTGCGCTGGTCCAGCAGGACATGAAGAAGCTGGTCGCGTACTCGTCGGTGGCTCATATGGGTTTCGTGACATTGGGCTTCTTCATCTTCAACGAGATCGGCGTGGCCGGCGGCATCGTGCAGATGATCTCGCACGGGTTTGTTTCGGGTGCGATGTTCCTTTGCATCGGCGTGCTCTATGACCGCGTTCATTCGCGCCAGATTGCCGACTACGGCGGCGTGGTGAACACGATGCCCAAGTTCGCCGCCTTTGCACTTCTTTTTGCGATGGCCAACTGCGGGCTTCCGGGTACGGCTGGATTCGTTGGCGAATGGATGGTGATCCTCGGCGCCGTCAAGGCGAACTTCTGGCTCGGCCTGGGCGCGGCAACGGCCCTGATCTTTGGCGCGGCCTACACGCTCTGGATGTACAAGCGCGTTTACCTGGGCGTCCCTGGCAACGACCACGTCAAGGAACTCAGCGATATTGGCGCGCGAGAATTTCTCATGCTGGCGCTGCTCGCTATCGCAGTGCTGTGGATGGGTATCTATCCGAAGCCTTTCACCGATGTCATGGACTCGTCAGTGACCGAATTGCTCCGGCACGTGGCCATTTCAAAGCTGCCCTAATTCCACGCTGAACAAGAGAACGAGATGATTGACAAACTCAGCTGGATGACGATCTACCCCGAGGTGGTGCTGCTGATCATGGCGTGCGTCATCGCGCTGCTGGATCTGTCAACCACCAGCCCGCGGCGTACCGCGACTYATATCTTGACGCTGCTCACGCTGGCAGTGGTCGCCGTGCTCACTGGCTTCAACGCGGCCGAAGGCAAGACGATCTATGGCTTTGCCGGCATGGTTGTCAGTGATCCGATGGGTAACTGGCTCAAGTGTTTCTCGACCTTGGCATTGATGGTCACACTCGTATACGGCCGGCCTTATTCAGCCGACCGCGGCATGCTCCGCGGCGGCGAGTTGTTCACCATCAGCATGTTCGCGTTGCTGGGCATGTTCGTGATGATTTCCGGCAGCAATTTTCTGTTGCTCTATCTCGGCCTCGAACTGTTGACGCTATCGAGCTACGCCCTGGTGGCCTTGCGCCGCGACAACGCGATCGCAAGCGAAGCGGCCATGAAATATTTCGTGCTTGGCGCGATGGCAAGTGGCTTCTTGCTCTACGGCCTGTCGATGATGTACGGYGCGACCGGTTCGCTCGACATCAACGAAGTGTTCAAGGCCATCGCGAGCCGGAAGGTGAACCATCAGGTGCTGGTCTTCGGCTTGGTCTTCATCGTCGCCGGGCTTGCCTTCAAGATCGGTGCGGCCCCTTTCCACATGTGGGTGCCCGACGTCTACCAGGGCGCTCCGACTTCCGTCACTCTGTTGATCGGCGCCGCTCCGGAGCTTGCCGCTTTTGCGATCATCATGCGTTTGCTGGTGGAAGGACTGCTTCCGCTCGCGATCGATTGGCAGCAGATGCTCGCATTGCTCTCGATTGCGTCACTGTTGGTCGGCAACCTCGCTGCGATCGCGCAGACGAATCTCAAGCGAATGCTTGCCTATTCGACCATCGGACAGATGGGCTTCATGCTGCTCGGCCTGGTCGCGGGTGTTGTCAACGGAAATACGTACAACGCGCAATTCGCATACAGCGCGTCGATGTTCTACATGATCACCTACGTGCTCACGACGCTCGCGAGCTTCGGCATCATCCTGCTGCTGGCGCGTGAGGGGTTCGAGAGCGAAGAGATCACGGACTTGGCGGGCTTGAACCAGCGCAGCCCCCTGTACGCAGGCGTGATGGCGGTCGCGATGTTCTCCCTGGCGGGGGTGCCTCCGCTGGTTGGCTTCTATGCCAAGCTTGCTGTATTGCAGGCGCTGATCGCTTCGGGTCAGGCGATGTACATCGCGCTCGCTGTGTTCGCCGTGGTGATGTCCTTGATTGGAGCCTTCTACTATCTGCGCGTGGTCAAGGTGATGTACTTCGACGCACCTTTGACGGCGACCACGGTTTCCGCACCCTTCGACGTACGTACGGTGCTAACGCTCAACGGCGCCTTGATCCTGCTGCTCGGCATCTTGCCCGGTGGGCTCATGACGCTGTGCGCACGCGCGATCGTGGCCACGCTGGCGACCTGATCGAGCGCTGTGTCGCAAAGCGCGTCGGTCTGGCTGGTCTTGCTGGTGGCGTTGTCGGCGGCCAACCTCCCGTTCCTCACTGAGCGCGTGCTCGGGTTGGTGCCACTGACCCGCCGCGTGAAGTCGCTGGCCATCAGGCTCGGCGAGCTGGTGGTACTCTATTTCGTCGCAGGCGGGGTCGGACTCCTGTTCGAGCGTCGCGTGGGCCAGATTGCGCCGCAAGGCTGGGAGTTCTATGCCGTTACCGGCGCACTCTTCATCGTGCTGGCATTTCCAGGCTTCACGTGGCGCTATCTCATGAAGCACCGCTGAAGGATCTCGCATGACCAAGACGACCTCGACGCAAGCCGACGCACATCTTCGGGAAGAATGCACGGCAAGCGAGCTGCTCTTTCAAGGCAACTTCCTGCGCGCCAAGCGCGACACGGTTCGGCTTCCGGACGGTCACACGGCAACACGCGAATATGTGGTGCATCCTGGCGCGGTCGTGGTGGTTCCGCTTTTGGACGACGGGCGATTGGTCCTCGAGCGGCAATACCGCTATCCCGTGGCTCACGTGATGACCGAGTTTCCTGCCGGCAAGCTCGATGCAGGGGAGGATCCGCTTGTTTGCGGGCAGCGTGAGCTGCTGGAGGAAACCGGTTATACCGCGCGTGAATGGGCCCGAGCCGGGGTCATGCACCTTGCGGTCGCCTACTCCACCGAGATCATCCATATCTACTTTGCCCGCGGGCTGTCGCTCGGAAAGAGACAACTCGACCACGGCGAATTTCTCGACGTGATCACCGCCACCCCAGAAGAGGTGCTGAAATGGTGCCGCGATGGCACCGTGACGGACGCCAAATCGCAGACCTGTGCGCTTTGGATGGAAAACGTCCTCTCCGGCGCATGGTCGCTCGACTGGCAAAGCTTTGCTCCCGCGGACGCCGGCGGATAATCTGCCGATGAAGGTCCTTAACCTCCAATGCACGCACGGACATGGCTTCGAAGGGTGGTTCGCCTCGCAGGAAGCCTTTGACGCGCAGCTCGCGGCTGGTCTCGTCGAATGCCCCGTTTGCGGCAGCACGGCAATCACCAAGCTGCTGACTGCGCCTCGGCTGAACCTGGGTAGCTCCAAGCCGCCTGCCGAGGTGCAAGCTGCGCAGCCCGCGACCGGAGAATCTCCGGAAGGGCGATTGTTGCGGGCAATGCGTGAGGTCATCGCGCAGACCGAGGACGTCGGCGATCGGTTTGCGGAGGAGGCTCGCAAGATGCACTACGGCGAGGTCGAAGAGCGCGGCATTCGCGGCCAGACCACGCGCGAGCAGGCCCAAACTCTCGTTGAAGAGGGGATTCCCGTCTTTTCATTGCCGCTGCCGCCGGCACTCAAGGAAACACTGCAGTAACGCTGCGTGCCGGCGCGGGATTACGCTGCGAACTGAAGTGCCGCCAAGCGCGCATAGACGCCGTTCTGCGCAACGAGCGCCGAATGCGTTCCCTGTTCGATGATGCCGCCGTGGTCCAGCACGACGATTCGATCTGCCTTTTGCACCGTTGCCAGCCGATGCGCGATCACGATCGTGGTGCGGCCCGTCATTGCGGATTCAAGTGCGGCCTGGACCATGCGTTCGCTCTCGGCGTCAAGCGCACTCGTCGCCTCATCGAGCAGGAGCAACGGCGGGTTCTTGAGCATGGCGCGCGCGATGGCGATGCGCTGGCGCTGGCCGCCCGACAGGCGCACGCCGCGTTCGCCCAGGAAGGTGTCATACCCCTCTGGCAGTGCACGAAGAAAGCCGTCGGCGAATGCAGCCTTTGCTGCAGCGTGGACCTCTTCGACGCTTGCTTCGGGCCGGCCGTAGCGGATGTTTTCGAGTGCGCTGGTCGAGAAGATCACCGCGTCCTGTGGTACCAGGCCGATGCGATTGCGTAGCTCGCCAAGCGAAAGGGCCGAAAGCGATGCACCGTCCAACACGATGCGCCCCGCCTGCGGATCGTAATAACGCAGCAGGAGCTGGAAGACTGTGCTCTTGCCCGCGCCGCTCGAGCCGACGAGCGCCACAGTTTCGCCGGGGGCCACACTCAGGCTGAAGTCGCGCAAGGCAGGGGCGTCGGGCCGGGAGGGGTAGTGAAAGCTCACGCTCTCGAAGCTGACGGCGCTGCCGGCGACCGGAACGATTGCCTGAGCGGGATGGGCAGGCGAGAGGATCACCGGCTTCGCGTGGAGCAGTTCCATGAGGCGTTCCGTCGCGCCGGCTGCACGCAGCAAGTCACCGTAGACCTCCCCGAGCACGGCAGCGGCACTCGCGAGGATGATCACGTACACCACAGTCTGCCCGAGGTGGCCTGCCGTGATCTCCCCGTGAAGGACCGCTTGCGTGCCCTCGTACAGACCCCACAGCAAAGCGGCCGAGGTGGCGATGATGATGAAAGCCACGAGGACGGAGCGCGCCTTGGTACGGCGCACCGCGGTGTGGAAGGCGCTGTCGGTCGATGCGTCGAAACGAGCGGCTTCGCGCGCTTCCGCCGTGTAGCTCTGGACGACAGGAATGGCATTGAGCACTTCGGCGGCGATCGCGCTCGAGTCCGCGACGCGATCCTGGCTAGCGCGCGACAGCTTGCGAACGCGCCGCCCGAACCACATGCTGGGCAGCACCACCAGCACCAGGATGCCTAGCACCTGCACCATGACGTAAGGATTGGTCCAGACCAAGATGGCGAGAGCGCCGATCCCCATCACCGCATTGCGCAGTCCCATGCTCAGCGAAGAGCCCACCACGGTCTGCACGAGGGTGGTGTCGGCGGTCAGCCGCGAAAGCACTTCGCCGGTCTGGGTGGTTTCGAAAAAGGCCGGGCTTTGCCGGAGCACGTGCGAATAGACCGCATTGCGCAGGTCCGCGGTCACGCGTTCGCCGAGCCAACTGACGGTATAGAAACGCGCTGCGGAAAAGAGGCCGAGGGCAACGGCGACGGCGAAAAGCGCAACGAAGTGGTTGCGCAGGGCCATCGTCTGGGCACCCTTGTCGCTGGAAACCAGGCCGCCATCGATGAGGCTTCGCAAGGCCAGGGGAAAGACCAGGGTGGTCGCCGCCGCGAGGACGAGAAAAACGCCGGCGAAGCCGATCTGGACGCGATACGGGCGGAGGAACGGAGCCAGCCCGGACAGCGATTTGGGAGAGCCTTTGGCTGCTGGCGCGGGGGAAGCGGATGAGGCCATCTCGCGATTCTATCTAACGCTGCCCCTGCAAAGGTCGCCTTGACAGTAATTGTCGCGGCAACTAATATTCAGACATGTCCGATTCCAAGAGTCACGAAACCAAGTCCCAGGTTTCCCCGGCTGGCAAACCGCTACCGGTCAAAGCCTTTTATAAGGCCGAGAACTACCGGTCGGAAGAGAGCATTGGCTACCTCATGCGCCGCATCATGACGGCGGTCGGCCAAGCTGTCGAAGTCCGCATGTGTGAGCCCGGCAGCCCGACCTATCCGCAGTGGGTGCCGTTGCACAAGCTGCATATGGGGCACGCAACGACGGTGGCTGAGTTGGCGCGCGAGTGCGAGCTCGACACGGGCGCCATGACCCGGCTGCTCGACCGCCTCGAAGCAAAGGGTCTTTGCCGACGCGTACGCTCGATCGCCGACCGGCGTGTGGTCAACATCGAACTCACTGATGAAGGCCGTGCCGCCGCCGAACAAGTACCTCATTTGCTGAGCCGCGTGCAGAACGAGCACCTTGCCGGCTTCACGAATGAGGAATGGGAACAGCTCAAGAGCTATTTGCGCCGCATCCTTGATAACGCACAGGCCCTGTCGGCCCGTGGAGAAAAAAATGATTCATCTTCTTCCTGAGGGCGCTCTGCGTCGTACGACCGCGGTGGCGGCAGCCGTGACCGCAGTCGCCGCAGTCGCGCTTGCAGGCTGTGCCGACATGGGCAGCATGTCGCCGCCCGCCAAGATGCGCGATGCGGATTCCCTCGGCCTGACGGCGCCGGCTTCGACGCAGACGGCCGCCGCAGTCGCTTCGCCCAAGATCGACAGTCAGTGGTGGCTCGCCTTCGGTGACCCGCAACTGAACGCGCTGGTCGACCAGGCACTCGAGGGCAATCCCAACCTGCAAGTGGCTCGTTCGCGTCTCGCGCGCGCACAGGCCGCAGTCTCGGTCGCCGAATCGACGGACAAGCCGCACGTAGACGGCGCGCTGGACCTCACCCGGCAGAAGTTCTCGGGCAACTACATCTATCCGGCGCCGCTGGGCGGCTCAGTGCAGCCCTCCGGCAACTTGCAGCTCAACGCAGGCTGGGAAATTGACTTCTTCGGCAAGAACCGTACGGCGCTCGAAAGCGCGATCGGCTCTGCCAACGCCGCCGCTGCAGACGCGGATGCCGCGCGCGTGCTGCTTGCCAGCAACGTTGCGCGTGGCTACATCCAATGGGCCCGCCTGCATGATCGCCTGGCGGTAGCCGAGCGTACGCTTGCCCAGCGCGAAGAGCTCTTCAAGCTGGTTCGCGACCGAGTATCGGCCGGGCTCGATACGCGGCTCCAGTTGAAGCAGAGTGAAGCCAGCATCCCCGAGGCACGCCAGGAGATTGAGGCGCTGAACGAGCAGATTGCGATTTCCCAGCATGCGCTGGACGCGCTCGTCGCCAAGCCGAGCGCGACACAGGCGCTCGCTGCGCCCAGCCTCGAAGGTTTGAAGCCAATTGCGCTGCAGTCGGCCATCCCCGCCGATCTGCTCGGCCTGCGCGCCGACATTGCCGCCGCACGCTTCCGCGTGGAATCGGCGAGCAGCGACGTGAAGAATGCCAAGACCCAGTTCTATCCCAACGTCAACCTCGTGGCGTTCGCGGGTTTCCAGAGCATCGGCTTCGGCAATCTGCTCAAGGCGGACAGCCAACAGTGGGGCGTCGGGCCCGCGATTCGCCTGCCGATCTTCGAAGGTGGCCGGTTGCGCGCGAACCTGCGAGGGAAGGCGGCCGACCTGGACAGCGCGATCGACACCTACAACTCGGCCGTCCTTGACGCCGTCCGCGACGTCGCCGACCAGATCACCAGCGTGCAATCCGTCGCGCGCCAGCGGGTGCAGCAGCGCGAAGGCCAGGATGCTGCGGAAGCGGCCTACGACATCGCCGTGCAGCGCTACAGCGCGGGCCTCGGCAACTATCTCGATGTGCTGTCCGCCGAAGTCACCGTGCTGGGGCAGCGCCGCGAAAACGTTGACCTCGCCGCTCGCGCATATGACACCCAGGTCGGACTGATCCGCGCACTCGGCGGCGGTTGGCAGCCGGACGCCCGGACTGCCGTCGCCGACTCCAAAACCGCACACCCCTGAACACGTTCTGAACCCGAAAGACATCGCCATGGAAAACAACAATGCCGCCAATCCCGCAGCACCGGCCGAGTCCGCTGCTGACGCGCCGGCTCCGAACAACAAGCGCCGCCGCGCATTGACCGCGCTCGCAACCGTCGTCGTGCTTGCAGGCGCTGGATGGGGTGTGTACGAGTGGTTGGTCGCCAGCCACTACGAGTCCACCGACAACGCTTATGTGCAGGGCAACGTGATCCAGATCACACCGCAGATCGCCGGCACGGTGATGGCGATCAATGCCGACGACACCGACTTCGTCAAGGCCGGGCAGCCGTTGGTTCAGCTCGATCCGTCCGACGCAAAGGTGGCGCTTGACCAGGCGGAAGCCGCGCTTGCCCAAGCGGTGCGGCAGGCGCGCACGCTGTATGTCAACAACGCATCGCTGGCCGCGCAAGTCTCGCTTCGCCAGGCCGATATCGTCAGGGCGCAGAGCGATATCGCACGCGCGCAGGACGACCTGAAGCGTCGCCAGGCGCTGGCCGGCAACGGCGCAGTGTCGAAAGAAGAGCTGAACCACTCCGAAACCGCGCTCGCCAATGCGAAGAGCGCGCTGGCGGCTGCACAAGCCAATCTGCTCGCGGCGCGCGAACAGCTGGCGAGCAACCAGTCGCTGACCGAAGGTACGAAGGTCGAGCAGCATCCCAGCGTGCAGGCCGCCGCTGCCAAGGTGCGCGAAGCCTATCTCGCGACCCAGCGCGTCGGCATGCCGGCGCCGGTGGATGGCTACGTCGCCAAGCGGACGGTGCAACTCGGCCAGCGCGTGACGGCCGGCACGCCCATGATGTCGATCGTCCCGCTCAACCAGCTCTGGGTCGATGCCAACTTCAAGGAAGTGCAGTTGCGCAACATCCGTATCGGCCAGCCCGTCAAGCTGACGGCTGACCTCTACGGAAAGAAGGTCGAGTACGACGGGCACGTGGCCGGTCTCGGCGTCGGCACCGGTGCGGCCTTTGCGCTGCTGCCGGCGCAGAATGCCACGGGCAACTGGATCAAGGTCGTGCAGCGCGTGCCCGTTCGCATTGGGCTCGATGCCGAGCAGCTCAAGGCCAACCCCCTGCGCGTGGGGCTTTCGATGGACGCCGAAATCGACGTGAGGGACAAGAACGGCAAGATGCTGGCCGATGCACCTCGCGAAGCCGCGGCGAGCCAGACGGAGGTCTACAGCAAGCTCGAACACGGCGCTGACGCCGAAGTGCAGCGCATCATCGCCGCGAACCTCGGCCGCGAGTTGCCCAGCAAGACGCCGACGCAGAGCGGCGGCGCCAACTCCAGCATCCCGGCGGGCGCGCAGGGACAGCCCGGCTGATCGATCGGGCTCGCGCGATGTCCAACGCCCCCGCTTCCCAGCCCTTGCCCCCACTCGAGGGCTCTGCCCGCCTGTGGGGCACCATCGCGCTGTCTGCCGCGACCTTCATGAACGTGCTGGACACGTCGATCGCGAACGTTTCGCTGCCCGCGATCGCTGGCGACCTGGGTGTCAGTTCGACGCAAGGTACCTGGGTCATCACGAGCTTCGCGGTGGCCAACGCCATCGCGGTTCCGCTCACCGGCTGGCTGACGCAGCGCTTTGGCCAAGTGCGCCTGTTCATGGCGAGCGTGCTGCTTTTCATCATCAGCTCATGGCTGTGCGGCCTCGCGCCCAACATGACCATGCTGATCGCGTTCCGCGCCATTCAAGGCTTTGTCGCGGGGCCGATGATTCCCCTGTCGCAGACCTTGCTCCTGTCGAGCTATCCACGCGCCAAGGCCGGCCTCGCGATGGCAATGTGGTCAATGACCACGCTGGTCGCGCCCGTCATGGGTCCCCTGCTCGGCGGATGGATCACTGACAACATCTCGTGGCCATGGATCTTCTACATCAACATCCCCGTGGGCCTGCTGGCTGCGGGCATCACGTGGACCATCTATCGCAAGCGCGAAAGTGGCACGCGCAAGGTGCCCATCGACAGCATTGGGCTTGCACTGCTGGTTCTATGGGTCGGGTCGCTCCAGCTCATGCTGGACAAGGGCAAGGAACTGGACTGGTTCCATTCGGGCCAGATCGTGGCGCTCGCCATCGTGGCGACGGTCGGCTTCGCGTTCTTCCTCGTGTGGGAACTCACCGACAAACATCCCGTGGTCGACCTGTCACTGTTCAAGCGGCGCAACTTCTGGTCAGGGGCGTTCGCGACGGCCGTGGCGTACGGATTGTTCTTCGGCAACGTGGTGCTCCTGCCGCTGTGGCTGCAGCAGTTCATGGGTTATACGGCTACGCAGGCCGGGATGATCATGGCGCCTGTGGGGATGCTGGCGATCTTCTTCTCGCCAATCGTCGGCCTCACCGTCGCGAAGGTCGATCCGCGCCGCTACGCGACCTTCTCGTTCCTCGTGTTCGCGCTGGTGTTGTGGATGCGTTCGAACTTCAACACCCAGGCCGACTTCTGGACGATCATGATCCCGACGATCATCCAGGGCGTTGCGATGGCGTTCTTCTTCATTCCGCTGGTCACGATCACCTTGTCAGGCCTGACACCCGACCGAATCCCCGCAGCCTCGGGCCTGTCGAACTTCCTCCGGATCACCGCCGGCGCCATTGGCACTTCGACCGCGACCACGCTGTGGGAGAACCGCGCGGCCTTGCATCACGCGCAACTGGTTGAATCCGTCACTCAAGGCAACTCGGCCGCAAGCAGCGCAATCGCGGGTCTCGGCAGCAGCGGCTTCAGCCCCGAACAGGTCCTCGGCCAAATCAACCGCCTCGTCGACCAGCAAGCCTTCATGCTCGCGTCCTCCGACGTCTTCTACGGCTCAGCCATCCTCTTCCTCCTGCTGATCCCGCTGGTCTGGCTAGCCAAGCCCGCCCGAGGCCCCGGCGCCTCCGACGCCGCCGCTGGAGCGCACTAGCCTGTTGCTCGCCCCCAGGCTACGCGCACTTTGTGTCGCTTCGCCTACCCCCTACCGGGGGCAACACCAGCGGCCTGGCAAAGCCAGTTCCGCGGTGTTCACCAACAACGGGCCACGCTCCGCTGGCCGCGGTTCACCAGATGGCGTGGTTGTGGTTCAGGCGCGACGCTATTCCAGAGCCGCCGCGGAACCGGCTTCGCCGGGCCGCTGGCGGCGCCCCCGGTAGGGGGTAGGCGAAGCGACACAAAGTGCGCGAAGCCTGGGGGGAGCCGGGGTTACCCCGGTAGGCAAGTTTCGTTACGGCTGCAAACAATGCGGTCGGCGCGGCTCATGGTGAGAACGCGCGGACTGATCGCATGAACGAAACTTTTTTTGAGTACGAGGGTGAACGCGCGAGATGACGGACATCATTCTCGAAACGCGCCAGCTCACCAAGGAATTCAAGGGCTTTACCGCGGTCAGCAAGGTTGACCTGTCGGTGGTGCGCGGTTCCATCCACGCGCTAATTGGGCCCAATGGCGCAGGCAAGACGACCTGCTTCAATCTGCTGACGAAGTTCCTGGAGCCGACTTCCGGAACGATCCTGTTCAACGGACAGGACATCACCAGCGAACGCCCCGCCGAAATTGCGCGGCGCGGCATCATTCGCTCGTTTCAGATCTCTGCGGTGTTTCCGCACCTGACCTTGCTCGAGAACGTGCGCCTGGGGCTGCAACGGGCGCTGGGCACTTCGTACCACTTCTGGAAGAGCGAAAAATCCCTGACGCCGCTCAACGCGCGGGCGCGGCAGCTCCTGGCCGAAGTGGGTCTCGAGGACCTGGCCGACGAACTGACGGTGAACCTTCCCTACGGCCGCAAACGCGCGCTCGAAATCGCGACCACGCTCGCCATGGAGCCGGAACTGATGCTGCTGGACGAGCCGACCCAGGGCATGGGCCACGAAGATGTGCATCGCGTGGCCGAACTCATCAAGCGCGTCTCCGCCGGCCGCACGATCCTGATGGTGGAGCACAACATGAGCGTGGTGTCGACCATCGCCGACACGATCACGGTCCTGCAGCGCGGCGCTGTGCTGGCCGAAGGGCCGTACGCCGAGGTTTCGCGCAACCCACAGGTGATGGAAGCCTACATGGGCACCACCGACGGTCAACTGCAGGGAGCCCACTGATGGCAGCCCCCGCACTCGAAATCAGTGGTCTGCAGGCTTGGTATGGCGAATCGCACGTGCTGCATGGCGTCGACATGACCGTGCAGCAGGGAGAAGTGGTCACGCTGCTCGGACGCAATGGGGCAGGGCGCACCACGACGATGCGCGCCATCCTGGGGCTCACCGGTGCGCGCAAGGGCAGCATCAAGGTGAACGGCACCGAGACCATCGACATGGCGACGCACAAGATCGCGCACTATGGCATCGGCTACTGCCCGGAGGAACGCGGCATCTTCGCGAGCCTCTCGTGCGAGGAAAACCTGCTGCTGCCTCCGGTGCTGAAAGGTGCCGGACCAGGCATGTCGGTGGACGAGATCTACGCCATGTTCCCCAATCTTGCCGAGCGCCGAAACAGCCAGGGCACGCGGCTTTCGGGTGGTGAACAGCAGATGCTGGCAGTCGGGCGCATTTTGCGCACGGGCGCCAAGCTGCTGCTGCTCGACGAAATCTCCGAGGGGCTCGCCCCGGTCATCGTGCAGGCGCTCGCCCGCATGATCCATACCTTGCGCGGCAAGGGCTACACGGTGGTCATGGTCGAGCAGAACTTCCGCTTTGCAGCGCCGCTTGCGGACCGGTTCTACGTCATGGAACACGGTCGCATCGTGGAGAAATTCGGCGCGTCCGAACTCGAAGCAAAGATGCCGGTGCTCAACGAGCTGCTCGGCGTCTGATCCCTATCAACCTTTCAATTCGATTGGAGTCCTGTATGAAGAACGCACTCTCTGCTCTCTCGCTGGCCGTTGCTGCGCTGGCAATGGCTTCCGGTCCCGCGCACGCGCAGGAGAAGGTGAAGATCGGCTTCGTCACCGACATGTCGAGCCTGTATGCGGACATCGAAGGAAAGAACGGTGCGCTGGCGATCCAGATGGCGATCGATGACTTCGGCGGCAAGGCGCTCGGGCAGCCAATCGAGCTGCTCACGGCGGACCACCAGAACAAGGCCGACATCGCAGCCTCGAAGGCGCGCGAATGGATCGACACCGACGGCGTGACCATGGTCTTCGGCGGCACCAACTCTGGCACGGCGCTCGCGACGGCCAAGGTGGCGGAGGAAAAGAAGCGCGTGTACTTCAACAACGGCGCCGCTGCCTCCGCACTCACGAACGAGCAGTGCAGCCCCTACACGGTGCACTACGCGTATGACACGGCGGCGCTCGCCAAGGGCACCGGCGGCGCAGTGGTCGATCGCGGCGGCAAGACCTGGTTCTTCCTGACCGCCGACTACGCTTTCGGCCACGCACTTGAAGCCGACACGACCGCCGTCATCAAGGCCAAAGGCGGCTCGGTGCTGGGTTCGGTGCGGCATCCGCTCAATGCCTCGGACTTCTCTTCCTTCCTGCTGCAG
Source organism: Variovorax sp. 05N34 (assembly GCF_056397405.1). Classification (NCBI taxonomy): domain Bacteria; kingdom Pseudomonadati; phylum Pseudomonadota; class Betaproteobacteria; order Burkholderiales; family Comamonadaceae; genus Variovorax; species Variovorax sp. 05N34. The sequence goes on from NZ_JBFTNI010000004.1 coordinate 75,029, forward strand.
GCGCAGAACTCCAAGGCGCAGATCCTGGGTCTTGCCAATGCGGGCGGCGACACCATCAACTCGATCAAGGCAGCCAAGGAATTCGGCATCACGAAGTCGATGAAGCTCGCGGGCTTGCTGATCTTTTTGAGTGACATCCACAGCTTGGGTCTGAAGAACACCGAAGGCCTGCTGAATACCACCAGTTGGTATTGGGACCTCAACGACGACACGCGCAAGTTTGCGAAGCGCTTCTTCGACAAGACCAAGCGCATGCCGACGGACGTGCAGGCTGCGGACTACTCCGCCACGATGACCTACCTCAAGGCCGTTGAGGCCGCGAAGACGACCAATTCGGACAAGGTCATGGCGCAGCTCAAGAGCATGAAGATCGATGATTTCTACGGCAAGGGCCAGATCCGCGCCGATGGCCGCTATGTACACGACATGTACCTGGTCGAAGTCAAATCGCCCGCCGAATCGAAGCAACCCTGGGACTACCTCAAGGTTGTTGCCAAGCTGCCGGGTGATCAGGTCTTCACGACCAAGGCGGATTCCAAATGCGCGTTGTGGAAATAGAGCTCGCCCCCAGGCTGCGCGCACTGCGTGTCGCTTCGCCTACCCCCTGCCGGGGGCAACACCAGCGGCCTGGCGAAGCCAGTTCCGCGGTGTTTCTGGTGTTCGGGCGGTAGGCTTCGGGCGGCCAGGCGCGGCGGCCCTCACGACATTCCGTTTTCTCTCAATCATCTGCAACCATGAATAAAACCATTGCGCTTTCTACTGTTTCCATTGCCGTCGCTCTCGCAGCTGGCGCAGCCCACGCCGAGGACAAGGTCAAGATCGGGTTCATTACCGACATGTCCAGTCTCTATGCAGACGTCGAAGGCAAGGGCGGTGCGACGGCGATCCAGATGGCGATCGACGATTTCGGTGGCAAGGTCAACGGCTTGCCGATCGAACTGGTGACGGCCGACCACCAGAACAAGGCGGACATTGCAGCGTCGAAGGCGCGCGAGTGGATCGACACCGACAACCTCACGATGCTGTTCGGTGGAACGAATTCAGGCACCGGGCTCGCGATGGCGAAGGTGGCTCAGGAGAAGAAGCGCGTCTTCGTGGTCAACGGCGCCGGCGCATCGCAGCTCACCAATGAGCAATGCAGCCCCTACACCGTGCATTACGCTTATGACACCGTGGCGCTCGCCAAGGGCACCGGCGGTGCGGTGGTGGCGAACGGCGGCAAGAGCTGGTTCTTCCTGACCGCCGACTACGCGTTCGGTGCGGCGCTCGAAGCGGACACCGCCAAGGTCGTCAAGGAGAAGGGCGGCACGGTGGTCGGCAGCGTCAGGCATCCGCTCAACGCGTCGGACTTCTCGTCGTTCCTGCTGCAGGCGCAAAACTCAAAGGCGCAGATTCTTGGCCTGGCGAACGCGGGCGGCGACACCATCAACGCGATCAAGGCCGCCAAGGAATTCGGCGTCACCAAGACCATGAAGATGGCGGGCCTGCTGGTGTTCATCAACGACATTCACAGCCTGGGCCTGAAGAACACCGAAGGGCTGCTGCTCACCACGAGCTGGGACTGGAACCTGAACGAGCAGACCCGCGCCTTCGGCAAGCGGTTCTTCGACAAGACCAAGCGCATGCCGAACGATATCCAGGCCGCCGACTACTCGGCCACCATGACTTACCTGAAGGCCGTGCAGAACGCCAAGAGCACCGATGCCGACAAGGTCATGGCCGAACTCAAGAAGATGCCGATCAACGACTTCTACGCCAAGGGCCAGATCCGCGCCGACGGCCGCTTCGTGCACGACATGTACCTGATGCAGGTGAAGGCGCCGGCTGAATCCACGCAGCCGTGGGACTACTACAAGGTGGTCGCCAAGCTCCCGGGCGAAGAGGTCTTTACGACCAAGGCCGAGAGCAAGTGCAATCTCTGGAAGTAACCAGCCCCTGGCATTGACCCCTGTGCGACTGTTGAACCGTTCATGACCATTTCGCTTCCCGGCTTGCTGAGCCAACTCCTCCTGGGGCTGGTCAACGGGTCGTTCTATGCCATCCTGAGCCTCGGGCTCGCGGTGATCTTCGGCCTGCTCAACGTGATCAACTTCGCCCATGGCGCGCTGTTCATGATGGGCGCAGTGTCGACGTGGATGGCGATGAACTACTTCAACGTCAACTACTGGGTCATGCTGGTGCTGGCGCCGTTGATCGTCGGCGTCTTCGGCGTGCTCATCGAGCGGCTTCTGCTGCGCTGGATCTACAAGCTCGACCATCTGTACGGCCTGCTGCTTACGCTTGGGTTGACGCTGCTGATCGAAGGCGTGTTCCGCTCGATCTACGGTGTTTCTGGGCTTGCCTACGACACGCCCGATGCCCTGGCGAGCGCGACCGATCTCGGCTTCATGATCCTGCCCAACTACCGCGCATGGGTGGTGCTGGCGTCGCTGGTCGTGTGTTTCTCGACCTGGTTTGTGATCGAGAAGACTCGCCTCGGTGCGTACCTGCGCGCCGGCACCGAGAATCCCCGCCTGGTCGAAGCGTTCGGCGTCAATGTGCCGCTGATGATCACGCTGACCTACGCATTCGGCGCTGCGCTGGCTGCGTTTGCGGGTGTGCTCGCCGCGCCGGTGATTCAGGTCACGCCGCTGATGGGGCAAAACCTGATCATCGTGGTGTTCGCGGTGGTCGTGATCGGCGGCATGGGCTCCATCATGGGCGCCATCCTGACCGGGCTGGGCCTCGGCGTCATCGAAGGTCTGACCAAGGTCTTCTATCCCGAGGCTTCGTCCACAGTCGTCTTCGTCATCATGGTCATCGTGCTGTTGATTCGCCCCGCCGGCCTGTTCGGCAAAGAAAAATAAGACGGCAGCCGAATGAAGAAACTCTCAACTGTCATCTATCTGCTGCTGCTCGTCGCGCTGATCGTGGCGCCCTTCGTCGGGGCGTATCCCGTGTTCGTGATGAAGCTCATGTGCTTCGCGCTGTTCGCTTCGGCGTTCAATCTGCTGCTTGGCTATACGGGCTTGCTGTCCTTCGGCCATGCAGCTTTTCTGGGCGGCTCGGCGTATGTCGCGGGCCATGCCATGAAGGTCTGGGGACTGACGCCGGAACTCGGCCTCATCGCGGGCACGGCTACCGGCGCACTGCTGGGTTGGCTCTTCGGGGTGCTGGCGATTCGCAGGCAGGGCATCTATTTCGCGATGATCACCCTGGCGCTCGCGCAGATGGTGTTCTTCGTCGCGCTGCAGGCCAGGTTCACCGGAGGCGAAGACGGCCTCCAGGGCGTTCCACGTGGCAAGCTCTTCGGCGTGCTCGACCTGCAGAGCGATCTCACCATGTACTACGTGACGCTGGTGATCGTCGTCGCTGCTTTCCTGCTGATCGTTCGCACCATCCATTCGCCCTTCGGCCAGGTGCTCAAGGGCATCAAGGAAAACGAGCCTCGCGCACTGTCGCTGGGCTATGACGTGAGCCGCTTCAAGCTGCTGGCTTTCGTGATCTCGGCTGCGTTGTCGGGACTTGCGGGTTCGCTCAAGACACTGGTGCTGGGTTTTGCGACGCTGTCGGACGTGCACTGGAGCGCTTCAGGGCAGGTCATTTTGATGACGCTGGTCGGCGGCCTGGGCACGCTGTCTGGCCCGCTGGTCGGTTCGGCCGTGGTGGTGCTGCTCGAAAACAAGATCGGCGAATTCGGGCATCTGCTCGCGCGCATCACTTCTGTGGATTGGTTCAACACGCTCGGTGAATCCGTCACCATCGTGACCGGCTTGATCTTCGTGATTTGCGTGCTGGCATTCAGGCGCGGGATCATGGGCGAGATCATTGCGCTCATCGACCGCCGGCGCGGAGTCCGAAAGGCTTGAGGCGAGTCCGGGGGCCTCAGAACTTCAGCGCTTGCGCGTAGCCTGTCAGTTCGAGGTAGCCGCGGCCGACTGCGCGGCCTTGCGAGTCTCGCAGTTCGCTCAGGCCTTCCCAGTACACGGCGCCGGTCGAACCACGGCTGTCGAGTTCCTGGTCTTCGAGCAGCGGATGCACGCTGAAGGTGCCTGCAGGCGTCTGGATACGCCAGCCGATCGGATAGTCCGCGCGCGTCCTCGGGCTGACCCAACGGCTCGTCGCCTCGAAGTGCAAATCATCGGGTCCGAACACGCGCATGCGGCCGTCAGGGCTGCGCATCGAGCCTCCGGCCCATAGCGCGGAGCCGTCGCGGCGCCGAATGCGAAATGCCATCAACGCGCTGCCATCGAAGAGATTCATGCCGATCCAGTCCCAGCCTGCGGCATCCGGATGCAGATAGGCGTTGCTCCATTCGTGGTCGAGCCACGCGGTGCCCTGCACGTCGAAGCTTCGACCCTGAAGCGTGAGGCGCCCCTGCGCGGCGAGTTGCGGTTCGCTGTAGTAGTAGCTTGCTTGTTCGACGTCCGGGCCTTTGCGCGAGAGTCCGGCATCGCCTTGCAGCATCACCGGCTGGGTAGGCGCGAAGCGAAGGTCGAGTACGAATCCCTCGGCTGGCAACCGTGCGACATAGGCTTTGCCGTCGCGCTGGAGTGTCCAGTTGCGCAGCCGCACATCCGTGTCCTCTTCCGAAGCCGATGCGATGCCGAAGCCCGCCCGGGCGATGCGCTGGTCGTGCCACAGCTTGCGGCCTTGAAGATCGGTCACAGCCGCGTGCGCAAAGATCACCTGCCGTGCTGCGAAATCGGACCGCATCGACTGCGTCTCGGCAATTCTTGACCGAAAAAAAGTCACCTGAAATCCGAACTCGCGAGAGCCCTCATGGGCCTTGGCTTGGCCGGTGATGTACCACCACTCGGTGTTCAGATCGGGATGGCTGCCGAAGTCGCGCGGGAACAGCATCGGCCGTGGCGGCAGCGCCCATGCGGCCGGGACTGCGACCATGCCCAGCAGCAACATGCGTCGGGACAAGCCTCGCGCGGACATGCTCAAGCCATGGCTACGGCATCGATGCGCCGCTGCGCTTCGCTGAGGTCGCCGAACGACTCTCGCACCCATTGCGCGTCGTGGTAGCTCGGCAGATAACGCTCGCCTGCATCGCACAACAGCGAGAGGACGGAACCCTGCTGCCCGGCAGTGCGCATCTCTTGCGCCACTGCCAGCATGCCGATGAAGTTGGTGCCAGTCGACGGACCGACCTTGCGGCCTAGCAGCGCCGAGAGCGCGCGCATGGCGGCGATCGAATCGACGTTCGGCACCTCAATGATCCGATCGACGAGCGTGCGAACGAAACTGGCCTCCACGCGCGGCCGGCCGATGCCTTCGATGCGCGAACCTGGGGCCGTCAATGTGGCATCACCTGTCGCGTGATAGGCCGTGAATACCGAACCTTCCGGGTCGGCCACGCAGAGCAGGGTGTCGTGCCCTCGATAGCGCACGTAGCGGCCAATGGTCGCGCTTGTGCCGCCGGTTCCGGCGCCGACCACGATCCAGGCCGGTATCGGATGCCTTTCGCGCTTCATCTGCTCAAAGATGCTTTCCGCGATGTTGTTGTTGCCGCGCCAGTCGGTCGCGCGCTCGGCATACGTGAATTGGTCCATGTAGTGCCCGCCTGTTCGCCCCGCCAGCGTGCGCGCCTCGTCATAGACCTGGCCCGCATGCTCGACGAAGTGGCAACTGCCGCCGTAGAAGGCGATCTGCGCGATCTTTTCCGGAGACGTGCTGCGCGGCATCACCGCAATGAAGGGCAGCCCGAGCAGCCGCGCGAAGTAGGCTTCGCTCACGGCGGTCGATCCGCTGGAAGCTTCGACAATCGTCGTGCCTTCCGCGATCCAGCCGTTGCACAGCGCATACAGAAAAAGCGATCTTGCAAGCCGATGCTTGAGGCTGCCGGTCGGGTGCGTCGACTCGTCCTTCAGGTAGAGGTCGATGCCCGCCGACGCGAAAGCGGGAAGCGGCAGGGGAATGAGGTGCGTATCGGCGCTGCGCTGGTAGTCGGCCTCGATGCGGAGGATCGCGGTGCCGAGCCAGCTGTGGCCGGAAGAGGGAGCGTTCATTCGCGCATTCTGAGCCATCGGCCGGTCACCAGTCTTCCTTCACCGCCATCACGGCATCGTGCCCCGCCGCCGCACGGCCAGCGAGCCATGCGGTGATCGTCCCGGCCGCCAGCACGGCCGCGCACAGTGCGATGAGCCGGCCCCACGGCACCAGGAGGTCCATGGTCCAGTGGAAGCTCTGCGGGTTGACCACGTGCACCAGCACCACCGACACGGCCAAGCCGAGCAGAAGGCCGGCGACCGCGCCGATCGCTGTCCATGCGGCACCTTCGCCCGCGACCACCGCGAGCACCTGTGGGCGTGTGAATCCCAGGTGCGCCAGCAATCCGAACTCCTTGCGGCGCGCGAGCACCTGTGCGCTGAAGCTCGCCGCGATCCCGAACAGGCCAATGCCGATCGCGACGGCCTGCAGCCAATAGGTCACGGCAAAGCTGCGGTCGAAGATGCGCAGCGAAGTCGCGCGAATCTGGCTCACCGAAGCGATCTCGATTGGCTCACTGGCACCGAGTTCACGTGCTGCCAAGTCGCGCACCGACTGCTCGACGCTGCTCGACACTGCGCCGGGCGCAAGCCAGAGCGCGACATCGCTGACGCTCCGGTCGCCCGTCAGCCGTTCGAAGTCGCGCGCATCCATGGTGATCGCACCGAACTGGCGCACGTAGTCGCGCCATACGCCCGCGACGAAGAACACCGGCGGGCGAAGTCCCTCGGCCATGGGAGGCCACGCACGGGCGAGCGGCTCGAACACTGCGCCAGGCTTGGCGCCGTAGAGCTCGACCATCGCCTCGCTCACGTAGATGCCGATCTGGCCGGGCGGCACATCGAGGGCAGGGCCCTGCAGCGGGAGGCTCCGGGAGGCGTCGTCTTCCAGGCTCCGCGAGATCAGCGTGACTGGCGGCCGCGCCGCATCGAGCAGCAACGCCCGCGTCCGCAGCGTGCCGCTGCGCGCCACGCCAGGCAGTTGCGCCATCGCTTGCACCAATGCGGGCGAAAACGAAGCCTGCTCGCTGGTCGAACTTCCGCCGCTGGCGCTCCGCACGTAAAGATCGGCGGGCAGAACGACGTCCAACCAGCGGGTGACCGAATCGCGAAAGCTCGCGACCATCACGGTCAGCGCCACGGCCAGACTCAGGCTCGCCACCACGCCGCTCACGGCCACTGCTGCCGTGCCTCGCATGCGTCGCGCGCGCTCGATCGCGAGCAGCGGCAGCAGTCGCTGCGCGAAGAATGGAGCAATGCGGTCATAGAGCAGCGCGATCAGCCAAGGCAATGCGGTGATGCCGCCGACGAGCAGAAAGCCGACTGACAGATAGGCAGCGATGGGGATGCCGAAAATCGCCGGTGCCATCGCCAGAGCGGCGCCGGCCACGATCAACAACAGTGCGACAAGATGCGCGCCATTCCGCGCTGGCGCGGCGCCGAGGCCCTTCAATGTCTGCGCCTCGGGAAGCGCCTGCGCTGCACGCGCGGGCCACCAGCCGCCCACCAGGGCAGCCAGCACGCCCAAGCCGCCATAGAGCAGTGCCGAAGCCCAACTCCAGCGCAGGGTTGGCGCGACACCCTCGAAATAGCCGCCGCCCAGATCGCCGCCCAAGACCTGCAATGCGAACTCGGCCAACGACGTGCCGAGCGCGATACCGGCCACACTGCCGATCAGCCCGAGAACGAGCGATTCGGCCAGCACCAGTCGAAGCCGCTCGCGGGGCGTGAGGCCGAGCACGCCGAGCAACGCAAACTGCTGCGCCCGTTTGGCGACGCTGAGCGCGAGGACGGAGAACACGAGGAACGCGCCCGTAAACAGTGCCACCAGCGCAAGCACCGTGAGATTGACGCGGTAGGCCCGCGACAGGTTGCTCACCCGCTCCGCCGCATCGCCCGGCTCTGCAGGCTCGATGCTCGACGGCCATCCAGGCAACGCTCGCAGCGATCGGATGAACGCCGCGTGGTCAGTGCCGGGCGCGAGCCGCAGGTCGATGCGGCTGAGTTGTCCGCCGCGAGCGAACTGGTCCTGCGCCGCGCCAATATCCATGACCGCGATCGCGGCACCGCTGGCAGCGACTTGTCCGGCAATGCGGAGCGTGTGCGTGTGCGCGCCCACGCGCAATTGAAGCGTTGTGGCGCTATCGCCCACCGCCTTGCGGGCGGCTGCATTGAGGAAGACGTTGCCCGGCGTGAGCACCGCCATGCGGTCGGCGCCCTCGTTCGGCCGAGGCATCAGCCCCGGCGCGATCGTGGGCAGCACGAGCGCATCGATGCCGATCACGCGCATCGCCACCCGCTGATCGCCGGCGATCGCAATGCCTTGAAGCTCCAGCACCGGGCTTGCGAGTGTCACCTGCGGCTGCTGCGCCACCTGCGCGAAGACCGCTTCATCGAAGCTGCCCTGCATGGCGCGCAGTTCGAGGTCGGGCTGGCCGTTGACGGACCGGACCGCACTCGAGAACTCGTCGAGTGCCGAAGCGTTGATCAACTGCACCGAGAACGCCAGCGCCACCCCGAGCATCACCGCCACGATGGCTGCCGCGTTGCGCCAGGGATGATGGCGAAGTTCCTGCCATGAGAAGGTGCGGAGAAGCATGGGTGACGATCAGAGGCGCGCGGCTGCGCTCGCCAGATAGGCACGAACGGCGCCACTGGTGCTGAGGCCGGCTGCGCGCGCGTAGGCCTGTCTTGCTTCGGCCGCGTTGCCGGTCTGCCCGAGAAGATAGGCTCGGGCCGCCCAATAGGGCTGGTAGTTGGCGACATCACCTTGCGCGAAAGCATCGAGTGCGCGCAGGCCGTCCGCAGGCCCCGCCGCATTGGCGACCGCGCAGGCGTGGCTGACATGCGCGCCGATGCTCGGACGCAATGCGAGGAGGCCTTCGTACAGCGCCACGAGCGCCTCAGGGGGCACCTGCGCACCCAGGCGGCGTGCGCAGTGCGCGGACTGGATGGCGGCCTCCATCTGGAATGCACCCGGCGCGTTCATGGATGCCGCAGCGCGGAGCGCTTGCTCCGCCTGTTTGCGCAGCGCGTGATTCCAGCGTGTCGTATCTTGCTCATCCAGCGGCACGTAGTCGCCTGCAATGCTGCGACGTGCCGCGGCACGGCTTTCGCAGAAAAGCATCAGCGCGAGCAAGCCCAGAGGCTCGGGCTCACGCGGCATCAAGCCGCACAGGATGCGGCAGAGATCGATGGCCTCCGCCGTGAGGCCACGCTGCGTGGCTTCTGCGCCATCGATATCGTCCCAGCCGGTGCCGTAGGTGGCGTAAATGCCGTCGAGCACATCCTGCAGGCGCTGCGGCAAGTCGTCCGCACGCGGATATTCGAAGGGAATGCCGGCTGCCCTGATCCGCGCCTTGGCACGCACCAGCCGCTGGCCGAGCGTGGCAGGCGCCGTCAGAAAGGCGCCGGCAATGCGCGCCGCTTCGAGCCCGAGCACCGTCTGCAGCATCAAGGGCGCGCGTGCCGCTGCGTCGATGGCCGGATGCGCGCACACGAARAGCAGACGCAGCCGCTCGTCCGGCACGGCGTCGCTGCCCGGTGTGTCGAGCCCGACTTCATCGGCCAGCAGCGCCAGTGTCTGGGAAGCGTCGTCATGCACGCGAGTGTGCCGCCAGGCGTCCAAGGTGCGGTTGCGCGCGACCGTCAACAGCCACGCTTCGGGCTGCGCGGGTACGCCGTCGACAGGCCAGCGTTCGAGCGCGCGCGCGAAGGCGTCGGCCAATGCGTCTTCGGAGGCGGCGATGTCCCGCGTGCGCGCCGAGAGAATCGCCACCAGTCGCCCATACGACTGGCGCGCGGCCTTTTCTGCGGCCGCGCGCGCTTCGTGGACGGCGAGCTCCGTCACGCCGCGTTCGGCTGACTGAACACGGGCCTCACCTCGACACCGGCGGTAGCGGCGCAGGGTGCGCGCGCCGCCCATTCGAGCGCCGTATCGAGGTCGGCGACGTCGATGATGAAGTAGCCGCCCAGTTGCTCCTTGGTGTCGGCAAAGGGGCCGTCCTGCACCTGGCGCTTGTCGCCGCGGATACGCAGCGTGGTGCCGGTCATCGGCGGGTGCAGGCCATGGCCGTGCAGCGCCACGCCGGACTCGCGGATGGCGCCCACATAGTCCATCCAGCCTGCGCGATAAGCCTGGGCCGCCTCTTCGCTGCGCTGGTCGAAATCGGACTCGGGTTGATAGAACATCAGCATGTATTGCATGGAAACCTCGCGTGAAGACTACATCGAGCAGGATCGCTCGTGTAATGACGGCGCGCAAGGTGCCATTTCGACACGGCGCGGTCAAGCCGTGCGCTTTGTTCGGGTCTTATCTTCTGCTGCCAGGCGTGGAATAGTCGTATCGCGGCCCTGGACCCACTGCGATGGGCGGCCCCGGATCACCGCTTGGCACCGACGAGGGGGCGCTCGCTTCCGAGCGCACCTCATAGCCGTATCGCGGACCCGGACCGATGGCCACGGGCGGCCCCGGATCGTCGGCGACCCGCTGCGAAGGCCGCACCCAGCTGTACTGCGGGCCAGGTCCTGGGGCGATAGGCGGACCGGGATCGGGATAAGTCCTCGGCTGCGGCGAGGGCAGCTGATAGGCAAGAGAGTCGTCCGGCTCCTCGTCCCGCTGGGCCCGCCTGGAGCGCTGGGACGTGCGCTTCTCCGGGCTTGCGCTCTTGCTCGACGGATTGATCACGGACGCGGTCTGGGTCTTCGGCGGCAATCCCGATCCCAATCCCAGACCCAAGGCTGTCGCCGGGGATGCCAGTGCTGCGGTGCTCGAGGCGGCAGATGGCGCAGCCACTGTCGCGGTCGAGGATGCGGGTGCGGGTGCGGGTGTAGGTACAGGTGCAGCAGGCGCAACAGGAGCCACTGTCGAGGCAGGTGCAACCGTCTTCGCGATGGGCTCCGCCTGCCTTGCCGCCGGCGTGGAAGCAAACATGCGCTCGATCTGGGCCCATGGCGCCGTGCCGTGGTGCAGCACGTACACGCACCACGCAACGAAGGCGATGATCATCGTCAGGCTCACCAGCCCCAGGTTCAGCCAGAACGACGTGATGGCGCCCTCCGCAGACGGCGCCTCCGATGGCACGCCCCGTCGCGTTTCGGGTGCCCGCGTGCCCGCCGCAAAGCTGGGCTCCAGGACGGGGGGCAGAACGGCTTGCGAAGCAGTCCGACCCGGCCGATTCACTTCCTGCTGCAGCGCGGCGGCTCCGGATGGCGCGAAGCCGGGCAGGCGGCCCGCGCAGCCGATGCAGAACTTTGCATTGGACCGGTTCTCGCTTCCGCAATTTCCGCAGACGATCGGCATGGGCTTTCAGCCTCCCCTGAATGGACACATCCTGGTACTTTGCCAGTGTGCGAGCGGCTGTCTGTCAGTGTGGTCCGACAGCGTTGTCTCTGACGATCCACAGGCGCCCGCCAATCTTTGATTTGGGGTCGGATTAAGCTCCGGGTATGCACACACTTCCCGATTACGACGATGTCGTCGCTGCCGCCGCGCGGCTCGAAGGCCATGCCCACCGCACGCCGGTGATGCGCTCTCGCACCGCGGACGCGCGTTGGGGCGCTCAGTTCTTCTTCAAATGCGAGAACTTCCAGCGCATGGGAGCCTTCAAGTTTCGCGGCGCATTCAATGCGCTGTCGAAGTTCGACGCTGTGCAGCGCAAGGCCGGCGTGATCGCCTTTTCATCGGGAAATCATGCGCAGGCCATCGCGCTCGCTGCACGGATTCTCGGCATGCCTTCGGTGATCGTCATGCCGACGGACGCGCCCGCAGCCAAGCTCGTGGCCACCCGAGGCTACGGCGCCGAAGTGGTGCTTTACGACCGCTTCGCGGAAGACCGCGAGGCGCTCACACGGCGGCTTGCTGAAGAACGCGGCATGACGTTGATTCCGCCCTATGACCATCCTGACGTGATCGCGGGGCAGGGCACGGCTGTCAAGGAACTGATCGAGGATGCGGGTCCGCTCGACATTCTTTACGTGTGCCTCGGCGGCGGCGGATTGACCAGCGGATCGGCGCTCTCCGCGCGCGCGCTCGCGCCGGCCTGCAAGATCTACGGCGTCGAGCCTGAAGCAGGCAACGATGGCCAGCAATCGCTGCGCGCCGGGCGCATCGTGCACATCGACACGCCCAAGACCATCGCCGATGGTGCACAAACGCAGCACCTGGGCGAATACACCTTCGGCATCATCCGTCGCGACGTGGACGACATCGTCACAGTGAGCGATGCGCAACTGGTCGAAGGCATGCGGTTCTTCGCCGAGCGCATGAAGATGGTGGTCGAGCCGACCGGCTGCCTTGCATTCGCGGGCGCGTGTGCCGCGGGGGAAGCGATCCGTGGTGCGCGGGTCGGCGTCGTCATCAGCGGCGGCAACGTCGATCTTGGGCGCTTTGCGGCCCTGCTGGCGGACCAAGGCGAGCACGCCTGCGGCTAGCGGATTCCGGTCGCGCTCAGGTGCAGCACCCGATCGGCGCGCGCAGCCGCCGCTTCAGAATGCGTGACCAGCACCAATGATGCGCCGTGCTCCCGCGTCTGCGCCAGCAGCACGTCCATTACGCGCGCCGCGGTTGCGGGGTCGAGGTTGCCTGTCGGCTCATCGGCCAGCAGCAGGGCAGGGCGATGCACCAGCGCCCGCGCGATGGCCACGCGCTGCAACTGCCCACCGCTGAGCTGCTGCGGAAGGCGCTCGCCGAGTCCGGCCAACCCGACGGCTTCCAGAATTTTCGAGACGCGCACGTTCATGCCTGCGCCGCGCTCGCCGAGCAGCATCAGCGGCAGCGCGACGTTTTGCGCCACGTCCAGATGCGGCAAGACGTGGAAAGCCTGGAACACGAAGCCCACGTGACTGCGCCGCCAGAGCGCGCGCCCCTGCGCATCGAGCGCTCCGATGTCGATGCCGTCATGCACGATGGTCCCGGCATCCCAGGTGTCGAGCCCGGCCATGCAGTTGAGCAGCGTCGATTTGCCAACGCCCGATTCGCCGACGATCGCCACGAACTCGCCGGCAGGGATATCGAGCGACACGTTCTCGAAGACGGGCACTTCGCCGTAGTGCTTGCCGAGATCCGTGATGCGCAGCGTCATGCGATGTCCGCGACCTGCCGGACCACTTGGGCGATGGCGTCGGACGCCTCGGCAGCAATCACGCGGCGTTGCGGCATGCTGCGCAGCCAGGTGATCTGACGCTTGGCGAGCTGTCGCGTGGCCGCGATGCCGCGTTCGCGCAATTCAACGATTGGCCAGGCGCCATCCAGCGCCTCCCACGCCTGCCGATAGCCTACGCAGCGCATCGAGGGCAGGTCGGCATCCAGATCACCGCGCGCGCGCAGTGCCTGCACTTCGGCGATGAATCCCGCCGCCAGCATCGCATCGAAACGCGCCGCAATGCGCTCGTGCAGCCAAGCGCGCTCCGTGGGCTCCAGCGAGAACATCGCAGCGGCAGCCCATCCACCGCCGGCCGCGCCTGCATTGCCGCCGCCATGAAAACTCGACAGAGGCTGCCCGCTGGTATGCCAGACCTCCAGGGCGCGCTGAATGCGCTGGCTGTCGTTGGGCGCGAGGCGCCCAGCCGTGACGGCATCGACCTGCGCGAGTCGCGCATGCATGGCGGGCCAGCCGATCGCGGCGGCATCGGCTTCGAGCCGCTTGCGAATCTCCGGGTCGGCCGCGGGCATTGCATCGATGCCCTCGGCCAGCGCCTTGAAATAAAGCATCGTGCCGCCCACCAGAAGCGGGAGCTTGTCCCGCGCCGATATCTCCGCGATGAGCCGACGCGCGTCTTGCACGAAAGCGGCTGCGCTGTAGGGGTCGCGCGGATCGCGGATGTCGATCAGGTGATGCGGCACCTCGGCGCGTTCGGCAAGCGTCGGCTTGGCGGTGCCGATGTCCATGCCGCGATAGACCAACGCTGAATCGACGCTGACGATCTCGACGGGTCGAACGCGCGCAATCGCCAAGGCCGCCGCGGTCTTGCCCGATGCAGTGGGGCCCGCCAAGGCCACATAGCGGGGCGCAGTGCGCGATGAATCCAGCTCCGAAGGCATGCGCCCAAGGGTAACAAAGCTGACCGGGAGGCGAGACCGCCGCTTGGAATGTCATGGGACGGACACATCGGCTGCCTATGCTTCAAAACGAAACCAAAACCGGGCCTCGGGCCCAACTACTACAGAGGTCCGAGCCAGCAGGCGACGACCGTTTCAAAGGGAAAGCTCCTTCATGTTCGAGATCTTCTCCAGCCATGGCTGGACGGCGCGTCGGGTTGCGTGCACGCTTGCCTCCATCGCCGCCGTCGCGGCGGTCGTCACCATCAGCGCATGCGGCGGCGGCGGCAGCAACAACGACGCTTTGGCCGCTCTTGCTCTCCAGCAGGCAGCAGCCGGAAACCAGCAGCAGCCCACGGCGCCTGCGACCCAACAGCCGACGGTGCCGCCGGTGACCCAGCAGTCCATCAAGCACGTGTTCGTGCTCACCATGGAAAACAAGAACTTCACCGATACCTTCGGCGCGAGCACGCAGGACCCATACCTCAAGGATCTCGCGACCAAGGGCGCATTGCTGAACCAGTATTTCGGCACGGGACACGTCAGCCTGGACAACTACATCGCGATGATGAGCGGTCAGCCGTCGACCAAGGAAACCGAGAGCGATTGCTTTCAGGGCTTCAACGACGCGGTCGCCGACGGTTGGGATTTCGCAAACCCCAAGGTGCTCAAGACCAAGGACGGCAAGGGCTGCGTCTATCCCAAGGAAGTGAAGACGCTCCCGAACCAGCTCGACACGATCGGCGTGAGCTGGAGAGGCTACATGGGCGACATGGGCAACGACCCGACGCGTGAATCCGCCACCTGCGGGCATCCGAAGATCGGCGCGATCGACAACACGCAATCGGCGCAGGCACCTACTGCCGATGTGCCGACGGGCGACCAGTACGCCGCTCGCCACAACCCCTTCGTCTACTTCCATTCCATCATCGACGACCAAGCCTATTGCGACAAGCACGTGGTCAACCTCGAAAACAATCTGGAAAGCGACCTCAAGTCGATCGACACCACGCCCAACTTCGTGTTCATCACGCCCAACTTGTGCGACGACGGCCATGACGGCGACGGCACCGGCACTGCGGGCAAGGGTTGCGTGAACGGCGCCGCGGGTGGATTGACCTCGATCGATGCGTTCCTGAAGAAGTGGGTGCCAATCATCCAGGCTTCGCCTGCCTACCAGAAGGACGGGCTCATCGTCATCAACTTCGACGAGTCGGCCGATACGCAACTGGCCGGACAAACCGTCGCGAACGGCGTGACGACGTACATCGCAAATCTGCCGGGTGCCGCGTGCTGCGGCCAGCAGACGGGGCCGAACGTGACGCGTCCGGATGACCAGTTCATTCCGCTATCAGCGACCACGCGCTATCAGCTGCACTACATCGGCGTCGGCGGCGATCRCACGGGTGCGGTGGTCCTGTCGAAGTGGATCAAGCCGGGCACTGTGAGCGACGTGCAGTACAACCACTACTCGCTGCTCAAGAGCCTGGAGGACATCTTCCAGACCAAGGAATACCTGGGCTACGCAGACGACAAGAACCTCGTGCCTTTCGGCAGCGACATCTTCACGAATCTGCAGTGAGGATGCCTGGGAGCAAGGCGACGCTGGCCGCCGTTCTCGTGGCGATCATGCTTGGCGTTGTCGCCTGCAGCCGCGGCCCCGAACCAGGGGCCGTTGCAATTGCGCCATCCAGCAAGGACATGGCCGAGATCGGCAAGGTTGCCTTTTTCGATCCTTCGCTGTCGGCCTCGGGGCGCATGTCGTGCGCGACCTGCCACAGCCCCGACCACGCCTACGCACCGCCCAATTCGCTCGCGGTGCAATTGGGCGGCGTCGACATGAAGGATGCGGGCACACGGGCGGTTCCGTCGCTGCGCTATCTGCGACGAACACCGATGTGGAGCCATAGCTACATCGGCAACCCGCGCGAACGCATGACCGAGACCGACCACGTGCCGGTCGGCGGATTCACCTGGGACGGACGCTTCGACACGATGGCTGCGCAAGCTGCCTTTCCGCTGCTGGCCTCCAATGAAATGGCCAATGCAGACGCCGCCGCGGTTGCCGAACGCATCGCCAGGAGCAGCTTTGCAAAGCGCTTTCGCCAGGTGTTCGGCGACGACATTTTTTCGCGCCCAGATACAGCGCTTGCGGCGCTCGGCCAAGCCCTGCAGCGCTTTCAGCTCGACGACGCGAGCTTTCAGCCTTACGACAGCAAATTCGATCTGTATCTGGATGGCAAGGTCGATCTGAGCGAACAGGAAACGCGAGGGCTGAAGCTGTTCAAGGACCGCGAGGGCGGCAACTGCGTGGCCTGCCACCTGATCGAGCCCGGCGCCAATGGGGCACATCCGCTGCTCACCGACTTCAGCTTCGAGGCGCTCGGTGTGCCGCGCAATCCGGAAATCCCGGCGAACGCCAACGTCGAGTATTACGACCTCGGCCTGTGCGGACCGGTGCGCACCAACCAGGGCGCGGAAAAGAAGTACTGCGGGTTGTTCAAGACGCCCACGCTGCGCAATGTGGCCACTCGCGGCGCGTTCTTTCATAACGGGCGTTTTCATAGCCTGGAAGAGGCCGTGCGCTTCTATGTCGAGCGCGACGCCGAACCGCAGAAGTGGTATCCCCACCCCGGTGGCAATCAGCAATTCGACGACATGCCCCTCGCGCTGCAGGACAACGTGGATCACATCGACCCGCCACTCACGCAGAAGAAGGGTGACAAGCCGGTCTGGTCGGACGACGACATTCAGGACGTCGTCGTGTTCCTGAAGACGCTGAACGACGGCTACGTGTTGCCGTCGGATCCAAAAACGCCCTGACCAAGCGGCCGATCAGATCGATGGCGCGGCGGCCAGGTTGTGATGGTGAACCACCGTCCGCGGCGGCGACACGGGCGTCGGCGTCGGCGTCGGCGCCAGCACGGTCGGGGCAGTGTCTTCGTCCGAAGCCAGATCCGACGGCGGCTCTTTCATGCGAAACAACTGCGTAAGGGCCGACCGGTATTGCGCCTGTCCGATCGAATTCGCGTTGTGATGCGATCCGCCTTCGACCAGCACAAACATCTTGGAGCCGGTCGCCGCGTCATAAAGTTTGCGGCCGAGCGTGGGGTTGATGAGGCTGTCGGCCGCGCCGTGCACGACCAGCAGCGGCGCACCAATGTTCTTGACTTTGCTGATGGCCTCGAAGCGCTGCGTGATGAAAGGTCCGAACGGCAACCATCCCCACTTGAAGCTGCTCACGACGTCGGCGATGGATGTAAAGGTGCTTTCGACGATCACGCCTTTTTCATCTTTCACGCGGGAGGCGAGGTCGATGCCGATGGCGCCGCCGAGTGAGTGGCCGAAGATGTAGCGTGGTTGCTTGGCATGATGCGCCGCGAGCCATTGCCATGCTTCCAGCGCGTCTTCGCGGGCGGAGTCTTCCGAAGGCAACGCCTTCGAGCTCTTGCCGAAGCCGCGATAGTCGATGGCGAGCACCGAGAAACCCAAATCGTGCATCCGGCGCATCCGTGGTGCGGAGCCCGCCACGTTGTAGCGCGCGCCGTGCAGGTAAAGCATGACGGGTTTGTCGGGCGATTCAGGCGGATTGCCCAGCCAGAGCCCATGCAGACGCACAGGTTCGCCGGTGAGTGTGGACTTGAAATCGATCCAGACGTCGTCCATGCCCTGGCTCATGGCTTCCGAGTCACCCCAACTGCGGTCGCTCGGCTGGAAAATCCATTCGCGCTGATGTTCGTCAAGGGACGAACAGCCCGCCGCCAGCAGGGCGACCACGGTGGTGGCGGATGCAAACAGGGACCAGGATTTCATGAATGCTGAAAGACAGGCAGTCGACCAGAAAGTTCAACGAAAGACCTCATGCAACGCGCGTGCCCGGTCGTCGGCTGACACTGGTAAACCCTAGCTCAGCGCCCGCGCATGAAGAGAGCGTCCAGTTCCCGCACCGACAACTGCCGCCACGTCGGCCGGCCGTGATTGCACTGGTCCGAACGCTCGGTCGCTTCCATTTGCCGGAGCAGTCCGTTCATTTCGTCAATCGTCAGCTTGCGATTGGCGCGCACAGCGCCATGGCAGGCCATGGTGGACAACAGCTCGTTCTGGGCACGCTGCACGACTGTGCTTGCGTCGTGATTGGACAGTTCGGCCAATACGCTGCGGGCCAGTTCGACCGGATCGCCATCGGCCAGCGTGCTCGGCACGGCGCGCACGGCGAGCGTGCGGGGCGAAAAAGGTGTGATTTCGAGGCCTAGCGAGGGCAGCACTTCGGCGCAGGCCTCGGCAGTGGCCACTTCCTGCGGTGTGGCGGCGAAGCTGGCCGGAATCAGCAGCGGCTGACTGGCGATGGCGGCGCCGTCGAGCTGCGTCTTCAGGCGCTCATAGACGATGCGTTCGTGCGCTGCATGCATGTCCACGATCACGAGGCCCTGGCTGTTTTCGGCAAGGATGTAAATGCCCTGCAATTGGGCCAATGCTCGGCCGAGTGGCCAGGTTTGCACT
Organism: Variovorax sp. 05N34; assembly: GCF_056397405.1. NCBI lineage: Bacteria > Pseudomonadati > Pseudomonadota > Betaproteobacteria > Burkholderiales > Comamonadaceae > Variovorax > Variovorax sp. 05N34. The sequence continues at coordinate 93,542 of NZ_JBFTNI010000004.1, forward strand.
TCGGCCGGTTTTTCAAGGCCGGTGGGTGACCCGAAGTCGCGCACTTGCGGGGGCGCAACGTCCATCAGCGATGGCGACTGCGACTGCGACTGCGGTTGCGGTTGCGGTTGCGGTTGTTGTCGTTGCATCGGCCACATCGCGGCGGCATCGCCCAGTCCCCGCTCTGAGGCGAACGGGATTCCGGGTTGCACCCACGACGCGGAGGCCGGCACTGCGCGCGGCTTGAAGAAAGGCTCTGCAGAAGCAACTGTGGCGTCGCCCGCCCGCGGTGCGGCGAGGGCATCTTCGATCGCGTGGCGCACCGCCTGGTGTACCTCGCGCCCATCGCGAAAGCGCACTTCGATCTTCGTCGGATGCACATTGACGTCGACCCGCGCCGGGTCGATCTCAAGATAAAGCGCATACACCGGCTGACGCTGGCCGTGCAGCACGTCTTCATACGCACTGCGCACGGCATGGCCGAGCACCTTGTCGCGCACGAAGCGGCCGTTGACATAGAAGAACTGCTGATCCGCGCGCGAGCGAGCGGCATCGGGGATGCCAGCGCGGCCGGTGACCCGCACGGCGCCCGCAATGCGGTCCACTGCGACGCTCTGCGCGACGAAATCATCGCTGAGCGTGTCCGCCAGCCGCTGGTCGCGCGAAGCGGCCGCGCGCCATTGCTCGACCAGCCGGCCTTCATGCCAGATGGAGAAGCCGACGTCGGGCCGCGCGAGCGCATGGCGTCTCACCGCCTCGATGCAATGCGCCAGTTCGGTAGCGTCCGTCTTCAGGAACTTGCGGCGCGCGGGTGTCGCGAAAAAGAGCTCGCGCACTTCGACAGTCGTGCCGTCCGCGCGTGCGACAGGGCGCAGCTCGCCAGTGCGCCCATCGAGCGCGAAGGCGCCATCTGCACCGGCGAAGCGGGAAAGGATGGTGAGCTCGGCAATCGCGTTGATGGCGGCCAGCGCTTCGCCACGAAAGCCCATGGTGCCGACGGTTTCGAGATCGCCGAGGCTCGCGATCTTGCTGGTGGCATGGCGGCGCAAAGCCAGCGGCAATTCATCGCGCGGCAAGCCCAGACCGTCGTCCTCGATCGAAATGAGCCGAACGCCGCCGGCCGAGAGTCGCACCGTGATCTGGCGCGCACCCGCGTCGAGCGCGTTGTCGAGCAGCTCGCGCACCACGGAGGCGGGACGCTCGACCACTTCGCCAGCCGCAATCTGGCTGATGAGCTCGTCGGGAAGCTCTCGGATCGGTCGGCGCGCGGGCGCGGCGGTGGACGTGGGGAGTGCACTCACGGGGACATTCTAGAAGGGCGTCGCGCGGGCTCGTGATAATGCGGGCCATGGAAATCATCACCTTTCTCGTCGATTTCATCCTGCATATCGACAGACACCTCCAGGACTTCGTCATCGCCTACGGCCCTTGGGTGTATGGGCTTTTGTTCCTCATCGTTTTCGTCGAGACAGGCCTCGTGGTGATGCCATTTCTTCCGGGCGATTCGCTGCTTTTCATCGTGGGCGCGCTCGCCGGTGCCGGGCTCATGAGCTATGGCGTGGCGGTGCCAATTCTGCTGGCCGCGGCCATCCTGGGCGATCAGTGCAACTTCAGCATCGGACGCTATTTCGGGCCGAAGGTATTCAAGTGGGAGAGTTCGCGCTTCTTCAACCGAAGAGCCTTCGATCAGGCCCATGCCTTCTACGAGCGCTATGGCGGCGTGACCATCATCCTCGCGCGCTTCATGCCTTTCATTCGCACCTTCGCGCCTTTCGTGGCGGGCGTGGCCGACATGACGCGCGGCAAATTCACGCTCTTCAACATCATCGGTGCGCTGCTGTGGGTGCTTGGCATCTGCACTGCGGGTTACTTCTTCGGAAACATTCCGGTGGTGAAGGAAAACCTCGAGAAGATCATCTGGGCGCTGATCTTGATCCCAGGCCTCGTCGCAATCTTTGGCGCCTGGCGAGCGCGAGGCGCGTCCGCGGCGCGCTGAAGCTCAAGCGTTCTATGGCCGTTCGCGCGGCGGCACGCGAGCGGACAAAGGCTTTGGCGCATACGCCGGATCGAAATGGCAGCCTTGGCCGAATCGCGCTTCATAGTCCTTGCAGCGCATCGCGATTTCAGCGGGCGTGGGCTTGTGCCCGTTGTCGATCCAGTCGAGCAGCGCCGCGAGCAGCGTCGGGTATTCGGCATCGCTCAGGTAGCTGTGCTCCGATTCGCGGCTGAATGTCTGGACCAGCAAATCCGCAGTGCCGGCGCGCTCGCGGATTTGGCGATAGCTCGATTCCAGCTCGACAAAGGCTGTCGGATCATTGATGGCGTGCAGGCCGAGCGTGGGCACATTGACCTGCCCTGTCGGATCGCTGTCGGCAGCGAGCTTTGCCACAGCCGCTGGATCGGCGCGATAGCGCATCACGCCAGCGCTGAGTGCAGCGTCGTCCGACGAACCTGCATAGACGACGCCGATGTTGCCGAACGGGTTCTTTCCGTCGAGCCGTTCTTGCACGAGATCGCGGAAGAGGAAGGTCGCCCAGTTCATGTTGCCGACCAGCGATCGCTCGGGGATGTGAATCACGTTCAAGATGTTTGCGAGGTTTTGGCGCTGCTGCGGTGTCCGTTCCGCAGCCGGCTTGCGAATGCCGGTGCAGTCATCGACGCGCCGCGCCAGTTGGGCTGCGGTGAGCTTCGATTCGCGCGGAAGGCCTTGCCAGAGCGGATAGGGCGTTTCACTCGGCGGCGGATGGTTGCGGCAAAAATACTGGTAGACCACGCGAAGGTCCAGGCGATAGTCGTAAGCCTGCGTGCCGCCGCCGAGCACACCGCTGGTCAGGAGAACGCCGTCGTACGGTCCCTTTCGACCATCGTCTGTCGCGTACAGCTCTGCGGTTTTTGCTGCCACGCCCGCGCCGTAGCTCTGTCCGTGCAGGATGGTGCGCCGCGGCAAGCCGAAGTTCTGCACGAACCAGGCGCGCAGGCGTTCGGTGTCCTCGGCGGCCATCGTCACGCCGTAGCCGCCGCGCCGGTAGGTCGAGCCGGCCCATGCATATCCCGCTTTTACGGTGACTTTCCATCGCCCTAGGTCCTCGGTGGCGCGCGCCAAAGACGGTGCTCCGATTTCGGGGCCGCCGTGCGCGTGCATCACGAGTACATGGTTCCAGTCGGCCGGAATGGCGACCCAGAAAAAGGCGCCCATGCTGTCTTGCCCGGTGTAGCAACGCGTGCCGGCGGGAAGGTCTTTCGGGCACTGAGAGGTGAGGGGCGTTGTTGCTGTCGCTGTTGCTGTTGCTGTAGGGGTTTTGCTTGAAGGTGTCGAAGTGCAGGCGCCCAACAGCAATAGCCCTGCGGCGGCAATCATCGTCGTGATCGTGATCAGCAAGCGTTGTCTCATGGCGTCTTTATACGTGCAGCCGCAGATCAAAAAGCCAAAAAAAAGCGCGCTCAATCCGGCGCGCCTTCGATCGAATGCCCTGCCTGCTTAGTAGCGAGGCCCGTTGTTAGGGTAGTAGGTGTTGCCAGGGTAGTAGGGTTGCTGGTTGTTGTAGTTGCGCTGGTCGGAACTTCGTCCAACCTGGTTGCCGATCAGCCCTCCAACGGCCGCGCCGCCAACAGTTGCTGCGGTGTTGTGACCAATGGCCTGGCCGACCAATGCGCCGCCGACCGCACCGCCCGCCGTCCCCAATTGCTCATTGGGTCCCGCGGCACATCCGGCCAGTGCCATGATCGACGTCGCAGCCGCAGCGGTGATCCAGAGTCTTGTGTTCATGATGTCCACCTTTCATTTTTTGGTGAAATCATTCTGAAGATGCCTGCAACCAGATGTGTAGGAGACGGCCCCGGCGTGTTGACCGAATGCACTATCTTGGCGCGCGCGCCGTTGGCTCGCAATCAAGTCCCCTCTCCGGTTCACGCCACGCGCCGCATCACGGCGCGTGGATTCCCCTTGCGTGTGTAGCGAAACAGGTCCTTCGGATCGTCGGCCCACGGCACGAGTTCGACCTCGGTGCCGAGATTGCGCTTCGTCGCCTGTTCGAGCACGTAGCGCAATGTCGAATAGTCTTCGAGCGCAAAGCCGACGGAATCGAAAACCGTAACCTGCGAGGCGCTTTGTCTGCCCTGCTCGATGCCTGCAAGAACACGCCAAAGGTCGACCACCGGAAAGTCCTTCGGCAACTGCTGGATGTCGCCCTCGATGCGCGTCTGCGGTTCGTATTCGACGAACACGCGAGCGACGCGCAAGACGTCGGCATGCAGTTCGGTCTTGCCGGGGCAATCGCCGCCGATGGCGTTGATGTGCATGCCGGGCTCGATCATGTCGGGCGTGAGGATGGTGGCGTAGGCCTTGTCCGCAGTGACCGTGGTCACGATGTCTGCACCGCGCACGGCTTCGGCGGTTGAAGCGGCGCGAACGATCTTCAGCGCCGGGAAGATCGAGAGGTTGCGAATCAGCTTCTCAGTGGCGCGCGGGTCCACGTCGTAGACCGCGATTTCCTCGATGCCGAGATGCGCATGAAACGCCACAGCCTGGAACTCACTTTGCGCGCCATTGCCGATGAGCGCCATGCGGCGAGCGTCGGGCCGCGCCAGCGCGCGTGCCGCCATCAGCGACGTTGCGCACGTGCGCAGTGCGGTCGCCACCGTGAGCTCCGACAGCAGCACCGGATAGCCGGTGTCGACTTCCGCCAGCACGCCGAACGCCATGACCGTGTAGAGGCCCTTTGCCGTATTGCGCGGATGACCATTGACGTACTTGAAGGCATAGGTCTTGGCGCTCGATACTGGCATCAGTTCGATGACGCCGATGTCCGAATGGCTTGCCAGGCGCGCTGTCTTCTCGAAGTCCGCCCAGCTCACGAAATCCTGCTCGACGAATTCCGCCAACCGGCCGACGAGCGGAATCACGCCGACATCCTGAATGAGGCGGGACATGGCCGGAACATCGATGAAACGCGTCATGGGTATCTCCGCTGCGGAGGGAGCCGCAGTGATCTCTCATGCGTCCATTGTTCCTCTCAAGGGTGCCAGATTGAACCCTTCAACTTGTCAAATCCGGCTTGGAAGCTTGCATGTTGCTCATCTCACATAGCACAATGCCAGCAACACGCCAGGTATGGACGACATCGACCGCCAACTCATCGCCCTCATGCGGGACAACGCCCGGATGTCCGTGGTGGCGCTCGCGCAGAAGCTGCGCGTCGCGCGCGCCACGGTGCAGAACCGCATCAGCAAGCTGGAAGACGACGGAACCATCGTGGGCTACACCGTGCGGCTGCGGCCTGATGCGGAATCGCATCGAATCAGGGCCATGATGAGCATCGAGGTCGTCGGCTCCCAGGGCGACGCCGTGCGGCGTTCGCTCAGGGGTCATCCCAACGTCATGGCCCTGCATTCGACCAACGGGCGATGGGACCTCCTGGCCGAACTGCGCGCCGACACGCTGGAGGCTTTCGATAAGGTGCTCACCGACATCCGCTCGATCCCGGGGATCTCGAACAGCGAGACGAGCATCCTGCTGTCGACCTACAAGTTGTAGTCGGCCCGAGGCTGCGCAGCATCGGGGCGCAACGCCAGAGCGCCAGCCAACGCGCACGCGGCCAGCGTCCACACGATGACTGCGCCCGAGGGAAGGTCGAACACCGCCGAAAGCGCGAGCCCCAGCGCATAGCCCGCCACACCCATCGCATAGGCCACCTTGAGGCGCCGCGCTCCGCGCAAGCCGCGCGTGCCGAGCGCCGGGATGATCAGGCTCGAGAACACCAGGTACACGCCAACGAGCTGCACCGACGCAGTCACCGCAAGCGCGAACGCGGCGTAGAAGCCGAACCGGCCCAGCCGCCCGATCCACCCCATCGACAGTGCAAGCAGCAGCGCGGCCGAGATGCCGCCCAGCCACAGCAATTGCGTCGTGTTGACCCACAGGATCTGGCCGACAAGCAGGTCCTTCAGGTGCTCGCCGCCGTGCGGATTGCTCGACAGCAGCAGGATGCCGGCGCATGCGGCGAGGATGAACATCACCCCGATCAATGCCTCCTGCTGTTGGGGGGCGCGGCGTTCGGTCCACGTGAGCAGCCATGCGCCGAGCAATGCGGCGGACACGGCGGCGAACTGCACGGCCACGCCGCCTTCAGGCATGCCGAGCGCATCGGCTGCAATCACACCAAGACCTGCGATCTGCGCGATGGCCAGGTCGATGAACACGATTCCGCGGTCGAGCACCTGCATGCCCAGCGGCACGTGCGTCGCGAGCACCAGCAGGCCGGCGATCAGCGCTGGGCCGAGGATGCCCCAGTCGAGCGCGCTCCAGTTCACGACTTGCCTCCCGCACTGAGCAGTCGCGTCAGTGTGTCGTCGAAGAGCCCGAAGAGATCCTTCGCGCCGTCGGTGCCGCCCACGGTGAACGGGAGCTTCACTGCAGGCGTGCCCGCGTTCTTGCTGAGCCAATCCGAAGGCCGCGAATCTTGATACGCCGCATAGATCACCATCTTTGCCGGCGACCCTTTGAGCGTGGCCTGCACCTCCTGCAGATGCGAGGCGGTCGGCTCGACGCCCGGCTTGGGCTCGAGCACGGCGACCTCCTTCATCCCAAGCCAGTCATAGAGATAGACGAAGGCGTTGTGCTGCGACACCACGGGCGCGCCCTTGAGCGGCGCTGCCTGCGCTGACCAGCGCGTCATCGCCTGTTGCCAGCGCTGCGTGAAGTCGGCCTGGCGCTTGGCGTATTCGGCTGCGTTCGACGGGTCGACTTCCTGCAGGCGCTTGCCGAGCGCCGCGGCGACGAGCGCGATGTTGCGCGGGTCGGTCTGGATGTGCGGATTGCCGGCCGCATGCACATCGCCTTGCGAGCGATCGACCTGCGTCGGCACTTCGAGCTTGCGCACGAAATCAGCCGCCGCGAAATTGCCGGGCTGACCTTGCTGAACCTTCGCATTGCCCGATTGCTGCAGCAGCACGGGCAGCCATCCGATCTCCAGCTCGGCACCGGTGCAGACAACGAGGTCGGCACTGCGCGCGCGGGAGATCAGGCTCGGCTTGGCCTGGATCTGGTGCGGATCCTGCAGCGCATTGGTCGCCACGGAGACATCGACCAGACTACCGCCGAGCTCCTGTGTCAGCGCGCCCCATTCGGGCTCGCAGGCGAAGACGCGTAGCGCCGCGTGAGAGGGCAGCGCCAGCAGCATCAGTGGCACGGCGAGCAGCGCGAAAAGAGAAGAGTGAGAAGCGCGAGAAGAGTGGATCTTCATGATGTGTTCCTTTGATGCCTTTACATGGAAAGCGGCACGGCCGAGGCCAGAAACCCCGCGGAACCGGCTTTGCCGGGCCGCAGGGGTTGCCCCCGGAGAGGGGGGTGGTGGCCACACGAAGTGGGCAAGCCTGGGGGAGAGCCTCATTTCAGTAGCTGTGCGCACCATGCGCGCCGAGGCTCATCTGGTATTGCAGGAAGATCTGGTTGTCGGTGCGACCCTGCGCCGCGCGGTCTTGCGCAAATTGCAATCGGATGCGCGAGAACTCGCTCGGGTTGAAGTCCAGCATTACCGAGTTCTTGCGCGGCTTGTAGCTGCTGAAGAGCAACGGCGACGCGAACCCGAAGTCCGGCGTGCCGGGGTCCAATGCCTCCGTGCGAACGCCGATGCGCCAGCGCGGCATGAACTGGTACACGCCCTGCACATACCAGCCTGATTGCGCAACCCGGTAGTTGCCGAAGGCGTCGAGGTTGCCCACGTCGTAAAGCAGGTTGCCGCTGCGCGTGCTGTGCAGGTATTCGCCTTGCAGCTTGAAGTTGGTGCGCGTGGCGTTTCCGTTGGGCGCCCACTTCCAGACGCCGTCGAGCACCCAGACGCGCGTATTGCCGTTGAAGATGTCGTTCACCGAGGCGCCGGCTGCGTCGGTTGCGACGAGCGCCTGGTCGCTCGCCTTCGCGTTCAACACTGACGCGCCCGCGCGCCAACTGCTGCTGTTGCCGATGTCGCCGCCCGTGTGCAGACTCAGTGCCGTCATGCCCGCGCCGTTGATGCTCGAATTGCTGCCCGGATAGGTGAGGCCGCGCCCGACTTCGGCGTTGATTTCCAGGTACTGGTCGATGGGCGCGATCCAGCTCAGCTGCATGCCGTCGTCGCCGTACTGGTTCCCCAGCATGGCCTGGTAGGCCAGCGGGCTGTCGACGAAGTCCCAGGTGTGCGAATGCTGCGGATTGAGATAGCCGATGCTGGAGAAGAAGCGGCCGCCCTTGAGCGACAACCCATTGCCGAGCGAAGTCGTCTGCACGTAGGCTTCTTCGATGGACACCGAGTTGTCCGCCTCCAGCGCGATGTTCGCGGCGCCGCGCAGCCAAGGGTCGATGCTTGCCGAGAACCCCAGTTCTGTTTCGGCCAGGCTGAAGCCGCGCGTACCAGGTCCGATTTCGGCGTTGGGCGGCAGCGGAAAGCCGCTGATCGTGTATTTCGCGGGGTCTTGCGATGTGTTGGTGTAGCCGCCCGAAAGGATCAGCGACATCGCAGGGTTGAAGGCATTCGCACCGCCGCCGCCGGTGGACGCCACTGCCGACGCCGCCGGCGGGGCAGCAGGCGGTGCACCAGCAACGGTCGCCGGCGGCGCGCTCGTCGCCGCGGCCGTCGCACTCGCAGCGGTCGCTTCAGCCGCCTTGACGCGCTGTTCGAGTGCCTCCATGCGCGTCTCGTAATCCGCGCGCATGGATTTGATCTCCTGTCGAAGTGCTTCGACGTCAGAGGAAGATGAGTCGGCCATCGCGCCGAATGGCGTGGCCAGGGCCAGCGCAAGGCTGACCCGGGAAAGGGTATGCATGAAAAGAAAACTCCTCGCAAGGACGTTGGATGGCACCCGCCCGCTCTGTGAGCGGACCGGGGGCCGGCGATCAACGGTCGAAGCGAGGTGTCGGGGGTGCGCGGCTTTCGTAGATGCGCGGGGGCAATCCTGGCCATACGCTTGCGACGGCTACAGCCGGCGCTTCGTGCGGCGCGGAATACGGTGCAAAGACAACCGGCGTGCTGGGCAGCGCGCCCCCGTGAATGGCCGCGGCGGCCAGGCAGAGGTCGCAATGTGCGGCGTCCGGTGTCTGCTTGCCCTTGAGGTCGCCACTCTCGGAATTGCCCTCGGAAACGGCCTCGGAACTGGCTTGGGCCGTGTGCGAGACCGTATGCCACGTCGTGGCCGCCTGCGCGATCGGAAGCAGCAGCACGAGCCACAGCAGCCATGCGAGATGGCGCGGGGGGCGGGTGCGGAAGCGAAGGGCGCGAAGGGCGGACATGGCGAAGACCCGCATCTTAGCGACTGCGGGAGCCTCGCCCGCCGGACTACGGCTGTGATCGCCAGGGCATGCTGCGCATCCGTTCGCGGTTTTCTTCTTCGTCGAAATGCACGATCGATGGCTTGATCAGATCGCTGCGCGCCACGATGCCGACGAGCGCCATCGAGACTGGATCGGCGACGACGGGAAGGCGTTCTATCCGATGCCTCGCCATCCGCGTGGCGACCGTGCGGCAGCTCTCGCTCGGCAGCGCGTAGTGTGGCACCGAGCCTTCGCAGGCGCTGCCCACCGTGGCGCCGGGCGTGCGAAGTGCATGCGCCAGCATCCCGCGATCCACGATGCCGCGCAGTGCACCGCCGCTGAGCACCGGGAACGCCCGGTGCGCCTGCCCTTGGCCGAAGTGGGTCGCCATTGCATGGTCGATGGTCGATGCGGCATCGATCGCCACGACGTCGCGCGTCATTACTTCCTCGACGAAATGACGCTCCAACGGATCGATGCCGTATTCGCGGTAGATGTGATAGCCGCGCCGCGCGATCTTTTCGGTGAGGATCGAGCGCCGCATCGTCAGCACGGTGAACCCATACGCAACGGCTGAAGTCGTGAGCAGTGGCAGCAGCGCATTGCTGTCGTGCGTGAGGCCAAAGGCGAAGATGGTTGCCGTGAGAGGCGCACGCATCACGCCACCCAGCGTCGCGGCCATGCACACCAGCGGCCACAGCATCGGGTCGTTGCCAGGCAGCACCTGGGCCAGGCCAACACCGAGGCCCGCTCCCATCATCAGCAGCGGCGCCAGCACGCCGCCCGATGTCCCGGAGCCAAGCGCGATCACCCAGATCACCGCCTTGACCGCAAGCAGCGCCAGGACGACGCCAATCGCAAGATGGTTGTGCAGAAGATCGCCGATGACGTCGTAGCCCACGCCGAGTGCGCGGGGCTGGAGATAGCCCCCGATGCCGACCGCCAGCCCGCCAATGGCCGGCCACCACATCCAATGGACAGGCAGCTTGCCGAAAAGATCTTCGACCTTGTAGAGCGAGGCGGACAGCGCCGCCGCCAGCAAGCCGCACATCAGCCCGGCAATGATGCAGGACATCATCGCCACCGGACCGGGCACGGCCGTCTGCAGCGGAAAGAGCGGCCCGGGATCCATGAGCAGCGGGCGGGTGAAGCCGGCTACCGCACAAGCGACAGCGACTGGCAGCAGGCTGCGCGGGCGCAACTCGAACAGCAATAACTCCACTGCGAGCAGCACCGCCGCGACCGGCGTGCCGAAGACAGCCGTCATGCCGGCGGTGGCGCCCGCCACGAGCAGCGCCTTGCGTTCGGCAGAGGAGAGGTGAAAGTACTGAGCGATCAGGGAGCCGATGGCGCCGCCCGTCATGATGATCGGCCCTTCGGCCCCGAACGGGCCGCCGCTGCCGATCACGATGCCCGACGAAAGCGGCTTGAGCACTGCGACCTTTGCCGACATCTTGCTTTTGCCGAACAGGATGGCTTCGATCGCCTCGGGGATGCCGTGGCCGCGGATCTTGTCCGAGCCATAGCGTGCCATCAAGCCGACGATGAGGCCGCCGATCACCGGCACCGCGATGACCCACGCGCCCAGTGTGTTCGTGGCCGGCGATCGCTCGGCGATGGACAGCGTCTGAAAGAAAAAGAGATTGGTAAAGAAGCGGATGAGGTCCAGCAGCACGAAGGCCGCGACCGTACCGAGCGCGCCGATGACGGCGGCCATGGCCGTGATCTGCAAAAGCCGCGCATTGAGCGCGAAATCGCCGCGATGGCCGTGATGGCTGTTGTGGCCGCTATCGCTATGGGATTTGCTCATGGTGCGTCCGGGTGATCGATATGGGGAACCTGGAACACGCCCTTCAGGGACTTGAGCTCCGCCCGGTGAACGGCTGCGAGGCGCTGCAGCAGTTGTTCGCCGCGCTCCAGAAGGTGTACCTCGACCTGGCGGCGATCCGTCTCGCTCGGCCTGCGCTCGACGAGATGCAATGCCTCGCAGCGGGTGACCAGGGCCACCGCGCCATGCGCCTGCGATTGAAGCCGTTGGGCGATTTCGCCCACTGTCGCCCAGGTACGAGCCGGAAAGCCCTTGATGTGCAGCAGCATCAAATACTGCTGCGGCGTGATGCCTTCGGCTTGCGCCGCGCGCTCGGAGAAGCGCTCGAAACGGCGCATCTGGTAGCGAAATTCGGAAAGGGCTTCGAAGTCTTTCTTGATGAGTGCGCGTGCGGGAGGCGACATCGGGTGGCGGCGTGGAAAGCCGCATTTATATCACGACGTGATATATCTGAGCCGCCTCCAGGGCTCTTCAGGTCATGAACGCCGCAGGCACCGGCGCTTCGCCGACGGCTTGGCGCAGAACCGCCCAGTGCATGGCTTCGTCGCCGAGGATGCTGGCCGCCGCCTTCGCCAGATCGCGCTCGCTGAACAGTGGCACTGCGCCCAGATAAGCACTGACGGCGCCTTGTTCGAGCTTGGCTGCGAACTTCAGTACGTCGGCCTGTGATTTCAGCTGATCGGCCGGGAAGTCGTACTTCGCCTTGGCCGAGACGGGTTGGCCGCCGAGCTTCGCGACGGTGGCGGCAAGCAACGCCGCGTGCGCCTTGTGATGGCCTTGGAAGGTCACGGCGAGGTCGAGCACCGGCTTCTCCAGCAGTTTGCTGTCGGCGCCGAGCTGGTAGGCCGCAATGGCTTCGAGTTCAGCACCGAGCGCGGTGTTGAGGATCTGCACGTCGTTGCCCTCGGAACCGCCCGTTTTCGCTGCGAGCGCATCGTTTCCGGCCAGCAGCGCGACTGCGGCGCCCGACAACATCAACCCCGACTTGCCCAGGAACAGGCGCCGTGCGGCGACGGGTGTGGGCATTTGAAGAAAAGACAGGGACAGCATGATGATCTTCCTTTCGAGTGGTGAGTGGGGGGTGGTGGGTGGTGATCAGCGGTTCGGGAGCCTGGTGAGCACGCCGGCGACGATGCGATCGCATCGCACGCCATCGAACGAGAAGGCGTCATCGACCGCAATATCGATGTCGCGCGAAAGCGATTCGCGCAACATGCTGCGGGCCCGCAGAAAGCGCGTTCGCACCGTTGCTTCGGTGAGCTCGAGCACCATGGCTGTTTCGGCCACGCTCATTTCTTCGACCGCGCGCAGCACGAATACCGTGCGATATGCATCGGGCAGGCGGTCGATGCGCCGTTCCATGAGTCGACGAATTTCCTCACGCATGGCGACGCGCTCCGGCTGGTGGTCCGGGTCGTCGGGCGCCTGCGATTCCACCGTTTCTCCGGAGGCGGACACCGCCGGATCCAGGGGAATGACCAATGCGCTGCGGCGGCGCAGGCGACCCAATGACTCGTTGATGACGATGCGCGCGAGCCAGGTCGAAAGCCGGGCGTCTTCCCGAAAGCTCCCGATCGCCCGCCAGGCGCGAAGGTAGGCCTCCTGCAAGGCGTCTTCCGTTTCTTCGTCGCTCTTGAGGATGCTTCGCGCCGTGCGGAACAGCAGCTGGTTGTGGCGCCGCATGATGCATTCGAATGCGAGGGGATCGCCGCGCGAGGCGCGTGTCGCGAGTTCGCCATCGGACGCCTCCCCAGGCGGGGGCGGTGCGGCGTCGAGGTTGGGGTGGGTGGAGGGCATGGCTTGTTTGCTTCCTTCGCCCATTAGATGGCTTGGCGGCGCGGCACGTTTCAAGTTTCTGGCTGGAGCGCCTCCTGCGGGCTTCGCGGGGCAGAAACTGCGGCAATATCGCTGCTTCGCCCGGAGAATCGGTGCAACAGGAGAAGTTATGGATCGGGTTCAGCGCATGGCGCGCGCGATCATGGTTCTGGTGCTTGCGTCGGCATTCGGCGGGCAAGGCAGCGCCGCGACGAAAGAAGACATGGAGCGAGAGATCCAGCGCTTCAGCGTCGCCTGCGCCAAGAACGAGATCTACCCCGAGCTATACGACTGCCAGTGCCTGACCGAGGGGTACCGGAAGGGCGTGCAGGCGGCGGATTCGACGCATCAACGCAAGGCGATCGTGCGCGACCTGAAACTGCTGGAGTCATGCCCCGCTCCGAAGCCGAAGATCTTCGGATGGTTCAAGCGAGACTGCCTCACGAGCTTTCGCAAGCAGGCTGATCGTGTCGAGCGCTGCGACTGCGGCGCGGAGCGTTTCACGACGGCTTTTCATGGCAGCCCGCCGACTTCGCGCCGTGAGATGGATGCGATGAAGAAAAGCTCGCTGCAGGCCTGCGGGCTGCCGGGTAAATAGCTGCGCAAACAGCTGCGCAAACAGCGGCAGTGGCCGCCTGTACGCCGCCGCTACAACTGCCGGCTGCGCGCCAGGGGCGGGTTCTGCGCAAAGTAGCGCTGGATGCCGCGCATGAGCGCGTCCGCAAGGTCTTCCTGGTAGGCGGTGCTGCGCAGCTTGGCTTCCTCTTCGGGATTGCTGATGAAAGCTGTTTCGACCAGCACGCTCGGAATGTCCGGTGCCTTGAGAACGGCAAAGCCGGCTTGCTCGACCTGGCCCTTGTGAAGACGGGCGCCGATGCTGCGGATCTCCCCTAGCATCGCGCCGCCGAGCTTGATGCTGTCGTTGATCTGCGCGGTGGTGCTCATGTCGAGCAAGGCGCGTTGGACCTGCACTTCATGGCTCCCGACGTTCACGCCGCCGACGCTGTCGGCCTGGTTTTCCTTGTTGGCGAGCCAGCGTGCGGCGCTGCTCGACGCGCCGCTCTGGCTGAGAGCGAACACGCTCGCCCCGCGTGCATCGGGCGTGGTGAACGCGTCGGCGTGGATGCTCACGAAGAGGTCGGCCTGTACGCGACGCGCCTTCTGCACGCGCACGCCGAGCGGCACGAAGAAGTCGGAGTCGCGCGTGAGAAAGGCGCGCATCGGATTGCCGTTGACGCTGCTGGCGTTGATGCGTTGACGCAGCCGGTGCGCGATCTGCAGCACGATGTCTTTTTCACGCGTGCCGTTGGACCCAGTCGCGCCGGGGTCTTCACCGCCATGGCCGGGGTCGAGCGCGACGATGATGATCCGATCGGTCTGGCTGGCGGTCGCGCCTCCGCGTGCAACGGCTGGCGGCGCTGCGGGTGGCGGCGCGCTCCCGGCGGGAGGCACTTGCAGCGGCAGGCCGGTGCCCGCGGGCGCCCGATTGCCAGGCCCCAATGAGGAAGGCTGCGGCGGGCGTGCCGATTGCTGGGCCATCAACTCACCCAGAGGATCGGCCGCCTCCGGGCTGGGACGGGCCGCTTGACTTGCAGCCTGCGGGGCCTTCTGGGCATCACGCATGCGCTCCGTGATGAGTGCTTCGAGCGGGTCAATGGCTTGCTGCGGATAGAGATCGAGCACAAGCCGATCGCGGTAGGCCGCCACCGGCGCGAGCGAAAAGACCTGCGGCGCGACCGCCTGCTTCAGATCGAAGACGATGCGCACGACGCTGGGCGCGAACTGCCCGACGCGCAATCCGTTGATGTAGGGGTCGTCGGGCTTGATCTTGCCGACGAGCTCGCGCAGGGCCGGATTGAGGTCGATGCCTTCGACGTCCACTGCCAGGCGGGGTGGGTTGCCGACCACCAGTTGCTGCGACTTGAGCCGGCCATCCGATTCGATGGTGACGCGTGTGTAGTCTTCAGCGGGCCAGACGCGGACTGCCACGATGGTGGCGCCACGGGCGATTTCCTGCACCCCGAGCAACAGGGCCAGGCTACCGCCTTGCAGCAGCGCGCGTCGCTTCAGTCCGGCGCTCATGCAGCGTCGGCCAGCAACCGGGTGCCGCGCGGCGTATTGGCACGAAGGGTCACGGTGCGAGTGTCGTCGGTCATTGCTTCGATTTTAATAGCGAGGTCCGCAAGTGGAATGCGCCCCGCGGCGTTTTCTGGCCACTCAGCCAACTTGAGGCCGGGGCCGGCGAAGATGTCGCGGAAGCCTGCGTCTTCCCATTCGCGCGGATCGCTGAATCGGTAGAAGTCGAAATGGAAAATGGCGAGCCCGTCCGGCGCCTCGTGCGGTTCGACCACCGCATAGGTTGGGCTCTTGATGCGACCGGTGATGCCCAAGGCGCGCAGAAGGTGACGAACAAAGGTCGTCTTCCCGGCGCCGAGGTCGCCTTGCAGCGCGATGAAGGCGTCGCGCAGGGCGGGCGATCGAGCCAGCGCGAGTGCCAGTGCATCCGTGTCGTCCTCGGTGCGCCACACGTGCGGGGCGCTGTGCGTTTCTACAATCGGCAGGTGATCGGCAGCCATCAACTCGTCATTCGGATTCAGGCCTTGGCCCGGGAGCTCGGATTCTCCCAAATCGGGGTCGCAGGTGTCGACCTGTCGAGTGCGGAAGAGGGCCTGATGCAGTGGCTCGCCGAGGGATTTCATGGCGACATGCACTACATGGCCGCGCATGGGACCCGGCGCGCAAGGCCGGCAGAGCTGGTCCCGGGCACGGTTTCGGTGATCACCGCGCGCATGGACTACTTGCCGCGGGACACGCCTGACGGGTGGCAAGCCATCGAGTTCGCGCGGTTGCAGCGGCCCAGCGAGGCCATCGTGTCGATGTATGCGCGAGGCCGCGACTATCACAAGGTGCTGCGGTCCCGCCTGTCGAAGCTGGCCGAGCGCATCGCAGAAGAAGTCGGCCCCTTCGGCCATCGTGCGTTCACCGATTCAGCCCCCGTGCTCGAAGCCGAACTGGCGTCGCGCAGCGGCCAGGGCTGGCGCGGCAAGCACACGCTGGTGCTCGACCGCGAGGCGGGCTCGATGTTTTTCCTCGGCGAAATCTACGTGGACATGGCGCTGCCGCCCAGTGAGCCTGTCACGCCGCACTGCGGGAGCTGCAGCGCCTGCATCGACGTGTGTCCGACGCGCGCCATCATCGCGCCTCATCGGCTCGACGCGCGTCGCTGCATCTCCTACCTGACGATCGAACATGCAGGTTCCATTCCGCTCGAACTGCGGCCGCTGATGGCCAACCGCATCTACGGCTGCGACGACTGCCAACTGATCTGTCCGTGGAACAAGTTTGCAAAGAAGAGTGCGCTTGCCGATTTCGATGCGAGAGAGGGCCTCACGGGCCGGCAGCTCGGCGAACTCTTTGCATGGACCGAGGAAGAGTTTCTCCGCTACACCGAAGGCAGCCCGATCCGCCGCATCGGCCATGAACGCTGGCTGCGCAACGTGGCCGTGGCGCTCGGCAATGCGCTGCGGGCCGGCGACGAAAGCGCTCGTGCCGCATTGGCCGCGCGCCTCGCGCACCCCAGCGCGCTCGTTCGCGAGCATGTCGAATGGGCGTTGGATGTCAGTGTCGGATGATGGCCGAAATCTGCGCCGTGCCTGCGTCCATCGAGCGAATCGAACTCAATCGGAGCGATGCGTACTTCAACGTCGGGTTGTTGAGCAGCTTGCCGTTGTAGTGACCGTTGAAGCGCGTGTCCCTGCAGCCGCTCACATCGAGGTCGATCGATGCATTGATGGGCGAGACATAGTCGGTGCTGGACCCTTTCATCATGCAGGCCGCATCCGGCACGCTGCCACCGACTGCGCCGTCGGCCTCGATCTGGAGCGTGCCGGGATAGACCTCCGGCGGACCCAGCGCGCCGGTGTCCTGCTGCGCCACATAGAACAAGAAGGAACCATTCCAGGCGCCCTGATAGTGCGCGTAGTCCTGTGCCTGTGCCGCGCCTGCAAAAGACGCTGCGGCGACAACGACCAGAAGGGAAGGGCGCATCGCCGAATGGTAGCCGTGGACAACGGTCAACGGGGCGCTACTTGCTGATCAGTGCCAACCCGAAAGGCAGGCTCGCCACGCCCAGCACGGTCGAGAGCGTCACCAGTCCCGCGACGTAGGGGCCGTTGTAGCCCATGCGAGCGGCCAATACATAGGCGCTCGAGGCGGTCGGCACGGCCGAGAAGGTCATCAGCACTGCGGCCTGCGCAGGATCGAGCTTCAACACCACGGCGAGGCTCCATCCGATCAGCGGCAGCGCCAGGTGCCGGATGGCGAGCACCGAAAAGGCAAGCACCTTGCCACGCGCGAGCGTCGCGAACTGCATGCCGGCGCCCGCAGCCATCAATCCCAATGCGAGCGATGCGGCACCGATGCGCGACAACGTCGGCGTCAACCAAGTCGGCACGCCCAGACCGAGCAAATTCGCGATGAGCCCTGTAACGGTGGCGATGATCAGCGGATTGCGCGCCAATTGCCGCAGGAACCCGCTTTGCGCGTGTCTCGCCATCGGCCACACCGCCGCGATATTGAAGAGCGGCACGCAGACGCCGATCAGCACCGCGATCATGAGCAGTCCTTCAGGGCCCGCCAAGCGTTCAGACAATGCCAGACAGATGAAAGAGTTGAAGCGAAAGGACACCTGCGCACTCGCCGCGTGATCGCGTCGGTCGATGTGCGGCCCGATCACCGGCAGAAATGGCAATGCATAGGCCAGGGCGATGCCGGAAAGCCCGACTCCGACACCCGCCGTAATCAGGTTCGACGTGGCACCGAAATCGAGCGGGCTGCGGATGATCGAATGAAACAGCAGCACCGGAAAAAGAAAGTAGTACACCAGGCTTTCAACGTGGTCCCAGACACGGCGATCGAGCGCCGTGTAGCGACACAGCAACCAGCCGCATGCGATGAGTGAGAAGTCGGGGAAGAGCAGTTGCGCATAGTTCACCCGGTCGAGGATAAACGGCGGCTGCCTGTGGGTTATCCACGAAGCGGCGGGAGGACCGAGCCGGTAGCATGGCGGCTTTCGTTTACTGGCTCAAGGAGGCCAATCAATGAACCGTCGTCAATGGAATGCGATCGCCGGCGCCGCCGCGCTTGCCGCGTTCGCAACATCCAGCTGGGCGCAAAGCTATCCGAACAAGCCGATCGAACTGCAGGTCCCGTTTGCACCCGGAGGCACGACCGACATCGTGGCGCGCGTGATTTCGGAACCGCTGAGCAAGGCGCTTGGCCAGAGCGTGGTCGTCATCAACCGCGCGGGCGGCGGCGGCATCGTAGGCGCGGCCGAAACCGCGCGGTCCGCGCCTGATGGGTACAAGCTCGGCGTGGCAACGGTGTCGAGCACGGCGGCCAATCCGGCCATCAATCCGAAGACGCCCTACGACCCGATCAACGACTTCACGCCGATCGTCAACATCGCGGCCACGCCGAACATCATCGCGGTGAACCCGAGCTTCCCTGCGAAGAACTACGCAGAGTTTGTCGCCGAACTGAAGAAGAACCCGGGCAAGTATTCGTACGCCTCGTCAGGCACCGGCGGCATCGGGCATCTGCTGATGGAGCTCTACAAGAGCCTCACCAACACCTACGTCACGCACATTCCCTATCGCGGCGCGGGGCCGGCGCTGAACGATGTCGTGGCCGGACAGGTGGCGATCATGTTCGACAACATCCCGTCGACGCTGCCCTTCATCAAGGCCGGCAGGCTGGTGCCGATCGTGGTGTCGGCACCGCAGCGGCTGAAGGAACTCCCGAATGTGCCCACCTTCAAGGAAGTGGGCCTGGAGCCCGTGAACCGCATGGCCTATTACGGCATCCTCGGTCCGAAGGGCCTGCCAAAGGACGTGGTCGACAAGGTCAACGCGGGCGTCAAGAAGTCGGTCGAAGATCCGGCTGTTCGCAAGCGCATCGAAGACACCGGCTCGCTCGTCGTGGCCAACACGCCCGAGCAGTTCGCCGAGCAGATCAAGGCGGAGTTCGCCGTCTACAAGGACGTGGTCGTCAAGCAGAAGCTGCAGCTCGACTGAGGAGGAGCCGCGGAGGCAGGGCGGCGACACGACGCCCTGACGACGCGGCGACCTACAGCCGACCGCTTGAGATTCACCAGAGAATGACAAGGGCCCTCTCAAGAATCATCGAAGGATGAAGCGCCGCCAGCCAAAGGAGATGGATCGTGCATGAGTTGACCTTTCGCACTCTCGTGTATCGCTACTTCTTCTTCGAGTGGCTTTTCGTCGACGTTACGCTGGGCAATGTCTTCGAACGATCCGCAGCCATGCGGCACAACCGGTCGCAGGCGCACTGGCTTCTCATCTATATGCGGCGGTGGCTGTGGTGCGCCGTGTTGTTTTTCGGCTTGGGTGGAATCGTCGAGATCCTGTTGGGCGCCCCCGCGATATCGGCACTGTTTTATGTGCCCAGCGCCTTGAGTGTGTCGGTCAATGCGGTCATCGCGGCTGCCTGGCTGGGACTCAAAACCCTTGCCGAGCCGGCTTGATGTTCAAACTGTTGCAATTAAACAAGACATTTCCCCCAAAAGGTCCGGAGTCGACGACAATAGCCGCGCGTCGCGAGCTTTACAGCCCGCACGTGAACCGGTGATCGGTCAGTTTCGCGCCACAGCGCCTGTTTAGTTTGTTGTGATATAGGGACTCCATCGCTTTGTGTTTTTGGTTTGATTTAGGAGTCCCTCCATGGGCAAGAAACTTTACGTAGGCAATCTCGCTTACTCCATCCGTGACAACGACCTCGAGCAGGCTTTCAGCCAATACGGCACTGTCGCCAGCGCCAAGGTCATGATGGAGCGCGACACCGGCCGTTCCAAGGGCTTCGGCTTCGTCGAAATGGGTTCGGACGCCGAGGCGCTCGCAGCCATCGAAGGCCTCCACGAGCAAGCGCTCGGCGGTCGCAACCTCACCGTCAATGAAGCCCGTCCGATGGAGCCACGCTCGCCCGGCGGCTTCGGCGGCGGCGGTCGCAGCGGTGGCGGCGGCGGCTACGGTGGCGGCGGCGGCGGTGGTTACGGCGGTGGTGGTGGTGGTGGCAACCGCAGCGGCGGTGGCGGCGGCTACGGCGGCGGTGGTCGCGGCGGCTACTAAGCACACACTGCTGCAGCACCCTGCAGCACACCGGCAACGGTAAAAAGGCTCCTTCGGAGCCTTTTTTGTTTTGGGCGCCCGTCTTTTGTTATCTTGCACCGCATGACCACGGCCACCGAAACGCCTGAAATCGACGACTTCATCGACGCCTTGTGGCTCGAAGACGGACTCTCCAAGAACACGCTCGCGGCTTATCGCCTCGATCTCGAACTCTTTGCGAACTGGTTGGAGGTCGAGCGCGGCAAGCCACTGGGTGCCGCACTGGAGAACGACCTACAGGCCTACATGGGCGCGCGCCTTTCGGACAACGGCAAGGCGACCTCGGCCAACCGGCGCCTCACGGTGTTCAAGCGCTATTACCGGTGGGCGCTGCGCGAGCAACGCATCGCGGCGGATCCCACCTTGCGCCTCGCACCGGCCCGGCAGATGCCGCGCGCCATCAAGACCTTGTCTGAAAAGCAAGTCGACGACCTGCTGGCCACGCCGGACGTCGACACACCCCTTGGTCTGCGCGACCGCGCCATGCTGGAACTGATGTACGCAAGCGGGCTACGCGTGAGCGAACTCGTAGCGCTCAAGGTGTTTGAGATGAGCCTGAACGACGGCGTGCTGCGCGTGCTGGGCAAGGGCAGCAAGGAGCGCCTGGTGCCTTTCGGCGGCGAGGCCAGGCGCTGGATCGAGCGTTATTTGCAGGAGTCGCGTCCCGTCATCCTCGATGGCCAGCAGACTTCCGATCTTTTCGTGACCCACCGAGGGGCTGGCATGACGCGGATGATGTTCTGGGTCATCGTGAAGAAGACAGCCTTGGCGGCGGACATCCACGTGCCGTTGTCTCCGCATACCCTGCGCCATGCCTTTGCGACGCACTTGCTCAACCATGGTGCGGATCTGCGTGCGGTGCAGATGCTGCTCGGCCACGCCGACATCTCCACCACCACGATCTATACGCACGTCGCGCGGGAACGCTTGAAGCAACTGCATGCCAAACACCATCCGCGCGGCTGAATCGCTTCGCCGATTGCCGGAAAATCGCATGACCGAGGAGTTGAATCGATGCTTTTGAGTTCTTGCCGGCGCGCCGTTGTGGCCGCGCTGGGTCTTTCGTTGATTGCCGTGGCGGCGCAGGCCCAGGTCGTGCCGAAGACGGTGCGGATGGTGGTCGCTTATCCGGCGGGCGGGGTCAGCGATGTCGTCGCGCGCGCCTTGGCCGACAAGCTTGCAGCGCAGCTTGGCGTGACCTTCGTCGTCGAGAACAAGGCCGGCGCGAGTGGCACGATCGGCATGGATGCGGTTGCGAAAGCGCCACCCGACGGCRCAACGTTGGGCTTTTCGGCAATCAGTCCGTTGGTGCTCAACCCGCACCTGGGCAAGTCGCCTTTCGACCCGATGAAGGACATCGCCCCCGTCGCGAGCGTGATGTATTCACCCGTGCTGCTCCTCGCGACGACGGCCACCGGCACGCGCGACTTTCGCACCTTGCTGGATGACGCGCGTGCCCGGCCGGGCGCGATTCGATGGGCCACATCGGGGCAAGCTTCGCTGGGGCACGTCGTGCTTGAACAACTTCGTTCGGCGGCCAGGATCGACGTCACGCACATTCCGTACAAAGGCGGCGGGCAACAGCTCAACGATGCGATCGGCGGGCAGTTCGAGATCCTGTCGACCAATGCGGGCGCAACCGTTTCCGCGCAGATCCAGGCGGGCAGGCTGCGTCCGCTGGCCGTCGCTGCGCCAGCGCGCCTGGACAAACTACCCAAGGTGCCGACGCTGGCCGAGCTGGGCTATCCCGCTGCCAACATGTCGTCGCTCTTTGGCGTGTTTGCGCCGGGCGGCACGCCCTCGATCCTCATTGAAAAATACAACGTCGAGATCAACAAGGCGCTGAACAACCCCGATCTGCGCGCGAAGCTGCTTGCGACAGACAACGTGCCGACCGGCGGCCGGGTGGAAGATTTCGAGAACGAGATCGCGAGCGAGTACGAGAGCAATGGGCGCATCGTGCGGTCGGCTGGGATCAAATCAGATTAGCCTGTTGCTCGCCCCCAGGATGCGCGCACTTCGTGTCGCTTCTCCTTCCCCCTGACCGGGGGCAACACCGGTGGCCCGGCGAAGCCGGTTCCACGGTGTTCCACTGAGGGGGCTGGCTGCGCAGGCCGGGGGACGAGTGGACAATGCGCGGGTCCACGATGGAGGAACACACCATGGCTCAATTGACGCCTGCTACGCGGAATCTTTATCTCGAAGACTTGAAGGTGGGGGATCGCTTTGTCAGCGACGAGCATGCGCTGGATGAGGCGCAGATCATTGAATTTGCTGCGCGGTTTGATCCGCAGCCTTTTCATCTGGATGCTGAGGCTGCCAAGAACACTTTTTTTCAGGGACTGGCGGCGAGTGGGTGGCACACGGCGGCGATCACGATGCGGTTGCTGGTCACGAGCGGGATTCCGCTGGCCGATGGCGTGATCGGGTCGGGGGGCGAGCTTCAGTGGCCGAAGCCGACGCGGCCCGGTGACGTGCTGCGGGTCGAGAGCGAAGTGATGGAAGTGATTCCGTCGCGCTCGCGGCCCGAGCGGGGGATGGTGCTGATGCGCTGCGAAACGAAGAACCAGCACGGCGACGTGCTGCAGCGCTTCTCGCCGAAGATGGTTGTCTCGCGGCGGCCGACCTGACGGCTTAGGGCCCAAGGGCTTGAGGCGCTAGAGCGACTCGGACGGCGCGAAATCCAGCTCGACCTTTGCGCCGTTGGGATCGTGGCAGAACAACTGCCAGGTGCCCGCGCCGGGTATTTGGCGCAGTTCGTACTTGGTGCCGCTCTGGTCGAAGCGGGCTTTGACTTCCTTGAGGCCGCGCGCGGTGAAGGCCATGTGGTCGATCACGCCTGCGCGCTGTTCCGGCGGCTTGCGATCGAAGTACAGGTGCAGCACCGCTTGGGGCGCTTCGCCGTACAGCCATGCGCCGTCAAAGCCGAGATCGGGCCGTTGGCCAACCTTGAGGCCCAGCAGGCCGGTGTAGAAATCCAAGGTGGCTTTGGGGTCTTCCGCGATGACGGTGAAGTGGTTCATTCCGACGATCATTGCTTTCTCCTGGCAGAGTGGATTCGAGTTTCAAGGCAGCAGCACGAGGGCACCGATGGTGCCGCGCGATTCAAGGCGCGCATGGGCATCGGCCGCAGCATCGAGGCCGAAGCGTTGGATGGGCGGCAGTTTGATCGTGCCGTCTGCCAGCGCGCTCCAGACGCGCTGCGCGCGCACCGCAAGTTGGTCGTTGGTGGCCACGTAGTCGAACACCACCGGACGTGAAAAGCTCAGCGATTTGGCGACGAGCGCGTCGGGCGGCAGGGGAGACAGCGGTCCGCTCGCCTGGCCGAGGCTGATCCAGTGGCCGCGCCTTGCGAGGGCGGCGAGATTTTCTTCGCGCGCGGCATCGCCCAGACCGTCGATCACGACGTCGGCGCCACCGCAGGCGCGTTGCACGGCATCGGCGAAGCGGTAGTAGCGCGTCACGATGACGTGTTCGCAGCCGTACTCGCGTGCGATGCGGGCTTTTTCTTCGGTGGACACGGTGCCCAATACAGTGGCGCCAAGACGGCGCGCCCATGCGCACACGAGCAATCCGACGCCGCCGGCAGCCGCATGTACCAGCAGACGTGTGCCGCGTTGCACGTGGCCGAGGTCGTGAAGCAGGTAGTCTGCCGTGATGCCTTTCAGAAGCAAGGCGGCGGCGGTCTCGTCTTCCACGGCTGCGGGCAACCGCACCACCCAATCGGCAGGCACGCAGCGCACGCCGCAATACGCGCCGGGCATCGGGCCGAGGTAGGCGACGCGATCGCCAGGGAGAAAGCCTGTCACCTGAGGACCGACGTCGAGCACACTGCCCGCGGCCTCCATACCCGGCACGCCGGGCGCTTGCGGCGAAACCGGCATCAGTCCCGGCACCCAGCCCCGACGCAGATACACATCGAGATAGTTCACGCCGACAGCGCGCTGCTGAATGCGAATCTCGCCCGCGCGAGGCGCTTCCACTTCGCTGGTTTGCGTGTGCATCACTTCGGGTCCGCCATAGCGCTCGACGGCGACGCGGCGCGTGGGGAGGGGCAGGGCGGTCGGCATCGCCGCGCTGCCGCCAGGTCGCAAATCGCCGCCGCGCCGCAGATGCCGACGCAGGTTCTCGAAGCCTGCTTCGTACACGTCCTGCGCAACCATGTCGCGCAATTCGCGCTCTCTGCCCGGTGGCGTCGAGAAGGTCGACGTCCAGTGCCAGAAGGTGCGGTTGCCGTCCGTCACGCGCTTGAGGGTGAGTGTGGAAACGTAGCGCTGCAGCGGCACGGTTGCTTCGACGATGCAGTAGGTGCTCCTGTGCTCGGTGTCCGACAGCGTCAGCAATTGTTCGCGGATTCGATGGCCGTCGCGCAACGTGAAGCTGCGCACACAGCCGACCTGATCGCCGCGCTCCTGCGCTTCGATGCGGCTCGCTTCGACGACGTCGTGCCATTGCGCATGGCTGTTGAAGTCGCGCAGCACGGCCCACACGCGCTCGATGGGCGCATCGATGACGGTCGATCGAACCACGCGCTGGAGCATGTCAGCGGCTCGATCCGAAGTGGCGCTTGAGCGCGTCGAAGCCACCCTGGAACACGCCGCCGCCGATGGTCTCGGTCAGGTCGCGCTCGCGGCCTTCGTCGCAATCGAATTCGACGCTCCATTCGGCAAAGCAGCGCGCACCGTCAGTCACCGGCGTGAGCTTGAGCGTCGAGATGTAGTTCGACACGCCCATCGGGCTTTCGAGGATTTCGTAGGTGCAGCTGTACTCGTAATCGGACAGCGCCAGCAATCGCTCGCGGATCGCACCGCCATCGCGGGTGTGAATGTGGCGGATGCAGCCGACTCGATCGGCCGGCTGGCTGTTCTCGATGCGGCTGTCGGCAATGCCGGGGTGCCAGAGCGGCAGGCCGTTGAAATCGCGGATGCGGGACCACACATTGTCCGCGCTGGCGTCGATGACGCTCGAGACGTAGACCTGCACCATGCGCTATTCCCTTTCCTGGGGAGCCCCCGATGGCAGCGCCGTCTGTGCGCCGCTGACCTCGCCGACGAGACGCTGGATGTCGCCGCCTTGAATGCCGATTTCGCGCAGCAACTGATCGACCAGTGGCGCCTGTGCCCGGAATCGCAATGCCGAATTGACCAGCCCGTCCGCGAAGCCGCCGCCGTCGCCGTTGCGCTCGCCGCCGCCCGACGAGCCGCCGAGGCCGTCCACGTGCAGGATCTTGATGCCCTCGATGCGCTCCATCGGCTTCACCGACTCGCGAATGATGGCCTCGGCCTTCTCCACCAGCTTCATGCGCAGTGCCGACATGCGTGCTTCGGGCGACAGCATGTTGTGGGCTTCGTTCATCATGCGCATCGCCTCCGCTTCGATCTCTGCGCGGACACGCATCGCCATCGACTTGATTTTCTCGGCGTCGGCATCGGCTTCGGCTTGCGCGCGCACTGCCGCACCCCGATCGGCGCTTGCATCCTTCTCGGCCTGCGCGGCAGTGGTGAGGCGCAGGGCGTCGCGCTGGGCAACCTGTGCGGCGCCGATCAGGTCGATCGCCTTCTTGCGTTCGGCCATCTCGACCTCGCGTGCGGTAAACACCTTTTCTTCGGCAGAGACGGCCTGGGCGCGCGCAGTTTCGGCCTCGGCCTGGGCCTCGCTCTGCGCCTTGCTCTCGCGGGCGATGGCGATCGCACGCTGTTGCTCGGCGAGTTCAAGCGACAAGCGACGCTCGATCTCGGCACTCTGGATCGCGCGCTCCTTGCCGATGCGTTCCTGCTCGATGGTCTGTTCGGAGCGGATGCGCGCCGTATCAATGCTCTGCTTGGCGGTGATCTGTGCGCTTTCCGCATCCTGCTCGCGATGGGCGCGCTCGGCGGTCAACTCCGCACGCTGCCGTGCGCGGGCGATTTCCACTTCTCGCTGCTGGGCCAGGCGGGCATGCTCGCCTTCGCGATCGATCTCCAGCGAGAGCTTCTCGGCTTCGAGGTTCTTGTTGCGGATCGCGATGAGCGTGTCCTGCTCAACGTCGTTGCGTTGCTTCTTGCGGTGCTCGATCTGTTCTGTCAGCCGTGTCAAACCTTCGGCGTCGAAGGCATTGCTTGGGTTGAAGAATTCCATGCCGGTCTGATCGAGTTGCGTGAGCGATGCGGCTTCGAGTTCGAGTCCGTTCTTGGTCAGGTCCTCGGCCACCGATTCGCGCACCCGCTTCACATAAGCGCCGCGCTTTTCGTGCAGTTCTTCCATCGTCATCTCTGCCGCCGCAGTGCGCAGCGCATCGACGAACTTGCCTTCCACCAGTTCCTTGAGCTGATCCGGCTCCATGGTACGCAGGCCGAGCGTCTGCGCAGCGGCGGCGACGGCTTCAGCCTTCGCTGCCACGCGCACGTAGAACTCGGCGATCACGTCGACGCGCATGCGGTCCTTGGTGATGAGCGCCTTGTCGCGCCCCCGGCTGACTTCGAGCCGCAGCGTGTTCATGTTGACGGGGATCACGTCATGCACGATGGGCAGCACGAAGGCGCCGCCGTCGAGCACCACCTTCTGGCCGCCAAGGCCCGTGCGCACGAAGGCCCGTTCCTTCGAACTGCGCAGGTAGAGCCAGTGCAGCAGCCAGACCGCGAGCGCGACGATGATCGCGACCACGATGAGACCAAGGATGAAGTTGCCGAATTGAGCACCTGACATGGACGTCGTCTCCTCTTATTGCGTGTCGCGTGTGATCTGGACGAAGCGGCGCGTCGTCTCGGTGAGCGCCGTTTCCGCAGGCAGCCGCTCCATCGAGCTGGCGCCGTAGAAGCCGTGGCATTCGGGACAGCGCGAGAGCACATAGCGCGCGTCGTTCGGGGTGGCGATCGGGCCGCCGTGACACAGCACGATGGCATCGGGCTTGATCTTCTTCGCCGCAGCCGCCCATTGGTTGATGTGCTCCACGCAGCCGTCGAGCGTCAGCGCCGTCTCGGCGCCGATCGCGCCGCCGGTGGTCAGTCCCATGTGGCAGACCACGATGTCGGCGCCGGCCCGTGCCATGGCGCGCGCATCGTTCTCGCTGAAGACATAGGGCGTCGTCAAGAGATCGAGCTTGCGGGCGCGTTCGACCAGTTCGACTTCCAATCCGTAGCCCATGCCGGTCTCTTCGAGATTCGCGCGAAAGGTGCCGTCGATGAGGCCCACCGTTGGAAAGTTCTGGATGCCGGAGAACCCGAGCGCGATCAACCGCCGCAGGAACTCGTCGGGAATCATGAACGGATCGGTGCCGTTGACACCCGCAAGCACCGGCGTGTGCTTCACGACGGGGAGCACTTCGCGCGCCATCTCGCAGACGATCTCGTTGGCATTGCCATAAGCGAGCAGGCCAGCGAGCGAGCCGCGCCCCGCCATGCGGTAGCGACCCGAGTTGTAGATCACGATCAGGTCGATGCCGCCGGCTTCCTCGCACTTGGCCGAAAGGCCCGTGCCGGCGCCGCCGCCGATGATGGGCCGGCCGGCCGCCATCTTGGCGCGCAGGCGTTGCAGGAGCGTGGAGCGATCGATGCGTGGCATAGGGCTGGGCTGCTCCAGGGTTCAGGCGCGAAGGGCGCTGGTGGTCGGGCGCGATACCTCGTGCCACGCGGCAGCCAGCGCATCCGCAAAGGCTTCGTCGTTGATGTGCAGCGGCAGCCGCATGAGCTTGCGGTTCCCGCCTGGCCGGAACCCCTGCTCGATGGCAGCGAACAGCGCGCGGTCTGCTTCGGGATCATGAAACGGCTGGCCGGGCCGGTCGATGGCGGACACGCCGCCCTCCGGAATGAGAAAGCGCACCGGCCCGCGCATCGCGTTGAGCTTGGCGGCGATGAATTCGCCCATGGCGCGGCATTCGTCGGGTGTGGTGCGCATCAGGGTCACCGTGGTGTTGTGCCGATAGAGCTTGCGGGCGCGAAAGCGCTCGGGCACGCTGTCCCAGGCGCCGAAGTTCACCATATCGAGCGCGCCGCACGAGCCCACGTAGGGGAGGGCATGGCGCGCGAACACGTCCATGCGCATGGGGCCGGCGGAGAGCACGCCTCCCGCAATCTCGTCGGCGATCTCGGTGGTGGTGACATCGATGACGCCGGCCAGCAAACCGGAGTCGGCGAGCTTCTCCATCGACTGGCCTCCCACCCCTGTCGCATGGAAGACGAGGCAGTCGTGGCTGTCTTCCAGCCGCTTCGTCAGCATCTGAACGCAAGGCGTGGTGACGCCGAACATGGTGAGTCCGACCGCCGGCTTTCCGTCATTGGAGACAACGGGCGGGTGGGCGATCATGCCGGCCAGCGCGTTCGCGGCGTTGGCAAGAACGCGTTCGCTGATCCGGTTGATTCCCTGTACATCGGTGACCGAATACATCATGCAGATGTCGCTCGGGCCGACATAGGGGCGCGTGTCGCCGCTCGCCATGGTCGAGACCATCATCTTCGGCACGCCGATGGGCAGCGCGCGCATGCCTTGCGTTGCCATCGAAGTGCCGCCGGAGCCGCCTGCTGAGATGATTCCACCCAGATCGCGCCGCCCTTGCAAGAAGGCTTCGAAGGCGAGCGCCATTGCAGCGGTCGCGTTGCCGCGGTCGCCGCTGAAGACGGCCGATTCGCCATTGGGATGGTGGCGCGCCACTTCGCGCGGATGCACGTTGGCAGGCGAGGTCTTGCCCGAGGTCGACAGATCGACGGTGACGACCCGCAGGCCGAGCCGCTCCAGGCATTGCCGCAGGAAGAGCAGCTCTCGACCCTTGGTGTCGAAGGTTCCGGCGACGTACGCGGCGCGCACGCTGCTGGCAGCGACGGGAAAGTCGAAGATCTGCGGTGCGGCGGTTTTCGGTGGCGCGGCCGGCTGGCGCTCGATATCGGCCACCGGCGCTGCAGTGCCGCCCGCGTTCCAGCGATTGAAGCCTCTTACCGTGCGCGGCGCGAGGTCGTCGAGGGTGGGCGCGCCATCGCCATGCGTGCGGCGCACCGTGAAGACCTGCGTCGGCTCCGGGGCGTCCTGAGTCGCCAAGCCGGCACTTTCGGCAGCTTCCTCGTCGTGCCCGTTGGAACGCACGCCGAGCAGCCGCTCCTGCAAGTCGAGATCGGCCGCCAGTTCGGCTGCGGGCATCTGCTGCGCGATGCGGCCATTGACCATCACGCCGATGCGATCGGCCACCGAGATGGCGACCCCCAGGTTCTGCTCGATCAGCAGCACGGCGATGCGGCCCTCGGCAGCGAGGTCGCGCAGCGATTGCGCCACCTGCTCGACGATGATCGGCGCGAGGCCTTCGGTGGGCTCGTCCATCACCAGCAGCTTGGGATTGAGCAGCAGCGCGCGCCCGATGGCGAGCATCTGCTGTTCGCCACCCGAAAGTTGCGCGCCGCCGTGCCCGCGCCGTTCAGCAAGGCGGGGGAACATCGCGTAGATGCGGTCGACCTCCCGGCGCCGGCTCGCGACCAGCCGCAATGTTTCGTCGACTGACAACGACGGCCATACGCGGCGACCCTGCGGCACGTAGGCGATGCCGCGCCGCGTGATTTCGTTGGGGGCGAGGCCAAGGATCTCTTCGCCCGCCAGACGGATGCTGCCCCTGGCCGGGACCATGCCCGTGATCGCGTTGCACAGCGTGGTCTTGCCCATGCCGTTTCGGCCGACGATACCCAGCACGCCGCGCTCGACCGTGAGGCTCACGCCTTGCAATGCATGGGCGTGGCCGTAGTACACGTCGAGGCTGTCGATGGCGAGCACGGGCGTGTTGCCGGCGCCGACGTTGTCGCCGCCGCTCTCGCGCTTGTTGCCGAACCAGGCCATCAGTGACGGCTCCCCATGTAGATCGCCTGCACCTGGGCATCGCCCTCGATTTCTTCAGGGCTGCCAGTGCGCAGCGTGCGGCCGTTGTGCATCACGGTCACCCGGTCGACCACGCGCAGGGCGATCTCCAGGTCGTGCTCGATCAGCACGAAGCTCATGTGTGACGGCAGCGAGCGCAGCAGCGCGACGAGTTCGCGGCGCTCTGCCGGCGACAAGCCTGCCGCCGGTTCGTCCAGCAGGATCAGCCGGGGCGCGCCGGCCAGCGCCATGCCGATTTCGAGTTGGCGTTGCTGCCCATGCGCGAGGTTGGCGACCCTCTCTTCCGCGATGTGGGTCAGCCGCGTGCGTTCGAGCAGGTCCTGCGTGGCCCGGGTCGACGCATGCCCTTCGCGTGCCCGCAGAAAGCTGAAGCGCCCATTGGCGACGCCGCGCACGGCGAGGAAAAGGTTGTCGCGCACCGTCAGCTCCCGGAACAGAAGCGACGATTGATAAGTACGGCGCAACCCTTTGCGGATGCGCTCATACGGCGGCAAGTCCGTGATGTCCTCGCCAAAAAAATGGATGCGACCCGCCGTCGGCGGAAAGTCGCCGGTGATCGCGTTGAACAGCGTCGTCTTGCCGGCGCCGTTGGAGCCGAGGATGGCGTACTTCTCGCCGGCTGCGACGGTGAGCGAAACATCGTCCACCGCACGCAGCGCCCCGAAGGCACGCGTCACCCCCGTGAGCCGCAAGGCATCGCCCGTCAGCAGCTGCGTGCTGCCGCCGGCATTCACGGCACCGCGTGACGCGGCCGATCGCAGGGGGGTGATCGTGGCCATTCGGGCTCAGGTCCTGCAGTCGGGTACGTCGCGCGTGCCGAGGCCCATCTTCTTGAATTCGGCTTCAGGCAGTCCCAAGGTCTGCGAGATGTCGGGCACTGTCTTCACGACTTTGTTGTAGAAGGAGCCGTCCGGTGCCTTCGTCACTTCGGTGATGTAGGTCGTCCCGACGCCGTTGCGGTTGCCGTCGATCTTCACCACGCCCGCCGGCCCCTGGAAGTTGGTCTTCTGAAGCGCTTCGCGATAGGCCTTCTGGCCATTCGAGAGATCGCCCTTGACTGCATCCAGCGCATCGAGCGTCGCCTTGGTGTTGATGTAGTAGAGGTAGGCAAAGAGCGAGGGGCTCGGGAAGCCGTCCTTGAAGTTCGCCTTGTAGTCGGCCACGAACTTCTTCCACTCCGGCGTGTCGATCGAATCGGCCATCGGGCCTGCCGATGCGGTGCCCAGCAGCGATTCGCGGCGCTTGCCCTTGAAGTTGAGGACCGTCTGGTCGACCGTGATGGAGCCGCCGATCATCGGCTTGTCGCCGCCGGCTTGCTCATACTGCGTGAGGAAGTTCACCGCGTCGGAGCCGCCCAGCACCACCAGCAGCGCATCCGCCTCTTTGGGAATTTTCGCGATCACCGATGCGTAGTCCTTGGTGCCCAGCGGCACCCACGCCTTGTCGATCACCTTGCCGCCCTTGGCGCAGTAGCTGGCCATGAAGCCCTGCACCTGCGAATACGGAAAGCCGTAGTCCTCCGCAATCAGGAAGGTCTTCTTGTAGCCCTTGGAGAGCGCATGCTCGCCCAGGCCCACCATCCATTGAGCGCCTTCGGTGTTGAAGCGATAGAAGTTAGGAGCAGGGTCTGCAAGCGTCGCGCCCTGCGCACCTGAGGAGCCGTTGATGAAGGTGATGTTGGGCTGCGTCTTCGCGTAGTTCTTGACCGCGATGCCTTCGTCGCCCGACAGCGGGCCGATCATGATCTGCACCTTGTCCTGCTCCACGGCCTTGCGGGTGGAGTTCACGGCCTTGTCCGGCGTGGCGTCGGATGAGACCTTGACGAACTCGATCTTCTTGCCGCCCGCCATGCCGTTCTTCTGCTTGAGCGCGAGGTCCGCGCCACGCATGCCGTCCTGCCCGGGCGCTGCGAACGGGCCCTCCAGCGATGCGAGGAGCCCGATTTTCACGGTCTCCTGCGCGTATGAAATTCCGGTCACTGCAATCAGCGCCGCCGCGGCGACGATGCTGCGCCCGAACATTCTTCTGCCTTTGCTCATGTCTCGCTCCTGGTTGTCATTGATGAATGCGGCTCCGGCCGCGCTGGGTGAAAAGGCGGGCCAGGCGTGTGCGGCTCTGCCACAAGCCCAGAAGCCCGTCGGGGGAAAACAGGACGATCGCGAGGAAGACGCCGCCGATCACGAGATTGAAGCGTTCGCGATCGACGAGGTCGATGGCGAAGTTCTGCAGCAGCACGAAGACAATCGCACCGACGAAGGCACCGATCGGGTGCTTCATGCCGCCGAGCACGGCAATGATGAGGATGTTGATCATCGCGCCGGTACCGATGGTGCCGGGCGAGATGCGGCCGTTGTACCAGACCATCAGCACCCCGCCGACCGCAGCCAGGAGCCCCGCGACGGCATACGCGGCGACTCGGTGCGCGGTGACGTTGTAGCCCAGCGCCGCCATGCGGCGCGGGTTGTCTCGAATACCTTGCAGCGCAATGCCGAAGGGCGCGCGAATCAGATACTTGACCCAGAAGTAGCCCGCGAGCGTGCAGGCCAGCACCAGGAAGTAGAAGGGGACCGGCTCGTGCAGGTCCAGCCCGAACACGGTCGGCGGCCCGAGCTTGCTGAAGCCCTGGAAGCCGTTGAACATCGTGTAGTTCTGCTGCGCGAGATAGAAGAAGGCGACGCCGACCGCGAGCGTGATCATGATCGTGTAGATGCCTTCGGTGCGCACCGAAAGCCACCCGATACCGGCGGCGAAGATCGTGGCCAGTGCAACGGCAATCATGAGTGCCAGCCACCATGGCCAGCCGAGGCTGATCGCGATGTTGCTGCTGCTGCCGAAGATCGCAAGCATGTAGGCCGCGAAGCCCGCGATCGTCATCTGCGCGAGCGAAACCATTCCGCCATAGCCGCCCAGGAAGGTGAGCGACAGTGCGATGAGCCCGAGTGCGAGCGATTGCGCGCCGATCTGGAAGGTGAAGAAAGGCGAAGCAACGAAGGGATAGACGAGCACAAAGGCCAGCACCACCACGTGATACCAGTGCACCGCCCGCCACGCGGAACGCCAGCGCTGAGATGGCGCGCTTGTGGCCAGGCCCGTGGCGGTCGGCGCCGTTGCAACCGGATGAAGCCTGCCCGTCTCACCACCGCGCCGCGCGACGCCAGCCGCCGCAGCCGATGAGTTCATGGCCCGTCGCCATTGCGCTGCGCTCATTACGTAACCTCCGTGCTGCGCACTGCGGTGCGAGCTTGCTTGGGACCGCCCGGCGCGGCGCTCATGCGTTTCTCCCCATCAGCCCGCGCGGCTTGAAGGCCAGGGCGACGACCATGATCACGAAGGTGAACACCACGCTGTACGTCGGCGCGTACGCCAGCCCGAATTGCTCTGCCAAGCCAATGAGCAGTGCGCCAATCGCCGCACCGACCACGCTGCCCATGCCGCCGACGATCACCACCACCAGGGATGCGAGCAGGTAACGCGTGTCCTCTCCTGGCGAGATTGAAAGCGCGGTGCCGCCGACCACGCCGGCGAGCCCGGCCAGCCCCGCACCGATGGCAAAGGTCAGCGCAAACACGCGTTGGACGTTCACGCCCGATGCCGCGAGCATCCCGCGGTCATCCACACCGGCGCGGATCATCATGCCGATGCGCGTGCGTGCGAGCAGCAGCCACAGGCCGACGCCGATCACGATGGAAGCCAGCAGCACCATCAGACGATAGGTCGGGAACTTGTTCACCAGCGGCAGCGTGGTCGAACCGTAGATCCACGCCGGAGGATCGAAGGTGTAGATCTCCGCGCCCCAGATCCAGAGCGCGACGTCGGCCATCACGATCGAAAGGCCGATGGTCACCAGCGTCTGCCGCAAGTCCTGGCCCTGCATGTGCCGGAAGATCAGCACCTGCATCAGCAGCCCCAGCACCGCTGCCGAGAGAAAGCCGGCAACGACCGCGAGCACCCAGGAGCCCGTGTGTTCGCCGACGACCCATCCGACGTAGGCACCGATCAGATAGAGCGAGCCATGCGCCAGATTGACGTTGCGCATCAGCCCGAACACGAGCGTGAAGCCGCTCGCGACCAGAAAGTAGAGTGAAGCCAGCGTGAGCCCGTTGAGCAATGTCTTGAAGAAGAGCGATGCGTTGTCCGTGACCGCCCAGATTGCGAACACGGCGACCGGGATGCCGAACACGAGCAACGGCACCCACTGGCTGCGTTTCATGCGGCGCGCTCCCACAGGCGCTGCGCGCTGAACTCCGGCGCCTTGGCGAACTCCCCGTCCTTCATCACGGCCAGGATGCGCTTTGGGTCACGCAGGATCGAGAGATTGGCGAGCGGATCGCCATCCACCAGCAGCATGTCGGCGAGGTAGCCGTCCTGGATTGTGCCGAGTTCGTTGGCGCGCATCATGATCTGCCCGCCGTAGAGTGTGGCCGAGCGGATTGCCTCCATCGGCGTGAAGCCGAGATACTTGACGAAGAACTCCATGTCGCGCGCGTTCTGGCAATGGGGCGTGAAGGCAAATCCGTAGTCGCCGCCCGGGAGGATGCGCACGCCGCGCCGGTGCATGGCCTTGAGCGACTCGATGGCGGCATCCCATTCGATCTGGTAGCCCATTGCGCAGGCCTTCTCGTAGGTGATGCCGTAGGCCTCGGCTTCGTGCAGCATCGCGTAGATGATGGCAATGCCAGGTGCGACGAAGACGCGGTCCTTCGCGGCTTCGAGCATGTCGAGCGTTTCCTCGTCCGTGAAGCTTGCGTGATAGATCACGTCGATGCCGTGCCGCAGCGCCTGCTTGACCGATGCGGCTGAGCGCGCGTGCGCCGTGCCGCGCTTTCCGCGCACGCGCACTTCGGTCATGGCCGCATCGACCTCGGCGTCGCTCATCCAGGTGGTCTCGGCCGGCGAATCCGGCGTGAAGTTGTCGCCCGAGAGATTGAGCTTGATCGAGTCGACACCGTACTTGAGGAACATCCGCACCACCTTGCGCATCTCGTCCGCGGAGTTGACGTTGACACCGAAACTGAACTCAGGAAAGGGCAGATGCGGCAAGGTCTCGTCGCCGAGTCCGCCGGGCACCGTGATCTCCTGGCTGGCCGCAAGATAGCGCGGCCCCGGAATCTGGCCGGCAGCGATGGCGTTGCGGATCACCACATCCAAGCGAGGCTTGGCGCAGGCGGCGCCGACGCAGGACGTGAAACCCGCCTGCAGATACCGGCTTGCCACCTTGGCGCACCAGAGCACGTGCTCTTCGAGCGGCATGCGCTGGATGGCGGAGAGGGTGGCCGCGTCATTCCACGAAAAGTGCGTGTGCGCCTCGCACATGCCCGGCATCAGCGTGGCGCCCGCGGCGTCGACGACCATCGCACCACTGGGTGCGATCGGTGCCGTGCTGCGCCCCACCTGGCGGATGCGATTTCCACGCACCAGCACGCTGCCGTTGAAGGGGGTCTGCCCCGTGCCGTCGATGATTCGAACGTTAGTGAAGACGACGTCAGCCATGATCTTCTCCTGTGTTCAAGCAGTTGCCCAGCGCGTGGTGTGCGAGCGTCGCACGGGCGGAGCGCGATGAAACTCACCATCTTTCATCACGGCCAGGATGCGCGCCTTGTCCTGCAGCACCGTGATGTCCGCAAGCGGGTCGCCGTCGATGAGGAGGATGTCCGCGAGATAGCCTTCGCGGATGTAGCCGAGCACTTTGCCCATGCGCATCATCGGACCGCCCCATGCGGTGGCTGACAGCAGCGCTTCCATGGTGCTCATGCCCACATACTTGACGAAGTACTCCAGGTCCTTCGCGTTGGTGCCGTGCGGTGTCCACGCAAAGCCATAGTCGCCGCCCGGCAGGATGCGGATGCCGCGCTTGCGCATCGCGCGCATGCTTTCGACCGCTGCTTCGAGTTCCCGGTGATAGCCCATCTTGCGGGTGACTTCGGGCGTGAGGCCCCATTCGCTCGCGTGATGGCAGGTGTTGATGAGCCATGCCAATCCTGGCGCGATGAAGTGCTCGAACTTGTGCGCTTCAAGCATGTCGAGCGCTTCCTCGTCGGTGAAGCTCGCGTGGTAGATGACTTCAATGCCCTGCTTGACGCACTGCTTGATCGACCATGTGGAGCGCGCATGCGCCGCGACGCGCCGACCCCATGCCTTGG
Organism: Variovorax sp. 05N34; assembly: GCF_056397405.1. Lineage (NCBI taxonomy): Bacteria > Pseudomonadati > Pseudomonadota > Betaproteobacteria > Burkholderiales > Comamonadaceae > Variovorax > Variovorax sp. 05N34. The sequence goes on from NZ_JBFTNI010000004.1 coordinate 129,599, forward strand.
CCTCCTGCACGCAGACGGCGATCTCCTCTTCGGTGAACTGGCTCATCTCGCTGGGCATGCCGGTGATCGATTCGCCCGACAAATTGATCTTGAGCGAATCGACGCCGTACTTGACGAACATGCGCACGCAGCGCCGCATCTCCTCGACCCCACTGACCACTGCGCCGAATGCGAATTCGGGCTGCGGCAGGTGCGGCTGCGTGGTGTCGCCCAAGCCACCAGGGACGGTGATCTCCTGGCTCGCGGCCAGGTAGCGCGGGCCGATGATGGTGCCGTCGGCAATTGCGTTGCGGATCACGACATCCAGGCGCGGCTTGGCGGTCGCTGCGCCGACGCAACTGGTCCAGCCCATGTCGAGATAGCGCTTGGCGACTTCGGCGCACCACAGGATGTGTTCCTCAGGCGGCATGCGCTGGATTGCATCCAGGCTAGGCTGGTCGTTCCATGAGAAATGCGTGTGGGCCTCGACCATGCCGGGCATCAGGAAGGCGCCCGCGCCATCGATCACGCGCGCTCCGGTGACCGGCGCGGATTGCATGCCATAGCCGGTCCGCACGACACGTGCGATACGGTTGCCCTGCACCAGCACATCCCCGGTGAAGGGCGCTTCGCCGCCCCCATCGAAGATGCGCACATTGGTGAACATCACATCGGCCATGTTCAGGTCCTCGCTTGTGCCGCCAGGAAGTCGCGCAACTCGCGTTGGCATTCCTCATGGCGTTCGATGGGTGTCCAGTGGCCGCAGCGCGGCAGCACTACCACGCGCTTGCTGGCTGCACGGTGCAGCTTGTCGGCCATGGCCCTGACGGATTGCGGCGGTGCGACGCCGTCTTCGTCCCCGGTCACCAGCAGCACGGGCGCTTCGATGCGCTCGACCGCCGCCGCCTGCGCGCCTGCCAGAGCCTCGCAACTGCGCGCGTAGGCTTCGCCGTCCTGGCGCATCAGGCTTTCGCGCACGAAGGCGACGGCGACGGGAAGGCGCTCGCGCGTGTCGGCGGAGATCGCGCCCTGCAGCAATGCCTGGGTGATCTCCTGCATGCCGGCCGCGCCTTCGCGTGCCTTCAAGGCGCGAGCCTTCATTGCGGTGCGTGCGGCATCGGGTGGTGCGATCAGCGGACCGAAGAGCGCGATGCTCGCCACCTTCCCGGGATGATCGGCTGCGATGTGCTGGCAGACGATGGTGCCCATCGAATGTCCGATCCAGTGGGCACGGGAGACACCGAGCCGCTCGCAAAGGCGCAACAGCGTTTCGACATAGCGCTCGATCGTCAGCTCGCCCTCGGCACGCTGCGAGCGCCCGCTGCCGGGCAGGTCCACGCGAATCACACGGTGCCGGGCCATCGCGGGCATCAGCGGCGTGAAGGTGTTGCCGCTGCCGCCCAGGCCGTGTACGCAGACGATGGCGGGGCCTTCACCTTCTTCCTCGACTGCGATTCGATCGATCAGTTGAAATGCCATGGCTTACTCGAATCTGTTTTCAATGACGCCAATGCCGTCGATTTCGATGCGCACCACGTCGCCCGATTTCAACCAACGTGGTGGATCGAGGCCCATGCCGACGCCGGCAGGGGTGCCCGTGGCGATCACGTCGCCGGGATAGAGCGTGATCCCGCGCGAGCAGGTTTCGATGAGCGTGGGGATGTCGAAGATCATGTCCTTCGTCAATCCGTCCTGCCGCAGTTCGCCGTTGACCCAGCCTCGCACCCGGGTCGCGCGGCCGTCGACTTGATCCGCGGTCACGATCCATGGGCCCATCGGACAGAAGTCGTCGAAGCTCTTGCCCAGGTCCCATTGCTGGTGACGCATCTGCACGTCGCGTGCCGTCACGTCATTGACGACGGTGTAGCCGAACACGTGATCCATGGCGCGGGATCGTGCGATGTCGCGCCCACCGCGGCCGATCACGACGGCGAGCTCGGATTCGTAGTCGACCTGCACGGTGGTGGAAGGCGAGGGCAGCCGCACTGCATCGCGAGGCCCGATCACGCATTCACCGAGCTTGCCGAAGACGATCGGCCAGGGATCGCTCGCGGGCATCGATTCGCGGAAGACTGTGCCGGCAAGCTCCTTCGCATGCGCCCGGTAGTTGCGTCCGACGCAGAACAGGCTGCGCAAGGGGCGTGGCAGTGGGGCGCGCAGCGTGATGACCTCGATCGGCAGACGCGTGCCCGACGGCTGCGGGAGCGGTTCGCCGCGGTCCAGCGCCTGGATGAGCGGCAAGACGCCCGCGGAAGCATCGCGCACCGCAAGCGGCGCGGCTTCGCGACCGTCGGCCGAGATCGTGCCGACGTGCTCGCGTCCACCCCAACTCCAGCTGGCCAAGCGCATGCCGTTGTCTCCGGGTTGTCTCGCGTTGCTCAAGCCTTGCGCTCTTTGCCGCGAAGATCAGGGAACCTGCGTTTTTGAGACTTGCGTCTCAAAACGGGATCGGTGCATCATACGATCCGTCCTCGGACACACACAAGCCAAGTCAGGCCCCCTAGAACCCGTATAAACCCCATGGCTCGCCTGAAACACAAGCTGAGTGAACCCCCCGTCCCGCCGGAACGCGGCGTCAAGGCCGCTACCTTCAAGTTGCTGCTCGGCGCAGCGATGGACATCATCCAGCAGAGCGGACACATTCCTTCGGTCGCGGAAGCGGCAGCGCGCTCGAAAGTGTCGCGCGCCACGGCCTACCGTTACTTCCCGAGCCGCAGCGCGCTGGTCACCGCCGTGATCGACAGTTCGCTCGGGCCGGTCAGAAAGCTGGCTTCGGACATCCCGACCGGGCGCGAGCGCGTCCACGAACTCTTCCTGCAGACTTTTCCACGCTTCAAGGAATTCGAGGCGCAGTTGCGTGCTGCCGCGCAGCTCTCGCTGGAGCAGTGGGGGTTGGAGCGCGCCGGCCTTCTCGAAGAAGAACCCTACCGGCGAGGCCATCGCGTGCGCATCCTCGAACATGCGATTGCGCCGCTTGCACCGCAGTTGCGCCCGGTCGTGAGAGACAGGCTGCATCGCGCGCTGTCAGTGGTCTATGGCATCGAGCCTTATGTGATCCTGAAGGACATCTGGGGGCTGCGCGACCGCGAGGTCGAGCGCACTGCGCTGTGGATGGCCGACGCGCTGATCGACGCCGCGTTGCGCGAGTCCGCGCAGAAGGCGCCGCCGCGAGTCGTGCGTTCCAATGGCGCGGCCGGTGCGGCCCGCTCGGCTGTGGCAGCAAAGCGGAACGGCGTTTCTGACCGAAGTCCCGCCGTAAAAAAGCCGAAGTCGCCACGCGGGTCGTCACGCGGCCAAGCGAGGATCGCCGAATGACCGTCAGGCCTGTGCAAGCGCCTGCAACTCTTCTTCGGTAAAGCCGGCGCGGGCGCGCGCATCCATGTTGAACGGCGCCTTCAGACGCGGCGCCTCGTGCCGGCGATAGAGCAGGCGATAGTGCAAGACCGGATCGAGCGCATCGCGTGTGCACAGCCAGCGGTACCAGCGATTGCCGATTGCCACATGCCCTACCTCGTCGCGCAGGATGATGTCGAGGATGGCGCACGCCTCCAACGCATCGGGCGTGTTGACGCGGCGCAGCTTGGCCTGGATCAACGGCGTCGCGTCGAGGCCGCGGGCTTCGAGCGTACGCGGTACCAGGGCCATGCGCGCGACCACATCGTCCTTGGTCTTCTCGCACATGTTCCAGAGGCCGTCATGGCCGCTGAAGTCGCCGTAGCTGTAGCCCATGCCACGCAGGTGATCGTGCAGCAGTGTGAAATGCTGTGCTTCCTCGTCGGCCACCCGCAGCCAGTCGCTGTAGTAGGCCTCGGGCATGCCGTCGTAGCGCCACGCGGCATCGAGCGCGAGATTGATCGCGTTGAACTCGATGTGGCAGATCGAGTGGATCAGCGCGGCGCGGCCTTCGGGCGTGAAGGGCGAGCGCTTTTCGACGGCGGTGGCGGACACGCGCAGCGGTCGCTCCGGACGGCCGGGGACGCCGGCTTCGTCACCGGGCTGTCGCACGGGCGTGGCGAGGGCGTGAGCGCCTGGCGCACCGAGTTGCGCGAAGACCGCGCGCGCAGCCACCACCTTCTGTTCGGGATCGGTCAGGCGAAGCGCTGCCAGAGCGCGAAGGCGGGGGTGCATCCCTACAATTCTAGTTTTTGACCTTGGAGACTCCGCGATGGCCTTGTATGAACTCGACGGCGTGGCGCCGCAGCTTGGCGAAGGCGCCTGGGTCGCCGACAGCGCGCAGGTGATCGGCAATGTCGTGCTCGCGGAAAACGCGAGCGTCTGGTTCGGCGCGGTGCTGCGCGGGGACACCGAATCGCTCGGCATCGGTCGCAACAGCAATGTGCAGGACCTGTCGGTGCTCCATGCCGACCACGGCTGCCCGCTGACCATCGGCGAAAACGTCACAGTCGGCCATCAGGTCATGCTGCACGGCTGCACCATCGGCGACAACTCGCTGGTCGGGATTCAGGCGGTGATCTTGAATAACGCCAGGATCGGCCGCAATTCGATCGTTGGCGCCGGCAGTGTCGTGACCGAGGGCAAGGAATTCCCGGACAACTCGCTCATCATCGGCTCGCCCGCCAAGGTGGTTCGCACGCTCGACGATGCGGCTGCCGCCAAGCTGCGGCAGAGCGCCGAGCACTATGTGGAAAACGGCCGTCGCTTTGCGAAGGGCCTCAAGAAAATCGCCTGAAGCGGCGGGAGAGCGAGTTCCAATTGAGCGAGTTGCACAAGTTCCTGTTCGACGGCCTGCCGGTGCGCGGGATGATCGTGCGCCTGACGGATGCCTGGCAGGAAATCCTGGCGCGCCGCGCGTCCAATACGGCGACAGGCGCGTATCCGGCGCCCGTGGCTGAGCTCCTCGGCGAGATGACGGCCGCGGCCACGCTGATGCAGTCCAACATCAAGTTCAACGGCGCGTTGATCCTGCAGATCTTCGGTGACGGCCCGGTCAAGATCGCCGTCGCGGAGGTCAAGCCGGATCTCAGCCTGCGCGCCACCGCCAAGGTGACTGGCGAGCTGTCCGCCGACGCACGGCTCCCTGACATGGTCAACGTGCACAGCAAGGGGCGATGCGCGATCACGCTCGACCCCAAGGACAAGCTCCCGGGCCAGCAGGCGTACCAGGGTGTGGTGCCGCTCGTCGGTGACGAGGGTCAGAAGCTCGATCGCCTGAGCGACGTGCTGCAGCACTACATGTTGCAGAGCGAACAGCTCGACACCACGCTCGTGCTGGCGGCCGACGACAAGGTGGCGGCGGGCTTGCTGATCCAGCGCCTGCCCGTCAAGGGCGAGGCCAATCTCGAAGGCACCGCGAAGGGCAATCAGGACCAGGCCCAGCAGGACCAGATCGGTTTCAACGAGGACTACAACCGGATTTCGATCCTTGCTTCGAGCCTCACGCGCGACGAACTGCTGACGCTGGACGTCGACACCATTCTTCGCCGCCTGTTCTGGGAAGAAAAGGTCCTGCGCTTTGAGCCGCAATCCGGAATGCTGGGGCCGCATTTTGCGTGCACCTGCGGACGCGCTCGCGTGGAGGGAATGATCCGTGGGCTCGGTCAAGACGAGGCCGAGAGCATCCTCGCCGAGCGCGGCGACATCGAGGTCGGTTGCGACTTCTGCGGCAAGCAATACCGTTTCGATGCGGTCGATGCCGCGCAGATCTTCACGGCGCCGGGCGACCAGATGCCCGGCACGGCCATCGTGCAGTAGATCAGTCGCGCGGCGATGTCTCGAATCCGCTGAACCGGATGTCGGGTGCGCTGGTGTTGTGACGCGATGGAATCGTTCGTCCGAAGCGGACTTGTGCGGCCTGCAGCGTCGTGACCTGCTGCAGTGGCGTCTTCTGCGGGTCGGCTGACCGGCTCGCTTGCCACTCGATGTCGCTCATGTCGGCGTTGTCGGCCGCCACATACATCGATCGCAGCACCGCGAATGGCCGCGTCGCCTGGGTCGGCGGTTGAAGCGTCACGTCGAGCGCGGTGCGCTTCTGGCTGATCTCGGCAACCTTGACCACCGCGCTGCCGCCATCCGCGAAACGAAGGTGAATCGACAAGGGATGCGGCTGGATCGTGATGGAGGCGATGTTCACCACGGGGCGGCCGTCGTGCTCGACCGGCCCCATCAGGAAAGACGATCCGTAAACGCCATCGCCAAATCCGGGCAGCGGCAGCGGCTTGAGGCGCCAGTAGCCGTCGGCGGGATAGAGCACCAGCGCCTCCATCGGTTTGCTACCGTGACCTTTTGCTTTGTCTTTGGCGAAGATCTGGATCAGGTGGAAATCGTCGCCCGAGTGCGCACCCACCTTGACCGGCACCCGGTTGGGGCGCCAGAAGGTCGGCAGGGTCATTCCGACGATCGTCCATTGCTTGCCGTCATGAAGCACGACGCGACGCTGCTTGAATGCGAAGCTTGGATCCGTCGGATGCGCGCCGCCGTCGAAGTTGCAGCCGGAGAAATCCGGTGCGGTGACGTCACCCTTGATCGAATTGACATACGCCGGCTGCAGCGCTTCGACCCGGAATCGCCGGATGCCTTCGCCCCGAAGCGTCAGGGAGACGTTGTCTTCCTCGGCGCAGGCCGTGGGGCGCGTCTGGTTTTCGACGATGACGCTGGCTGGCGCCGCCCAGGCTGCCCCGAAGGAACAAGCCAGAGTGATGAGAAAGCCGGCGGCGGCAAAGGCTCTGGAGTGCAACGAACTTGCCATCTGGTCTTTGATCGTGAATGAGGTGGGGACCCGGGGTGCGCCGTGAACTCTAAGAGCGCTTGGCCAGGAGATCGCGAAACAGCCGGTGTTCGCAAGCAGGATCGGAGCATTTGTCGCAAGGCCAGAACCAGGGCCTCTCGCCGTTGGCCGATCGGCCTGAGGTGGACGATACGCCCGCCGATTCGGCACGGGAATTGATCGCGTTCCATGCGCTGGCAAGACGCTCCGGGCCATGGCCATGGATGACGGCGAAAGGTGAGTCAGCGCGCGTGAGGGTGGCTCGCAACAGGGCATCGGTCCTTTGCGCCCGATCATCCGTCGCAGGGTCTTCCGGGCGTGGCAAGTCGAGCGCCATCAGCAGCGTGACGGCATAGCCGCGGTGTGCGGCCAGTGCCAGTTGATACAGGGAGTTCTCGTTCGAGGGGCCCGACCGCTCCGATCGCACTTCGCCTTCGACCGCCGTGGTCAGGGCGGTGGTGTCTGCGACGACCACGCCCTGTTCAGCCGCCGATGCGATGCGAAACGCTTGTTCAGCGGCCATTTCGGCCCGCTCGACATCGTCCGGTTCACGCGCGAGGCGCGTCCGCCATTCGAGCGAAACGTCGGGCACGAGTTCGGCGGCGATGCCGCGCTGCACGAGGCGCGCGGTGAGAGCACTTGCGAGCTGGGTCTTGCCGGTGCCTTGCGCACCCAGAACCGCGATGACACAGCCAATGGGGAGAGCGGGCGTCACGTTGCCGCCGAGCTTGAAGCCATTCAGTGCGTGATCTGCACGAACACTTCGTTGGGCTTGACCATGCCCAACTCCTGGCGGGCGCGCTCTTCGACCATTTCCAGCCCCTCCTTGAGATCGTTGACTTCGTTCGCCAGCCGCTCATTGGCGAGCGCGGCGCGGGCGTTGGCCTCTTTTTGCTGGGTCAGCTTCTCTTGAAGTTGCGCCACGTCGCGGACGCTGCCGCGCCCGGTCCAAAGCTGCCATTGAACAATCAGCAGCAACAGGACAAGGATGATCGGGACGATGCGTGAGCGCATGGGAATGGCCGGTACGCCTTCAGGCGGACTTCACCGACCCCAGGGCCGCTGGATCAGTGACTCTGGGGGCGAGCTTCATTTCAGGTTGTAGAAGGCCGCACGGCCGGGGTAGCTCGCGACGTCGCCGAGGTCTTCCTCGATGCGCAGCAACTGGTTGTACTTGGCGATGCGGTCCGAGCGCGACAGCGAACCCGTCTTGATCTGACCGGCGTTGGTGCCGACCGCGATGTCCGCGATGGTGCTGTCTTCGGTTTCGCCCGAGCGGTGGCTGATGACCGCGGTGTAGCCCGCGCGCTTGGCCATTTCGATGGCGGCGAAAGTTTCGGTCAGCGTGCCGATCTGGTTGATCTTGATCAGGATCGAATTGGCGATGCCCTTGTCGATGCCTTCCTGCAGGATCTTCGTGTTGGTCACGAAGAGATCGTCGCCGACCAGCTGCACGCGCTTGCCGAGGCGCTCGGTCAGGTGCTTCCAGCCGTCCCAATCGCCTTCGTGCATGCCGTCTTCGATGCTGATGATCGGGTACTTGTCGACCCAGGTCGCCAGCATGTCGGTCCAGCTTTCGGCGGAGAGGCTGAGGTTTTCGCCGGAGAGGACGTACTTGCCGTCCTTGTAGAACTCGCTGGCGGCGCAGTCCAGGCCCAGGGCAATCTGTTCCCCGGCGGTGTAGCCGGCCTTGTCGATGGCTTCGAGGATCAACTGGATCGCGGCTTCATGGCTTTCGACGCTCGGCGCGAATCCGCCTTCGTCGCCCACCGCCGTGCTGATCCCGCGGTCGCCGAGGATCTTCTTGAGCGCGTGGAACACTTCGGCGCCATAGCGCACGGCCTCGCGGAAGCTCGTCGCGCCCACGGGGATGATCATGAACTCCTGCAGATCGAGACTGTTGTTGGCATGCGCGCCGCCGTTGATGACGTTCATCATCGGCACCGGCAACTGCATGCCGCCCATGCCGCCGAAGTAGCGATAGAGCGGCAGGCCCGACTCTTCGGCGGCCGCACGGGCCACGGCCATCGACACGGCCAGCGTGGCGTTCGCGCCCAGGCGGGCCTTGTTGTCCGTACCGTCCAGGTCGTTCAGCGTGCGGTCCAGGAAAGCCTGTTCGCTGGCGTCCAGGCCGAGCACCGATTCCGAAATCTCGGTGTTGATGTTCTCGACCGCCTTGAGCACGCCCTTGCCGAGATAGCGGCTCTTGTCGCCGTCACGCAGTTCGATCGCTTCGCGCGACCCGGTCGAAGCGCCCGAAGGCACGGCCGCGCGGCCCATGGTGCCCGATTCGAGCAACACGTCGCATTCGACGGTGGGGTTGCCGCGGCTGTCGAGGATTTCGCGCCCGACGATGTCTACGATTGCACTCATTGTTCTCTTGCTCCGAAAAAAACCTTGTAATCACTCAGCGATCAAAACATGCAGCGATCAAAACATGCACAGTCTCATCCCAGGGATACCGCAGAACCGGCTTCGCCGGGCTGCTGGTATCGCCCCCTGAAAGGGGGTGGGCGGCTACACGAAGTGAGCCAACCTGGGGGTCAGCTTATTAAATACCTTCGACGACGATCATTCGCATGACCGCGGCACCCTGGCGCGAAGCACGCGCCTTGCTGTATTCGGGCGAATCATTGAATTTCTTCGCGGCCTCCACGTTGGGAAACTTGAGGATCACGATGCGCTCGGGATGCCAGTCGCCTTCGAGCACTTCGACCTTGCCGCCGCGCACGCAGACTTCGGCGCCGTGCGCCTTCATGGCTTCCGAGGACCACTTCTTGTAATCCTCGTACTGCGTCGGATTGGTGACCTGGACGTTGGCGATGATGTAGGCGCTCATGCTTGAAAAGTATCCTCGAGGAATGGGTTCTTCTTGGTAACGGTGTCGAGCGCGACCAGCGTTTCGAGCAGCGCCTTCATGTGCTTGAGAGGCACGGCGTTGGGGCCGTCGCTCAGTGCCTTGGCAGGGTCTGGATGGGTTTCCATGAACAGGCCGGCCACACCCACCGCCACTGCGGCACGCGACAACACGGGCACCATCTCGCGTTGTCCGCCGGAAGTGGTTCCCTGGCCGCCGGGCAACTGCACGGAGTGCGTGGCATCAAAGACAACCGGCGCGCCGGTCTCGCGCATGATCGCGAGCGAGCGCATATCGGAAACGAGGTTGTTGTAGCCGAAGCTCGCACCCCGCTCGCAAGCCATGAAGATGTCTTCGGGCAAGCCCTTTTCCTTGGCCGCCGCACGCGCCTTGTCGATCACGTTCTTCATGTCGTGCGGCGCGAGGAACTGGCCCTTCTTGATGTTCACCGGCTTGCCCGATTGCGCCGCGGCGCGGATGAAGTCGGTCTGGCGGCACAGGAAGGCGGGGGTCTGTAGCACATCGACCACTGCAGCGGCGGCGGTGATGTCGTCTTCGGTGTGCACGTCCGTCAGCACCGGCAGGCCCAGTTCGCGCTTGACCTTCGCGAGGATCTCCAGGCCGCGCTCCCGGCCCGGACCGCGAAAGCTCGTGCCCGACGAGCGATTGGCCTTGTCGAAGCTGCTCTTGAAGATGAAGGGAATGCCCAGCGACGAGGTGATTTCCTTCAGCGTGCCGGCGGTGTCCATCTGGAGCTGCTCGGACTCGACCACGCACGGGCCCGCGATCAGGAAAAACCTTCTATCCAGCCCGATGTCGAACCCGCAAAGCTTCATGCCACCACCTTCAAAGCCTTCTTGTCCGCATTCTGGTGTTCCAGCGCGGCCTTGATGAACGCGTTGAACAACGGATGGCCGCTCCATGGCGTGGACTTGAATTCGGGGTGGAATTGCACACCCATGAACCACGGATGCACGCCTTGCGGCAGTTCGACGATTTCAGTCAGGTGCTCGCGCTGGGTGAGGGCCGAGATCACCAGGCCGGCACGGCGCAGTTCGTCGAGGTAGTTGACGTTGGCTTCGTAGCGATGGCGGTGGCGCTCGGTCACGACGTCGCCGTAGATGCTGTGCGCCAAGGTGCCGGGCGCCACGTCGGAGCTCTGCGCGCCGAGGCGCATCGTGCCGCCGAGATCGGACTTCTCGTTGCGGACCTTGACGGTGCCGTCCGCGTCCTTCCATTCGGTGATCAGCGCGATCACGGGGCAGGGCGTGTCGGGCTCGAATTCGGTGCTGTTGGCGTTCTTGAGGCCGGCCACGTTGCGGGCATATTCGATCGTCGCCACCTGCATGCCGAGGCAGATGCCCAGGTACGGAACCTTGGTTTCGCGTGCGAAACGCGCGGCGGCAATCTTGCCTTCGACGCCGCGCTGGCCGAATCCGCCGGGCACCAGGATCGCGTCGTACTTGGCGAGCCGCGCAACGTCCTGCGGCGTGATGGTTTCGGAGTCGACGTAGTCGATCTTCACGCGCGCATGGTTCTTCATGCCCGCATGGCGCAGCGCTTCATTCAGCGACTTGTAGCTGTCGGAGAGGTCCACGTATTTGCCGACCATTGCAATGGTGACTTCCTTCTGCGGATGCTCGACCTCATACACGAGGTCGTCCCAGCGCTTGAGCTTGGCCGGCGGCGTGTTGATGCGCAGCTTGTCGCAGATGAGGCCGTCCAGACCCTGCTCGTGAAGCATGCGCGGCACCTTGTAGATGGTGTCCACGTCCCACATCGAGATCACGCCCCATTCGGGCACGTTCGAGAAGAGCGAGATCTTGGCGCGCTCGTCGTCGGGAATGGGCCGGTCGGCGCGGCACAGCAGGGCGTCGGCCTGGATGCCGATTTCGCGCAGCTTCTGCGCGGTGTGCTGGGTTGGCTTGGTCTTGAGTTCGCCGGCGGCGGCGATCCAGGGCACGTAGCTCAGGTGCACGAAAGCCGAATTGTTCGGTCCCATGCGCAGGCTCATCTGGCGCACGGCTTCGAGGAAGGGCAGGGATTCGATGTCGCCGACCGTGCCGCCGATCTCGACGATCGCGACGTCGACTTCATGGGCGGTACCGATGCCGGCGCCGCGCTTGACGTATTCCTGGATTTCGTTGGTGATGTGCGGAATGACCTGCACCGTCTTGCCGAGATAGTCTCCGCGACGCTCTTTTTCGAGCACGGTCTTGTAGATCTGGCCGGTGGTGAAGTTGTTGGCGCGCCGCATGCGGGTCGTGATGAAGCGCTCGTAGTGGCCGAGGTCGAGGTCGGTTTCCGCCCCGTCGTCCGTGACGAACACTTCGCCATGCTGGAACGGCGACATCGTGCCCGGATCGACGTTGATGTACGGATCGAGCTTGATGAGGGTGACTTGGAGGCCGCGCGATTCAAGAAGGGCGGCGAGCGAGGCGGAAGCGATTCCCTTGCCCAGGGAAGACACCACGCCACCGGTGACGAAGACAAATTTGGTCATGCCAGCTCCGGATGCAGATCCGGGAAGTGGGAAATGGGGATTGTAGGGCAGGCTCGCCCCCAGGCTTCGCGCACTTCGTGTTGCTTCGCCTACCCCCTGCCGGGGGCGGCCGGCCGCTTCGGGCGGCCGGGCGCGGCGGCCCTCGCGAATCGGGTGCAGCGGCATCCGGGGCAGCCATTAAACTGCCTTGATGCAACACGAACTTGCGGGCAAACACATCGTTTTGGGACTGACGGGGGGGATCGCCTGCTACAAGTCGGCCGAGCTGTGCCGGCTGCTGGTGAAGGCGGGCGCGACGGTGCAGGTGGTGATGACGGAAGCGGCGACGCAGTTCATCACGCCGGTCACTATGCAGGCGCTGTCGGGGCGGCCTGTATATACCTCGCAGTGGGATGCGCGCGAGCTCAACAACATGCCGCACATCAACTTGAGCCGCGAGGCGGATGCCATCGTGCTGGCGCCCGCGAGCGCGGATTTCATCGCGCGGCTAGTGCAGGGGCGCTCGGATGAACTGTTGAGCCTGATGTGCCTCGCGCGGCCGATGGATCGCGTGCCGCTCTTGATCGCGCCGGCGATGAACCGCGAGATGTGGGGCCATCCGGCGACGCAGCGCAATCTCCGCCAGGTGGACGCCGATGGTGCGCGTGTGCTGGGGGTCGGAAACGGCTGGCAGGCGTGCGGCGAAACGGGCGATGGACGCATGCTGGAGGCCGAGCAGCTCTTCGAAGAAATCGTCGCGCAGTTCCAGCCCAAGGTGCTCTCGGGCCAGCGCGTGGTCGTCACCGCCGGGCCGACTTTCGAGGCACTCGATCCGATCCGCGGCATCACCAATCATTCGTCCGGAAAAATGGGCTTCGCCATCGCACGGGCAGCACGCGATGCCGGCGCCCAAGTCACCTTGGTGGCCGGACCGGTCCATCTGCCGACGCCGCGCGGCGTGCAGCGTGTCGACGTCAAATCCGCGCAGGAAATGCTCGAAGCGACTCTCCGCTCCGTGGCGACGGCATCGGTCTTTGTTGCGACCGCGGYGGTGGCCGATTGGCGTCCGGCTTCTCACAGCGCGCAGAAGATCAAGAAGGACGGCAGCGGCAAGCCGCCCGTCCTGCATTTCGTCGAGAACGAAGACATCCTGTTGACGGTCGCGCAGGACAAACGGGCCAAGCGTGGCGAACTCTTCTGCGTCGGCTTTGCGGCGGAAAGCGAAAACCTCCTCGAGCATGCAAAGGCCAAGCGAGAGCGCAAGGGCATTCCGCTGCTGGTCGGCAACATCGGTCCGCTGACCTTCGGGCAGGACGACAACAGCCTCCTGCTGGTCGACGCGAACGGTGTTCGCGAACTGCCGAGGGCGCCCAAACTGTCGCTGGCGCGCGAACTGGTGGTGGAGATCGCCGCGCGGCTCCCTGGCTACGCTGCAGCCGGCAAGAATCCGTAAATCAACCCATCCCAACCCACCCGAAATCTTCCAAAGGCATCTTCAGTGAAAGTCGACGTTCGCATCCTTGATCCCCGCATGCAGGACCAACTGCCGGCCTACGCAACTCCGGGCAGTGCCGGGCTGGACCTCCGGGCTTGCCTGGATGCGCCCATCACCCTCGAGCCGAACGGCTGGCAGCTGGTGGGAACCGGCATCGCGATCCATCTCGCCGATCCGGGCTTTGCCGCAATGATCCTGCCGCGCTCCGGGCTCGGTCACAAGCACGGCATCGTGTTGGGCAACCTCGTGGGGTTGATCGACAGTGACTATCAGGGCGAACTCAAGATCAGCGCCTGGAACCGCAGCGACACGCCCTTCGTGCTGCAGCCGATGGAGCGGCTGGCGCAACTCGTGATCGTGCCGGTGGTGCAGGCGGAATTCAACGTGGTCGGGGAGTTTCCGCCCAGCGAACGCGGCGAGGGCGGCTACGGCTCGACCGGCAAACACTGATCGCCTTTATAGGCAGCCACTCGCACTGCCTTGAAGACATTTCCCACGCGTAAAGACAGGAACCCGATACGCGCCGCAGCATCGAAAGTTTCAACATGTGTCCAGGTCATCGCGACTGCTGCCTGGACGTTAAATCATGCATGAGGCGCGCCGATGGCGCCGTATTTTGAGGAAGCAATACATCATGAAGAATCCAACCCGTCTCCTGGCTGTCACCGCTTCGGTGCTCGCCATTTCTGCTCTTACCGCTTGCGTGGCGCCGCAACCGGTTTACGAAACAGGGCGCTATCCGTACCAGCCGCCGCAACCTGTCGCGCAAGGGCCCTACGTCGAATACGGTCGCGTGGCCAACATCGAGGTCATCCGCAGCCAGTCGTCCGGCGCGCCCACCTCGGGTGGCGGTGCAGTTGCCGGCGGCTTGGTTGGTGGTGTGCTGGGCAACCAGATCGGCAGCGGAAACGGCCGCGCAGCGGCAACCGCGCTGGGCGTGGTCGGCGGTGCCTTGCTGGGCAACAGCGTCGAAGCCAACAACAACCGGCCTCGCGTGTATGAAAGCTACCGCGTGTCGGTCCAGACGGACAACGGCGGCTATCGCGCTTTCGACGTTCCTTCGCCCGGCGACCTTCGCATCGGCGACCGTGTGCGAATCGACAACGGCCAGATTTCGCGCTACTGAGCAGCGCGTCGTAGCGGTCCGGTCCAACGGAAAAAGCCGGGCAATGCCCGGCTTTTTTATGCCCGTTTGCGGATGGTTCGCGGATGGTCTGCGGGGGATGCTCAGTGCAGGAGATCATTCCCCGGCGCCGTCGTCGGGATCTTGAAAAAGCCGGTGCCGGCTGTGCCGCGTCCGATTTCTTCTTCCGTCGCTTCGCGCACCGATCTCACCGTCATGTCCAGCCGGATCGCGATACCGGCCAGAGGATGGTTGCCGTCGAGCACCAGGTGATCCGGATAGATCTCGCTCACTGTGTAGAGGACATCTTTCGGCATGTCCGGGTTCACGCCTGCCGGCAGTGCCGCTCCGTCGAACGTCATGCCTTCTTCAGTCCCTTCGGGGAAAAGATTGCGAGGTTCAAGAAACAGCAATTGGTCGTTGAAGTCGCCGAAAGCCTGCTCGGGCTCCAACTGCAGTTGCACCCGGGCGCCCGGCTCATGGCCAAGCAGCGCAGCTTCGATCGCGTCGAAGAGATCCTCGCCACCGACAAGGAATTCGACGGGCTCGTCCAGCACGTCCAGCACTTCGCCCAGCGTGTCTTTCAGCGTCCAAGTCAAGCCGACCACGCATTGTTCAGAGATTTCCATTGCAGAATTCTCCCATGGAGATTGATCAACCCTTGCCCCTTCTTGGCGGCTTAAGTGCTCAGCAGTTCATGCGCCGTCACTGGCAGAAGAAGCCGCTGCTGATTCGACAGGCAGTGCCCGACATGGTGCCACCAATCGAGCGGGCACAACTGTTCGATTTGGCTGCGCAGGAGGGCGTCGAATCTCGCCTGATACGCCATGCGAAGACCGGTTGGTCACTGCGACACGGGCCATTCGCACGGCGGTCGCTCCCGTCATTGAAGGAAGCTGCGTGGACGCTTCTGGTCCAGGGCGTCGATCTGCACCATGAGGGTGTGCATGAGTTGTTGCAGCGGTTTCGATTCGTGCCCGACGCGCGGCTGGACGATTTGATGATCAGCTACGCGAGCGACGGCGGTGGCGTCGGGCCGCATTTCGACAGCTACGACGTGTTTCTGCTCCAGGCGCAGGGTCGCCGCCGCTGGTCGATCGGTCGTCAGCGCGATCTGCGGCTTCAACCGGATGTCCCGCTCAAGATCCTCGCGCAGTTCGAGCCTGAACAGACTTTCATCCTCGAGCCTGGCGACATGCTGTATCTGCCGCCGCGCTATGCGCACGATGGCGTCGCGGTTGGCGGCGATTGCGTGACCTACTCGATCGGTCTTCGTTCGCCTGCCGCTGCGCCGCTCGGCGCCGACCTGCTGGCGCGCATCGCCGAAGCGCAGGCCGACGCCGTGCAGGACGCAGTCGGCCAAGCCGCGGTGCACTACCGCGACCCCGCTCAGCCTGCGCTCGCCAATCCCGCGGAAATGCCGGCTGGGCTGCAAGCTTTTGCGCGCCAAGCCGTCCTTGCCGTCATGCGCGATGAAGACGTGATCGATCGCGCACTGGGCGAATCCATGACCGAACCCAAGCCGACCGTCTGGTTCGACCAGGGCGAGCTGCCTGCCGATCTGAACGCCATTGCACTGGATCGGCGTACGCGCATGCTGTATGACGCCCGCCATCTCTACATCAACGGCGAGAGCTTTCGTGCCTCGGGGCGCGATGCCAAGCTCATGCGCCGGCTGGCGGACCAGCGCACCCTCGGCCCGCGCGACTTGGCCGCCGCGAGCGACGATGCGCTAGCGCTATTGAGCGACTGGTGCGAAGCAGGATGGGCCCATGCCGAGTGAAAGCGAGGGCGCCGCCGCCATTCAACTGCCCGAAGGCGCATTCGACGGTCGCGATGCGTTCGACCTTCATCTGCGCAGCGCCTTGGCGGCCGCATCGCAGCAGAATTGGCGCGAAGTCGTATGGAGCGATCCGGACTTCAACGACTGGCCCCTCGGCGAACGCTCGGTCATCGAAGCGCTTCAGGCATGGGCGTCTTCGGGTCGCAGTCTCGTTCTGCTCGCCAGGACCTTCGATGTGTTTCAGCGCCACCACGCGCGATTCGTTCACTGGCGCCGTATGTGGGGCCACATCATCGATTGCCGCGTTGGCGACGGACCGGGTCTTCCGCAGGTGCCGAGCGCCATCTGGACGCCATCATGGTTTTTGCATCGCATCGACGTTGAGCATGTGCGGGGTGTCTGCGGGCACAGTCCGGAGGGGCGGCGTGCCATTCGCGAGCGTATCGAAGAGTGTCTTCGCCATGCGAAATCCGGCTTTCCGACCTCGACTCTGGGCTTGTAAGCCAATGCCGCGAATCGGGGCCTGAGACTTATCCGCGTGCAGATGCGGGTCTAGAATTTTCGAAACCTTCATCCAAAGGAGCCACGTAATGAAGAAGTCTCTCTTGCTCGCATCATTGATCGCCGCCGCCGCGTTGACGGCCTGCGGAAAAAAGGATGAGTCTGCGGTCCCACCGGCAGCACCAGCAGCATCAACAACGCCCGCTCCGGCGACAACCGCTCCGGCGCCTGCACCTGCTGCGCCTGCTGCATCGTCGACAGCGACGCCCGGCGCTTCGTCTTCAGCGCTCGACGCGGCCAACTCGGCGACGGATCAGGCCAAGAAGCAGCAGGACGGAACGGCTCCTTCCAAGCCCTGATGTGTCCTTCCGTGAATGCGAAGGCCGCCCGAGGGCGGCCTTTTTCATGGACTGGGTTCTGATCTTCAGAGCGAGTCCATCAGATCGTCAGAGATCCAGCCAGGGCGAGCCTTCGGCGGCGGTGGCGGTGAGCATCTCGTGTTCGCTCGCACCCAGAGCTTCGGCCATGGCACGCCGCACGACGTCCGGCCTGTTGTTCTGCTCGCTCAAATGAGCGCCAACCACATGCCGAAGCCCCGGATGACACACCGCGCGCGCAATGGCCGCCGCGGCGATATTCGACAGATGGCCGTAGTTGCCCCCGACGCGCATCTTGAGAAAGGGTGGGTATGCAGAGCCCGCCAGCATTTCGCTGTCATGGTTGAACTCGAGCAACAAGGCGTCCAGCTGCATCAGCCGGGCCAGCACGTGCGGCGTTGCATGGCCTAAATCGGTCAGGATGCCGAGGCTGCGCGCGCCATCGGTGCAACGAAGCTGTAGCGGTTCGCGCGCATCATGCGGCACGGTGAAGGGCTGCACGAGCAGATCGCCCACCACGATTTCGAGGCCGTCCCTTGCGAGGTTCAGGCGGCCCTGGAAATCGCGGCCACCGGTGGCGAGCCATGTTCCTTCGCTCATCCAGACCGGAATGCGTTCGCGCCTTGAGAGCGCGTGCGCGCAGCCGATGTGGTCGCCGTGTTCATGCGTGATGAAAACGGCGTCGATGTCACAGGCAGCGACGCCGGCGTGCGCGAGGCGGGCGTCCAGGTGACGCAGCGCAAAGCCGCAGTCGACCAGGAGCCGTGACGTTCGGCCGCCGCTGGTCGCTTCGACGAGCGTGGCGTTGCCGGTGCTGCCGCTGCCCAGGCTGCGGAAGCGGAGCATGCGAGCCTGGCTTTACTTCAGGTCGTCAGCRATGACCTGGACGATGCGCTGCGCGTTGGCGGTGCTGTCCGGTGCGCCGGTGCCGTCGAGCACAGACACGGTGCTCGTATCGCCCTGGCTCTTGACGAGGATGCGGAACTTGAGCGGTGCCTCGGACTTGCTTGAGCCGAAGGTGAACAGCTTGCCGAAGAAGCCCGCCTCGTTCTTGTCTGCCTTCGGCGGCACGTACCGGACGAAGTAGGTGCCGGCGCTGCGGTCGCGGTCTTCGACGGTGAAGCCGGTACGGTCGAGCGCCAGGCCCACGCGGCGCCATGCGCGTTCGAAGCCTTCGCTGATTTGCACGACTGGTTGGCCGCTGACGTTTGCGACGCGGGCGGTTTGCGCAGGGGCGGCAGCCGCGGCGAGCACCTTCGATTGCTCTTGCGACACGCCGAGCTTCACCATCAGGCGGCGGAGGAATTCGGCTTCGAGCTCAGGATCGCTCGGGCGCGGCTGCCACACCGTCTGGTCCTTGGTGTTGGTGCTGTAGACCTCTTGCATGCCGCGGTGGCTGATGAAGATCTCGGTGCCCGTCGGCGTGCGTTCCATGCGCGTGCGGAAGCGGTCGAGTTCGCCGGTCGAATAGACCGAATCCATGAACCTGCCGACCGTGCTGCGGATGATGTCCTGCGGCAGCTTGGCTCGGTTTTCGGCCCAGTCGGTTTCCATGATGCCGAGGTTGCGCTGCTCGGTGGTGAGCAGAAAGCCGCTCTCTTGCCAGAAGTCCTTGACGGGCTCCCAGAGCTGGTCCGCCGGTCGGTTGATGACCAGCCAGCGCTGCGTGCCCGCGCGTTCCATGCGCACGTCGCCCACGGAACTCACGGCCGTCGGAAGGCTCGGCGCATTGGCAAGGCCTGCCTGGTAGCTGTTGGCGGTGACGGCACCGCCGGGCACCACGTAGCGGTTGTCGCGCGACAACTGCGTCAGGTCGGGCGGCACTTCGAGTGTGGGTGCCTTGCCGGCGCTCTTGTAGTCGATCTTGTCGCTTTCGAGGACCGAGCAAGCGGCAAGACTGGTGACCAGCGCCAGCAGTGCGAATCGCGAAATGGTGTTCAACGTCGTCTTCCTTCTAGGAATGTTTAGCTCAATCGATGGGCTGCAGCGCCCGCAGTTTCAGAGCGCAGTCCGGGCAAAAGGTTGCCGGGTTCGCAAACAGCGCAGTAAAGATGGGTCAATCCTTGAGGAGGCCGCTGGCGCGCAGGGCTGCCTCCACGACCGGCCGGCCGGCTTCGGCAAGCTCGGTCAGGGGCAGGCGCAACGCGCCGCCGCACAGGCCCAGCCGTGCCATGGCCCACTTGACCGGAATGGGGTTGGGTTCAACAAAGAGATGGCGATGCAGCGGCATCAGCTCGAACTGGATCTGCATCGCGCGCTTCACGTCGCCGGCGATTGCCGCCACGCAAAGCTCGTGCATCTTGCGTGGCGCCACGTTGGCGGTGACGCTGATGTTGCCTTGACCGCCGCATAGCATCAGTGCGACGGCGGTGGGGTCGTCCCCCGAATACACCGCGAAATTCTTGGGCACTTCGCGGATCAGCCATTGGGCGCGCTCGATGTTGCCCGTCGCTTCCTTGATGCCGATGATGCCGGGCACTTGCGCGAGGCGCAGCACGGTGTCGTGCGCCATATCGGCGACGGTGCGGCCTGGCACGTTGTAGAGCACGATCGGGAGGTCGCCCACAGCTTCGGCGATGGCCTTGAAGTGCTGGAACTGGCCTTCCTGTGTCGGCTTGTTGTAGTAGGGGACGACCTGGAGCTGGCAATCGGCGCCGACGCCCTTGGCGAACCTGGCGAGCTCGATGGCTTCCTTGGTGGAATTGGCACCGCAGCCGGCCATGACCGGCACGCGGCCCCGGGCCTGTTCGACCGAGACGCGGATGATTTCGCAGTGCTCTTCGACGTCGACGGTGGGGGACTCGCCGGTGGTTCCGACCACGCCGAGACAATCCGTTCCTTCGTCGATGTGCCAGTCGATCAGTCGGCGCAGTGCGGGATAGTCGACGCTGCCGTCGTCAAGCATCGGCGTGACCAGTGCGACGATGCTGCCTGTCAGTTGCTCCAAGGGGATCTCTTTGTCGGTTGGACGAAAAGAGAGCATTCTACTGATCCGCCGCGGCGCCCGGCTCAGGGCCTGCCCATGGTGAGCAGGGCCCGGGGCCTAGGGGTCCTGGAGCGGATGCCGCGATGGCGCGCCCGGCGCCGTCGGCTCCGGACGGACGGCCGCGATGCGCTGGACGAAGCGGTCGGGCGCGGCAAGGAAGCCGTTTTCGTACGCGATCACCTGCAGGTCGGCACAAGCGTCCAGCAGCTCACCGGGCTTCAGCAGGAAGTCGGGCCGGGACGGTTTGCCGACCGTTTCGTTGCCTTGCGCAAAGGTTTCATAAAGCAAAACCCCGCCCGGCGCGACGGCTGCCACGATGTCTGGCAGCCGCGGACGCCAAAGATAGCGGGTGACGACGACTCCGCCGAACACCTGTCCGGCGAAAGGCCACGGGCCTTCCTCGATGTCTGCCTGAAGCACCCGGCCGTAGGGCGCCGCCGCGGCGACCGCTTCCGGCGACCGGTCCACACCCGTGACCGAATGGCCGCGCCCGGCGAGCCAGCGCATATGGCGGCCCGAACCGCAGGCGACGTCCAGCACCGTGGCACCCGGCGCCAGCAAGGACGACCAGCGCACGATCCAGGGCAATGGGGCTAGCGAGTCGTGATTCGGGCGCATCAGAAGCAAGCCCAGAGCTGGTCGATCAGGGTCACGAGGAACGCGGGGCGCGTATAGAGGGCGAACACGCCCGCCAGCGCGGCCATTGCTGCCGCGAGCCAGCCGGCGTGGATCAGGCGTTCGCGGTTCGGGCTTCGCATGGCGCTCTCAGGCCGGTTGCGCCGCCGGGCGCACGATGGCGCCTTCCTTCACCGGCAGGTTGATCAGCGCCGCGAACACGCCGAGCGCGATGGCCATGTACCAGACGACGTCGTAGCTGCCGGTGCGATCGTAGAGATAGCCGCCAAGCCACACCCCCAGGAACGAACCCACCTGGTGGCTGAAAAAGACGACGCCGCCCAGCATGGAGAGATGCGCCACGCCAAAGATCTGCGCCACGATGCCGCTCGTCAGCGGCACGGTCGACAGCCACAGGAACCCCATCACGCTCGCAAAGACATACACCGTCAGGGGCGAGATCGGAACGACCACGAACAAGGCGATCGCCAGCGCGCGGGCGATGTAGATCGCTGCGAGCAGCTTGCGCTTTGCCAGCCGCGCGCCGAGCGCTCCGGCGGTGTACGTGCCGAAGACGTTGAAGAGGCCGACCAGCGCGAGCGCGTAGCTCGCGACTTCGGGCGGCAGGCCCTTGTCGCGCAGGTAGCTCGGCATGTGCACGCCAATGAACGCCAGCTGGAAGCCGCAAACCAGATAGCCGGCGGTCAGCAGCATGAAGCTCCGATATTTGAGGGCTTCCCGGATGGCTTCGCCAATGGTCTGGCTGCGGCGCACGGAACTCGCCGCCACGCGCGGCTCGCGAAGGCCGAAGGCCAGTGGCACGATGATCAGCACCATCATTGCGAGCACCACCAGTGCGGTCTGCCAGCCGAGATGGGCAATCAGCAGCCCTTCGACCGGCACCATGAGGAACTGCCCGAACGAGCCCGCGGCCGCGGCCACGCCCATGGCCCAGGAGCGCCGCTCGGGCGCGATTTGCCGGCCGATCACGCCGTAGATGACTGCGTAGGTCGTGCCGGCCTGCGCGGCACCGATCAGCACACCGGCCGTCAGCGCGAAGAGGAAGGTCGAAGTCGAAAAGGCCATGCCGACCAGGCCCAGCGCGTAGAGCACGGCGCCGGCCAGCAGGACGCGGAAGGCCCCCAGCTTGTCGGCCAGCATCCCGGCGAACACGCCGATCACGCCCCAGGAAAGATTCTGGATGGCGATGGCCAGCGAGAAGGCCTGCCGCGACCATCCGTTTTCCTGCGTGATCGGCTGCAGCCAAAGCCCGAACCCATGCCGGATGCCCATGGACATCGTGACGATCATGGCGCCGCAGATGAGAACCTGCTTGACGCTGAGGGGCTGGGTGGGGGAGGAAGTCATTCCGGGCAATGTACCGAAAAGGCGCGTCGCGCGTGTGCGGCGAACGCGATGCGATTGTTGATATTTGCTCATCGGACTGATGCGCCGCCGCGCTGTCGGGCGCGAGCCCTAGAATCCCGCGCCATGGCAAGCAAGGAACCAGGCAGTTACGGCGAGGCGTCTATACGCGTCCTCAAGGGGCTCGAGCCCGTCAAGCAGCGGCCGGGTATGTACACCCGCACCGACAATCCGCTGCACATCATTCAGGAAGTACTGGACAACGCCGCCGATGAGGCGCTCGCGGGGTACGGCAAGAAAATCAAGGTCACGCTGCACGCCGACGGCTCGACCAGCGTCGAAGACGACGGTCGTGGCATTCCGTTCGGGTTGCATCCGGAAGAAAAGGCGCCCGTGGTCGAGCTGGTGTTCACGCGCCTGCACGCCGGCGGCAAGTTCGACAAGGGCTCCGGCGGCGCCTACAGCTTCTCCGGCGGGCTGCACGGGGTGGGCGTGTCTGTGACCAACGCGCTTTCGAAGCGGCTGGAAGTGACGTCGTACCGCGAAGGATCGGTTGCCCAGATCGCCTTTGCAGCCGGCGATGTCGTCGACAAACTGAAAGTGCGGCCGCAGGAAGTCGCGGCCGCCTCCAACGGCGACGGCCCGCGTGATCGCAAGCAAGGCACCACGGTGCGGGCGTGGCCCGACGCGAAGTACTTCGAATCGCCGGCGCTCCCGATCAACGAGCTCACGCATCTCCTGCGAAGCAAAGCAGTGTTGATGCCTGGCGTGACCGTCACGCTGGTGGTCGAAAAGACCAAGGAAACGCAGACGTGGCTCTACAAAGGAGGTCTGCGCGACTACCTGATGCAGACGCTCAACGGCGACCCTGTCATTCCCCTTTTCGAAGGTGCGGGACATGCGGACAAGAACGCCGACAACTTTGCCGAAGGCGAAGGCGCGGACTGGTGCGTTGCCTTCACCGAAGACGGCCAGCCCGTGCGCGAGAGTTACGTCAACCTGATCCCGACCAGCGCCGGCGGCACGCACGAGAGCGGCCTGCGCGATGGTCTCTTCAATGCGGTCAAAAGCTTCATCGAACTGCATTCGCTGCTGCCCAAGGGCGTGAAGCTGCTGCCCGAGGATGTCTTTGCGCGCGCTTCGTACGTGCTCTCGGCCAAGGTGCTCGATCCGCAGTTCCAGGGCCAGATCAAGGAACGGCTCAATTCGCGCGATGCGGTGCGGCTGGTGTCCAGCTTTGTCCGGCCGGCGCTGGAGTTGTGGCTCAACCAGCATGTCGACTACGGCAGAAAGCTCGCTGAACTGGCGATCAAGGCCGCGCAGACGCGCCAGAGGGCCGGCCAGAAGGTCGAGAAACGCAAGGGTTCCGGCGTGGCCGTGCTGCCGGGCAAGCTGACCGATTGCGAAAGCAAGGACATCGCGCACAACGAAGTCTTTCTCGTTGAAGGGGATTCGGCCGGCGGCAGCGCCAAGATGGGCCGCGACAAGGAAAGCCAGGCGATCCTGCCGCTGCGGGGGAAGGTGCTCAACACCTGGGAGGTCGAGCGCGACCGGCTGTTTGCCAACACCGAAATCCACGACATCTCGGTGGCGGTCGGCGTCGATCCGCATGGGCCGGACGACACACCCGACATGACCGGCCTGCGCTACGGGAAGATCTGCATCCTGAGCGATGCGGACGTCGACGGTTCGCACATCCAGGTGCTGTTGCTGACGCTGTTCTTCAGGCACTTTCCGAAGCTCATCGAAACGGGGCACGTGTATGTGGCCAAGCCGCCGCTCTTTCGCGTCGACGCGCCGGCGCGCGGCAAGAAGCCGGCATCCAAGGTATATGCGCTGGACGAAGGTGAATTGACCGCGATTCTCGACAAGCTGCGCAAGGACGGCGTGCGCGAAGGCGCATGGAGCATCAGCCGCTTCAAGGGCCTCGGCGAAATGAGCGCCGAGCAGTTGTGGGAAACGACGCTCAATCCCGATACCCGCAGGCTGCTGCAAGTCCGCCTCGGGCGTTTCGACGTGCTGGGCACGCAGGGCGAGATCACCAAGCTCATGGGTAAGGGCGAAGCTGCCGCGCGCCGGGAACTGATGGAACTGCGCGCGGACGATGTCGAGATCGATGTGTGACCCCCTCGAACAATTTGTGACGTTGCGGACGGTCTGGCGGGGTCGCTCGACCTCATAGTGGCGGATGGTCGTTCCCATGCGGATGTCTTTGCTGTCGATGTTGCTGGCCTGCGGGCTGGCGGTGCTGGCGCCACCGGCGCTGGCGGCTGACATCTACGGCTACGTCGACGACAAGGGCGTGGGGCATTTCGCATCCGAGAAGCTCGACGGTCGCTACCAGCTGTTCTTTCGTGGTGGACAGAGTTTCGATACCGCCAATGGCATTGGCGTGTGGGGTCGCGCCGGCAAGCGCCCGATCGATGGCAAGGTCCCCCGCGCATCCCAGGCGTTGCTGGCGATGTTCGAATCGTCCCCCGGCTACAAGACGGCGCAGGGCGCGATGCGCGATGCGGCGCGCCAGCTTTCGATCGACTACGAACTGCTCCAGGCGCTCATTGCCACCGAGTCAGGCTTCGACGCGCAGGCCGTGTCGCCCAAGGGTGCGCTCGGTTTGATGCAAGTGATGCCGGCGACTGCCGAGCGCTACGGTGTCGCGGCCGACAAGCGATCGTCGATCGAGAAGAAGCTCTTCGATCCGCGCATCAATATCGCCACCGGCTCGCGCTACCTGCGCGACCTGCTCGGCATGTTCCCCGGACAGCTCGAGCTGGCGCTGGCCGCCTACAACGCGGGCGAGGGCGCCGTCCAGCGTGCGGGCAACAGGGTGCCCAACTATCCCGAGACGCAGAACTACGTGACCACCGTGTTGCAGCTTTACGCCTATCTCAAGCCATCGGCTGCCGTCGGCCGCGGCAAAGCGCCGTCGCGCATTCGCATGGAAATGGGTGTGCCGGCGGGTGGAGCGCTCGGCCGTGGCAATATGCCGCCCGACGCACGTGACAGGCCGGTGATGCCGGCCTTGCCCGAGCCGGCGGGTTCTCCGTTGCAATGAGTTCGCAAGTTTCCACGTCGGGGTGAGCGCGCCGAGGCCGCTCACCCTGCTATCAATTTTTTTCCTGTTTTTTCTGTTTTTCCTGATCTCTCCATGGACTCCCAACCGACGCTCGATTTTCAGAGCCCCGAAGACGACAGCGCGCTGACGCTGGCCGACTATGCGCAGACCGCGTACCTCGAATACGCGCTGAGCGTCGTCAAAGGCCGTGCATTGCCCGACGTCAGCGACGGACAGAAGCCCGTGCAGCGGCGCATTCTTTATTCGATGTCCCGCATGGGCCTGGGCTTCGGGGGCACCAACGGCACCGTGGGCGCCAAGCCTGTCAAGAGTGCTCGCGTGGTCGGTGACGTGCTCGGCCGGTTCCATCCGCACAGCGACCAGGCCGCCTACGACGCGCTGGTACGCATGGCGCAGGATTTCTCGCAGCGCTATCCGCTGGTCGACGGGCAAGGCAATTTCGGCAGCCGCGACGGCGATGGCGCCGCGGCCATGCGCTACACGGAAGCCCGTCTTGCGCGCATCACCAGTTTGCTGCTCGACGAGATCGATGAAGGCACGGTCGACTTCATCCCCAACTACGACGGCTCGACCGAGGAACCGCGCCTGCTGCCGGCACGGCTGCCCTTTGCGCTGCTGAATGGCGCGAGCGGCATTGCCGTTGGCTTGGCCACTGAAATCCCGAGCCACAACCTGCGCGAGATTGCCGACGCCTGCGTGGCGCTGATCAAGTCCAACGGCAAGCTCGGCGATGAAGAACTGCTGGGCTTCGTGCCGGGGCCGGACTATCCGGGCGGCGCGCAGATCATCAGCAGTGCGGCGGACATCGCCGAGGCCTATCGCACCGGCCGGGGCTCGCTCAAGGTGCGCGCGCGCTGGAAGATCGAAGACCTCGCGCGCGGCCAGTGGCAACTCGTGGTCAACGAACTCCCGCCCGGCGTCAGCACGCAGAAGGTACTCGAAGAGATCGAGGAAATCACCAATCCGAAGGTGCGTGCCGGCAAGAAGGCCTTGAGCGCCGAGCAGACGCAGTTGAAGGCTGCCGTGCTGGCCGTGCTCGATGTCGTGCGCGATGAGTCGAGCAAGGACGCGCCCGTCCGCCTGGTGTTCGAGCCCAAGACCTCGCGCATCAGCCAGGAGGAATTCATCGGCACGCTGCTGTCGCAGACTTCGCTGGAAAGCTCGTCGCCCATCAACCTCACCATGGTGGGCATCGACGGCAAGCCGACGCAGAAGTCGCTGCGCCAGATGCTCAACGAGTGGATCGCCTTCCGCGAAATCACTGTCGAGAAGCGCTCGCGCCATCGGCTCAACAAGGTGCTGGACCGCATCCACATCCTCGAAGGGCGGCAGCTGGTGCTGCTCAACATCGACGAGGTGATCGCCATCATCCGAGCGGCCGAGGACCCGAAGGCTGCATTGATCGCGCGCTTCAACCTGAGCGATCGGCAGGCCGAAGACATCCTTGAAATCCGCCTGCGCCAACTCGCACGGCTCGAGGCCATCAAGATCGAGCAGGAGCTCAAAGGGCTGCGCGAAGACCAGAAGAAGCTCGAAGAAATCCTCGGGAGCCCGGCCGCGCTGCGCCGACTGCTGGTGAAGGAGATCGAAGCCGACGCAAAGAACTTCGAAGACCCACGGCGCACGTTGATCCAGGCAGAGAAGCGCGCAGTCGCCGAGGTGCGCGTGATCGACGAGCCGGTCACCGTGATCGTCTCGCAGAAGGGCTGGGTCCGCACGCAGAAGGGTTGGGCGAGCGAACGTGCGGCCGGCGCCGCCGCACCCGAATACAGCTTCAAGTCGGGTGACGCGCTGTATGGCGCCTTCGAATGCCGCACGGTCGACACGCTGCTCGTCTTC
Organism: Variovorax sp. 05N34; assembly: GCF_056397405.1. Taxonomy (NCBI): domain Bacteria; kingdom Pseudomonadati; phylum Pseudomonadota; class Betaproteobacteria; order Burkholderiales; family Comamonadaceae; genus Variovorax; species Variovorax sp. 05N34. The sequence continues at coordinate 156,801 of NZ_JBFTNI010000004.1, forward strand.
GGCACGGCCAAGGACAAGAGCGTGCGCGTCTACAGCGTGCCGGTGGCCTCGCTGCCGGGGGGACGCGGCGACGGCCAACCGGTCACCACGCTGATCGATCTGGAAAGCGGCACGCACGTGGCGCACTACTTCGCGGGGCCGCTCGGCGCCAATCTGCTGCTGTCGAGCACGGGAGGCTTCGGCTTCATTGCCGCCGTGGAGAACATGATTTCGCGCCAGCGCGGCGGCAAGGCCTTCATCGACGTGGGCGAGGGCGAGCAGTTGTGCAGACCTTCGCTGGTGGGCGGCGCGGGTGGCGCCGAGCCGATGCCTGCGGCGACGCACGTCGCCTGCGCGTCGACGGGCGGACGCATCCTCACCTTCGAAATCGCCGAACTCAAGGCACTGCCGAAGGGCGGCCGCGGTCTCACGCTGATCGACCTGGAAGCCAAGGACACGCTCGCGGGCGCGGCGGCCTACACGCGCAGCGTGAAGATCGAAGGCGTCGGTCGCGGCGCGAAGGAACGTGAAGAGACGCTGGAGATCCGCACGCTGAACAACGCGCGCGGCACGCGTGCTCGCAAGGGCAAGGCAGCGGATCTGGGCTTCAAGCCCACGAGCATCGCGCGCGTGCTGTAACCCCAGTCACGAAAGAAAAAGATGGAAGCCGGCGTCATCGGACTTTTCATAGCGGTCGTGAGCGGCTTCGGGAGCTTCATGTTCGGCCGCTGGCTTTCGCGCAAGCGGCGCGAGAAAAAGGCGGCACAGGCGCGCGCGGCTGAACACGCATCGCAGAGCCGGCAGGTGCGGCGCGCCCGCGAGCGCCAGCGCCGCTGAAGGTGATGAAGGACCGCTAACGCAAGCCCTGCCACCAGCGGACGTTGGTCCGCGGCTGGCCGATCGTGAGCACTTCGCCGAGTGTCGGCGTCGCCAGGACGATGTGCTTGCCTTCTGCCGTGGCCGCGATGCGGTCAAGCGGGTCGTGCCAAGTGTGGAACGCGAGATCGAAGGTGCTGTTGTGCACCGGCAAGAGCACCTTGCCGTTCAGGTCTTCAAAAGCCTGCGCGCCCTGTTCGGGTGTCATGTGAATCGAGGGCCAGTAGGCATCGTAGGCACCGTTCTCAATCATCACCAGATCGAAGCCGCCAAAGCGCTCGCCAATCTGCGCGAAGTGCTTCGAGTAGCCGGAGTCGCCGCTGTAGTAAATGCGCTGATTGCCGCTCTGGACCACCCATGAAGCCCAGAGCGTCTTGTCGCGGTCATTGATGGTTCGCCCCGAGAAGTGCTGCGAGGGCGTGGCCGTCACTTGCACGCCGCCTTGGCTGCGGGTCTGCCACCAGTCCAGTTCGGTGATGCGATCCGGGGGGACACCGAATTCGACAAGGCGTGCCTTCACGCCAAGCGGAACGAAATAGCGCTGCACGCGCAGCGCGAGGTACTCGATGGTTCCGGCGTCGAGATGGTCATAGTGGTCGTGCGAGATGATCACCCCTTCGATGGGGGGAAGTTGCTCCAGTGTGATGGGCGGCTTCTCGAAACGGTGCGGCCCGATCCACTGGAAGGGCGAAGCGCGTTCGCTGAACATCGGATCCGTCAGCCAGTATTTGCCATGCAGCTTGAGAAGGTTCGACGAATGCCCGATGCGCATCACATGATTGGCTTTGGGGTCCAGTGCTTCGAGCTGTTCGATGGTGACGGGTCGAACCGGAATGGGATCGACCGGCACTGCACCAGTCTTGGTTTCGAAGAGAAAGCGCGACCAGATCTTCCATTGGCTTTGGGTAGGTAGCGCGTCCGGGTTGGGCGGATTTCGAAAGCCACAGCCGTCGAACTGCGGCGACGCTGCGTAAGGGCTTTCGCAGGCGCCGTGCGTTGCGCAACTGGCGAGCAGCCCGCAGAAGGCCATCAGCAGGCTCGCAAACGCGCGGCGAGGCCATTCTTGCGGCAAGAGGAGTGGTTGCATTGGGTGCGGAGCTTAACCAACCTGGCGAGCACCACCCTGCGCTCCGGCATAGGCCGTTAGAGCCATTGATGCACGGCGTCAACCATGAAATATTGCAATCCACACGACGAGGAGCGGCATGGACGAGACCATCCAGAAGCTGGTTGCCGAGCGTCGCCGCGCACTCTATGGCGACGATGACGGACGACGGCCCTGGGGTTTGGCGCTCTCCGGCGGAGGCATTCGCAGCGCCACTTTTTGCCTTGGGCTTCTCAAGGCGCTGGCCAGCCATCGGCAACTGCTGAAGTTCGACCTGATCTCGACGGTGTCGGGCGGGGGCTACATCGGCGGGACGCTGGGGCGCTTGTGTACCAATGCCAATAGTCCCGACGAAGTGCGCGAGATCGAGCGCGCGCTCGGCGATGTCGATCGCTCCAGATTCGGATGGTGGCTGCGCGCCAATGGCCGCTACCTGATCCCTGGCGGCCTGCGCGACTCGCTCTTTGCGGGCGCGCTCTATCTTCGCAATCTGCTGGGCACGCACATCGAACTCGCGATCGCGGCGAGCCTGATCGGCATGGTGCTGGCTGCGACCAACCTGCTGCTGTGGGACGCGGTGTTCCGCGCGGTCGATCTCAACAGCGTGCCGCCCGACGTGGTGAGTAGCGTGGCCCAACTCGATTCGTTCCAGTACCTGCGATTGCTGGTGGAGTGGGCCACGCTATGGCCGACGCTGTGGTTCACGCTCGTGGGGCCTTTCCTTGCGTCTGTCGTGCTGGCATGCGCGTATTGGTCGGTGCGCGACAAGCCGTCTGCTTCTTCGATGCTTCTGCAGATCGCGATGTGGCTCGCACTCGGCGCGGGCGCGTGCTGGATCGGCGGGCCGCTGGTGGAGCGCTTCAGCGGACCCTTGTGGATTGCGCCCGCTTTCGTGGGCTTTGCGCTGTGCTGGGTGATTGCATTGCTCTGGGTGCTGTACTACAGCCGAAAAAAGAACGCTGCGGCCTTGCGCAATGAACTCACGGACCGCTTGGCGTCGGTGATCAACACGGCATTGCTGATCGTGATGCTGGGCCTTCTCGACCGCACGGCCTGGTGGTTGGCCGCCGAAGACCAGCAGCAGCGCGTCTCATACGGTGCGGCGTTGTTCGTGGTTGCCGCGGCGCTGCGGGGGGTGCTGCCAATGCTGCTGTCGCACCGGCAGGAAATCCCCGGGGTCGGCAAGACGCTCGTGTTGACGCTGGCAAGCCTGCTGGGGCTTGTCCTGGCCTTCTGCCTTGCGGCTTGGTGGGTGTCGGTGGTTTACGTGGCGGTGCTGCTCCCCGTGTTTACGCCCGCGGGACTTCAGTTCACGCGAGGCTGGGCCTGGCTCGGAACAATCGCGGTGATCATCGGCAGCTACGCGCTCGTGACAGGGCGCAACTTTGCCTTTCTCAACGTGTCGTCGTTGCACATGTTCTACAAGGCACGCATCGTCCGGGGCTATCTGGGCGCCGCCAATGCGAAGCGTCTCGGCGCCAGTCCGACCGATCAGGTGTCGGGGCTGGAGCCACCGGAAGTGCCGGTGGGCGAGGTCGATCCGCATGACGATATCTCGCAGCACGCATATGCACCGCAGACCCACGGCGGGCCCGTGCATCTCGCGAACGTCTGCATCAACCAGACGCACGACACCAAGGACCGGCTCTTCAACCGCGACCGCAAGAGCCAGCCGCTGACCATCGGTCCGCAGGGTTGGATGCAGGCCGGTGGCGCGAAGTGGATGCAGGCGCATGGCGATGGCGCGCTCACGCTCGGCGCGTGGATGGCGATCTCAGGCGCGGCCTTTGCACCGGCGATGGGCCGCCTGACCAAGCGCGGGCTTGCCGCGTTGTCGGTGTTCGCGGGCCTCCGGCTCGGCTACTGGTGGAACAGCGCCGAAGCCGGCATCGCACAGCGTGGGGCGGTCGTGCATGCGAGTCCGCTGCTGATGAAGACGCGGTTCCTGCTCCTGGAGTGCTTTGGCGCATTTCCAGGCAGCAGTTCGACCAACTGGTACCTGAGCGACGGCGGCCACTTCGAGAACACCGGCGCCTATACGTTGCTACGCCAGGAAGCCGCGTTGATCGTGATCGCGGATTGCGGCGCCGATCCCGAATATCGCTTCTGCGACCTCGAGGTCCTCATCCGGCGTGCGCGCATCGACCTCAATGCAGACATCACTTTCATGAAGCCGCGTCCCGGCGCGGAATGGACGCACCTGGAAGCCTTTGGCTCGCTCAATGATCTGTCGTCGCCGAGCAGCCAGGCCTGCCTCGCATTGGCTCAAGTGCGCTATGCGAGCGGGGCGACGGGGCAGATCGTGCTGGTCAAGCCCAACGTGTCGGCTTCGCTGCCGGTGGATCTGGTGAACTTCAAGGCGGCCAATCCGCTGTTTCCTCAACAGCCGACGACGGACCAGTTCTTCGACGAGGCGCAATGGGAGAGCTACTTCCGCCTGGGCGCGGAGATCGGCTACAGGCTCGAAGACGAGATGCTTGYGCACGTGGCCATGGGCGCGCCTGGCTTGTTCGTGCCCGACGACGGTCAGCCGAACGCCGCGGCGCATCCGGCCAAGGGCGACGACAAGGACAGCACTGCGGCGGCCGCTGTCGGATCGATGAGCCGCCTGCAGGCGCGAGTGCTCAGGGCGGGCGCCGTGACCGCCTCGATCGGCATCGGCACGGCTGCAACCTTCGGCGTAGCGGCCTGGCAAGGGATCGACAGCTGGCGCGTACAGCGCGCGGACCAGGAGAAGGCCGAGAACGCAGCCTTCAAGGACCTCACCGAGCGTTGGGCGCATCTGCATTCGGGCAACGCCACGGGCGACGCGCCTGCGTTGCTGGCGGCCGAATTGCTTCGCACGGGCGATCTGCTGTGCAGGGAAGGCAGCGACAACTTCATGGCCAAGTTCCGGTTGTCCGTGCGGATGGTGGACGACGCGAAGCAAGCCTGCTTCAACGAGGCGTTGCCGCAGCGCTCGCCCGCATGCGCTCGATTGCTCGATCCGGGCAATGGCATCGACTGCCTCCAGCCGGCGCAAGCGCCTCCGTGCGCACCGCTGTACTGGGCACGCGACTACAGCGGCCAGACGGGTTCGAAGCAGAACTGCAGCGGAATCCTGCCCGAGCCGTGGCCGATCGCGGCATGGGTGCGCGATGTGGTGACGGAATTGCGCGACAAAGTACAGGTGGCCGCGGCCCCGCCATCCCCGCCACCCCCGCAGCCTGCGCCTTCGGCCACGCCGCCGCTGGATTCGGCGAACGGCGTCCCATCGTACGGCTCGTCGTCGCCCGCCACGCCTGAGCCAGCACCTCCGGACGTCTGTGCCGGCGCGGTGATCTACATCCAGACCTACGGCACTGCACTGCGTGACAAGGCGCGCACGTGGCGAGGTCCCTGGCGCGCGTTGGGCGCTTCTGTACCGCCGATCGAAGATGTGCTGAGCACTTCGCGGCGTGCGGGCCGCTCGCCGCCGGTGGGGCATCCCGACCCGACGGTGGTCATTCGCGAGGAGTCGTCACGGGCTTGTGCGCAGGCACTGATCCGGACCGCGGCGTCGCCCACGGGCCAACCCTGGGTCATCAAGCTGCTGCCGAGGGCGATCACGGCCGATCCCGGTTCGATCGAAGTGTGGCTGCCCCGGATCAAGGATCCGGCAGCGAGTTGAAGTCGAACATCAGTCGGAGCCTTGTCGCCAGACCTTCGCCAGCACGCCCAGCTTGCTGCGGAAGGTGTGGCGTTCGTCGGAAAGCACGTCGATGAAGTCGGACAGCCGCCGCGATTTCACCATCGTGTAGACCGTGAGCCAGGTCGTGAACGCGAAAGTCACGCCGAACCAAAGCAGCTTGCGCCACATCGGCGAATCCGCTTCGGCCAGGAGGTTCATGCCGAGGAACCCGGTCGTGATGGTGCCGATCAGACCGAACAAGGTCACCACCGTGAGCCGCACGACCGTGTTGGCCTGCCGGCGAAGGCTGTCGGCTTCGAGGTAGGTGTTCATGTCCGCGATGCGCTCTTTGAGCTCGTCATAGAGCGGATCGAGGCCGAGGTGCGTGGTGCACAAATGCGATAGCGCACGCACTTGTGCCTGCTCGGAGATTTCGTGGAACCAGTAGCGATGCGTGAAGCGCAGGAAGCCTTCGAAGCTCCCGCGGATCGCACGCTTGAATCGCTTGACGCTGGCAATGTCGTGGATGTCCAGGTTGCGCAATGCTTCGACGAGCTTGTCCGAATACATCAGCAGCGCCGCCTTCTGGAAATGCGCGATGAGGAACAGCAGGAAGTGCTGGTGACGAAACTGCGCCAGAACGCCTCGGTCGCGGCAGCAGAAAAACTCCGAATCGGCTTGGCCCACCACGATGAGCGCGCGGCCATTGCACAGGTAGCGCGTGTTCGGTGCCGCTCCGGCGTTGACCCAAAAGCGGTCGTAGCAATAGCGCTGCTCGAAATCCACCATGAGATCGTCCGGCAAGGGCAGGGGGCCTGTGCCCGACACCGCGGGCTCCGCCGCGCCCGAAACGAGGGCGAGCCGGATGAAATCGGAACGCGACAGCCGTCTCGGATCATCGAGCGCCAGATACGCCATCACGGGCATGCGGTAGTACTCGATCTGCCGATAGCGCAACTCGCCGTGCTCATCGGAATGATCGATCACCAGCGGCCGCATCAGCCACGCCCAATGCGCGGCAATGCGGGGCGCACGGTGCTCCGCGACGTGAGACAGGAAGGGCTCGCGCTGCTGCGCGTCGGAGGCTGACAACACCGTGCCATCCGCGGCCAGCCACTCGACGCTGTGCATGCAATGCAGCGCAGCGCCTTTCGCGTCCCACCCGCCGGGGTATGCGCGGCCAAAGCGATAGAGGATCTCCTGCGCTTGCGGCAGGCTGAGGTTGTCGGCCCCGACTTCCATGTTGAGGATCACCACGTCGACGTCGAAGAAGAAGTAGAGATCGACGTGCACCATCTTCAGTGTGATGGGCGCGTCGCCCGATCGCGCCACCACGCGCACGGCTGCCACATCGCTGCGGCGAAATACGCGCATCGGCGAATCGCTGCCGGAGCCTGTGCCGCCGGCCTGTTGCCCCTTGCGCCCGTCGCCGTAAAGAAAGCGCTGCACGTAGGGCAGGAAGCTCACGAACTCGTTGTAGTGCCGCTCGTGAAAGCGATCGCTGCCGCCGGTGTACTCATCGATCTCTTCGCGCCATGGCGATGCATCGCCGAGATCGCGCAAGACCTGCCACGGGCCGCGATGCGCGTGGCGCGGCTGTGCCGTCGGCATCAGGCGCAAAGGCCAGAGCAGCGTCTGGCGAAGGTGATGCACCGCGGGCGCGTTTTCGCCGGCGGCGTGCTGCGTTTGCGCTTCCGAGGTTTCGGTGATCAGCATCGCGCCAGTGTAGGCACGGCGGGGTCTTAGGGGAATCCCTAGGATGGTGCTGAAACCGGTTTCACATATACTGACTCGCACCGCGGCGACGTTCGCTCGACGCGCCAACGCACCATTCCGAACCCGCATTCAGTCGCCGCTCTTCCGTGCACTATCAATTCCAGTTCGACGCTGTTTTTGCGGCATGGCCGCTGCTGCTGAAGGGCACGTGGATCACCATCCAGCTTTCGCTGGTCGCCACGCTGCTGGGCCTGGTGGTCGCCATCTTCTGCGCCTGGGGCAAGACTTCAGGCCCTGGCTGGCTGCGCTTCATCGTCAACGCCTATATCGAGATCATCCGCAACACGCCATTCCTGGTGCAGTTGTTCTTCTTTTTCTTTGCGCTGCCGGCGATTGGCTTGCGCTGGTCGCCTTACACGGCGGCGCTCACGGCCATGGTGGTGAATCTCGGCGCCTACGCGGCCGAGATCGTCCGCGCCGGCATCGAATCCATTCCCAAGGGTCAGATCGAAGCGGGCAGGGCGCTCAACCTCAAGCCTTGGGAAATCTTCCGCTTCGTGATCATCAAGCCGGCCCTCAAGGCGATCTACCCGGCGCTCACGAGCCAGTTCATTCTGCTAATGCTGAGTTCGGCGGTGGTGTCGGTGATTTCGGCCGATGACCTCACATCGGTCGCCGCCAACCTGCAATCGCAAACGTTCCGCAGCTTCGAGATCTACATCGTCGTGGCGTGTATCTACCTGGCGCTGGCGCTGTCGTTCTCGGCGCTTTTCAAGCTGATCTACAGGCGCACCCTCAACTATCCGGATCGGCGCTGAGCACCATGCGTACCTTCGGTTTTCCAGAATTTTTGTTCATCCTCCAGGCCGCTCAATGGACGCTGGCGCTGTCGCTGATCGCGTTCATCGGCGGTGCGATCCTGGGGCTTGTGATCGCGCTCGCGCGCACGTCCGAGAACAAGATCGCGCGTGTGCTCTCGACGGGCTTCATCCAGATCTTCCAGGGCACGCCGCTGCTGCTGCAACTGTTCCTGATCTTCTTCGGCGCGCCGGTGCTGGGCCTGGACATCAATCCATGGATCGCCGCGGGCGTGGCGCTCATCCTGAACAGCGCGGCCTTCCTCGGCGAAATCTGGCGCGGGTGCATCGAAGCGATTCCGCGCGGCCAGTGGGAAGCCGCGCAGGCGCTCAATCTCAACTACACGTCACGCATGCGCGACGTGGTGCTGCCGCAGGCTTTCAAGATCGCGCTGCCGCCCACGGTGGGCTATGTGGTGCAGATCATCAAGGGCACCTCGCTCGCGGCCATCATCGGCTTCACCGAAATCACGCGGGCCGGGCAGATCATCAATAACGCGACCTTCCAGCCGCTGCAGGTCTTCACGACAGTCGCCGCGATCTATTTCGTCATCTGTTGGCCGCTGTCCTTGGTCGCCGCGCGCATGGAGCGCAAGCGAGCGCGGACCCTCGGTAGATGAAGTACTCCCCCATGCTTCGCGCACTTCGTGTCGCTGCGCAGACCCCCTCGCCGGGGGCAACACCAGCGGCCCGGCAAAGCCGGTTCCGCGGTGTTTCGCGAATTCCACTCTTCTCGTCCGATTAATGAAGGAGCTTTTGACATGATCCGTTCTACTAACCGTCGCGCTGCCATCGCAGCGCTGGGCCTGGGGGCCGCGCTGACCGTATTCGCGCCCTTCGCATCCGCGCAGTCGGTGGCCGACATCAAGAAGAAGGGCGAAATCACGATCGGGATGCTGGTCGACTTTCCGCCTTACGGCACGACCAACGCGCAGAACCAGCCTGATGGCTATGACGCCGACGTCGCCAAGCTGCTCGCGAAGGACTGGGGCGTGAAGGCCAACATCGTGCCGGTCACCGGCCCCAACCGCATTCCCTTCCTCTTGACCAACAAGGTTGACTTGCTGGTTGCTTCCCTGGCGATCACGCCCGAGCGCGCCAAGCAGGTCCAGTTCTCGCAGCCTTATGCGGCGGCGACCATCGTGCTCTACGGCAAGACCAGCACGCCCATCAAGAGCGCCGCCGACCTCAAGGGCGTGCGCGTGGGTGTCGCCCGTGCCAGCACGCAAGACGTTGCCGTGACCAAGGCCGCGCCCGAAGGCACTGAAATTCGCCGCTTCGACGACGACGCGTCTGCCATGCAAGCGCTGATGTCGGGGCAGGTCGATGCGATCGGTGCGTCCACCACGGTTGCCGCGCAGATCGCCAAGCGCGTGCCCGCCAACACCTACGAGAACAAGTTCACGCTGGTGCAGCAGAACATGGGCATCGCGATGCGCCCGGGCCAGGAAGACCTGCTCAGGAACGTGAATGAGTTCGTGCAGAAGAACACCGCCAATGGCGAGCTGAACAAGCTCTACCAGAAGTGGCTGCAGACCGACCTGCCCAAGCTGCAGTAAGCGCCAGGCCTTTCCAGGGAACATCCATGACCGACGCAGTCACGACCCACGCCGGCACCGATCCGATCATTCGGATGGAGGCGGTGAACAAGTGGTACGGCACTTTCCAGGTGCTGACCGGCATCGACCTTTCGGTGCGCACCGGCGAACGCATCGTGATCTGCGGGCCTTCGGGCTCGGGAAAGTCGACGCTGATCCGCTGCATCAACCGGCTTGAGACAGTGCAGCAGGGGCGCATCGTCGTCGACGGCATCGATCTCACTGCCGGCGGCAAGAACGTCGATGCGGTCCGGGCCGAAGTGGGCATGGTGTTCCAGCAGTTCAACCTGTTTCCGCACCTCACCATCCTGCAGAACTGCACGCTCGCGCCTATGCGTTCGCGCGGCATGTCGAAGGCGCAGGCTGAAGAGGTCGCGATGAAGTACCTCACGCGCGTGCGCATTCCCGAGCAGGCGAACAAGTACCCGAGCCAACTCTCAGGTGGCCAGCAGCAGCGTGTCGCGATCGCGCGTGCGCTTTGCATGTCTCCCAAGATCATGCTGTTCGACGAGCCCACTTCGGCGCTCGACCCCGAGATGGTCAAGGAAGTGCTCGACACCATGATCGGCCTGGCCGAAGACGGCATGACCATGCTGTGCGTGACGCATGAGATGGGTTTTGCGCGCAGCGTGGCCGACCGCGTGATCTTCATGGCGGAAGGCAAGATCATCGAGCAGGCGCCACCGGCCGAGTTCTTCGGCAACCCCCAGAACGAAAAAACGCGCCAGTTCCTCGGCCAGATCCTCAGCTCGCACCAGGCGCATTGATGCGTCGATCACCCACGGTATGACGCAGGTACTGATTTCTCTCTCATCATTCGGCGCTGCCGAAATCGGCCGCCATGGCCAGCTCTGGTGCGCGCAGCTTGCAAAGGCGGCCGGCGCCGACAGTGTCGAAGTGCGCGGCGAGATGCTGCGCGACCCCGCGACCGAGCTCCCTGCGCTGGTGGGCCTGGCGTCGGTGTATTCGAGCCCTGAGGGCCTCTGGGCAGAAGGCGGATGGCTCGACAGCGCAGCGCTGGCGCGCGGCATTGCGGCCGCGACAACCATCGGCGCCAAGCGGCTGAAGATGTCGATCGGCGCTTTCGGCCCGTCGTCGCATGGCTCGCTGTGGGGCCTCAAGGTTCAACTGGCCGAGACGCGCATCGAACTCGTCATCGAGAACGATCAAACCGTTTCTGCCGGGACGCTGCCCGCATTGCAAGCGTTCTTCGATGCCGCCGATCATGCCGGGCTCGATCTGGGCATGACCTTCGACATGGGCAATTGGCACTGGGTCGGCGAATGCCCGCTGCAGGCCGCTCAGGCTCTAGGCCGCCGTGTGCGCTACGTGCATTGCAAGGGTGCGCAGCGCCTTCCGGCCAAATGGGTCGCCGTCCCTCTGGCCGAATCCGCGGCGCCTTGGCGCGCCGTGCTGCGGGCGCTGCCTGCCGACGTTCCGCACGCCATCGAATATCCGCTGATCGGCGACGATCTCCTGGCCGTCACGCGCGACCAGATCGCGCAGATCCGCGCCGCACGCGCCACGCCGTGAAGTCATGACCAATACCGAGTTCGATGTTGCGCTGTTCGGCGAAGCCATGTTGCTGCTGGTGGCCGATCAGCCCGGCCCGATCGAGAACGCCACCGCGTTCCACAAACGCACGGCCGGTGCGGAAACCAACGTCGCCATCGGCTTGTCTCGCCTCGGGCTCAAGGTCGGCTGGGCCAGCCGGCTCGGCACCGATTCGATGGGCCGCGCGCTGCTCGCCGCCATGAAGGGCGAAGGCATCGATTGCTCGCACGTCATCTCCGACGCGACGCAGCGCACGGGCTTCCAGTTCAAAGGGCGTGTACTTGACGGCAGCGATCCGCCGGTCGAATACCACCGCAAGGGCTCCGCCGCGAGCCACATGGGCCCCGGCGACGTCGATGAGGACTGGTTGCGCTCCGCGCGCCACCTGCACGCGACAGGCGTGTTTGCAGCGATCTCAGACACCAGCCTGCCGGCTGCCATCAAGTCGATGGACGTGATGCGCAGCGCCGGTCGCACTATTTCGTTCGACCCCAACCTGCGGCCGACGCTGTGGTCGTCGACGGAGACGATGCGGCACTGGATCAACGAACTCGCTTCGCGCGCCGACTGGGTGCTGCCTGGCATCGAGGAGGGTCTGATCCTCACCGGCGAAACGACGCCCGAAGGCATTGCGAAGTTCTATCGAAGGCTGGGCGCGAAGCTGGTGGTGGTCAAGCTGGGTGCGGGGGGTGCCTATTACGACAGCGACGTCGCGGGCATCGGACTTGTCGAAGGTTTTCCGGTCGCGGAAGTGGTCGATACCGTCGGGGCCGGAGACGGCTTTGCTGCGGGTGTCATCAGCGCGCTGCTCGAAGGCAAGTCAGTGCCTGATGCGGTTCGGCGCGGCGCCTGGATCGGCGCACGTGCGGTGCAAGTGCTCGGCGACACCGAAGGACTGCCGACGCGCGCACAACTCGAAGAGGCTGGCATCGAAGGCTCCCAGGGGGCGGCAGCCGCCTTGGGGCGGCCCGGCGGCGGTTGGACTCGCAAGAAGGTTCTCGTCTTTCGCGAAATCCCGGACGATCAACTGGCTCGCCTGCAAGCCAGGCACGACGTTACCGTTGCCAATCCGCGCGTGCCCGCGCAGCTTGGGGCCTTCGATGCTGCGCTTGCGGAAGCGCAGGGGTTGATCGGCTCCAGCTATCCGATCGACGATGCGCTGCTCGCGCGCGCACCCAAGCTCGAAGTCGTGTCCAGTGTGTCGGTCGGTGTCGACAACTACGCGCTGCGGTCGATGCACGCCCGCGGGATCATGCTGTGCCATACGCCCGGCGTGCTCGATCAGACGGTGGCTGATACGGTGTTTGCACTGCTCATGGCGACCAGCCGTCGCGTTGTGGAGCTTTCAAATCTTGTTCGCGAGGGCGCCTGGACCAAGAACATCGGCGAAGACCTGTTCGGCTTCGACGTGCATGGCAAGACTCTGGGGCTACTGGGCTTTGGCCGCATCGGCCAGGCGATCGCGTGGCGCGGGGCCTTGGGCTTTGGCATGCCGGTGCTCTATCACTCGCGCCGGCCGGTCGACCTCGCCGCGCACGCGCCCGAGCTGCAGGGGCGGGCAACTCACACGCCGCTCGATGCACTGCTTGCCCAGTCCGATTTCGTGGTCGCCATGCTGCCGCTGTCGGACAGCACGCGCGACATGATCGATGCCAAGGTGTTCGGCGCGATGAAGCCGGGCGCCATCTTCATCAACGGCGGTCGCGGTGCGACGGTTCGCGAAGATGCGCTGCTCGCGGCACTCGACCAAGGCACGCTGCGCGCCGCGGGCCTCGACGTGTTCGCGGCGGAACCACTGCCCATGGGTTCGCCGCTGCGTACCCATCCGCGCGTGACGCCATTGCCACACATTGGCTCGGCAACGCACGAGACGCGCCACGCCATGGCCGAACTTGCCACCACCAATCTGCTTCGCGCACTGGCGGGCGAACGGCCGCTTGCCGTCTACGACACGGCTTCGGCTTGACCGCGCCAATCCCGATGCAGCGAACGGGGCGCGCGACCATTGCCGACGTGGCCAAGGCGGCCGGCGTTTCGAAGGCCACCGTCTCGCGATTCCTGAACCATCGGGAGCGATTGCTGAGCCCCGACATCGCGGCGCGGGTCGAAGCCGCCGTTGCGCAGCTCGATTACACGCCGAGCCCGATGGCGCAGGCGCTGAGCCGGGGCCGCTCGCGACTCATCGGGTTGATCGTCGCGGACATCACCAATCCTTATTCGGTGGCCGTGTTGCGCGGCGCCGAGAAGGCCTGCCAGGATGCCGGCTACCTCGTGATGCTGTTCAACCTCGGCAACGATGTCGATCGCGAGCGCGAGGCGATCGATGCGCTGACGGGCTATCAGGTCGATGGCTTCATCCTCAACACACTCGGCCGCGGTGCCGGCCTCGTCGACGCCGATGCGCTGCACGGAAAGCCGGCGGTGCTCGTGGACCGTCGTCATGCCGGCATGCACACCGATTTCGTCTCGCTGGACAACGTGGACGCGATGAAGTCCGCGTGCGGCCATCTCGTCGACGGCGGCTTCCGCGAATTGCTGTACATCACTGAGCCGTTGAAAGGCGTGAGTTCGCGGCGCGAGCGCTCTGCGGCCTTCGGCGCCTGCATGAAGGCGCATGAGCCGCGTGTCTCTGGCGAGGTCTTCGAATGTGCCGGCGAAGACAGCGAGGGCCTCGACGCCGCGTTGCGTGCGCTGCACAAACGTGCTCGCCGCGGCCGCCGCGCTGCCGTGCTGGCTGGCAACGCGGTCGTGACACTGCGCGTTGCCACGGCGATGGCGCGGCTTGGATTGCGCTTCGGCGCCGACGTAGGCTTCGTCGGTTTCGACGACCCGGAATGGGCTCCGCTGATCGGGCCTGGGCTGACGGCCGTCGCGCAGCCGACCGATGCGATCGGCCGCACTGCCGCTGCTTGCCTGATCGAGCGGCTGCAAGGCTTGGAGGGCCCGCCGCGGCAGCTGTTGCTACCTGGCGAACTGGTGATTCGAGGCTCGTCGAGCCGGGTTTAAGACTCCACCAGCGCAAGCACGCGCAGCGGACTGCCCGAGCCTTCCTGGATCTTCAGCGGCGCTGACACGATCAGCGCCCCGGTCGGGGGAAGCTGATCGAGGTTCTTCAGGCATTGCAGCCCGTACCGGTTGGCCCCATGCATCAGCGTGTGGCATGGGTAGGGCACCGGCCAGCCGTAAGACTGACCGGCGTCGGTGTTGATGGTCTCCACACCGAAGCCGTGCACGTTCCGCTCGCGGATCAGCCATTCGACAGCCGCCTGCGTCGGCCCCGGCGTGTGGGCGCCGTCTTCGCGCATGTTGACGAACGAAGCCGGGTCGCTGAGCCGCTTGGACCAGTCGGTGCGAAAGAGCACCCAGGCGCCTTCCGGAATGCGACCGTGGGCGGCTTCCCAGGCCTGGAGGAATTCGACGGTGAGCAGCCAGTCGGGGTTGCCCGCCACTTCGGCGCTCGCGTCGACGACCACTGCGGGTGCGATGAAGTTGTCAGGCGCAATGGTGTCGACCGTGTTGCTCTCATGGTCCTTGCCCGTGACCCAGTGCGCGGGCGCATCGAAGTGCGTTCCGGTGTGCTCGCCGCAAGAGAAGTTGTTCCAGTACCAGCCGGGGCCGGCCTCGTCGTAGCGCGAGATGCGCTCCATCTTGAACGCGGCGACCTGGCCGAACTGCGGCGGCAATTGCAAGGGAGGAAAGTCTTCGCTCAAGGTGTGCGTGAGGTCGATCGTGCGAATCGTCTGGTTGCGCATGGCCTGCGCGAGTTCAGTCAGGATGGTCATCGGGTCCTCTGAAGAAAAAAGAGAAATCAAACGCTGCGCCGCGCGGTCACTTCGAGTTCGACCTTGGCGCCTTCGACGGCCAAGGCGCTGCAGAGTGTGGTGTTGGCCGGTCGGTTGCCGCCGAAGCGTCGCCGCAGCACATGGCTGACTGCGATGACGTCGCCTCGATCCGGAATATAGACGCGTATGCGGACGACGTCAGCAAGGCTGGATCGCGCCTGGGCGAGTGCGTTTTCGATGGTGTCGAGAGCGACCTCGCACTGTTGCTCTGCGGTGGCGGGAAACTCGCCGGTTGCGAAGTCCTGACCCAGCGTGCCGGAGACGAAGACCCACTCGCCGTCGATCACCGCGCGCGAGTAGCCGGCCAGTTCTTCCCAGCGCGAGCCGCTCTGGATGAATTCGCGTGCCATGCCAGAGGCTCCGGTCATTGCGGCTTGAAGCCCGACTCGCGGATCACTTTGCTCCAGGTGCGGTTGGCGTCGACCACCCATTGCGCGACCTCGCGGCCCGGCGCCGGATCGACCTCGTTGCCCATCTTGGCGAGCCGTTCCTGCAGTTCGGGTTCCGCCAGCACGGTCTTCACGGCCTTGTCGAAAGACTCGACGAATTCCGGCGACATGCCCTTGGGCCCGAAGAAGGCCAGCCACGGGTTCTTGTCGATGCCGCTGAAGCCGAGTTCGCGGAAGGTCGGAATGTCCGGCGCCGTCTTGCTGCGTTCCTGGCCCGAACTGGCGAGGATGCGCACCTTGCCGTTGCGGTGGTACTCGATCAGCTCCGTCATCGATGCGATGCCGATGGGGATCTGTCCCGCCAGCAGGTCCTGCACCATGGGCGCGCCGCCTTTGTACGGCACCGAGTTCATGGTGACGCCGAAGGACTTGCCGATGATGTGGCCGATGAACTGCGGCACGCTGCCGGCCGCGGGCACGCCGTAGTTGGCCTCGTTGGGGTGCGCCTTCACCCAGGTGCCGAGTTCGGCCATGCTCTTCACGCCGGTGGCGGCGCTGACGGCAAGCACGTTGTAGTAGCCCGCCACGCCAGCCAGTGCGGTGAAGTCGTTCACCGGGTCGTAGCCTGCGGCTGCGACCGTCAGGGGAATGATCACCTGCGTATGGTCGATCGACAGCATGATCGTCGAGCCATCGGGCGGTGCCGCCTTGAGCAACTGCGCGGCAATCTGCCCGCCGGCGCCGGGCTTGTTGTCGATGACGAAGACCTGGCCGTTCATGGCTTTGCCCAGCTTGTCGACGATGGCGCGCGCGACCACGTCAGTGGCGCCGCCGGGAGGAAAGCCGACCAGCACGCGGATTGGGCCGGTGTAGGGCTTCGTCGCGGCAAACAACGGCGACGAGAGCGTGGGCGTAAGCAGGGCGGCGGTGATCGCCTGGCCGAAGTGACGTCGTTTCATGGCTTCTTCCTCGTGGTTTCAATGAACTGGCGGTGCGATGCGCGGTGCTATGCGCGGTGCTTCAGCAGATCGAACCGCGCCTGGATCAGCAGCACCTCGACCTCGTGGCATCGCACGAGGCGCAGCCAGCGGTCGTCGTCCATGCCGGGCGTGCGCGACGCATGCAGGCTGATTCGGCAGCATTCGTTGTCTTGGCCGAAGGCGGTGCCGGGTTCGACCACTGCGCTGATGCGCGGGCTCAAGGCATCAGGCGAACTTCCGACGTGATAGATCACCGTGAGGCGCGCAGCGTCTGCGACGGGGCGAACCCAGCTCGGTTGATCGTCGAACAGCGAGTGGCCCTGAACCACGCCGTCGCCCACAGAGCGCGTCTGCCAGCAGCCCATCGCCCATTGGCCAAGTTGCAAGCCGTCGGCAAGAAATGCCAATGCGGCATCCGCGGGCACCCGGCAGACGGCCGAAACGCAATGGGTTGAGGACGGAAGTATGGCCATCAGCGAGTCAGGCGCGCCAGTTCGCGCAGGGCGCCAACGACGTCGTCCGCGGTGTTGTAGAAGTGCGGGGCGATACGGATCACGTCATTGCGGGCAGAGACGACGTAGCCCGCTTGCAGCATCTGTGCCTCGACCTGAGCGGCATTGGGGATGCGGATTGCCGTATTCGCGCCCTTGGCCGAAGGCATCGGCGGGCTCGCCACCGACAGTTCAAGGCGCGCAGCCTCTTCGAGCGCCACCTCGGACAGTTGCGCCAGATACGCCTCGATGGCCGGCACGCCGATTTCGTTGAGCAGGCCGATGCTGGCGCGCGCCACGCTCGCGCACATCATGGGCGGTGTACCGGTGTTGAAGCGTTGTGCACCGGCCGCGAAGTCCAGCTTTCCGGGATCGAATTCGAACGGGTTCACGCGGCCGAACCAGCCAGTCACTGTCGGTGTGAGCTGCTGCGCCAGTTCGGGTCGAACATAGAGAAAGGCGATGCCAGGAATCCCGAGCAGGTATTTCTGCGCACCCGCGGCGAGCACGTCGACCTCCTGCGCGCGGACGTCGATGGCGATCGATCCGGCGGATTGGTAGGCGTCGATGAACTGAACGGCACCGCACTTGCGCGCCTCGCGCCCAGTGGCAGCGATGTCGACGATCTGGCCGTCGTAGAAGCAGGCGTGCGAGACCGATACCAGCGCCGTCTGCGTGTCGATGGCGGCGGCAATGCGGCGCGTCGAATCTGTGCTGCCGGCATGGCCCTGCACGAAGCGCACTTGCGCGCCGCGCGGCTGCTGCGCCAGCCAGACGTGGCAGAGCGATGGGAAATCGAGCGTGGTGGTGACGATGTCGCGGCGATCGCCCTCGAAGCGGATCGCCGAAGCGATCGTCGATGCCGCGTCGGACACGCTGCCCAGCACTGCAACGTCGTCCGCATCGGCATGGATCATGCGAGCGAACTCGGCGCGTGCCAATGCCACCTGGTCCATCCAGTAGCCCCAATCGGCGCCGCGTCGCACCCAGACGTCAAGGTATTCGTCGATCGCCTGCTTGACCGGCAGGCTGAGTGCGCTTTGTGAGCAACTGGACAGCTGGATCACGTTGTCCAGGATAGGGAAGAGCTTTCGGTACGAAGAGAATGGATGTTTCATGAACTTGCCTTGTGCGACGACAAGGCCTTGAGGCGATGAACAAGATTGCCGAGACGGCAGCTTCCCCTTCGGCATGGATCGAGGTGCCGCACTTCGGCTGGAACATGCTGGTCGCGGACGGCGCGCCCACGGTGTCGTTTCGCAAGGGGGAAACCCTGTATTCGCAGGGCGAGCCCGTCACGCACGTGTATGTGGTGGAAGAGGGCCGGGTGCGGCTGGTGCTGCTGTCGGAGACCGGCCATGAGAAGCACATGGCGATCGTCGGCACACACGGCATGGTCGGGGAGTGCAGCGCGTTTCTCGATGGCCGCCACTCCGTCAGCGCCGTCGCATCGTCCGACGTCATCGCGCGCCAAGTCGAGCGCGCGACGCTTTTGCAGCACATGGAACGCGATCCGGAATGCCTGCGGCAGGTGCTCTGGCTGATGAGCGTCAAGCTGCGCGTGCTGGCAAACCAGAACTTGCTGCTGAGCCAGGCGACAGCGGCCCAGCGGGTGATCCATCATCTCGTGCAGCTGGCCGACACGTATGGGGAGGTGCAGGCGGCGGGTGTTGCCATCCGCATCTCCTTCACCCACCAGGAGATGGCCAACATCACGGGCCTCAGCCGTGTCATGACGTCGAACGTGCTGATCCAGCTTCAGGACGGGGGGCTGATCGAGATGGCCAGGTCGCATTGCGTGATTCGCGATATGCAGGGGTTGAGGCGACGTGCGCCGGGTTTGTGAAGCAGTGAAGGCTTGCAGGCCAGTTTAGGAACGCGCCTGTGAGCCGTATGTCAACGGCTTTACATCGGCCTAAGTTTTTTTGGGGGCCGGGCTTTCGGCCCTTTCGACTGTCCTTGTCGTCGTTTCGTCCGAACAGCGCATGTCTTCGCCGCAATGTCAGCTTCCTTCTGCCAGCAGGCAGCTTTAGAGTTTCCTCAGCGCTCAAGAAAGTCGCGCGAGGAGGTCTCATGAACGCTTTCAATCCTCTGATCAACAAGGTGCTGGTGTTGGGGGCCGGCAAGGTCGGCACCACGGTGGCAGACATGCTCGCCGAGTACCACCACCTGCCGGTCACGCTGGCCGACCGTGTCCATCCGCCGCACGACCTGAGTGATGGGTTCGTGTCACGCGCGATCATCGACGTCGAGAACGAGCCGGCGCTCTCAGCGGCTGTCGCAGCTCACGACGTGGTGATCAGCGCGCTGCCCTTCTATCTGGCTGCGCCTGTTGCCGCCGCAGCCCGCGCCAACGACGTTTACTATTTCGACCTGACGGAGGACGTGGCTGCCACGGGCGCGATCCGTGCCATGGCTGTCGGCGCGAAGTCGATCTTCATGCCGCAAAGCGGGCTCGCACCCGGCGTGATCGGAATGCTCGGGAGTCACCTGGCTGGGCGCTTCGACGAACTCTACGACCTGCGTTTGCGCGTGGGCGCGCTCGCCCGCCATGCAACCAACGGCCTGCGCTACAACTTCACCTGGAGCATCGACGGGGTCATCAACGAATACTGCCAGCCGTGCGCGGCCATCGTGCAGGGAAGGCCAGTCTCGGTGCAGCCGCTGGAGGGCAACGAGACGCTGGTGCTCGATGGCGACACCTACGAAGCCTTCAACACCTCGGGCGGGTTGGGAACGCTCTGCGAGAGCCTCGCCGGCAAGGTGCGCAATCTCGACTACAAGACGATCCGCTATCCCGGCCACCGCGATGCCATGGCCTTTCTGCTGCACGACTTGCGGCTGATCGAGCGCCGCGACCTGCTGCGACAGGTGCTCGACCAGGCCGTGCCGCACAGCCGCGAGGACGTGGTGATCGTGTTCGCATCGGCATCCGGCTTGCGAGGCGGACGCTTTGAGCAGGAAACCCGCATGGCACGCATCCACGGTGGGCGGCTGCGCGGCGTGGAGCGCACTGCCATCGAGCTGGCGACCGCGGCAGGCGTGGTCGGTGTGTTCGAGTTGCTTCGCAAGGGGCGTTTGCCGGCGAGCGGATTTGTCGGGCAGGAACAGGTGGAACTCGAAGAGTTCCTCGCGACGCGTGTCGGCGGTTGCTATGCCGCGCTGAGCTCGTTGCAAAACGGCGCGGCACCAGCGAGCACCCATCGCAGCCCGAGCTTCGCTCATACTTGGCCGCCACAGGCGCGGCGTCGCGCGAGGAAGGAGCCCAGCGCATGAATGATCTCCACGACATCTTCAAGCGAAGCGGAATCGCCGCGCACGAGCTTTCCGGCGGCACGCTGGCCGTGCGCTCGGCGGTCGACGGCGCCGGACTTGCCCGCTTGCACGAAACACCGATGGCGTCCATGCCGGACGTGATCGCGCGTTCGGCCGCCGCCTTTCGCAAGTGGCGCGAGGTGCCGGCGCCTGCACGCGGCGAGCTGGTCCGGCTGTGGGGCGAAGAGCTGCGTAGCGCAAAGGCCGACATCGGTCACATCGTGTCGGTCGAGGTCGGCAAGATCGCCCAGGAAGGCCTCGGTGAAGTGCAGGAGGGCGTCGACATCTGCGAATTCGCGCTCGGCTTGTCGCGGCAGCTTTACGGCAAGACCATCGTCTCGGAGCGGCCCGGGCACCGCATCATGGAGCAATACCACCCGCTGGGGCCGGTGGCGGTCATCACGGCTTTCAACTTTCCCAGCGCAGTTTTCGCGTGGAACGCGGCCATTGCGCTGGTGTGCGGCGATCCGGTGATCTTCAAGCCTTCTGAGAAAGCGCCCTTGTCAGGGCTCGCGACGTTCAGGGCCTTGGAGCGCGCCATCGTGCGATTCGGCGATCGCGCGCCGGAAGGACTCGCGCAGATCGTCGTCGGCCGTGCGGCACAGGCGCAGGCACTCGTGGATAGCGTAGACGTCGCGCTCGTGTCCGCGACGGGATCGACCCGAATGGGCCGCGAAGTCGGGCCACGCGTCGCCGCGCGCTTCGGCCGCCGCATTCTCGAACTCGGTGGCAACAACGCGATGATCGTGACGCCTGCCGCCAATCTCGATATGGCGTTGCGGGCGATCCTGTTCAGTGCGGTGGGCACAGCGGGGCAGCGCTGCACGTCGCTGCGCCGGCTCATCGTCCATCGCACAGTCAAGGACGCTCTGCTTGCGAAGCTGCTTTCGGCCTATGAAAGTCTGCGGATCGGGCATCCGCTGGAAGAGGGCACGCTGGTCGGCCCGTTGATCGACGAGGCGGCCTACGACGCGTTGCGGCGAGCTATCGACGATGTCGAGGTGCAAGGCGGTCGCATCCTCACGGGCGGTGATCGCGTGCTGGCCGACCGCTTTCCGAAAGCCTTCTACGTGCGTCCGGCCATCGCCGAGATGCCGATGCAAACCGAACTGGTCCGCCGTGAAACTTTCGGGCCGTTGCTCTATGTGCTCGGCTACGACGATCTCGATTCGGCCATCGCCATGCACAACGATGTTCCGCAGGGGCTGTCGTCGTGCATCTTCTCGAATGACTTGCGCGAGGTGGAGCGCTTCATCTCGGCGTCGGGGTCGGACTGCGGCATGGCGAACGTCAACATCGGCCCGAGTGGTGCGGAAATCGGCGGTGCGTTCGGCGGCGAGAAGGAAACCGGCGGTGATCGCGAGAGCGGCTCGGATGCATGGAAGCAATACATGCGGCGCACGACCAACACCATCAACTTTTCGGCCGAGCTGCCGCTGGCACAGGGCATCCGGTTCGGGTGATCGTCCCAATCAACCTGGTGGCGGCACCGCGCTGCGGCGGTCGATCTTTCGGCTGAGGACCACCGAGGTGTGGGTGTGCTGAATTCCTTCGATCTGACCGATGCGGTCCAGCAGCGCATCGAGCTGTTCGTTCGTCTCGCACCGCAGGAAGACCATGTAGTCATACGGACCGCTGACTGCCGAAAGCTCCTCGACTTCGGGAAGGAGTTCAAGCGCTCGAACGACGGCAGCGCCAGTCTTCGGAGCCACCACGAGACCGCAATAGGCGCGCACCGCCGCGCGTTCGAGCCGCTGGCCGAGCCGCACGCCATAGCCGGCGATCACGCCTTCGCGCTCCAGCCGCGCGATGCGCGCAACGACAGTGGTTCGCGCCAGCTTGAGCTTGCGCGCCAGCGTTGCCGCCGGCTCACGTGCATTGGCCTGGAGCAGGCTCAGCAGATGGCGATCGGTGTCGTCCAAGACGGTCCAGAAAGGATGCGGCTTCAGTCCAGTTCAGCGATCAGATCGATTTCGACGCACGCGCCCATCGGGACCTGAGCGACGCCAAAAGCGCTGCGGGCATGGGCGCCTTTTTCGCTGCCGAAGACTTCGGCCAGCAATTCGCTCGCGCCGTTGGTCACGAGGTGCTGCTCGGTGAAGGTGCCGACGGAGTTGACCAGGCTCATGACCTTGACGATGCGCTTGACCTTGTTGAGGTCGCCGATGGCCGCGTGCAGTGTGCCGAGGAGATCGATCGCGATGGCACGCGCCGCCTGCTTGCCCTCCTCTGTGGTGAGCGTGGCGCCAAGTTGCCCCACCCATGGCTTGCCGTCCTTCTTGGCGATGTGGCCCGAGAGAAAGACCAGCTTGCCGGTCCGCACGAAAGGAACGTACGCTGCGGCAGGCGCCGACACGGGCGGCAGGGTGATTCCGAGGCTGGAGAGTTTGTCGTAGATGCTCATCAAGGCTCCTGGTTCTGGGATAGGGATTGGGCTTGTGTCTGGGATTGCGATTGTGTTTGCGTTTGCGTTTGCGTTTGCGCGACCTGCGCGGCTTCCTCCCGGCGCTCCTCCAGCGGCAGCACCGTGACGCCGACGTGCAGCGTATGCCGGGCGCCGCCGTGCAGCACGCCCCGCATCGGCGACACGTCGGAGTAGTCGCGGCCGATGGCCAGCGTCACGTAGTCTTCACCCGGCTGGCGGCCGTTTGTAGGGTCGAAATCGGCCCAATCGCCTGGGCCGTCTTCGCCCGGGAGATACACCGAAACCCACGCGTGCGAAGCATCGGCGCCGACCAGGCGCGGCTCGCCGGGCGGCGGTTGAGTAAGCAGATAGCCGCTGACGTAGCGCGCCGGCAAGCCCAGCGTGCGCAGGCAGGCAATCATGATGTGCGCGAAGTCCTGGCACACGCCCTTGCGCTGCGCCAGCGCCTCGATGGCGGGCGTGCTGATCTCGGTGCTCTCCGCGTCGTAGATGAAATCGTCGTACATGCGCATCGTCAGGTCCATCGCGGCATCGAAGGCCGGTCGGCCGGCCGGAAAACTGGCGCGCGCATAGGCTGCGAAGTCGTCATGGCGCGGCACGTAGCGAGAAGGGAAGACGAATTCCGATGCCGCGTCGTAGCTCGAATCCTTGACGTAGCGGAAGCGCTCCCGCACTTCTTCCCATGGCAGGTCGCGCGCCACGGCGGACGAAAGCGCCGGCTCCGAGGTCTCGACCACGCTCTCTGCCGTGACGATGAGTTCCTCGTGCGTCGACTCGAGCGCAAAGAATGCGCGCGTGTTGCCGTAGACGTCGGGCGATTCGCTGCTTTGCGCGGGCGTCGGACTGATGGTCAGGGCGTGGCTCACCAGCCGCTGCGACGCCGTGCTCATGGGTTTGAGGTGCGCGAGGTGCTGCGCCGTCTCCACCGGCGGCGTGTAGTCGTAGCGCGTCGAATGCGTAACGTGTAGCAGCATGGTCAGACTCCCACGGACCGCACGGATTCTGAAGTGAGCGTGAAGTAGCGCGTGCCGATCGCGTCGGACACGTGATAAGCGGCCGTCTCGCAAGCGGTAAACAGTTGGACCAGCGCAGGATACTGCCCTTCAGCCCCGGCTTCGCACAGCCGCTCCAGCTTCCATTCGTCCGGGTCGGGCAACTCGTAGGACAGCGCGGTAAGCCTGTCCGGCGCGCTGCCCGCCAATTTGGCGATGCGCTTGCGCAGTGTTTGCGCGACCCACGCCAGGGAGCGTGGGTTGTCGCCATCGAGCACCAGAAGGTCGACCAGTGTGGCGACATCGCGTCGCTGCTGATAGCGTGCGTGGAAGGTGATCGTGCTGTCGAAAAGCGCCACCATCGCCTCGAAGCCGCTCACTTCGTGGACCGAGCCTTGCTCGAATCCCGCCGTCAGCGCGCTCGCCAGGAACGCCAGCCGTTCGATGTGCCGCCCAATGGACAGCAGGCGCCAGGCGTCGTCGCGGGTCATGCGGTCGGTCTGGGCGCCGGTCATGGCCGAAAGCGCGCTGCTGGCCGATTCGAGCAGGCGCAGCGCGGCGCTGGCCTCGTAGCCGGCCTCGCCTTTTTCGCCGGCTTGCTCCGCGCTGCGGCGAAGGAAATCGCTCTCCGCGCGAACGATCTGGTTCCAGTGGTCCTGCGACAAGCGCTCGCGCACCGCAGCGGCGGCCTGCCGGATGCAGCGCAGGCTGTAGCCGACGCTGCCGCCCTGGTCGACATCACCCAGTTCGGCAATGAGCGCGCGTTCGAACACGCGGCGCGACTTGGGAAGGCTCGGCACACCGCGCGGCACCAGCGCATTGCGCAGCGCCAATTGGTGCAGCCAGAGCAGCAGGGCGTGGGACGACGCGTCTTCGCCGCCGAGCAGATCGAGCGTCACGCGCGCGAGCCTCACCGCGTTTTCCGCGCGTTCGGTGTAGCGGCCGAGCCAATACATGTTTTCCGCCGCTCGGCTGGTGACGGGCGCGCGGTGCCGCGCCAGCGATGCCGGCGTGGCGTGCGGCTGCAGCCGCGTGGTCCGGTCGACTTCACCCAGCGTTTGTACCCAGACGTCGGCACTGCTTCCGCCGCGCTGCATCGAAGCGATCTGCGCATCGCGCCCCGCCAGCCGGGCGAGCCCGCCAGGCAGCACGCGCCACGAACGCGGCCCATCGCTGACAGCGAAGACGCGCAG
This sequence comes from Variovorax sp. 05N34, assembly GCF_056397405.1. NCBI lineage: Bacteria > Pseudomonadati > Pseudomonadota > Betaproteobacteria > Burkholderiales > Comamonadaceae > Variovorax > Variovorax sp. 05N34. The sequence goes on from NZ_JBFTNI010000004.1 coordinate 181,762, forward strand.
CAACACCGATCGCGGGGCGATGTGGCCGCGGCCGAGATCCTGCGTCCACGTCGGCATTTGCGAGAGCGGCAGGTAGCTTTGCACCGTGTGCTCGTCCCCTTGGCGCATGATGCGGCCCGCCCATTCGTCCAGCTCGCGGCGGGCCATGCGGCTGCCGAGCACGGCGTCGAAACTGGTGTGCGAATCATCGCCGGGATAGGTGGACTTGATCGCGCAGTCGGCCAGTTCCGGCAGTACCGCTTCCATGGCGGCGCGTTCGCCGCACCACCAGGTCGGCAGCGCGGGCAGTTGCAGCTTTTCGCCGATGAGGCGGCGCGACAACGCGGGCAGGAAGCCGAGCAGCGCCGGCGATTCGAGAAAAGCCGAACCAGGCATATTGGCCACCAGCACGTTGCCTGCGCGAATGGCCTGTAGCAGGCCCGGCACACCCAATGTCGAATCCGGCCTCAATTCCAGCGGATCGAGAAACTGGTCGTCGAGCCGCTTGATGAGCCCATGCACCGGCCGCAGCCCCTGCAGCGTCTTCAGGTAGAGCCGCTGGTCGCGCACCGTCAGGTCATTGCCTTCGACGAGCGTCACGCCCAGGTAGCGCGACAGGTAAGCGTGCTCGAAGTAGGTTTCGTTGTAAGGCCCCGGCGTCAGCAAAGCGATGTGCGGCGGCTGGCCGGCCGGGCACATCTGCTGAAGGCCCTCCATCATCGCGTTGTAGGTCGCGGCAAGGCGCTGTACCTGCAGGTTCTCGAAAGCCTGCGGAAACTGGCGTGCGATCGCGAGCCGGTTTTCAAGCAGGTAGCCGAGGCCGGAAGGCGCTTGCGTGCGCTGCGAAACCACCCACCAGTTGCCGTCAGGTCCACGGGCAAGGTCGAAGCCGGTGATGTGCAGCCAGGTGTCGCCCGGCGGCGTGACGCCATGCATGGACCGCAAATAGCCCGGATGCCCCTGGACCAGTGCGGGCGGCAGCAGGCCTTCGGCCAGCAACTGCTGCGGCCCGTAGACGTCGGCCATCACCCGGTCGAGCACGCGCACGCGTTGCTGGATGCCGGCCTCGATCTGGGCCCAACTCTCCGGCGAGACGATCAGCGGAAAGAGGTCGAGCGACCAGGGCCGCTGTGGGCCGTTGGCATCGGCATAGACGTTGTAGGTCACGCCGTTGTCGCGAATCTGCCGTTCGAGGCTGACGGCCCGCCGCGGCAGATCGTCGAAGCCGTCGGGGCCGAGATGCTCGAAGAAGTCGGTCCAGGCGGGGGCGAGGGAGGCTTGCTGGCGGGGAGCGTTGTCGTCCTCCTCGGCGGCGGAAGCGCCGGCGGGAATGGATGCGGCATCGTGAAGCGGCGCAGGCGCCGATGGCGCACCGGTGCGATGCGTGCTTTCGGGTGTGGCTGCCCCTCGCAGTTCGTCGAAGTGGCCCGGCGAAGCCGGGGGAGCTAGCGCGGAAGCCAATTCGGCTGGCGCGTCGAGCGCTTGCGCGTCGAAGAGGGATTCGTTCTGTGGGTCCACGGCGTGATTGTCACTCGCCCCCAGGTTGCCCGCACTTCGTGTCGGGCGCCCACCCCCTGCCGGGGGCAATACCAGCGGCCCGGCGAAGCCGGTTCCGCGGTATTCCTGGCCTTAGCGGCGTAGGTCCAGCGTGAAGGGGAACTCGCGGCTGCCGGCGATTTCGATGGTGGCCGGCGGCGTGCTGAGCAAGCCCGGCGTGTGCCCCATGCGCGAGAAGCGCGAATGCCGCCGGCTTTCGGCCTCGTAGGCGTTGACGGGAAAGGTGTCGTAGTTGCGCCCCCCCGGATGCGCCACGAAGTACTGGCAGCCGCCCAGCGACCGCTTCATCCACGTGTCGACCAGATCGAAGGTCAACGGAGCGTGCGCGCCGATGCTCGGATGCAGCGCCGAAGGCGGGTTCCACGCCTTGTATCGCACCCCCGCCACGAACTCGCCCGTGACGCCGGTCGGTTGCAGTGGCAGCACCTTTCCATTGACGGTGACGACATGCCGGCTCTCGTTGAGCCCCGTGACGCGCACCTCGATGCGTTCGAGCGATGAGTCGACGTAGCGCACCGTACCGCCTGCAGAGCCTTCTTCGCCCATCACGTGCCACGGTTCCAGTGCATTGCGCAGCGACAGCTCGATGCCCATCGCCTGCACCTGGCCGACCAGCGGGAAGCGGAATTCGAAGTGCGGCGCGAACCAGTTGGCGTCGAAGGCGAAGCCCGCCTGACGCATCTCGCTGATGACGTCGTCGAAGTCCATCTTCACGAAGGTCGGGAGCAGGAAGCGGTCGTGCAGCTCGGTGCCCCAGCGGGTGGCCGGCGCCGCGTAGGGTGCATCCCAGAAGCGGGCGATGAAAGCGCGCAGGAGCAGTTGCTGCGCAATGCTCATGCGCGCATGCGGCGGCATTTCGAAGGCGCGCAATTCAAGCAGGCCCAGCCGGCCGGTGCTGGAGTCCGGCGAATAGAGCTTGTCGATGCAGAACTCGCTTCGGTGCGTGTTGCCGGTGACGTCGACGAGGATGTTGCGCAGTGTGCGGTCGACGAGCCAGGCCGGCATGTTCTGCCCGTAGATCTCGCGGTTACGCGCGATTTCCTTCAGTGCGATTTCGAGCTCGTAGACCTGGTCGTTGCGGGCTTCGTCCACGCGCGGCGCCTGGCTGGTCGGGCCGATGAACATGCCCGAGAACAAATAGCTCAGCGATGGGTGGTTGTGCCAGTAAAGCAGCAGGCTTGCGAGCAGTTCGGGCCGGCGCAGGAAGGGGCTGTCCGTCGGCACGGCGCCGCCCAGCACGAAGTGGTTGCCGCCGCCGGTGCCGGTGTGACGGCCGTCGGTCATGAACTTCTCAGCCGACAGGCGCGTCTCGAAAGCCGCGTTGTACAGAAACTCCGTGTGCTCGACGAGTTCATTCCAGCTGTGAGCCGGATGGATGTTGACTTCGATCACGCCGGGGTCGGGCGTGACCTGGAGCATCTTCAGGCGGGGATCGCGCGGCGGCGGATAACCTTCCATCACGATCTTCACGCCGAGTTGTTCTGCAGTCGCTTCAACGGCCGCGACGAGGTCGAGGTAGTCCTCCAGGCGCGCGAGCGGAGGCATGAAGACGTAGAGCACGCCCGAGCTGTCGCCGACCTTTTCGGCGGCGGGTCCGTTGGCGCGACGCGGATCGCGCACCTCGACGCACAGCGCAGTCCGCGTGACCCAGTGGGCCGATTCGCCGCGACGAGGATGCCGTGCGCCGGGGTCTTGCGTCGCGCCTCGCTGATCGGCGCCTTCGCCAACCGGGCTCGGCATGCGCAGTGTCGCCGGGCCGGCATCGGGATGGCCGAAGGCGTAGGGCACGGCGCCGCGGTCGGCGTCCGGTGCCGCGGGCGCGGTGGCATACCGCGCCCTGAAGTCGGCACCTGTAGGCAGGCTGCCGCGCGGCGCAGTCGGATCGCGCTCGACGAGATACGGGTAGTCGCCCTTGCTGGCCCACGGCTGCGAATCGAGCGGAAGGCGATAGCCCATCGGCGAATCGCCCGGGATCAGGTACATGCGGTCATCGCGCAGGAACCAGGGTCCGGTCTTCCAGCCGGGGCCTGCGAGCGCGGGCGCATCGGCGTCTGCGTTCGATGCCTCGATGGGCAGCATGTAGCCGATGACGGCATCGAGCTTCTGCGTGAACACGCGGCGCAGGCGCACGCGTTCCATCTCGTCTTCGAGCTTGGAATCGAAAGGATCGACGTTGACCGGCAGCCGGCGCTCGCGCCAGAGGTAGTAGTAGACGTCTTCGTAGCCGGGCTGGATGTAGCGTTCGGTCACGCCGAGGCGATGGGCCAGCATGGTCGTGAAGCGGCGCGCATCTTCGCTCGTGTAGTGCGTGGGCGTGCGCTCGTCGGCAAACAGATCGGGGTTGTGCCACAGCGTTTCGCCGTCGGCGCGCCAGAAGATCGACAGCGCCCAGCGCGGCAACTGCTCGCCCGGATACCACTTGCCCTGCCCAAAGTGCAGGAAGCCGCCCTTGCCGTATTCGGCGCGCAGCTTGTGCACGAGCTCGGTCGCGTAGAAGCGCTTCGTTGGGCCGAGCGCGTCGGTGTTCCATTCCGGCGCATCGCGGTCGCTGGTGGCGACGTAGGTCGGCTCGCCGCCCATGGTGAGTCGCACGTCGCCGGCTTTCAGGCGCTTGTCGACGGCTTCGCCGAGAGCGATCACCTCGGCCCATTGCTCCTCGGTGTAGGGCTTGGTCACGCGCGGCGATTCGTGGATGCGCGTGACGTGCATTTCGTGGCCGAACTCGACCTCTGCGTCGTCCACCACGCCTTCGATGGGCGCCGCGCTGGAAGGCGTGGGCGTGCAGGCGAGGGGGATGTGCCCTTCGCCCGCCAGCAAGCCGGATGTAGCGTCGAGCCCGATCCACCCGGCGCCGGGCAGGTAGACCTCGCACCATGCATGCAGATCGGTGAAGTCGACCGTGGTGCCGCTCGGGCCGTCGAGGGCTTTGACGTCAGGTGTGAGCTGGATGAGATAGCCCGACACGAAGCGCGCAGCCAGTCCGCAATGGCGCAGCAGTTGCACCAGCAGCCAGCCGGAATCGCGGCACGAGCCGGAAGCGCTGGCGAGCGTCTCTTCCGGCGTCTGCACGCCGGGCTCCATGCGGATCAGGTAGTTGACGTCCTGCTGCACCTGCTGGTTGATGCCGACCAGGAAATCGATGGTGCGCTGTTCCTTGCGCTCGATCTTTTCCAGATACGCCTGCACCAGCGGCGTGGCTTCGTCGGCGACGAGGTAGGGCGCAAGCTCCTGTGCCTGTGCCTCGGTGTACTTGAAAGGGAAGTTTTCGGCCTGCGGCTCGAGGAAGAAGTCGAAAGGGTTGTAGACCGCCATTTCGACCACGAGATCGACGGTGACCTTGAATTCCCGCGTTTTCTCGGGAAACACCAGCCGCGCCAGGTAGTTCGCGAAAGGGTCCTGCTGCCAGTTGACGAAGTGCTGCTCGGGCTCGACGCGCAGCGAATACGAGATGACGTTGCTCCGGCAGTGCGGCGCAGGGCGCAGGCGGATGACCTGAGGCCCTAGTTGCACCGGACGGTCGTACTTGTAGTGGGTGACGTGGTGGAGGGCGGCGTGAATTGACATTCTTTTTCCGTGCGTCGAGCGTGCCTCGGGTGAGACGCATACTAGCCGACACAGAAAGCAATTAGCGCGCCATTGAAGCGCGCAGGGAGTGGATTGCTATGCAAGCAGGGGTTGTCTCGTGACGCCGGGCGGGGATGCGCGCGGCTGGGTTGTTTTTGCCGCGATGGCGGGTTCGGTCGTGGGCGCGGTGTTGCAGTTGCAGCAGGCGGCGTTGTGGTCATGGACCGCGTACGCGGGGATGGTCGCATCTGCGCTCATCGGCGCATCGATGTGGAGATGGCTTCGGCGCATCCGTTTGGGTGCTCTGGCGTTGGCGATGTTGATGGGTGCCCTGGCTGGCGCGGGCCTCGCGGGCTGGCGTGCGGCTGCCTATGTGAACGATGCAATGCATCCGGCGATGGAAGGTCGGGATGTGTGGGTTACCGGCGTGATCGCGCAGATGCCCCAGCACAGCGAAAGCGGTCTGCGCTTTGCATTCGAGCTCGAATCGGCGCGCTGGGCGGATGCCTCGCTGGAGGGCGCGCCGCCTCGGGTGCCGTCGCGCCTTGCGCTGGGCTGGTACGCGGATGCGGTTGCCGCTGTCGCGCGCCCCTCTGTGCATGCCGGTGAACGCTGGCGATTCGTTATCCGCCTGAAAGCGCCGCACGGGCAACTCAATCCGCATGGCTATGACCACGAGCTTCGCCTGTGGGAGCTAGGGGTGCAGGCGACAGGCTATGTGCGCACCGGCCCACGCGATTCGCGCCCGGAGCGCCTCGGCGAGACGTGGCGCTATCCGATGGAACGTGCGCGCGAGTCCGTGCGCGATGCGATCTTCGAGCGCGTGGCCGACCGGCAGTCGGCCGGGGTGATCGCGGCGCTTGTCACCGGAGACCAGAACGCCATCGATCGGGCCGACTGGGACGTCTTCCGGGCAACTGGTGTTGCGCACCTGATGGCCATCTCCGGACTTCACGTCACGATGTTCGCCTGGCTCGCGGCGCGTGTGGTCGGCCTGCTTTGGCGCCGCAGCGGACGTTGGATGCTGACGTGGCCGGCCCAGCACGCTGGGCTGCTCGGCGGCGTTGCGCTCGCAACGCTGTACGCGCTGTTCAGCGGATGGGGCTTGCCTTCGCAGCGCACGGTGTGGATGCTCGCCGCCGTTGCCTTGCTGCGCTTGTCCGGCAGGCGCTGGCCATGGCCCTGCGTCTGGTTGCTGGCTTGCACGGTCGTGGTGCTGCTCGATCCGTGGGCGCTGATGCAGGCCGGGTTCTGGCTGAGCTTCGTGGCAGTGGGCGTGCTGTTCGCCTCTGGGGCGGACGGCTTGGAGGGTGTGAACGGCGCGAATGGCGCTACTCGGAGCCGGCTGGGACGACTGCTTCGAGAGCAATGGGTGGTCACGCTCGGGCTTACGCCACTGACTCTGTTGTTCTTCCAGCAGATTTCAGTCGTCAGCCTGCCTGCCAACGCGGTGGCGATCCCCTGGGTCACGCTCGTCGTCACGCCGCTGGCGATGCTCGGCATGGTCATGCCGCCAATATGGGACGCGGCCGCCTGGGCCGTGCAGGCCTTGTCAGTGTTGCTGCATTGGCTAGCGCGTTGGCCGTTCGCGACCGTGTCGATGGCCGCCCCGCCGCTCTGGATGGCCATCGGCGGAATCGCGGGCGGGCTCCTGCTTGTCATGCGTTTGCCGTGGTCGATGCGCGTCTTGGGCTTGCCCTTGCTGCTGCCCGTGCTGCTATGGCAGGCGCCGCGCCCTGCTGCGGGCGAGTTCGAGCTCCTCGCAGCCGACATCGGGCAGGGCAACGCAGTGCTGGTGCGCACGGCCGCCCACAGCCTGCTGTATGACGCGGGGCCGCGCTACAGTCTCGAAACCGATGCCGGTAGCCGCGTGCTCGTGCCCCTGCTGAAGGCCTTGGGCGAGCGCCTGGACACCGTGGTCCTGAGCCATCGCGACAGCGACCACACCGGCGGCGCGCCGACAGTGCTGGCGTCGCAACCGCAGGCTGAACTGCTCAGCTCGATCGAGGCCGACCATCCGCTGCAGCAGCTGCGGCCCGCACGGCGGTGCCTCTCGGGCCAGCGCTGGTCCTGGGACGGCGTGGATTTCGAAATCCTCCATCCGGGGGAAAACGAGTACGCCTTTTTCACCCGGCCGAATGCGGTCTCGTGCGTGCTTCGCATCACCAACGGCCGCGCGACTGCGTTGTTGGCGGGAGATATCGAGCGGCTGCAGGAAACCGCCCTCGTCGTGCGCAACGCCGATCTGCAGGCGGACGTGCTGCTGGTTCCGCACCATGGCAGCAAGACCTCGTCGAGCCCGCTGCTGCTGGACGCGGTGAATCCGCGCATCGCGCTGGTCCAGGCCGGCTGGCGGAATCGATTCCGACATCCGGCGCCGGAAGTGGTGCAGCGCTATGCCGAGCGCGGCATCGCCCTGGTGGACACGCCGCACTGTGGGGCCGCGTCGTGGTCCAGCCTCGTGCCGGGCGAGGTGAGCTGTCGCCGCCAGGCTGCACGACGCTATTGGCACCACGACGTTTCGTCATCTTCTGCCGTTGTTTGGCCTTGAACTTGCTAAGCTACGGGCAAGGAGATTGGTCGTCCATGCACAAATTCGACGAGATGTATGAGCAGCTGCCCTACAACGGCGCTGCCGTCAGGAGCCACTACAAGCGATACGACCAATGGCTCGCGAAGCAGCCCGCAGAGGTGATGCGATCGCGGCGCGAGGAGGCGGAAATGATCTTCCGCCGGGTCGGGATCACCTTTGCCGTCTATGGCGCGAAGGACGAGGACGGCTCTGGCACCGAGCGGTTGATCCCATTCGACCTGCTCCCGCGCATCATCCCCGCCCACGAGTGGGCCTCGATGGAAAAGGGCCTGGTGCAGCGCGTGACAGCGCTCAACCGCTTCATCCATGACGTCTACCACGGCCAGGAAATCATCAAGGCCGGCGTCATTCCGGCCGAGCAGATCCTGAACAACGCGCAATACCGCCCCGAAATGGCCGGCGTGAAGGTGCCGAACGACATCTACTCCCACATCTCCGGCATCGACATCGTGCGAGCGCCCGACTCGGCGGGCAACGGCGAGTACTACGTGCTCGAAGACAACCTCCGCGTACCCAGCGGCGTGAGCTACATGCTGGAAAACCGCAAGATGATGATGCGGCTTTTTCCGGAGTTGTTCAGCCAGAACCGCATCGCGCCGGTGGCGCATTACCCTGACCTTCTGCTCGAAACGCTGCGCGCCTCCGCGCCGCCCGCAACGGCCGAGCCGACGGTCGTGGTGCTCACCCCGGGCATGTACAACAGCGCCTATTTCGAACACGCCTTCCTCGCGCAGCAGATGGGCATCGAGCTGGTCGAGGGGCAGGACCTCTTCGTCAAGGACGACTTCGTCTACATGCGCACCACGCGCGGCCCCAAGCGCGTCGACGTCATCTACCGCCGGGTGGACGACGATTTCCTCGATCCCGAAGTCTTCAGGTCCACGTCCACGCTCGGCTGCCCCGGCCTGATGCGCGCCTACCGCGAAGGCAACGTCGTCATCTGCAACGCGGTGGGCACCGGCGTGGCGGACGACAAGTCGATCTACCCCTACGTCCCGAAGATGGTCGAGTTCTACCTCGGCGAAAAGCCGATCCTGAAGAACGTGCCCACCTACATGTGCCGCAACAAGGACGACCTCGACTACACGCTCGCCAACATGAAGGACCTCGTGGTCAAGGAAGTTCATGGCGCGGGTGGCTACGGGATGCTCATCGGGCCCGCTGCGACGCAGGCCGAGATCGAAGACTTCAAGAAGGCGGTGCTCGCAAAGCCCGACGGCTACATTGCCCAGCCGACGCTGAGCCTTTCGAGCTCGCCGACTTTCGTTGAATCGGGCATCGCGCCGCGCCACATCGACCTGCGGCCCTTCGTGCTGTCGGCCAAGGAAGTGCAGATGGTGCCGGGCGGCCTCACGCGGGTGGCTCTCAAGGAGGGCTCGCTGGTCGTCAACTCGTCGCAGGGCGGCGGCACCAAGGACACCTGGATTCTCGAAGCGGACCGCAACGGCGCCGCCCGGGCCGGAGCGGCGCAAACGCAAACCAAAACGCAAACCCAGACGCAGTCGTCCTGATCAACGGAGCCCTTCAGATCATGTTGTCACGCACCGCCGATCACCTCTACTGGATGTCCCGCTACACCGAGCGCGCCGAGAACACCGCGCGCATGCTGGACGTCAACTACCAGACATCGCTGCTGCCGCAATCTGCCGAAGTCGCCAAGTACGGTTGGCAGGGCCTTCTGTCGATCAGCGAACTGCTGCCGCTCTACAACGAGAAGCACGAGGGCTTCAAACCCGACGAGGTCATGGAGTTCATGGTCAAGGACGAGTCGAATCCATCGTCCATCCTCTCGTGCCTGCGCGGGGCGCGCGAGAACGCCCGTGCGGTGCGCGGCGCGCTCACCACCGAAGCCTGGGAAACGCAGAACACCACCTGGCTCGAAGTCAATCGCATGCTGCGCAACAGGGAGTTCGAGCGCGATCCGGCGCAGTTCTTCGAATGGGTCAAGTTCCGCTCGCATCTTTCACGCGGCGTGACGCTGGGCACCATGCTGCAGGACGAGGCCTTCTACTTCTCGCGCCTGGGCACCTTCATCGAACGCGCCGACAACACCGCAAGGCTGGTCGACGTGAAGTTTCACGCGCTCAACAGCGAGTTCTTCGGCACCGCCACCGAGGAAGACCAGGAATACGACTTCTATCACTGGAGCGCGATCCTGCGCAGCGTCTCGGCTTTCGAGGTCTATCGCAAGGTTTACCGCGACGTGATCAAGCCCGAACGCGTGGCCGAACTGCTGATCCTGCGTGCGGACATGCCGCGTTCACTGCATGCGAGCCTGCATGAGGTGGTGAGCAACCTGGACAAGGTGAAGAACGAGCAGAGCTCCGAGACCCAGCGCCGCGCGGGCAAGCTGCTGGCGGACCTGCAGTACGCAACGGTCGATGAGATTCTTGCGACTGGTCTGCACGCGTACTTGACGCAGTTCCTCGACCGGGTGAATGAACTCGGCTGGCGGATCAGCCAGGACTTCCTGGTTCCTGCGCACTGAGAGCTATCCGCCGACGAGCAGCGCGCCTGGAAAAGCCCGGAGCAATGCCGAGGCCGCGTGCTCACCAGCGCCCAAGGTGTGCCGGGCGCCTGTGATGCAGTCTTCGAACAAAAGCGTGTCGATCTCCGGAGGCAGGACGACCCGCGTATCGCCCCATGCTTCGGCTGGCGGCACCGCGGTCGGGCCCGGAAAGCGCGGACGGCCCCACTCGTTCAACGAAGCAAAGAGGCGCACCGTGAGCGAGATGGCAACGCGGCCTTCGTGGCAGCGCAGGAAGCCGATCAGGTGGTGTGACTGCGTGCCGCGGATTTCGAGCGGCACATAACTGCCTTCGCTGAGCAGGTCGGGTTCACGCGCGCGCAAGCCGAGAAGTCGCCAAGTCAGCCAGTGCTTGGCGCGCCCATCGGCTGCCGATTCTGCGAGGCCCCGCACCGCCGTCTCCAGATCGCCGCCCTGGGCGAGCGCTTCGAGTTCTTGCAGCCGGCGCTGGCGGTCCTCGTAGTCGACCGGACGCCGGTTGTCCGGATCCACGAGGCTGCGGTCGATGAGCTCGCAGCCCTGGTAAATGTCGGGCACCCCCGGCGAGCTGAACTTCAGCAGCGTCAGGCTGATGTCGTTGAGCGCACCGTACCGGTCCAGTGCGGCCACTCCGTGTTGCAGATCGGCGAGGAAGTCCTTGCGCGCGTCTTGCGCAAGGATTCCACGAACGAAGCTTTCCAGCGCTTCTTCATAGGCAGTGTCCGGACGGGTCCAACTCGTCGCGGCCTTGCCTTCGCGTGCCGCCTTCACCATGTAGCGGACGATGCGCGCCATGTAGGCTTCGTGGTCGGCTGCGTTGGCCTTCGCCGCCGGCAGGGTCCCAAGCAGCGTCTGGTAGAGCAGGTACTCGTGCACCGGCGTCACGCTGCCGCGCAGCGGGGCGTTCAACGCCCGCCACCTTCGCAGCGCGAGCCGCCAGAGACCGGGGCATTCCGACAGCACGTCGATGCGCAGCCGAACGTCTTCGGAGCGCTTGTTGTCGTGCGTGGAGGTTGCCAGCATCGTGTGCGGCCAACGCTTTCGCCGGTCGTCGCTGGCCACATGAAACTCCGCGACCGGCACGCCGATCTGGTTCGGCTCTCCGCCCACTTCATTGACTGCGCTCAGCGGAAAGTAGCGGTAGAAGGCCGTGTCTTCCACGCCCTTGGCCGCGACGGGTGCGGTGAACTGCTGAAACCGTCTCGCAAACCGCACTGCCGCGGTGCGCAGTGGTGATTCCCGTCCGTCGGGCGGCAGACCGAGCAGCGCATCGCGCAGGAACCCGAACACCGATGGGTCCGGCAATTGCAATCGCTCGCGGGCGGCATCGATGGCCTGGTCGATGTAGCGCAGGTCCTGTGCGCTCGCTTCCTCGGCGTTGTAGGTGCGATAGACGGTCATGCAGGCGGCCACGGTGGCAATGGCCTCCCGCAAGGTGTTGAGCGTGTGGTCGCGAGTCCGGTGGTGGCTCTTGCCGATGTCGAGCAATGCATTGGCCAAGACTTCGAGATCGGAGGCGAGTGTGCCGTGGGCGACTTCACGCTTGGCGAAATACACCACGTCTTCGTAGCGTTCGTGCATGCCCGTGAAGCCGCGCCAGATCCGCGTCAGGCGATTCGCCGCCCGATGATCGACGAGCACGGCGTTCGCCAGGTTCGCAAAGCGATAGCCTGTCGTGCCGTGGATGGCCCAGGACACCGGCACGTCTTCGTGCGGCGCGGCGATCTTCTCGGCGACCACGTAGAGTGGGCACTCGGGCCGGCCGTTGGCGTCCCGGCCGCGGGACTTCTTCCCGACGCGCGCCACGAAACCATCCTGCAGCCGATCGAAATAGCAGGCGGGGTCTTGCAGGCCATCGGGATGGTCGATGCGCAATCCGTCGACCCAGCCGCGCGCCGCAAGGTTCAGGGCGAGCGCGTGCGTCGCTTCGAACACTTCCACGCGCTCCGTGCGAAGCGCCGCGAGTTCGTTCACGTCGAAGAAGCGGCGGTAGTTGATCTCGTCCGCCGCTGTGCGCCAATGAGCGAGCCGATACGACTGTACCTCCAGCAACTCGTGCATGGCCTGGCGCTGGTCGTGGCCGTTGAGCGCATGCACTGCTGCATCCACGGCCCGCGCGGCGGCGGGGGTTTCGGACTCCAGTGCGGCGAGTCGGTCCGCGAGGACCTTCTTGTCCCTTGCGCGCCGGGCGACAGCATCGGCGTCCTCGCCAGACACCGAGGGCATTTCGCGCGATGACTCCGCGATGGCACCCAGCAGTGCCGCGGCCTTCGGGTCGTGGACGCGCGTCGCGGCGCGGTCGAGGATGAGCGAGAAGGTCTGCGGCGCCAGCGGAAAGAAGTGATCGAAGTAGCAAACGCCGAACGCCCCTTTGGCCGGCTCCCAGCGCAACTGGAGTTCACCACGCTCCAGCACCGCGCCATAGTGATCGCCCAGTACCGGCAGCAGCACCTTGCCGGTCAGCCCCGGCGCCAGCGCCTCCCATTGAATGTCGAAGTGCGATGCGTATGGCGAGGCCGTTCCGTTTTCGAGCACGTCCATCCACCAGCGGTTGTCCGTGCCGAGCACGCCCATGTGATTGGGGACGAGGTCGATGAGCTGCCCCATCCCGTGGTCCTTGAGCACACGCGTGAAGCGTTCGAATGCAGGCATGCCGCCGAGTTCGGGATTGATCTCATCGTGCGCGACCACGTCATAGCCATGCATGCTGCCGGGCCGCGCCCGGTGAATCGGCGAGCAATAGACGTGGCTCACGCCCAGCTTCGAGAGATACGGAACGATGCGCGCCGCGTCGTCGAAGGTGAACCCGCTGTGCAACTGCAGCCGGTAGGTGGCGCGCGGCACGCGCAGCGGCAGGTTCGAAGTCTCCGCAGGGCGTTCGCGGGCGAGCGGGCGGGCTTGCGAGAGTGCGGCGCAGATCTTTTGGACGCCGGCCTCCCGCCAGAGCGCCTCGACAGTGGGGCCGTACTTGCGGCGCCAGTTTGGATGCTCGTCGACGGTGCCCGGCAGATTCGCCTGCTCCACGCTGCCCAGCGCATCTTCGAGCTGAAGCGCCATGAGCTTCGATGGGGCGCCGGCAAGAAAGGCGTGCACGGCGGTGATACCGCCGGAATCCAGCGGTCCATTGCCCGACGCCGTGCTCAGGCTGGCAGCGAGTTCGGGTGCGTGGCGTTGCATCGCCTCTTTGAGGCGCGCGCGCGAATGGGCGCGCTCCAGCGTCTGGTGCGCCAGGGTCTCCCGGTCGGCGATCAGGCCGAGTTCGAAGCGCGTCTGGAGATCGTGCGCCGACCACCAGCCTGCCAGCGTCGCGAGATCGTGCGTGCTGACGGCCGCGATCGCGTCGCGCGGATAGTCCGCCGGTGTGCGAAATGCGCCGTCGCTTTCCTGCTCGAAGTAGAGCACCCGATACGACAGCACGCCGAAGCGGCGCAGCGTCTCGCGCATGGCCTCGGGCACCGTGCCGAGGTCTTCGCCGATCACCAGGCAGCGGTGGCGCTGGCTCTCCAGTGCAAGCACCGCGAAGAGCTCTTCGACCGGATAGCTCACGTAGGCGCCATCGCGCGCGGCGCCGTCGGCGGGGATCCAGAAAAGGCGCATCAGGATCATCACGTGGTCGATGCGAATGGCGCCGGCCTCGTGCATGTTGGCGCGCAGCGCTTCGATGAAGGGCTTGTAGCCTCCCTCGCGCAAGCGGTCGGGCCGCAGCGGCGGCAAGCCCCAGTTCTGGCCTTCGAGGTTGAAGGCATCGGGCGGCGCGCCGACGCGAACGTCGCGTGCAAAGCTTTGCTGATGGCGCCAGGCGTCCGACCCGCTTCGATCGGCCGATACAGCGAGGTCGAGATAGAGGCCGATGGCCTTGCCCGATACGGCACACTGCGCTCCGACCGCCTGAAGCTGCCGCGCAGCCTGCCACTGGAGGTATTCGAAGTAGCCGACTTCAGCGCCGTGCTCTCTTGCGAAGTCCGCCACGGCCGGCGAGGCCGGATCGCGGTAGGGCTCAGGCCACACGGGCCAGCCCCAGACGTTCGCATCCGCAGCGTGGAAGTGCGCCTGCAGGGCTTCGAACAGCGCGTGCTGGCGCAATGCCTCTCCGCCCTGTTCACAAAATCGCGCGAAGGCCTGCGCCTCCGGGTCGCCGTCATCGCGTTCGCCGAAGCGGCTGTGGAGCATCGCCAGCACTTCGTGCTTCAGCGCCGCAACGCCGGCGTAATCGACGAGCGATGCGTCGCGCAGTTCCGCGAGGCGCGACTGGAACGCAGGCGACCGGACCCTTTGCCGGGCGCCGGCACAGTCGGCGAAATCCGGCACCGCTTCCACGTCGATGTAGAGCACGTTGAGCTGCGACCGCGACGAAGGGCTGTAGGGGCTCGTGCGAGCCGGGTCGTGCGGAAAGAGCGCATGAAGCGGATTGAGTCCCACGAACTCGGCGCCTGCGTGTGCGGCCCGCGCGACGAAGTCCTTCAGGTCACTGAAATCGCCGATCCCCCAGTTGCGCGCGGAACGGAGCCCGTAGAGCTGGAGGGTGAATCCCCAGGCACGACCCTCTTCGAGAATCTGCGGACGATGACACTGCGCAGGCGCGCAGATCACCAGGCATTCGCTCTGCAGGCCACCGAGGCTCAGGCGGTGATAGCCGTCGGGCAGCGCCAGCGGAATCGAAAGCTCGTAGCGTGCATAGGCGATGCCGGCTATGTCGGCATGCTGCGCCGCGTGCAGATCCCTCGTCTCTGCCGCGCCTTCATGCACGGCACCTTGCTCGTCGACCAGCCGCCATTCGATGCGCCCTGTCGAGGTCGGCAGCCTCACGTCGGAGACGAACAATGACTGCGAGCCCGAAGCAACAATCAACGTCGGCGGCAACGCACGCTGCCATGTGGCGCGTTCAGCGGCCGCGTCGGCTGCGCTGAAATCGGCCCGCGGCTCGCGCTCGACGAAGCCTGCGTCGAGCAACAGCGCCGCCAACCCTTCGTTCGACACTGAATGGCGGTTGCCGAATGCGTCTTCGAATTCAGGCGCGATGCGGTAGCGCTCGCACAAGCGCCGGATGCTCGAGACCTCGTCGTCCGTGAAGCCGGGTTCAGCCATCCGGCAACTCCTCGATCGATGCGCAGACACCGCCAGGCACGAGCGGAAGCTGGGCCTCGCTTGCGGCCTCCTGGGTTGCGGGCAGCCTATAGATGACGCGGCCGGGCGGCCATGCCACCTGAGCGTCCGTGGTCCCGAAGTTCGCAACGAGGTGCAGAAGCGATGGCTGGGCGTTTCCGTTGAGGCCTTTGCCCAGTGACCACACCAGCCGAAGCGCATCGCCTTCGACCGACCATTGCACCAGTTGAGTTCCATGGCCGAAGCGCGGCGCAAGCTCGGCATGGCGCACGGCAAGCACCGCGCGCGTGTGTTGGAGTTCCTTGGCGTGCTCAGGCTGCGCGCGTTCGGCGTCATCGAGTTTGGATGCGGTAAACGCCTCCATGCCATTGGGATCAGGAATCCTCAGGCGCGCCTTCTCGTCCGCAAAAGCTGCGAAGCGCCCGAATTCCTCGCGCCGCCCGGCCGATACCGCGGCAGCAAGCTCCGGGCCGAAATCGCAAAAATAAAGGAAGGGCGTGTGCGCGCCGTATTCCTCTCCCATGAACAACATCGGCGTGTGCGGCGAAAGCAGCACGCAGGTTCGGGCGGCGCGAAGCAGGTCCGGCGCGGCAAGGACGTCGATGCGCTCACCCAGCGCGCGATTGCCGATCTGGTCGTGGGTCTGCAAAAACGATACGAATGCGCCAGGCGGCAGATGGTCGCAAGGCTCTCCGCGAGGCTCGCCTCCGCGAAACGCGGACGGCTGGCCTGCGTAGACAAAGCCCTGCGCAAGCGCCAGCCCGAACTTCTCGAGCGGATGCTGCGCATAGTCCGCGTAATAGCCATCGGTCTCGCCCGTCAGCAGGACATGCGCGGCGTGGTGCAGGTCGTCGTTCCACTGTGCGGTGGCGGCAATCGGCTTGCCCTGGTCATCGCGCGTGAGCCGATGGGCCTGGTTCAGGTCGTTTTCGAGCACCACGTGCACTTGCCGTTGCCGCCCCGGGCCTTGCTGCAGCGCGGCGCAGACCTCTTCGACGATGGGCGGCGTCGAGTCGTCGCGAATGGCATGGACCGCATCCATGCGCAGGCCGTCGAATCGATATTCCTCGACCCAGTACAGTGCGTTGTGCACGAAGAAGTCGCGCACGGTGCGCGAATCGGGTCCGTCGAAGTTGATCGCCGGACCCCACGGCGTCTGGTGGGCCGCATTGAAGAACTGGGGGCAGTAGGCATGCAGGTAGTTGCCCTCCGGCCCGAAATGGTTGTAGACCACGTCGATCAGCACCATCAAGCCGAGTTCATGGGCAGTGTCCACGAAGGCCTTGAGCTGCTCGGGCGTGCCATAGCTGGTGTCGGGCGCGTAGGGGAGCACGCCGTCGTAGCCCCAGTTGCGGCGGCCGGGGAAATCAGCAATCGGCATCAATTCAATGGCAGTGATGCCGAGTTCGGCCAGCGCCGGAAGCCTCTGTCTTGCCGCTTCGAAAGTGCCCTCCTGGGTGAACGCGCCGAGGTGCATTTCATAGATGACCGCTTCCTGCCACGGGCGGCCTGTCCAGGCGTCGTCGCGCCACGTGTAGGCCTCCGGGTCGATCACCTCGCTCGGGCCGTGGACGTCGTCGGGGTTGCGGCGTGAAGCGGGGTCGGGAACGCGCAGGCCGTCGGGCAGGCGGTAGCGGTAGCGATCGCCGGCAGCGGCCTCCGCCGCCGTGTGTTCGTGCCAGCCGTCGGCATCGCGCTGCATTGGAGCTTCACGCCAGTCTCCGCCTTTGGACCATTCGAGGACGACCTTTGGAACATCGGGCGCCCAGAGCTTGAAGCGGACGCCGTCCCGGCACACCTCCGCGCCGAAAGGCATCGAATGCTGGTGTTTCATATCGCGGTCCTCGTATGCCGCAGTAGCGCGAGCGACCGGTCCTGCAATGGATAGGCCGGCTCGTCGAGCGTCATCGAGAGGGCGCTCTCGCGCGCCGTATCGATCACGCGTGTCCAGGTTGCTCCCGGACGCGGCGGCAGCGTAAAGGGCAGGGGCTCGTGGTAGGCGTTGAGCAGCAGCAGGAAATCGTCGTCGCGCTGGGATTCGCCGCGCGGCCCCACGTCGATGATGCCCGCGCCCGAGAACATCATGCCCAGGCAGCGCACGTGCTCGCCCCAGTCGGCCGGCGCCATTTCATCGCCATCGGGCTTGACCCAGACGACGTCCTTCTGCTGGCCATCGCCAACGGGCTGTCCCCGAAAGAAGCTGCGTCGGCGAAACGATGGATGCATGCGGCGCGTGCGAATCAGCAGCGCGACGAAATCGCGCAGGGAATCGGCTTCCGGAGAAGGGGTCCAATCGAGCCACGACAACTCGTTGTCCTGGCAATAGGCGTTGTTGTTGCCGTGTTGCGTGTTGCCGCGCTCGTCGCCCGCAAGCAGCATCGGCACGCCTTGCGACAGCAGCAGCGTCGCGAGGATGTTGCGCTTCTGGCGTTCGCGCAGCGCGAGGACTTCAGGGTCGTCCGTCGGGCCCTCGGCGCCGCAGTTCCACGACAGATTGTTGTTGTTGCCGTCGCGGTTGTCTTCACCGTTGGCCTCGTTGTGCTTGTCGTTGTAGGAGACGAGGTCGTGCAGCGTGAAGCCGTCGTGCGCCGTGACGAAGTTGATGCTCGCGTGCGGCCCCTTGCCGGACCAGCCGTAGAGATCCTGCGAGCCCGAGAGCCGGTGTGCGGCTTCGCCGGCCACGCCCGCATCGCCTTTCCACCAGCCGCGGATGCCGTCGCGGTAGCGGTCATTCCATTCGGCCCAGCCCGGCGGAAAGTTGCCGACCTGGTAGCCGCCATGCCCCAGGTCCCAGGGCTCGGCGATCAGCTTGACCTGGTTGAGCGTCGGGTCCTGGCGGATCGCATCGAAGAACCCGCCCAGGTTCTCGACCTTGCCTGCCTCGCGGGCGAGTGCCGACGCAAGGTCGAAGCGAAAGCCGTCCACGTGCATTTCCTCGGCCCAATAGCGCAGTGAGTCCATGACGAGCTGCAGCGCGCGCGGCTGCTCCAGATTGACGGTGTTGCCGCAGCCGGTGAAGTCGTCGTAGTAGCGCGGCTGCGCGCCATTGGCGATGTAGTAGGACATGTTGTCCACGCCGCGCATCGAGAGCGTCGGCCCCAGGTGGTTGCCTTCGCACGTGTGGTTGTAGACCACGTCGAGGATCACCTCGATGCCTGCCGAGTGCAGGGTCTTGACCATGGTCTTGAATTCTTTCACCTTGCCCGAGGCGCTGTAGCGCACTTCCGGCGCGAAGTAGCCGAGCGTGTTGTAGCCCCAGTAGTTCTGAAGGCCCTTGTCGGCAAGATGGCGATCGTTGATGAACGCGTGCACCGGCAGCAGCTCGATGGTGGTCACGCCCAGGCGCTGCAGGTAGTCGATGACCGGCGAACACCCCAGTGCCGCATACGTGCCGCGCAGGTGCTCCGGAATGGCGGGATGCTGCATCGTGAAGCCGCGCACGTGCATTTCGTAGATGACCATGTCCTGCCAAGGAACCTCGGGCCGGCGGTCTTCGCCCCAGGTGAATGCGGTTTCGAGCACGCGGCTCTTGGGCATGAAGGCCGCGCTGTCGCGGCGGTCGAACGACAGATCCTGGCGCTTGCTGCCGACCGAGTAGCCGTAGAGGGCGTCGCTCCAGCGCAGTTCGCCGATCAGGTCCTTCGCATACGGGTCGAGCAGCAGCTTGTTGGGATTGAAGCGATGGCCTTCTTCGGGCTTGTAGCGCCCGTGGATGCGATAGCCATAGGCCATGCCCGGCCGAGCCTCTGGGAGATAGCAATGCCAAACGTCGTTGGTGCGCTCGCGCAGCACGATGCGCTGGCGCTCATGCCGCCCCTTGTCGTCGAAGATGCACAACTCCGCCTTTTCCGCGTGCTTGGAGAAGATCGCGAAGTTCACGCCCTGGCCATCCCAGGTTGCGCCAAGCGGGTAGGGACGCCCTGGCCAGACCGCGGTCAGGGCTACGTGATTGCGTTTGGTCACGGGTGGGGCCGATCACGGTCTGTTCGGGGCGGCCACGCGGCGGTCGGGCGGTTCGCTCCGGGAAAATCACGGGTGGTCGTTTCGCGCACGACGGGCCGCGGCGGAGGCCGATCGCGCGGCCACCACTCCTCGATGCGGCGTGCGGCCCAATCCTTGCCCGCGAGCCCGAACGCCAGTGCCAGTGCGAACACCACGCCGGCGAGGATGATCAGGAAACTCTGCCGGACGATATCGCCACCGACCTTGATCTGGTCGAGCGCGATGAGCACCACGAAAAGCAGGATCGCGTATTGCGCCAGCTTGCCGAGCAGTTGCGCATCCTGCATGCCGGCGTTGCGGCTGTAGGCACTGATTCCGTCCCCCACGTACTTCGCGAAGAAGGCGCCGAAGACCAGGATCAGCAGCGCGACGAACACATTGGGCACGAACCACATCACGCGCCCGAGCATGTCGGCCGCATAAGTGAGCCCGAGCCCGTTGAAGGCAACGACCAGCGAAATCAGTATGACCAGCCAGTAGGCCAGCGCACCGAAGACGACGGTCGAGTCCTGCACCATGCCGCCCTTGCGGAGAAAGTCGTCGATGCCGGAGCGCTCGGTGAGCACGTGGAAGTTCAACGCATGCAGGCCGCGCACCACGGTGAAGCGCGCCGCCTTGGCCAGCAGCCAGCCGACGGCGACCGCCAGCACCGCAAAGAGCAGCCGGGGGAAGTACGCGCCGATCTGGAACAGGAAGGCGCGCAACGGCTCGAGATGAATGGAGAGGCTTTCCATGGACGTGCTCCGGGTGATGTGTGTGTCCGCGCTCAGCGAACGGCCGTTCGTTCAAGCAATGCGAGGATTCCCTGCAACGGAACGGGCACCCAGTCGATCCGGTTGTTCAGTTCGTAGCGCAGTTCGTAGAACGCCTTCTCCAGCTCGAAGAGTTCGAGAAGCTGCCTGTCGACCGGACCCGACTCCGGGGCCAGGACCTCCTGGTAGCCGGAAAGAAATGCGGCTCGCGTCTCGCCCTCCCAGGCGCGCGCCGCGGCGTCCAGGCGCACCAGCTCCTCGGCATTCTGGGCAGCGCGGCGCAATGCGCTCCAGCGCGCGTAGTTGAAGGAGCGCAGCATGCCGGCGACATCGCGCAGCGGCGATTGCTTGGTGCGGCGCTCTTCGATGGGTCGTGCGGGTTCGCCTTCGAAATCGATGATTACGAAATCGTTTCGCGTCAGCAGCACCTGTCCGAGGTGATAGTCGCCATGGAATCGCGTTCGCCACGCTGTCTTGCCTGCAAGATACACGCCATCCACGAAGGTATCGACCGCCTTGCCCATGCCGAGCAGTCTCGTCGCGTCGTCCTGCGCGCTGGCGGGCAGCGTGGTGCGCACGAATTCGCCGAGCTGCCTGAGTGTGCCCGCGGCCTCGGAGCGCACGGTTTCGCGGATCTTTTGAAGGTCGGCATCCGCCATCGGCACCGGTTCGAAGGCGGCGTTGCCAGTGCGCTTGGCGAGCGCATTGTGCAGTTCGGCCGTGCGGGCGCCGAGGATGCGGATCAGCGCGAGAAATGCGCCGTGCAGCTCCGGCGTGGTTGCGCCGTCGGTATCACGCAGTTCGCCCAACACACGTTCGAGGTACGCCAGCGTGTATTCCCATCCGTCGCCCTGGTTCGGCACGTAGGCCTGCAGCAGCGCGAGCGTCATGACCGTGCCGTCCTCGCCCAGGTATTCGAGCGCGCCGGCAATCGGAACCCCATGCACGAAACCGGCTTCTTCCGTGAGGAAGCGGCCCATTTCCAATTCAGGATTGACGCCCGCGCGCAGTTGACGGTAGCCCTTCAGGAACAGCGTCTCGCCGAGCGTGACCACCGTGTTGCTGCTGACCGGGCTGGGCGGACTCACGGGCAGCGTATCGATGACTTCAGCGGGAAACTCCCGCCCCAGCGATGTGGGCCGGAAGTGAAGCTCGCCGTGGTCGGTGCGAAGCCGCGTTTCATGCACGATGGCGCGAACGACTTGGCGGCAGAACGCCTCGTCGAAGAAGGCATCGCCCATGACGCCGACGTTCGCCTGCTGCCGCACCTTTGCGATGGCGGCCTGCTGCAGCGATTTCATGCGCTCTTCGTCGCGGTCTTCCCACGCGAGAGCCAGCGGCATGAAGTAGGTGGCACCGCCGGGCGGTCCTTGCAGAGCCAGCAGCGGCAGCATCCAGCTGTAGCCGTCGATGTTCCAGACTGCCTGGTCGCGAAACGCGGCGCGCTCGATGTGCGAACCCTTGGTGGCATACCAGCGCTGGGCTTCGATGTGCGGCGGCAGCGTGTCAGTCTCGATCTGCCGGCTCAGCCGGTCGGCAAAGCCGATGCGCCAGGGCACCACGCGGTCCCTGAAGATGCTGGTCCAGCCGTCGAAGAGCACCAGCACGGGGCGGTCGAGAAGGGCGACACCTTCCTGGTGCCAGCTTGGCATGGGGGCCTCCTCGGCGAGCCTGAACCAATAGAAGCCATGCGACGTCAACGTGAGCAGATAGGGCAGTTCGCCGATCGGCGGAAACGATGTGCGGCCCAGCATCTCGACAGGCACCCGGCCCTTGAACGCCGAGAGATCCAGTTCGACCGGCTGCGCCGCGCGCGACAGGTTGAACACCGACAGGATCACGTCGTCGTCATGTTCGCTGATGTAGGCGAGGATCTTTCGATTGCCCGGCTTGAGGAACGTGCGGCGCCCGCGCCCGAAGGCCCGGCTCGTCTTGCGCACCGCGAGCATCCGGCGCGTCCAGTGCAGCAGTGAGCTTTTGTCGCGCAACTGCGCTTCGACGTTGACGGCCTCGTAGCCGTACATCGCATCCATGATTGGCGGCAGGTACAGGCGCTGCGGATCCGCGCGCGAGAAGCCTGCATTGCGGTCCGGGCTCCATTGCATGGGCGTCCGAACGCCGTTGCGATCGCCGACGAAGACGTTGTCGCCCATGCCGATCTCGTCGCCGTAGTAGATGATGGGCGACCCCGGCATCGACAGCAGCATGCTGTTCATCAGCTTGATGCGGTCCTTGTCGTTGTCCATCAACGGTGCGAGCCGTCGGCGAATGCCGAGGTTGATGCGCGCCTGCATGTCCGCGGCGTAAGTCGTGTACATGTAGTCGCGCTCGCGGTTGGTCACCATCTCCAGCGTCAGCTCGTCATGGTTGCGCAGGAAGATGGCCCATTGGCAGTTCTCGGGAATATCGGGCGTCTGCTGCAGGATCTCGACGATGGGGTCGCGGTCTTCCTGCGCGATGGCCATGTACATGCGCGGCATCAACGGGAAGTGATACGCCATGTGGCATTCGTCGCCTTCGCCGAAGTAGCCCCGCACGTCCTCCGGCCACATGTTGGCTTCGGCCAGCAGGAAGCGGTTCTTGTAGTTGGCATCGATGGCTGCGCGCAGCTTCTTGATGACTTCGTGCGTCTCGGGCAGGTTCTCGTTGGTCGTGCCGTCGCGCTCGATGAGATAGGGGATGGCATCCAGCCGGAAGCCGTCCACCCCCATGTCCAGCCAGAAGCGCATGGTTCGAAACACCGCTTCGAGCACCTGGGGGTTGTCGAAGTTGAGGTCGGGCTGATGGCTGAAGAACCGATGCCAGTAATACGCCTTGGCGACTGGATCCCACGTCCAGTTGGACTTCTCGGTGTCGGTGAAGATGATGCGGGTGCCCGCATAGAGCGTGTCGGTGTCGCTCCAGACGTAGAAGTTGCGCTCTCGCGATCCGGGCGGCGCCGTGCGCGCGGCCTTGAACCACGGGTGTTCGCTCGACGTGTGGTTGATGACCAGTTCGATGATCACGCGCAACTCGCGCTTGTGCGCCTCTTCCAGCATGTCGCGGAAGTCCTGCAGCGAGCCGTATTGCGGATGCACGTCTTCGTATTCGGCAATGTCGTAGCCGTCATCGCGCAGCGGCGAAGGATAGAAGGGCATCAGCCAGATGGTGTTGACGCCCAGGTCCTTCACGTAGTCGAGCTTGCTGGCCACGCCCTTGAAGTCGCCGACGCCGTCGGCATTGGAGTCCAGAAAGGCTTTGACGTTGAGCTGATAGATGACCGCATCGCGGTACCAGGTCGGATCGCCGGAGGTGTCGATCTCGGTGGTTTCGAGGACGAGTGTCGGCAGCGGGGCGTTCATGGGCGCCTATTGGAAGTAATCGAAATCGCGCTCGTCGCGCACCCGCCGCCGCACCGCGAGGATGTGTGCGGGCAACCGGTTCGGATCGAGCAGGATGTAGTGCCATGCGCCGCGCCACGTGAATCGCTGGTCACTCAGGAGGTCGTGCATCTGGAAAGGCTTGTCGCCCTCCACGCCGACGAGCGCGGGATCGAGATTGACCCAGCCG
Organism: Variovorax sp. 05N34; assembly: GCF_056397405.1. Lineage (NCBI taxonomy): Bacteria > Pseudomonadati > Pseudomonadota > Betaproteobacteria > Burkholderiales > Comamonadaceae > Variovorax > Variovorax sp. 05N34. Next base: position 205,367 of record NZ_JBFTNI010000004.1, read on the forward strand.
GCCTGCACGTTGTGCGGATCGAGGTTCACCACCGTCACTACGACGTGCGAGCCGTCCGGCGTGGCCTTCATGTAGGCGATCAACTGGTCGTTGTCGATGTCCAGAAACCGCAGGCTCTCGTCGGCCTGCAAGGGTGCGTTGGTATGGCGGATCTGATTGACGCGCGCAATGAAAGGGCGCAGGCCGCGGTCGGGGCTCCAGTCCCAGTCGCGCAACTGGTATTTCTCGGAGTCGAGGTATTCCTCGCTCGAAGGCTCGCGCGGCTTGTATTCCATCAAATCGAAAGCCGGGCCATAGATGCCGTAGTTTGCCGACAGCGTGGCAGCGAGCACCAGCCGCGACTTGAAAACGGCTTCCTCGCCCGTCTGGAGTGCGGCGTGAAGGATGTCGGGCGTGTTGGGCCACACGTTCGGCCTGAAGTAGTCCTTGCCGGGGCCGCGTGTGAGCTCGGTGAAATACTCGGTCAGCTCTTGCTTCGTATTGCGCCAAGTGAAGTAGGTGTACGACTGCGTGAACCCTAGCTTGGCGAGCCGATGCATCACCTTCGGCCGCGTGAAGGCCTCGGCCAGGAAGATCACCTCCGGGTGCTCGCGCTTGACCTCCGTGATCGCCCATTCCCAGAACCCGAAGGCCTTGGTGTGCGGGTTGTCGACGCGAAACACGGTGACGCCCTGCGCGATCCAGTGGTCCAGCACCGACTTGAGCTCACTCCAGAGCCCCCGCCAATCCGGGCTCTCGAAGTGAAAGGGATAGATGTCCTGGTACTTCTTCGGCGGGTTCTCCGCATACTGCACAGTGTTGTCGGGCCGCCATCGAAACCATGTCGGATGCGCCTTCACGTAGGGATGGTCCGGCGCGCACTGAAAGGCGATGTCCATGGCCACGTCGATGCCCATCTCCGCCGCCTTGGCCACGAGGCGCCGGAAATCTTCCGCCGTGCCGAGCGCGGGCAGGATGTCCTTGTGCCCGCCTTCAGCGGCACCAATGGCCCATGGACTGCCGACGTCGCCGGGCTCGGTCGCCAGCGCATTGTTGCGGCCCTTGCGTTGCAAGCGGCCAATTGGATGGATCGGCGGGAAGTACAGCACGTCGAAGCCCATCGACGCGACCAGCGGAAGGCGCTTCTCGACGTCACGAAAGGTGCCGTGCGCGCCCGGCGTGTCCGAGGCCGAGCGGGGAAAGAGCTCGTACCAGGTGCTGAAGCGGGCGCGCTCGCGATCCGCCACGAGCGGCAGTTCCGCCGCGAAGCGGGCCTCCAGGCTGCGATCGGGATTGCGCGTGGCAATGGCGGCCAGTTCGTCATCGAGCGCGAGCGCCTTGAGCTCGTTCGCATTCACGCCCGGGTTGTTGGCGCGTTCGTCAAGTGCGCGCGCCCATTTCGCAAGCGCCTGACGGTCATCGCCGTTCGCTCGGCCTGCCGCTCCGGAAATCTCGAGCGCTCCGGTGCGCGCGGCAATGCGGATGTCTTCCGGATCCACACGGCGAACGAGCTCGTGCCGCCACGATTCGAACGCGTCGACCCAAGCGGCCACCGTGTAGAAGTAGCGCCCGGGCATGGGCGGCGTGAAGTCGGCATGCCACTCGTCGTTGTAGCGCAGCTTCATCGGCAGCTCGTGGCGCGAGGCGTCGCCGTCCTTCCACCACTGGAGCATCACGCGGGGCACATCGTGCCCGTCGGTAAAGACATGCGCCGTGACGCGAAAGCTCTCGCCCGCGACGCGTTTGACCGCAAAACGGCCGCCGTCGACGACGGGCAGCACGGCATCGACCACAGCGCGGCGCCGGCCGTCCGCCGCATCGACGGGTTCGGGCATGTGCGGCGGCGACAGCAGGGCGCTAGGCATCGGACTGCACCTTGAAAAAGAGCGTGGAAAGCGGCGGCAGCGTCAGGCACACGGAGTACTTCTGTCCGTGCGAATGCATCGGTGCGGCTTGCACAGCGCCAAGATTCCCCCAGCCCGAGCCCCCGAACGTACTGGCATCGCTGTTGAGGATCTCCCGCCATGTGCCGTCCCGAGGCACGCCGACACAGTAGTTCTGACGCGGCACCGGTGTCAAGTTGCACACCACGAGAACCGAGTCGCCCGCGCGTGAGCGCCGCAGGAAGGCGACCACGCTCTGCTTGTTGTCGTTGGGTTCGAGCCACTGAAAGCCGTCCGCGGAGAAATCCAGCTCGTGCAGCGCCGGCTCCGCCCGGTAGACACGATTGAGTTCGCCCACCAGATGCTGAACGCCCCGGTGCTCGCTCGAATCGAGCGAGGCCCAGTCGAGCTGCCCTTCATGCGTCCACTCGCGCCGCTGACCGAACTCGCCGCCCATGAACAGCAGCTTCTTGCCCGGATGCGCCCACATGTAGGCAAAGAGCGAGCGCAGGTTGGCAAACTGCCGCCACGGATCGCCTGGCATCTTGCCGATGAGCGACCCCTTGCCATAGACGACTTCATCGTGCGACAACGGCAGCACGAAGTTCTCGCTGAAGGCATAGACCATCGAGAAAGTCAGCTGATGGTGATGGAAACGGCGATGCACCGGATCCTCGTGCATATAGGCGAGGGTGTCGTGCATCCAGCCCATGTTCCACTTCATTCCGAAACCGAGGCCGCCCATGTCGGTAGGCCGCGAGACCTTGGGCCATGCGGTCGACTCCTCCGCGATCGTGAAAGTGTCCGGCTGCTCGCGGTACACCGCGCGATTGAGTTCCTGAAGGAAGCCAATTGCTTCGAGGTTTTCGCGCCCGCCGTGCTGATTGGGAATCCACTGCCCGCCCTGGCGCGCGTAGTCCAGGTAGAGCATGGACGCCACCGCATCCACCCGCAGGCCGTCGATGTGATAGCTGGCCAGCCAGAAGAGCGCCGATGAAATGAGGAAGCTGCGAACCTCGTCGCGCCCATAGTTGAAGATTGCCGAGTTCCACTCGGGATGAAAGCCCTGGCGCGGATCCGCGTGCTCGTAGAGATGCGTGCCGTCAAAGCTGGCGAGCCCGTGCGCGTCCGTCGGGAAGTGGGAGGGCACCCAGTCGAGGATGACGCCGATCCCGCGCTGGTGCAGGTGGTCGACGAAGTACATGAAGTCCTGGGGTGTGCCGTAGCGCGATGTCGGCGCGAAGTACCCCGTCGTCTGGTAGCCCCAGGAGCCGTAGAACGGGTGCTCCGTGATCGGCATCAGTTCGACGTGCGTGAAGCCGACCGAGACGACGTAGTCGGCCAGTGCATGCGCGAGCGCGCGGTAATCCATCGGACGGCCGTCTTCGCGACGCCAGGAGCCTGCATGCACTTCGTAGATCGAAATCGGCGCGTCGAGGCTGTTGCGGGCCGCGCGCGTGCGCATCCATTCGTCGTCGGCCCAGGTGTAGTCGAGCGACCAGAGCCTGGATGCGGTTGCCGGCGGTGTTTCGGCGAAGTACGCGAGCGGGTCCGCTTTCTCGATCACCCTTCCGGACTTGCACAGGATGCGGTACTTGTAGGCTTGACCGTGCCGCGCGGCTGCCACCTGTCCGTGCCAGACGCCCGTGGAGTCCGGGCGCGGAGACAGCGGGTCGGCATGGCCGTCCCAGTGGTTCCAGTCGCCGATGACGGCGACCGAGCTTGCGTTCGGCGCCCACACGGCAAAGAAGGCGCCGTCTTCTTCCTTGTCGGCCAGTCGGCCGCCCAGCCGTTCGTAGAGCCGCGAGTGCGTTCCCTCGCGAAAAAGATAGGCGTCGGTGTCGCCGAAGGTCACGGGGGAGTTCAAGGGAGTGGTCCGGTCAGCGGTCAAAGGAGCTTTGTAGTCCTGTGCGCCTGTGCTGCCACGAGCGAAAGCACGCGACCGCGTGTCGGACGGCACCTGACGAGCGTTCCGCCCGGAAGGACGACAAGCGCCTATGCAGATCGGGCCAGTGGATGCCTACAGTTGTGCGGCATGTACCCCGATGTCGTTCGGCACGCCTGCGCGAGATACCCGAACTCACCCTTTCATCCAACCAAGGAGACTTTCATGACCCCTGAATCGACCAGCGACGTCATCTCTTCCGAGCGCGTCGAGGGCACAAACGTCTACAACAAGGCGGGCGAGAAGCTCGGGTCCATCGACGACATCATGATCGACAAGCGCTCAGGCCAGGTCCGCTATGCCGTTCTCGAGTTCGGTGGCTTTCTCGGCATGGGCACGGACCGCTATCCATTGCCTTGGAACATGCTGACGTACGACACGTCGATGGACGGTTATGTCGTGCCGCTAGACAAGGCCAAGCTTGAAGGCGCACCGCGCTACGCCGAGACGCAGGCGCCGGAATACACGCCTGACTACAGCCGCAGCGTCAACGACTACTACGGGGTGAGCTGGTAAGCAGCCAGGCAAGTTGCCGACGCGAGCGACCGTTCGCGTCGGCACGCCAGAGCCGCCTCACATGCCCCAGCGGAGCGCTGCCGTGTGCACTGGCGCATCCCAGAGCGCCAGCGTCGCCTCGTCCATGGCGCTCACGGTGACCGAGCACCCGGCCATCTCGAGCGACGTCACATACGACCCGGTGAGGTAGCGCGCGACCTTGAGCTGCTGGCCGTCGAGCACCTTGCGCACCGCATTCACCATCAAATACAGCTCCATCAGCGGTGTGCCCCCGAAGCCATTGACCAGCAGCAGCACTTGCTGTCCAGGCTTGAGTGAAAGGTCCTTGAGGATTGCGCCGCTGAGTTCGGCCGCAATGTCGTCCGCCGACGAGAGCCTGACCCTTCGCCGGCCGGGCTCGCCGTGGATGCCGACGCCCATCTCCATTTCGTCCGCCCCTATCTGAAAGGTCGGCTTGCCGGCCGCAGGCACCGTGCAGGACGTGAGCGCCACACCCATCGAGGCGGTGGCCTTGTTGACGGAATCGCCAAGCGCCTTCAGGGCCGCGAGGCTGTCGCCCCGCTCGGCCGCGGCGCCGAGGATCTTCTCGACGATCAATGTGCCTGCGACGCCGCGCCGCCCGGTGGTGTAGGTGGAGTTTTCGACCGCAACGTCGTCGTTGACGATGACGGTTGCGTTGTCGCAATCGACCATCTCCGCGGCCATCTGGAAATTCATCATGTCGCCCGAATAGTTCTTGACGATGAACAGCACGCCCGCGCCTGTGTCCACCGCCTGCGCGGCCGCCAGCATCTGGTCGGGGGTTGGCGAGGTGAACACCTGCCCGGGACAGGCTGCATCGAGCATGCCGTGTCCGACGAAGCCCGTATGCAGCGGCTCGTGGCCCGATCCACCGCCCGAGATCAGCGCAACCTTCCCGGGCTTCGGCGTGCGACGGCGCACGAAAGGCCCGGTCTCGCCGAGCGCCACGATGTCCGCATGCGCGGCTGCAAAGCCGTCCAGGGATTCGGTCAGCAGGGAATCGACGTCGTTGATGAGCTTCTTCATGTTGCGCTTTCAGGCGAAAGGTCAGGCGGAATGGAAGAGGTTTGCGCCGGCGAATCCAGGCTGTCACAGATCGCGGCGATGATCAATGCCACCGAACGCGAGCCCGGGTCGACATGGCCCAGCGCACGATCTCCGAGAAAGGATGCCCGCCCCTTGATCGCATCCATCGCGGCGGTCGAATCGGCGCTCGCGAAGGCGCAGGCGCGAACCCGGTCGAGCAGGTCGCCGCCGCCTTGCGCGAGCAGCTTCTGCACGGGATCGAGCACATCGAGCAATGTCTTCTGGCCCACTTCGGCCTTGCCAAGGCGGGTCAGGGCCTTGATGCCGGCATCGAGTGCGGCGGCCATGGCGCTGGCCGTCGGCGGGTCGGGCAATTCCTTGCCGAGCGTGATCATCAGCGTGCCGAACACCGGCCCGGACGAGCCGCCGATGGTCGACATGCAGGTCATGCCCATGGTGCGCAATGCCTCGTTGAGCGACTGACCCGCAAGCTCGCCGAGCTTGCCCTGAATGGCGAGCGCGCCCCGCCGCATGTTGAGCCCGTGGTCGCCGTCGCCGATCGCCTGGTCCAGGGCGGTCAGTTCATCGACGTGGTCGATCAGCGTCTGCGTCGCGTTGCGGATCATGTCGATGTCGGCCATGTGTGCTCCAGGTATGGTTGCTTGATTCATGCGCTGATGCGCCGGCCCTCGGCGTCGAACCACAGCGGGCGCGTCAGCTCGACCTGCACCGCGTCGTCGGGCTCGAAGCTCTCGTTCGCGGCTGCGGAGACGATGAGTTCCTGGTCACTGTCGTCGAGTCCGACGTGCACTAGGTGCAGGTCGCTCAGTCGTTCGATGCGCCTGACGCGCGCGGCGCGGTGCGGCCGGCTGGCCGCGCCCGCAGCTTGCCCATGCAATCTCAGATGCTCGGCGCGCACGCCCACGGTGACGGCCCGCCGGGGCGCGTCGAGCTCCGGCAGCAGTGCCCGCGCAAAGAGATTGATGCGCGGCGAACCCAGCCTGGAGGCCACGTGGACGCTGCTCGGGTTTTCGTAGATCTGCTGCGGCGTACCGACCTGCACCAGCACGCCGGCATCGAGAACGCCGATGCGCGTGGCCATGGTCATTGCTTCGATCTGGTCGTGCGTCACATAGAGCATCGTGGCGCCCAGGTCCTGCTGGATTCGCTTGAGCTCCAGCCGGAGGTCGTTGCGCAGCTTGGCATCGAGTGACGACAGCGGCTCGTCCATGAGGTAGATCGACGGATTGCGTACCAGGGCGCGCCCGATTGCCACGCGCTGCATCTGGCCGCCCGAGAGGCGGGTCGCCGGGTTCTTCAGTTTGTCGTGGATCCGCAGCATTCGAGCCACTTCCTCCACCTTGCGGCGCACTTCGTTCTCCGGAAGGGGACGCAACGGAGAGCGGAGCGGAAAGGCAAGGTTGTCATAGACGTTCAGGTGCGGATAAAGCGAATACTGCTGGAAGACAAACGCCACGTCGCGCAGCGCTGGCGCGATAGCCGTGGCGTCGCGCCCGCCGATCGAGATGCGGCCCGCATCCGGCGTTTCGAGGCCGGACACCAGCCGCAGCGTGGTGGTCTTGCCCGCGCCGCTGGGGCCGAGCAGCACGAAGAACTCGCCGCTTGGCATGTCGAGCGTCAGCCCTTCGATGGCCCGCACGGCGCCGAAGCGCTTTTCGACGTTGGCGAGGCGAAGCTCAGCCATGGCGTGCTCCCTGCCGGCCGCGCTGCGGCGTCTCGTCGCGGGCGGTGCGCAAGGCTCGGCCCGATGCGGCGTCGAAGAGCGATATCACCGATGCGTCGAAGGCGAGCCCGACATGATCGCCGCGCGCGACCGGCAGCGTGACATCCACTTTGGCGCGCACCGTGGCGCCTTGTGCGGTGGCGAGCGTGACGACGGTGCGGGTGCCGAGGTATTCGGTCCCGAGCACCTCCGCGCGCAAGGTCGAAGCATCTTCGAGACGCAGATGCTCCGGCCGTATGCCGCAGAGCAGCGGGCGCGGTGCGACGTCTTCACGCAGTGTGGGCACTTCGATCTGCGTGGGTCCGATGCGGATCGCCTGTTCGCCGCTCGCGAGCCCCGCCTCGAAGGGCAGGAAGTTCATCGAAGGCGCGCCGATGAAGTCCGCGACGAAGACACTCGCGGGCCGCTCATACACCTCCAGAGGCGCACCGAGCTGCTCGATCACGCCTTCGTTCATGACGGCGATCACGTCGGCCATCGCCATCGCTTCCATCTGGTCATGCGTGACATACACGGTGGTGGCGTGCAGCCTGTCGTGCAGTGCGCGCAGCTCCTGGCACATCACTTCGCGGAATTCGGCATCGAGCGCGCCGAGCGGTTCGTCCATGAGAAAGGCCTTTGGCTGGCGCACGATCGCACGGCCGAGTGCCACGCGTTGCCGATCGCCGCTCGACAACTGCGACACCGGCTTGTCCAGAAGATGCGTGATGCGCAGCGTGCGTGCCGCCTTCTCGACCTCGCGGCGGACCTCCGCGCGCGCCATGCCTTGCGACACCAGCGGAAAACCGATGTTGCGACGCACGTTCATGTGCGGATAGAGGGCGAACATCTGGAACACGAAAGCAATGTCGCGTGCCGATGCCCGCTTGAAGCTGACGTCTTCGTCGCCGAGGAAGATTCGGCCCGAGGTCGGCAGCTCGAGGCCCGCGATCATCCGCAGCGTGGTGGTTTTGCCGCAGCCCGATGGGCCGAGGAGGCAGAAGAAATCGCCGTCCCGCACGGTGAAGCTGGAGTTCTTCACCGCCGTGAAGTCGGCGAAGGCTTTATGCAGCTGATGAACGCGTATCTCTGCCATGGCTCACTCGGGAAACTTGGAGACGACCATGAACAGCGCGGTGCCGAACAGCGTCGTGGTGAACGACCACGTGAACAGCGCCATTGCCAGCGGTTGCAACATCATCACGAGCCCGGCGGTGATCACGAGGCAGGCGACGATTTCCATCGGTCCGCGGCGCAGCCAGCGCGGCCAGCGGCGCCGATCGGGTGAGGCGGGGGAGAGCGAAGAGGCGGTCGGCATGTCTGGCATTCGTGCACTCCTACTTGCGCACCGCGCCGAAGGTGATGCCGCGCAACAGGTGCTTGCGCAGAAGGATCGTGAAGACCAGGATCGGCACCAGGAACAGCGTGGTGCCGGCGGCAACGGCCGGCCAGTCCTGCCCACCTTCGCCAATGATGATTGGGATGAAAGGCGGCGCCGTCTGTGCGGTGCCCGAAGTCAGCAGCACCGCGAAGGCGTATTCGTTCCACGCGAAGATCAAGCAGAAGATCGACGTCGCAACAATGCCGGTGGTGGCTTGCGGCAACACCACCTTCCGAAAGGCCTGCAGGCGCGTGTAGCCGTCGACCATTGCCGCTTCTTCGTATTCGCGCGGGATCTCGTCGATGAAGCCTTTCAGCAGCCAGACCGCGAGCGACACGTTCACGGCGCTGTAGAGCAGGATCATCCCCAGCCGCGTGTCCGACAGCCCGAGTTCGCGGTACATCAGGAAGATGGGGATCGCCACCGCGATGGGCGGCATCATCCGCGTCGACAGGATGAAGAACAGGAGATCGTCCTTCAGCGGCACGTTGAAGCGCGAGAACGCATAGGCCGCCATCACGCCGATGCCGACCGACAGCACTGTCGAGCCGAAGGCGATGATCAGCGAGTTGACGAATCTCGGGATGTAGTTGGACCTGCCGGCGACCACCATGTTGTCGCCCCGCGCGACTTTGTCGCACACATCGCTCGGCGGTGGCAGCGCGGCGATGTATTCGGGCGTCTGGCGCGAGCGCGTCGTGAAGAGGTTGCAATAGCCCTGCGGCGAAGGCGTGAACAGGATCTTCGGCGGATAGCTGATCGAATCCGTCGGCGTCTTGAAGCCGGTCAGGATGATCCACACCAGCGGGATCATCGTGACGAGCGCGTACAGGACGACGACGGCGCCCGCGACCCGCCGTGTGCGCGAACTCGGCTCAACGACCGAGTGCGCTGTGCTGATGCCCATGCTGGTGCTGGTGCTCATGTGCGTCCTTCAGCGGTTCTTCACGTGGTTGAGGGCCTTGACGTAGATGTTGGCAAGGCCGAACACCGCAACGAAAAGGATGATGGCGAAGGCCGACGAATACCCGGTGCGCCATTTCTCGAAAGCCTCGCGCTTGAGCGTGATCGAGGCAAGCTCGGTCGCCGAGCCGGGCCCGCCCGAGGTCAGCAGGTTGACCATGTCGAACATCTTGAAGTTCTCGATGCCGCGGAAGAGCACCGCCAACATGATGAAGGGCAGCACCATCGGCAGCGTGATCGACCAGAACTGACGCCACTTGGAGGCGCGGTCGACCTCTGCGGCCTCGTAGATGTAGTCCGGAATGGAGCGCAGACCCGCAAGGCAGATCAGCATCACGTAGGGCGTCCACATCCAGGTGTCGACGATGACGATGGCCCAGGGCGCAAGCTTGACGGAGCCGATCATCTCGAAAGACGACGCCGGCACGCCCGACAGGTACGAGACGGCGTAGTTGAACAAGCCGGTCTGCGGTTGGTAAAGGAAGGCCCAGAAGTTGCCAACCACTGCGGGCGACAGCATCATCGGGATCAGGATCATCGTGGTCCAGAAGCCATGGCCGCGAAACTTGCGATCGATCAGGTAAGCCAGTGAGAAGCCAATGAGCACCTGCAGGAAGATGGTCCAGAAGAGAAAGTGCGCCGTTGCCTGCATCGCCAGCCAGATGTCGGGATCGGTCAGCACCGACACATAGTTGTCGATGCCGACGTCGACCACGGCTGCGTTGGGCCGGTTGGCCCGGTAGTTGGTGAACGACAGCTTGATCGTCCAGATCAGCGGAAAGATGTTGATCGCCAGCAGCAGCAGCATCGTCGGGCCGACGAACAGCCATGCGATGGCGCGGTCGGAGAGCCCGCGCATCCGCACCGCCACGCTGGGCGGTGTGGCTTGCGCGGCGCGCACGACGATGAAGGGCGGGTTTTGCATGCCGGTTCCGCGTGTGCTTCCCGTACTACTTGGCCTTGCCGTCGTCCTTGAAGACCTTCTTCCAATCGACCACCAGTGCATCGAGCGCCTCCTTGGCAGTACCCTTGTCGGCGACCACATAGTCGTGCACGCGCTTTTGCATCGACAGCAGCAGTTGCGCATACGAAGGCTCGGCCCAGAAGTCGACGACCATGTTCATCGAGTCGAGGAACGGCTGCGCGAACGGCGAGCTCTTCGGGTATGCCGGGTCGTTCAGCACGGCCTTGGCAGCCGAAGAGCCGCCGATGGCCTGCCACTTCTTCTGCACGTCAGGGTTCGCGAACCACTTGATGTATTGCAGTGCCTCATTGCGATTGGGCGAGTATGAAACCACCGAGATCCCCTGGCCGCCGAGCTGCACGCCCTTGGTCTTGTCGGACGGATTGACGAAGAAGCCGATCTTTTCGCCGCCGACGTTCGGGTCCTTGTAGAGGCCCGGGAAGAAGGCGAACCAGTTCATCATCATCGCAACCTGGCCCGATTTGAAGGCGTCGAGCCCTTCGGTCATGTAGGCATTGGTCAGCCCGGGCGGCGTGCTTCCCTTGTAGAGCGCCTTGTAGAACTCCAGGCCGCGCACCGCGTCGGGCGAGTTGACGAAGCCGTCCATGGCATACGGCTTCTTCGGGTCTTCGTACTTGAAGCCCATCGGGTAGAGAACGTTGGTCACGCCCATCGTGATGCCCTCCGAACCGCGCTCGGTGAACAGGTAGGCGCCATAGACCTTCTTGCCGTCGATCATCCGGCCCTGGAAGAACTCCGCCACTTCCTTGAACTCGCCCCAGGTTTTCGGCGGCGCGAGGTCGCGGTTGTACTTCTTCTTGAACTCGGCCTGCAACTCGGGCTTGGCGAACCAGTCCTTGCGATAGGTCCAGCCCACCGCATCTGCCATGGCGGGCAGGGCCCAGTAGTTGGGCGTGTTCTTCGGCCACTCCGCATAGCCCACCACGGTGGCGGGCGCGAAGTCGGTCATCTTGATGCCTTCCTTGTCGAAGAACTCGTTGAGCTTGACGTACTGGCCCTGCTCGGCCGCGCCGCCAATCCACTGGCTGTCGCCGATGATGAGATCGCACAGCTTGCCCTTGGAGTTGAGCTCGTTGAGCATGCGGTCGGCAAAGCTCGTCCACGGCACGAACTCGAACTTCATCTTGATGCCGGTCTTGGTAGTGAAGTCCTTCGAGAGTTCGACCAGCGCATTGGCCGGGTCCCACGCGGCCCAGCAAAGGGTGATGGTCTTGTCCTGGGCACGGACGTCCACGGGGGTCAGGCTGAGCACGGTGGCAGCGGCGAGGGCGATCACCCCCGGGAGCATCTTCGACATCGATTTCATGAGCTGTCTCCAAAGATTTGGGTTCAGGGGCACATACCGGGCGTCCGCTCAATGAAGGTTCTCGGCCGTCAGGATCTCGATGCGCGGCTGCACCACGTTGAGTGCACCGCGAACGTTCTCGCACAGCGCGCGCAGCACGCGCGCCGCCGTCAACACGCAGTAATGGATGTCCTGGTGCAGGACGTAGGAAAGGGCGTCCGCGCTCAGCAAAGAGGCGTGCGCGTCCGTGAAGTCATGGGCGACCACGCCAACCTGCGGCGCGAGGCCGCTTTGCGCCATGGCCCGCGCAACCCCGGCGGTGCCGGAGCCGACGTTGTAGATGCCCGCCACCCGTGCCGGATCGATGTCGTCCTTCAGTGCTTGCAGCAGTGCGTCGCAAGCGCCATCGTCGTCGGCCGGCAGATCGGGCGTGCGCATCAGGCGCAGCCTGGGAAAGCGCTCTTCGAGGACATGCGCGAATCCGATGCGCCGTTCGATTTCCGCCGAAAGGCGCGTTGCCTGCGAAGACAGCAGCAGCGTGTCGCGGCGGCTGTCGTTCGACATCCGTCCGAGCAGCAAGCCCGCGGTGCGGCCGGCGGCGCGGTTGTCGGCTCCGATGCAGGTTTCGCGCATCGAGCCGGCGACGTCCGAGAAGAGGGTCACGACATGGACGCCGGCGCGCACCAGTTCGTTGATCGCGCGCTTGATCGGCGGCAAGTCCGGCGCCAGCACGGCAACCCCTTCGCAATTGCCGACTTGCGCCAACTCGTCGGCAAAGCGCGCGGGATCGGTAGCGTCGATGCGATGCGTGACCTCAGTGATATGGGCATGCCGGAAATCGCCTGCCGCCTGGGCAATCTGCCTCTCGACCAAGTCCAGGAACGGTGAGGCATCGGCCGGCAGCACATAGGCGAAGCGCGAATTCGCGGCGCGTCGCGGCCGTCCCGGTTGCTGCGGCGCGCCAAGTTCTTCGACCACCTGCATCACGCGCTGAACGGTTTCGGCATTGACGCCCGGGCGCCGGTTGAGCACGCGATCGACAGTGGCCGTCCCCACACCAGCGGTGCGTGCGATGTCTGCGATGGTGGGCGCGGAGGACATGGGCGATGTCTTTATGACGAAGTTGATCGTATTTACATCTCTAATTAAATCAATCAGGGTTTTGGAGCATCCAAGACAGCCCCGAGCCGACGCCTCGGATGCCGCCGAGGGCCTCTGGCAGAGCGTCCGTGCTGTCCTGCAACAAAATGACATGATTTCCGGCAGCCATTCAGCTGGCACCTTCTCGATAAAGAACACAGTTGAAGAGAAGAAGAAGGAGATCCCGATGCACTTGCCGGTCAACAGAATGCCGACCGTGATCGGTGCGTCCGCCGCGATGGCTGCGATTGCGCTCGCTTCGGTCACCGCGGCGCAGTGGCTGCGGGTGCGGCACTCACTTCGCACGGCCCGCACCACGTGGGCGGTCGATCACCCCTACCAGTGCAAGCCCGAGCAGCCGTCGGCGCGAGTCCTGGTGCTGGGCGACAGCACCGGTGTGGGGCTCGGCGCCAATCTGCCGGACGAATCGATCCCGGGAATGCTCAGCGCGGACCATCCGCAGGTCGAGATCACGAACCTCGCCGTCAGCGGCGCGCGATTGGAGGACGTTCGCAATCAACTCGACGCTCTGCCGGCCGGCGCTGCGGAGCCTGCCTACGACCTGATCCTCTTGATGGTGGGCGGCAACGACGTGCTGCGCCTGACGCCCACGGCACGCCTTGCCCTGGATGCCGATATCCTGCTGCCCGAACTGACCCGGCGCGGCACGAAGGTGCTCTGGCTGTGCAGCGCCAACCTGGGACTTGCACCGGTCTTCATGGCGCCGTGGTCATGGTGGGCGAGTTCGCGGACCTATCGGGTGTGCATGCTCTTCGAGCGAATGGCCGCGCGGCACGGCGTGCGCTTCATCAGCGTCTTCGGTGAGCGGCGAAAGGAACCGTTCTCGAGCGAGCCTTCGATCTATTTCTCGCCCGATGGCGTGCATCCCAGCAGTGCCGGATATCGCGCCTGCTATGAGCACCTGCGGGAGGCGGCCTGCCTGAATGAACTGATTCAGGATGCGCAAAGGCGCAACGCCGCCACATCCATGCTCGATGTGACTGCGCCTGTCGCCGCCACGCATGCAGCGTCTTTGCGCGTGGCGTGCGACGGGGCCGCCGTGTGAGTCAGCTTGCCGAAAGGCAACGGCTCATACTTGCAGCACGGCCTGCAGAGCCGACAGGAGACAAGCCCATGAGCCGCTATGCGGAGTTCTATCGCCGTTCCATCGATGCGCCCGAAGCGTTCTGGGCCGAGCAGGCCGAGTTGATCGACTGGAAGACGCCGCCGAAACAGATCCTCGATGCGAGTTACCCGCCTTTCGCGCGATGGTTCGCAGGCGGCACGACGAACCTTTGCCACAACGCGGTCGACCGGCATCTTCCTGAGCGCGGCGATCAACGGGCGTTGATCTTCGTGTCGACCGAAACCGGCGTCGAAAAAAGCTACACCTTTCGCGAACTGCACTCTGAAGTGCAGAGGATGGCCGCAAGCCTGATCGAACTCGGTGTCGGCAAAGGCGATCGCGTGCTGATCTACATGCCGATGATTCCGCAAGCAGCCTTCGCGATGCTGGCGTGCGCACGCATCGGGGCCATCCATTGCGTCGTCTTCGGCGGCTTTGCGAGCGGGTCGCTGGCATCGCGCATCGATGACGCCGCGCCAAAGGTCATCGTCAGTGCCGACGGAGGATCGCGCGGCAACAAAGTGCTGGCTTACAAGCCGCTGCTGGATGAGGCGATCCGCCTGTCGGCGCACAAGCCGTCCGCCGTGTTGCTGGTCGACCGCGGCCTCGCGCCGATGGCACTCACCGAAGGGCGCGACCATCTTGCGGCGCCGCTCCTCGAAAAACTCCGTGACACGGCTGTGCCATGCACCTGGCTGGACGCGACTGACATCAGCTACACCATCTATACCAGCGGCACCACCGGCAAGCCCAAGGGCGTGCAGCGCGACACCGGGGGCTATGCGGTGGCGCTTGCCGCGAGCATGAAGCACATCTTCGACGGCCGCGCCGGCGAGACGTATTTCTCGACCAGCGACATCGGCTGGGTCGTCGGCCACAGCTACATCGTCTATGGCCCGCTGATCGCCGGCATGGCAACCATCATGTACGAAGGCCTGCCGACGCAAGGCATCGACCGGCAACCTGATGGCGGAATCTGGTGGCGGCTGGTCGAGAAATACAAAGTCACGGTGATGTTCAGCGCGCCGACCGCGGTTCSCGTGCTCAAGAAGCAAGACCCCGCATTGCTGAAAAAATACGATTTGTCGAGCCTCCGGGCGCTTTTCCTGGCCGGCGAGCCACTGGACGAACCCACCGGCCGCTGGATCGGCGAGGGCCTCGGCGTGCCGATCATCGACAACTATTGGCAAACCGAGTCCGGTTGGCCGATCCTCACCGTGGCGAATGGCGTCGAGCCCACACCCAGTAAGCCGGGCAGCCCCGGCATCCCCATGTACGGGTTCAAGGTCAAGATCGTCCACGAAACCACCGGGGAAGAGCTTGTCGGCGCAGGCGAAAAGGGCGTCGTCGTCATCGAGGGCCCCACGCCCCCCGGTTTCATGCAGACCATCTGGAAAGACGATGCCCGCTTCATCGATACCTACTGGAAAAGCATTCCCGGAAAGATGGTCTATTCGACCTTCGACTGGGGCATCAAAGACGAGGACGGCTATTTCTACATCCTCGGCCGCACCGACGATGTCATCAACGTCGCCGGCCATCGCCTGGGCACCCGCGAAATCGAAGAAAGCATCTCCGGCCACCCCAACGTCGCCGAAGTCGCCGTGGTCGGCGTCGCCGACCTCCTCAAAGGCCAAGTCGCCATGGCCTTCGTCGTCCCAAGGAACGCGGCCGCCGATGCCGATTCCGCATTGCGTCTCGAAGGAGAAATCATGAAACGCGTCTCCGACGACCTCGGCGCACTCGCCCGTCCCGCCAGAGTCCGTTTCGTCACCGCCTTGCCAAAGACCCGTAGCGGCAAACTCCTCCGCCGAGCCATCCAGGCCGTCTGCGAACACCGCGACCCCGGCGACCTCACCACCATCGACGACCCCTCAGCCCTCCACCAAATCACCAACTCCCTTTAACCGCCCGCCGCCCCAATTCGCGAAATACCGCGGAACCGGCTTAGCCGGGCCGCCGGTATTGCCCCCGGTGGGGGGTGGAGAGCGACACGAAGTGCGCGAGCGTGGGGGCGAGCAACAGTGAACAGTGGCACAATGCGGCGGTACTCAGGCCCTTCCCCAGCCACAGTCGCATCCGCCAACCGGTTCAGCCGTGTCGCGGAAGGTTTCTTAAACCAGCTAGTGCTTCCTTCAGGGAAGCGAAGGTCAGCGGAATATGAGCGATTCCTCGTCGACGTCTTCGTCCGTCTACAGCGCCTATCAAGGCAACACCTACCTCTTCGGCGGCAACGCGCCCTATGTCGAAGAGATGTACGAAAACTACCTCACCAATCCCGGCAGCGTGCCCGACAACTGGCGCTCGTACTTCGACGCGCTGCAAAACGTCCCCGCCACCGACGGAACCAATGCCAAGGACGTGCCGCATCTGCCGGTCGTCAACGCTTTCGCGGAACGCGCCAAGCAGGGCACGTCGAAGGTCGTCGTCGCCACTGGCGCTGATTCCGAACTCGGCCGCCAGCGCACCGCCGTCCAGCAACTGATTGCCGCCTACCGCAACGTCGGCGCCCGCTGGGCAGACCTCGATCCCCTCAAGCGCACCGAGCGCCCAGCCATCCCTGAACTCGAACCATCGTTCTACGGTTTCTCCGACGGTGACCTCGAGACGGTGTTCAACACGAGCAACACCTTCTTCGGCAAGGACACAATGTCCCTGCGCGACCTGCTCAACGCCCTGCGCGAAACCTACTGCGGCACCATCGGCGCCGAGTACATGTACATGACCGACCAGGCGCAAAAGCGCTGGTGGCAGCAGAAGCTCGAAAGCGCCCGCACCAATCCGAAGCTCACCCCGGACGAGAAGAAGCGCGTGCTGGAGCGCCTCACCGCGGCCGAAGGCCTCGAACGCTTCCTGCACACCAAGTACGTCGGCCAGAAGCGCTTTTCGCTCGAAGGCGGCGAAAGCTTCATCGTCTCGATGGACGAACTCATCGACCAGGCCGGACGGCGTGGCGTGCAGGAAATCGTCATCGGCATGGCGCACCGCGGCCGCTTGAACGTGCTGGTCAATTCGCTGGGCAAGCTGCCCGCGGACCTCTTCGCCGAGTTCGACCACACGGCCCCCGAGGACCTGCCAAGCGGCGACGTCAAGTACCACCAGGGCTTCAGCTCCGACGTGTCGACGTCGGGTGGCCCGGTTCATTTGAGCCTGGCCTTCAATCCTTCGCACCTCGAAATCGTCAATCCCGTCGTCGAAGGCTCGGTGCGCGCGCGCATGGACCGCCGCGCCGATCCGCTCGGCAAACAGGTTTTGCCCGTCATCGTGCACGGCGATGCGGCCTTTGCAGGGCAGGGCGTCGTCATGGAAACGCTGGCGCTGGCGGAGACGCGTGGCTACTCCACGGGCGGCACGGTTCACATCGTGATCAACAACCAGATCGGCTTCACGACCAGCGATCCGCGCGACAGCCGCTCGACGCTGTATTGCACCGACATCGTCAAGATGATCGAAGCCCCCGTGCTGCACGTGAACGGTGACGATCCCGAAGCGGTGGTGCTCGCCACGCAACTCGCGCTCGATTTCCGCATGGAATTCCAGAAGGACGTGGTCGTCGACATCATCTGCTTCCGCAAGCTCGGCCACAACGAGCAGGACACGCCGGCGCTCACGCAGCCGCTGATGTACAAGAAGATCGCGCAGCACCCCGGCACGCGCAAGCTGTACGCCGACAAGCTCGCGGCACAAGGCCTGGGGGAGACGCTCGGCGACGACATGGTCAAGGCGCAGCGCGCCGCATTCGACGCCGGCAAGAACACGTCGGACCCGGTGCTCACGAACTTCAAGAGCAAGTACGCGGTCGACTGGAGCCCCTTCCTCAACAAGAAGTGGACCGACGCCGGCGATACGGCGATCCCCACCGCGGAGTGGAAGCGCCTCGCGGAACGCATCACCAAGGCGCCGGACAACTTCACCGTGCACCCGCTCGTCAAGAAGGTGCTCGACGACCGCGCCGCGATGGGTCGCGGCGACGTCAACGTCGACTGGGGCATGGGCGAACACATGGCTTTCGCCTCGCTGGTCGCCAGCGGCTATCCGGTCCGCCTGTCCGGCGAAGACAGCGGACGCGGCACCTTCACGCACCGTCACGCGGTGCTGCATGACCAGAACCGCGAGAAGTTCGACGAGGGCACCTATGTGCCGCTCCAGAACGTGGCCGAGAACCAGGCGCCGTTCGTCGTCATCGACTCCATCCTGTCGGAAGAGGCGGTGCTTGCGTTCGAATACGGCTACGCCTCGAATGATCCGAACACCCTCGTGATCTGGGAAGCGCAGTTCGGCGACTTCGTCAACGGCGCGCAAGTCGTGCTCGACCAGTTCATCGCATCGGGCGAAGTCAAGTGGGGCCGCGTCAACGGCATCACGCTGATGCTGCCGCATGGGTACGAAGGCCAGGGCCCGGAACACAGCTCGGCCCGCCTCGAGCGCTTCATGCAGCTGTCCGCCGACACCAACATGCAGGTCGTGCAGCCCACCACGGCCAGCCAGATCTTCCACGTGCTGCGCCGCCAGATGGTGCGCAGCCTGCGCAAGCCGCTGATCATCATGACGCCGAAGTCGCTGCTTCGTAACAAGGATGCGACTTCGCCGCTGTCCGAGTTCACAAAGGGCGGTTTCCAGACGGTCATTCCGGACACCAAGGACCTGAAGGCCGACAAGGTCAAGCGCGTGATCGCGTGCTCGGGCAAGGTCTACTACGACCTGGCGAAGAAGCGCGAGGAGAAGGGCACCGACGACGTGGCGATCATTCGCGTCGAGCAGCTCTACCCGTTCCCGCACAAGGCTTTCGCCGCCGAACTGAAGAAGTACCCGAACCTCGTGGACGTCGTGTGGTGCCAGGACGAACCGCAGAACCAGGGCGCCTGGTTCTTCGTGCAGCACTACATCCACGAGAACATGCTGGAAGGCCAGAAGCTCGGCTATGCCGGCCGCGCCGCCTCGGCGTCGCCTGCGGTGGGCTATTCGCACCTGCACCAGGAACAGCAGAAGGCGCTCGTCGACGCCGCCTTCGCAAAACTCAAGGGCTTCGTGCTGACCAAGTAAGAAGAACTCGATTCATTCACAAGAAACACGAAGCTGGAACTACATAAAAATGTCCATCGTTGAAGTCAAAGTCCCCCAACTGTCCGAGTCCGTGGCCGAGGCCACCATGTTGCAGTGGAAGAAGAAGGCCGGTGAGGCCGTCGCCGTCGATGAAATCCTGATCGAGATCGAAACCGACAAGGTCGTGCTGGAAGTGCCCGCGCCTTCGGCGGGCGTGCTGGCCGAAATCGTCGTGGGAGACGGCGCCACCGTCGTGGCCGATCAGTTGATCGCCAAGATCGACACCGAAGGCAAGGCTGGTGCTGCTGCGCCTGCGCCGGCTGCCGCTCCCGCGGCGGCTGCAGCCCCGGCCGCTGCTGCGGCAGCGACCGGCACCTCGAAGTCAGACGTCGCCATGCCCGCTGCAGCCAAGCTCCTGGCGGACAACAAGCTGAGCACCGGCGACGTGACCGGCACCGGCAAGGACGGGCGCGTGACCAAGGGCGACGTGCTCGGCGCAGTCGCTGGCGGCGCGACCGCCAAGGTGGCGGCGCCCGTGCCTGTCTCCACTGGCGCACCGAAGACGGCGTTGCCGCAAGTCGCAATGCCGGCCGGCCTGTCGAATCTTGGCGACCGCCCTGAACAGCGCGTGCCGATGAGCCGCCTGCGTGCACGCATTGCCGAACGCCTGCTGCAGTCGCAATCGACCAACGCCATCCTGACCACCTTCAACGAAGTGAACATGGCGCCCGTGATGGAAATGCGCAAGCGCTTCCAGGAAAAGTTCGAAAAGGAGCACGGCGTCAAGATCGGCTTCATGAGCTTCTTCGTGAAGGCCGCGGTGCACGCGCTCAAGAAGTACCCGGTGATCAACGCATCAGTGGACGGCACCGACATCGTCTACCACGGCTACTTCGACATCGGTATTGCCGTGGGCTCGCCCCGCGGACTGGTGGTGCCGATCTTGCGCAATGCCGATCAGATGAGTTTTGCCGACATCGAGAAGAAGATCGCCGAATACGGCGCCAAGGCGCGCGACGGCAAGCTGGGCATCGAAGAGATGACCGGCGGGACCTTCTCCATCTCCAACGGCGGCGTGTTCGGTTCGATGCTGTCGACCCCCATCATCAACCCGCCGCAATCTGCGATTCTGGGCGTGCACGCCACCAAGGACCGCGCGGTCGTGGAAAACGGTCAGATCGTTGTTCGCCCGATGAACTACCTCGCGATGAGCTACGACCACCGCATCATCGACGGCCGCGAAGCGGTGCTTGGCCTGGTAGCCATGAAGGAAGCGCTGGAAGACCCGGCGCGCCTCCTGTTTGATATCTAGCTCGCCCCCAGGCTGCGCGCACTTCGTGTCGCTTCGCCTTCCCCCTGCCGGGGGCAACACCGGCGGCCCGGCAAAGCCGGTTCCGCGGTGTTCGCGGATGAGATGCGAAGGCCGCGCGCTTCAAAAATGAAACGGAATAATCAATGAGCAAACAATTTGACGTCATCGTCATCGGTGGCGGCCCCGGCGGCTACATTGCCGCCATCCGAGCGGCGCAGCTTGGCTTCAACGTGGCCTGCATCGACGAATGGAAAAACGCCAAGGGCGGTCCGGCATTGGGCGGCACCTGCACCAATATCGGCTGCATTCCCTCGAAGGCGCTGCTGCAATCGTCCGAGCACTACGAGCATGCCGGGCACAGCTTTGCCGACCACGGCATCAAGGTCGAAGGCCTCGGTCTCGACCTGGCGAAGATGCTGTCGCGCAAGGACACGGTCGTGAAGCAGAACAACGACGGCATCGTGTATCTGTTCAAGAAGAACAAGGTCGCGTTCTTCCACGGCCGCGGCTCGTTCTCCAAGGCTGCGGACGGCGGCTACGAGATCAAGGTCGCGGGCGCTGCCGAAGAGAGCATCGTCGGCAAGCACATCATCGTGGCGACCGGCTCGAATGCCCGTCCGTTGCCGGGCGCGCCTTTCGACGAGGAACTGGTCCTTTCGAACGACGGCGCATTGCGTATCGGCGGCGTGCCCAAGAAGCTCGCGCTGATCGGCTCCGGCGTGATCGGCCTTGAAATGGGGTCGGTGTGGCGCCGCCTCGGTGCCGAAGTCACTGTGCTTGAAGCATTGCCGACCTTCCTCGGCGCCGTCGACGAGCAGATAGCCAAGGAAGCCAAGAAGGCTTTCGACAAGCAGGGCTTGAAGATCCAGCTCGGCGTCAATGTCGGCGAAGTCAAGCCAGGCAAGAACGGCGTCAGCATTGCCTACACCGACGCCAAGGGCGAAGCGCAGACGCTCGAAGTGGACAAGCTGATCGTCTCGATCGGGCGCGTGCCGAACACCAACGGCCTGAACGCCGAAGCCGTGGGCCTGAATCTCGACGAGCGCGGCGCGATCGTGGTGGACGACGACTGCAAGACCAGTCTTCCCAATGTCTGGGCCATCGGCGACGTGGTGCGCGGCCCGATGCTCGCGCACAAGGCCGAGGAAGAGGGCGTTGCCGTGGCCGAGCGCATCGCCGGCCAGCATGGGCACGTCAACTTCAACACGATCCCGTGGGTGATCTACACCTCGCCCGAAATCGCCTGGGTCGGCGAGACCGAACAACAGCTCAAGGCGAGCGGCCGTGCCTACAAGGCCGGCACCTTCCCCTTCCTGGCGAACGGGCGCGCCCGTGCGCTGGGCGATACGACCGGAATGGTCAAATTCCTGGCGGACGCGGCGACGGACGAGATCCTCGGCGTCCACATGGTGGGCCCGATGGTGAGCGAATTGATCTCCGAAGCCGTGGTTGCCATGGAATTCAAGGCCAGCGCCGAAGACATCGCCCGCATCTGCCATGCGCACCCGTCGCTGTCGGAGGCGACCAAGGAAGCGGCTCTGGCCGTCGACAAGCGCACGCTGAACTTCTGACCAGTGGGAGTCGTCAGGCAGGCCTATGACGCGGAGTTGGCCTCCCGGGGTTTCGCGAGCGACCCCGCGCAGCTCCGCGCCATCGATGCGCTCGATCGCTGCGCGAGCGAATGGGCGGACTTCAAGGCCCAGCGCTCGAACGCGTTCAAGAAGCTGATCAATCGGCCAGAAATCCCGCGCGGGGTCTACATGTATGGCGGCGTCGGACGCGGCAAGAGCTTCCTGATGGATTGCTTCTTCAACGCCGTGCCGCTGCGCCGAAAGACACGCCTGCACTTTCACGAGTTCATGCGCGAGGTGCATCGCGAGTTGGCCGAACTGCAGGGCACGGTCAATCCGCTGGATGAACTCGGACTGCGCATCTCCAAGCGATATCGGTTGATCTGCTTCGACGAGTTTCACGTCGCGGACATCACCGACGCCATGATCCTGCACCGGCTCCTGGTGGCGCTGTTCGAAAACGGCGTGGGCTTCGTCACGACGTCGAACTTCAAGCCCGACGACCTGTATCCCGGCGGTTTGCACCGAGATCGCATCCTGCCGGCCATTGCCTTGCTGAACGAGCGGCTCGAAGTCATCAGCGTCGACAACGGCACGGACTACCGGCGCCGCACGCTGGAGCAGGTCCGCCTGTATCTCACGCCCAACGGCGCCGCCGCCGACAAGGAGATGCGCAAGGCTTTCGAGCGCTTGGCCGAAAGCGCCGACGAGAATCCGGTGCTGCACATCGAGTCGCGAGAAATCCATGCGCTTCGCAAAGCCGGCGGAGTCGTCTGGTTCGATTTCAAGACGCTGTGCGGCGGACCGAGATCGCAGAACGACTACCTCGAGATTGCCAGCCAGTTCCACACGGTGCTGCTGTCCGACGTGCCCTACATGCCGGTGCGCATGGCCTCGGAAGCACGCCGTTTCACCTGGTTGGTCGACGTGTTCTACGATCGGCGCGTGAAGCTGATCATGTCCGCCGAAGTCCCCCCCGAGGCGTTGTATACCGAAGGCCCGCTGGCCCATGAATTTCCGCGCACGGTCTCCCGGCTCAACGAAATGCAATCGGCGGAATTCCTGGCGCTCGATCGCCGCGTCGTTGACACCCGCCTGACATGAAGAACACCGTCGCCGCCCTGTTGCTCGGATTGGCTGTCTTGCCGCTCTGGGCGCAGACATCCGCCACAAACGCCAACGCCGATCTCGACGCCGAACGCGCACGCCTCAGTGACGAGCGAAAGGCCGTGGAGACCCGATTCGCGGCGGAACAGGCCGCTTGCTACAAGAAGTTCGCGGTCGAAGGTTGCCTTCAGGACAGTCGCCGCCGTCGCCGTGCCGATACGGAAGACATCAAGCGGCAGGAAATGGCGATCAACGACTTCGAGCGCAAGCGCCGCGGCGCGGCCGAACTCGACAAGCTCGAGCAGCAAAAGTCGCCTCAGCAAGCGAAGGACGCGGACGCGAAGCGCGAGCAATCGCTGGAGTCGCAAAAGGGACGCGAGCAACGTGCCGCAGAGCATTCCGAGAGCCGCGCCCAGACGGCCGCTGGCGAAGCGGAGCAGAAGCGGCAGTTCGAGAACAAGCAGCGCGCCCATGCCGAGGAGCAGGCCAAGGCGGCAAATCGGAGGACTCAGGCTCCGGCCGAGCGGGCCGATTACGAGGCCAAGTTGAAGAAGGCCGAAGAGCATCGCGCCGACCTGGAGCGGCAGAACGCAGCAAAGACCAAGCCGAGATCGGCGCCGTTGCCGGCACCCGGCGCGGCGGCACCAGCGCCTGCGGCCCCTGGCACTCCGACCATGCCTTGAGCCGAGGCGCCGCGGACCCCTGGCGCTTCAATGCTCAGGCTTCGACGGGTAGCGGCTCGAGTTTCAGCACGACGATGGAGATGTTGTCCCCCGTTCCTCGTGCACGGCGGCGCGCTTCGGCCACCAGCAATTCGACAGCGGCCCGCGGGGGCTGATCGGACAGCAGCGCACCCATCTCTTCGGGCGTGAAGTAGTGCCACAGGCCGTCGCTGCACGCCATCAGCACGTCGCCGGTCACCATGCGCGGGATGAAGTGGATATCGACCGGCGGCGGCGTCGACTTCATGCCAAGGCACCCTAGGAGGATGTTGCTCTGCGGGTGCAGATTCGCTTCTTCATCGTTGATCTCGCCGCGGTCGACCAGCACCTGCACATACGAATGGTCCTTGGTGCGCTTGACCAGCCGACCTTTGTGAAAGTGATAGATGCGCGAATCGCCGGCATGGACCCACGCGCAGTCGCCTTCGGGATTCATGAGGAAAGCCGCCAGCGTGCTGTGCGGTTCCTGTTCGCTCGACACTGCGGTGAGCTTGATCACCGTGTGGGCGTCGTCGAGTATTTGCCGCAACACGGCGACAGGTTCGTCCCGGCCCGGCTTGTAGCGTCCAAAGAGCTGGCGCGCCGTCATCAGGACCTGGTCGGAGGCCTTGCGCCCACCGCTGCGGCCGCCCATGCCGTCCGCGACGACGCCCAGCACGCAGCCGGACACCCGCGGATGGGTCATGATGAGGACTTGGTCTTGCTGGTAGGGGCGATCGCCTTGGTGGAGGCCGGTAGCGGCGGCGAGTCGAAAGCTTCGGGTCATGTGGGCGCTGAGGCGCCGACGGCGCGATCTCTCATGTTTTCGTGCGAGCTGGACGAAGACGTATTATCGAGTGAACGCAAGCAGCGGAAGAGCCGCGAAAATGCGCCGTTTGTGAATTGCGCACGTTGGACTCCAATCTTCACTCTATTTCGCGACAGTTGATCGAGCTTCGGATCGAACACGCCGACCTCGACGCCTCCATCGACAGGCTTGGGGATGCAGTTCCGCGCGACGAACTGCTGTTGCGACGCCTCAAAAAGCGGCGACTGGGGCTGCGTGACGAGATCGCGCGCCTGGAACGCGCTCTAGATCCCCAAGAGCCAGCCTGATGTCCCTCGAGCAAGAAGTGCGCGAGGCCTTCGCGCAGGATGGCGTGCTCTCGCAGGCGGCCGAACAATTCCGCGAGCGCGAAGGGCAGACGCAAATGGCGCTCGCGGTTTCGCGGACCATCGAAGAAGGCGGCGTGCTCGTGGTCGAGGCGGGGACCGGCGTGGGCAAGACATTTTCATATCTCGTGCCTGCGCTGCTGAGCGGAGAGAGGGTGCTCTTGTCGACCGCCACCAAGACGCTCCAGGACCAATTGTTCGGCCGTGATCTGCCCCGGCTTGTTGCGTCGCTCGGGTTGCCGGTGCGCACCGCGTTGCTCAAGGGACGCGCAAGCTATTTATGTCTGCACCGGCTCGACCTCGCGCGCCATGACGCATCCATGCCTGAACGCGCCACCTTGCGCACCCTTGCGAAGATCGAACAGTGGTCCAAGTCGACTCGCACGGGTGACCTGGCTGAACTTCCGGGCCTGGATGAGCGCTCGCCATTGATTCCCCTGGTGACTTCCACGCGTGAAAACTGCTTGGGCGCGCAATGTCCCCAGTTCAAGCCGTGTCACGTGAATCTCGCGCGACGCGAGGCCATGGCGGCTGACGTCGTGGTCATCAATCACCACTTGTTTTTTGCCGATCTGGCCGTGCGCGAGTCGGGCATGGCGGAGTTGTTGCCAACCGTTCGGGTCGTGGTTTTCGATGAAGCCCATCAGTTGAACGAGACGGGCGTCCAGTTCCTGGGTGTGCAACTCGGTAGCGGACAGGCGCTCGATTTCGCCCGCGATTTACTGGCCGCAGGACTCCAGCATGCGCGCGGGCTGGTCGACTGGCAGCAAGTGGTGGCCGCGGTCGAGCATGGCTCGCGCGAGTTGAGGTTGTCCGTCGGCAAGCAATACCCGGGCACCAAGCTGCGCTGGTCCGCCGAATCGCCTGAAGGCGTCGGTGTGGACGCCTGGCAGGGCGCGCTCGATGCTTTGCAGCAAGCTTTCGAGGCGGCTGCGCGTGCGCTTGATACCGTGAGCGAGCTTTCCCCCGACTTCGTGCGTCTGCATGACCGCGCGCAGCAACTTTCCGAGCGCGCAAAACGCTTTGCCAAGGTTTGTCCCACAGGCTCCGTGCGATGGGTTGACGTCGGCTCGCAGTTGCGGCTGGTCGAATCGCCGCTGGACATTGCCGAGGCGGTGCGCACGCGCGTGCTCAAGACCGACGCGGCCAGCCCGGAGGACGATGGGCGTGCGTGGATATTCACATCCGCCACGCTCGGCGACGATCCCAGGCTGAAATGGTTCACCGAGCCTTGTGGCCTTGACGATGCCGAAGTCCTGCGTGTTCAAAGCCCGTTCGACTACGCACGCCAGGCGGCTCTGTATGTGCCGCGCGCTTTTCCCAAGCCCAACGACCCCGCTCATGGCCAACGCGTCGCCGGTCTTGCCGCTCGGGGTGCCATTCAACTGGGTGGCCGCACCTTGGTCCTGACGACGACCCTGCGCGCATTGCGCACCATCGGCGACGTGATCCGCCAGGAATTCGAGACCGTGGAGCCGGCGCTGCGACCTGAAGTGCTGGTGCAAGGCGAGCTGCCAAAGCGCACGTTGATGGATCGATTCCGAGAGGGCGCCACCGAGGGCCGAAGTGGTTGCGTGCTGGTCGCATCGGCGTCGTTCTGGGAAGGATTCGATGCCCCTGGCGATGCCCTGCAGCTCGTCGTCATCGACAAATTGCCCTTCCCGCCGCCCAACGATCCATTGGTAGAGGCCCGTTCCCAACGCCTTGAATCTCAGGGACGAAGCGCCTTCGGCGACTATTCGCTACCCGAAGCAGCCGTCGCCCTCAAGCAGGGCGCCGGCCGCCTGATCCGTCGGGAGACAGACATGGGCGTCCTCGCCATCTGCGACACACGACTCATCGCCATGGGCTACGGCCGTCGTCTGCTGGCTGCGCTCCCGCCCATGCGAAGAATCGAAACCGAAGAAGATTTCGACACCGCCGTAGCCAACCTGGCAAGCAGCCGACAAGTTTGATCCACCACCGCCGTCCCGCCGCGAGGCGCCGTACCTTCACCTCGGGGGGTGGAGTTACATGAAGCGAAGCGAAGTGAAAAGCCGGGGGGCCAATCCACCGGCCGCCGCCGGGCCGCCCCAAGGCGGCCGGGCCTCCCCCTTGGGGGGTGGAGTTACACGAAGCGATAGCGGAGTGAAAAGCCGGGGGGCTTACGAGCTACCAAAGCTTCCACCAAGGATCATCCTTGGAGCGGAAGCCGCGCGCCATGTATGTGCTCTGAGGGTAATTCTTGGTCAGCACGCGCTTCGCGTCGTCACGAAGATCGGTGAGCCCGAGCTTGTCGTAGGACATGACCATGATGTAGAGGGCTTCTTCGAGTGCGGGAGCGTCCCGGTAATCCGCCACCGCCGCTTGAGCGCGGTTGATGGCCGCGAGATAGGCGCCTCGTTCGTAGTAGTACCTCGCGACGTGCACTTCATACTGCGCGAGCGAATTCACGATGTAATTCATGCGCGCACGCGAATCCGGCGCATAGCGCGACTCAGGGAAGCGGGTCACCAGATCCTTGAAGGACGCGAACGATTCCTTGGCTGCCTTCTGGTCGCGTTCGGACAAGTCCTGGCGCGTCATGAAAGAGAAGAGGCCAAGGTCGTCGTTGAAGTTGATCACACCCTTGAGATACAGCGCGTAGTCGAACGCCGGACTCGCGGGGTGGAGCTTCATGAAGCGGTCGAGCGTTGCAACCGCCTGCACCTTGTCGCCAGCCTTGTACTGGGCATAGGCCTTGTCGACCTGGGCTTGCTGCGCCAGCGGCGTCCCGGCGGCGCGGCCTTCGAGCTTTTCGTAGAGCGGCACGGCCTTGTCGTACGCGCCGGAGTCGGCCTCATCCTTGGCTTCGGAGTAAATCTTGTTGGGACTCCAGTTCGCCGTCTTATCTTCCTTGGTGGATGAGCAGCCGGCCACCAGCCATACCGCTGCACACAAGGCCAGCCAACCAGGGACAACCGATAATTTGGCGCGAAACATCAAAGAAGGCTTTCGTGAAACAGTTGCCGTCAATTATATCGGCCGGCCCCTCGGGCAACCCCTCGGAGGCGGCCGAGCACGAGGAGGCCGGTGACCTGTCCGAAGCCAGCGAGATTCGCAATTTCCTGATCGGCGAAGCCCAGCACGGGCAGCGACTCGACCGTGCGCTCGCGGCGCTGGTGCCCGAGTTTTCACGCAGCTACCTGCAGCAATTGATCGAGGCCGGTGTCGTCGAACTCCAGGGACGGGTGATCACCAAGCCGTCCGCTTCCGTTCATGCCGGCGAATCGGGGCGCGTCGAACTGCGGCCAACGCCGCAAAGCCAGGCGTTTCGGCCTGAGGCCATCGATATCGAAGTCCTTTTCGAGGACGAGCACCTCCGGATCATCGACAAGCCGGCAGGATTGGTCGTTCATCCGGCTCCGGGAAATTGGAGCGGCACTTTGCTCAACGGGCTTCTGGCTCTCGATCCGAAAGCCGCATTGCTTCCGCGTGCCGGCATCGTCCACCGGCTCGACCGGGACACGAGCGGCTTGATGGTGGTCGCGCGCAGTAGGGCAGCCATGGACGCCCTGGTGGCGTTGATTGCCGCGCGCGAAGTGAAGCGCCAGTACCTTGCGCTCGCGCACCGGAGCTGGCAGGGCACCCGGGCACGGCACGTGGACAGCGCAATCGGCCGCGATCCGCGCAACCGCCTTCGAATGGCGGTCGTCGACCTGGAGCGGCATTCGGGCAAACCGGCGCGCACGCTGATCGAGTTGCTCGACACGAACGATATCGGCTGTGCAGTGCGGTGTACCCTGGAGACGGGGCGCACACACCAAATTCGCGTGCACATGGCGTCCATAGGGCATCCCCTCGTCGGCGACGGGCTTTACGGCGGGGCCGATGCGGCCGGGTTGACGCGGCAGGCGCTTCATGCGTTCAGGCTCGGATTCGTGCACCCGATGACCGGGGAAGCGATGGAGTTTCTGTCGCCGCCGCCACCGGATCTCGTGCACGGTCTGTCGGACTGGGGGCTGGATTACAATCGCGCCTGACGGTCCCGAGGGCCGCGCCGGCGACCTGATGCCGGCCTCGCGCTGCGAATGCCGCGTGCCTGCAGCGCCTTCTTCCATCCATCTGAACAAGCGTCCTCGAGGCGCCTTTTCCCGGATAACGCGAACCATGAATACGGCGGATGCCAAGCGCATTCTCGAAACCGCCTTGATCTGTTCGACCCAGCCGTTGCCGGTGCGCGAACTGCGCGTGCTGTTCGACGACGAACTGGGCGCCGACACGATCAAGTCGCTGTTGATCGAATTGCAGGAAGACTGGTCGCAGCGCGGCCTTGAACTCGTGAGTGTCGGCAGCGGCTGGCGCTTCCAGAGTCGCCCCGAAATGCGCGACCACCTTGACCGCATGCATCCCGAGAAGCCGCCGCGCTATACGCGAGCCGCCCTCGAGACGCTGGCGATCATTGCCTATCGCCAGCCCGTGACGCGCGGAGACATGGAAGACATCCGAGGCGTCACCATCAACTCCCAGATCCTGAAGCAACTCGAAGATCGCAACTGGATCGAAGTCATCGGCCACCGCGAGACTGTCGGGCGGCCGGGGCTCTACGCGACCACCCGGCAGTTTCTCGACGATCTCGGCCTCGCCTCTCTCGATCAGTTGCCGGTGATCGAATCTCCAGCACAGCAAGGCACGCTCATCGATGCCCTGCAGCAGGCGGCTCGCGGCGACGGCGACCAGCCGGCCTTGCCGATCGAAGAGCCCTTGGCCGATCCCGAGCCGGCCCCAACGGCGGAAGCCGAAGTTGCCGTTGTTGCCGATCCTGCAGAGCAGCCGCAGCCCGAGACCGTAGCCCGCGAAATCCGCGAGCTCGACGACACGTTCGTCAGCTTCGGCGAGGCCGCGCAGACAAGTGCCGAGCCCGAAACGTCCCCATCCTCCTCTCCCGTCGACGCAGAAGCAGCGCCCGATGAGGCCGACACCACCGCCGTCCCTTCCGGAACCCGACCATGAGCCCCAAGAATCCCGAAGACGCAGCCACTCTGCCGACCGAACCCGCTATCGAGGAGCGAGGGGATGTCGCGCCAAGCCAACCTGCGGAAGGAGCGGCCATCCCCACGACCGACGAAGCCGCCGAGGCCCCGCGCAAGCGGCGACCACGCCGGCGGAAACCGGTTGGCGAAACGCCCGTTGAAGCCGTATCCGACGAGGCTGTGACGTCCGGCGAGTTGCCGGTGCAGGTTGCCGAGGAGCGTCCGGCAGAGCAGGCCGAGGAAGCGAAGCCAGCAAAGCAAGCAGAGAGGGAACTCCCTGCAGCAGCGGATGAATCCTCGTCTCATGACGAAGTGGAAGAGGATGAAGATTACGAGCCGGACGAGGAAGAGGACGATCTCGACCGCGCCCGCCGTGCTGCCGAGCGTGAGCAGCGGAATGCGCCACCCCCCGAACCCATCCGCTTTGCGGACGTGATTTCGGGCCAGTTCGACGCTGATGAGGAAAGCCCCGAGGTTCCGCCGCTCAAGCGAGTGCTCTTGCCGGAAGCCGATTCGCCGAAGCTGCACAAGGTGTTGGCGCAGGCCGGACTGGGTTCGCGTCTGGAAATGGAGCAACTCATTCTCCAGGGTCGCATTTCGGTCAATAACGAGCCGGCCCACATCGGTCAGCGTATTCAATATGGCGATCAGGTCAAGCTCAACGGCAAGCCGATTCGCTACCGCATCGCGCCACCCCCGGCGCGCGTGATCGCCTATCACAAGCCCGTGGGCGAAGTCGTCACCCACGACGATCCGCAAAACCGTCCGACAGTATTTCGCAAGCTGCCGCGCCTGCAGCAGGGCAAGTGGCAGTCCGTCGGCCGGTTGGATCTCAACACGGAAGGTTTGCTGCTTTTCACGAGCTCAGGCGAGTTGGCCAACCAGCTCATGCATCCCCGCTTCGGCCTCGAACGCGAATATGCCGTTCGGGTGCTCGGCGCGCTGAGCAGCGAAGAGAAGCAGCGCCTGCTCGACGGAGTTCGGCTCGACGACGGCATGGCGCAGTTCGGCACCATCGAAGAAGGTGGCGGCGAAGGCTCCAACTGCTGGTATCGGGTGACGATTTCCGAGGGGCGCAATCGTGAAGTGCGACGGCTTTTCGAGTCCGTCGGACATGCGGTCAGCCGCCTGATTCGTATCCGCTACGGCGCCATGGTGTTGCCGCGCGGTCTCAAGCGGGGCGCCTGGATGGAGCTCGACGAACGCGACATCCGAGCCTTGTTCCAGGCCGCCGGCGGCGCTGCGGAGCGGCCCGGACGCGCCAACGGAAACGGGAGCGGCAAGGGCCCCAGCCAGGACGGCGGCGGGCGCAACGGCCGCAATCGCAAGCGGCGCGGCAACCGCAACGGCGGCAGTCCACAGGGAAATGACCGCGACACGCCGATCCCGAATCCGCTGGCACATGGTCCTGGCGCGAGATCCGAGCGGGCTGACCGGGGAATGGGCGGAGGCAAGGGGCCACCGCAAGGACGTCGCAATCGCGGCGACCAGCAAGGGCAGGGGCAAGGCCAGCAGGGCCGGAATCGCCCAGGTGAGGATCGCCATCCCAGCGGTGCCAATCAGCCCGACCCGATGAAGACATCACTCGGCTATATCGGCGCCGACAGCTTTTCGCGCCAGCGCAAGGAGCAACGCCAGGGGCCGCGCCGTGGCGGTCCATCGGGCGGCGGCTTCGGCGGGCAGGGCGGCGGTGGCGGCGGTCGCCGTCGCGGTCGCTGATATTCGATTCGGCGGCAGTCTTTCGCTCGCTACTCGCGGGTTGATGCTGTCTCGCCGGCTAAAATCATGGGCTTTGTCAAGCGCCGCAATGTCAGCATTTCGGCACTGATGAATTCCATTCAAATTCAAGCACTCAGGAAAGCACTTCAATGGCCATCGAACGCACCCTCTCCATCATCAAGCCCGACGCCGTTGCAAAGAACGTCATCGGCAAGATCGTTTCCCGCTTCGAGGCCGCCGGCCTCAAGATCGTGGCCGCCAAGCTCGTGCACCTGTCGCGCAGCGAAGCTGAGCAGTTCTACGCTGTCCACAAGGAGCGCCCCTTCTTCAAGGACCTCGTCGAATTCATGATCTCGGGCCCGGTATTCGTTCAAGTGCTCGAAGGCGAAGACGCCATCGCCAAGAACCGCGACCTGATGGGTGCCACGGACCCCAAGAAGGCAGCCGCCGGCACCATTCGCGCCGACTTCGCCGACAGCATCGACGCCAACGCCGTGCATGGCTCGGACGCTCCTGAAACAGCCAAGAACGAAGTCGCCTTCTTCTTCGCCGGCCTCAACGTCTACGCGCGCTGAAGGTCGCCCCACGCCCCGACGCAATGACTACGGCCAATCTGCTCGACTTCGATCTGGAGCGGTTGGCCGCGTTTTGCGAACGGCTGGGTGAAAAGCGCTTCCGCGCGACGCAGCTGTTCCGTTGGATCCACCAACGGGGCGCCAGCGACTTCGCGCAAATGACCGACCTCGCCAAGACGCTGCGCGAAAAACTCGCGACCACCGCACGCGTCGAGGCGCTCCCGGTGATCACGCAGCATGAATCAACCGACGGGACCATCAAGTGGCTCTTCGATGTCGGCGACGGCAATGCGGTCGAGGCCGTGTTCATTCCCGAGGACGATCGGGGAACGCTGTGCGTTTCGTCGCAGGCTGGCTGCGCCGTAGGCTGTCGCTTTTGTTCGACGGGCCATCAGGGCTTCAGCCGCAACCTCACGACCGGCGAGATCGTTGCCCAATTGTGGTTTGCTGAGCATTTCCTGCGAAAGCATCTCGTGCGCGGCGAGCGAGTCATCTCGAATGTCGTGATGATGGGTATGGGCGAACCCCTGCAGAACTACTCTGCGCTGGTGCCGTCCTTGCGCACCATGCTCGACGACAACGGCTATGGCCTCTCGCGCCGGCGTGTCACGGTTTCGACTTCGGGCGTGGTGCCGATGATCGACCGCCTGGGGGCGGATTGTCCCGTTGCCCTCGCCGTATCGCTGCACGCGCCGAATGATCCGTTGCGCAATGACTTGGTGCCGCTCAACCGAAAGTACCCCATCGCCGAACTGCTGGACGCCTGCAAGCGCTATCTGGCGCA
Source organism: Variovorax sp. 05N34 (assembly GCF_056397405.1). Classification (NCBI taxonomy): domain Bacteria; kingdom Pseudomonadati; phylum Pseudomonadota; class Betaproteobacteria; order Burkholderiales; family Comamonadaceae; genus Variovorax; species Variovorax sp. 05N34. Next base: position 238,316 of record NZ_JBFTNI010000004.1, read on the forward strand.
TGCGCCGCGAGATTTCATTACCTTCGAATACTGCATGCTCGATGGCGTGAACGACCAGCCTGAGCATGCCCGTCAACTGATTGAGGTTGTGCGGTCGCAGGGCGTTTCATGCAAGTTCAACCTGATTCCTTTCAATCCTTTTCCCGCGTCCGGGTTGCTGCGTTCGCCGCAGCCCCGTGTGCTGACTTTCGCGAAGATCCTCAGCGAAGCCGGCATCGTGACCACGGTGCGGAAGACCCGTGGTGATGACATCGACGCCGCCTGCGGCCAACTGGCCGGCGACGTGAAGGACCGCACCCATGCCGCGGAGCGCATGGCGCAGCGGCGCACGGTCATCTTGCATCCGGCCCGGGCCGGAGCATCCAAATCCAAAGCCGAGGAGCAATGACCCGATGAGCAAGGCCTTTCCGACACTGCACGGACGAGCAATGCGAGCGCTCCTGGGCCTCGCCGCCGTCTTCGTGCTGGCATCCTGCGTAAGCACCAAGAACGCGAGCTTGCCATCGAATTCCACGGCCAATGCTGCAGCCATCGTGACGGAGTCCGACGAAACCAACGCCCGCAAGCGCGCCAAATTGCGCGTCGAACTCGCGATCGGGTATTACCAGCAAGGGCAGACGACGGTCGCTCTGGACGAAATCAAACAGGCGGTCGCGGCGGACCCCACCTTTGCCGACGCCTACAACCTCCGCGGCCTGATTTACATGCGGCTCGATGATCCGGCCGGCGCGGAGGACAGCTTCCGCCGTGCCATTGCCTTGGATCCGCGAGATCCGAACGTGCTTCACAACTACGGGTGGCTGCTTTGCCAGCAGAACCGCTATGCCGACGCCCAGCAGCAGTTCACGGCGGCCTTGTCCGTCCCGTCCTATACCGAACGCCCCAAGACGCTCATGACCCAGGGCCTGTGCCAGCTCAGGGCCGGCCAGAAGGCCGAAGCAGAGCGCAGCCTGACGCAGGCTTACGAACTCGAAGCCGGCAACCCTGTGGTTGCCTACAACCTGGCAGCACTTCTGGCGGGGCGCGGCGAATGGTCGAGGGCGCAGTTCTACATCCGACGCGTCAACAACAGTCCAGCGGCCAGCGCCGAGACGCTGTGGCTGGGCATCAAGATCGAACGCCAACTGAACAACCGCGAGGCGAGCACTCAGTTGGGCGGGCAATTGCAGCGTCGTTTCCCTGACTCCAAGGAAGCGTCGGCATACGACCGCGGGAATTTCAATGATTGAGCGTGCGAGCGAGTTCGGGGCATCCGCGGCGGTGCCCCTGGTGGGTGGCGACAGTACGCACATGACTGCCGGGGACATGCTGCGCGAAGCAAGGGAAGCGCACGGCCTGCATATCGACATGGTCGCCGCTGCCCTGAAGGTGTCGCCGCAAAAGCTGGTCGCGCTCGAAGCCGACGACATCGAGTCGTTGCCCGATCCGGTGTTCGCCCGTGCTCTTGCGGCCAGCGTCTGCCGGGCGTTGCGCATCGATCCCGCCCCGGTGCTGGCAAAGCTTCCAGGCGCACAACGCCCCGGGCTGGCCGACGCGGACCGCGTCATCAGCAAAAGCCTGCGTTCTTCGTCACCGCGTTCGGGTGGCGGTGCCGGGGGACTGCCGTCTCGCGCCTTGTTGACGGTGGTTGTATTGCTGTTGATTGGTGCCGCGGTTCTGTTCTGGCTTCCGCAGTCGCTTTTCGACGAACTCGGCGCATCGATTTCCCGCTGGACGACACGCGACACGGCGACCGAACAGGCCGCCGTGGCGCCCAAGGCGGAGCCCGCCGCGCCAGGCGCGGTGAACGAAGCCGCCCCCCCGCCGACGGCGATGGTCGTCCAACCTCCCGCCGAACCCGCGGTGGTGGAGGAGCCCGCTCCCGCGGCTGCCGTCCCGAGCAATGACCTGATCGTCTTCGTCGCGCGCGACGACACCTGGGTCAGCGTGACCGAAGCTGGCGGCAAGCAATTGCTACATCGCACGGTCAAGGCCGGCGAAACGGTCGGATTGAACGGCAAGTTGCCACTGACCGTGGTGGTGGGGCGCGCAGCCGGCCTGCAGGTTCAAGTGCGCGGCAAACCTTTCGACCTTGCGCCGCTCACGCGTTCCGGAGGTGTGGCACGCTTCGACGTCAAACCTTGAGCGACACATCATGACTGAAGCCCTCAGCACCATCGGCTGCCTGCCGATCGAACCCGCCGCGCCCAAGGCAAGGCGCTCCCGTCAAGCCAGCGTGACCTGGGGGGCTCGCACGGTCACCGTTGGCGGTGATGCGCCGGTGCGTGTCCAGTCGATGACGAACACCGACACGGTCGACGCGATCGGCACCGCCATCCAGGTCAAGGAACTGGCGCTCGCCGGCTCCGAGATGGTCCGGATCACCGTCAATACGCCCGAGGCCGCCGCGCAGGTGCCGTACATCCGTGAGCAGCTCGATCGCATGGGCGTCGATGTTCCGCTCATCGGCGACTTCCATTACAACGGCCACCGCTTGTTGACTGATTACCCGGCCTGCGCCGAAGCGCTCAGCAAGTACCGCATCAATCCCGGCAACGTCGGCAAGGGCGACAAGCACGACCGTCAGTTCGGCCAGATGATCGATGCGGCGATGCGGTGGAACAAGCCGGTTCGCATCGGCGTCAACTGGGGCAGTCTCGACCAGGAACTGCTCGCCAGCCTCATGGACATCAACAGCCAGCGCGCCGAGCCATGGGACGCGAAGCTGGTCATGTACGAAGCGCTCGTGACGTCTGCCATCGAATCCGCGCGGCTCGCCGAATCGATGGGGATGGACGGGCGCCAGATCATCCTCAGCTGCAAGGTCAGCGGCGTGCAGGACCTGATCTCGGTCTACCGCGAACTCGCGAAGCGATGCGACTATGCCTTGCACCTGGGCTTGACCGAAGCCGGCATGGGAACGAAAGGCACCGTCGCTTCGGCCACCGCGCTTTCAATCCTGCTGCAGGAAGGCATCGGCGACACCATCCGCGTTTCTCTCACGCCCCAGCCCGGTGAATCGCGTACCCAGGAAGTGGTCATCGCCAACGAGATCCTGCAGGCACTGGGGCTGCGGGTTTTCGTCCCGAGCGTCACAGCGTGCCCAGGCTGCGGCCGAACCACCAGCACCACGTTCCAGGAACTCGCCAAGCAAATCGACGACTATCTGCGCATGCAGATGCCGGTGTGGCGCACGAAGTATCCCGGCGTCGAGACCATGAAGGTCGCGGTGATGGGATGCATCGTCAATGGCCCAGGCGAAAGCAAGCATGCCGACATCGGCATCAGTCTGCCCGGCACCGGCGAAGCCCCTGCTGCCCCCGTCTTCATCGACGGCGAAAAGGCGCTCACGCTGCGCGGCGACAACATCGCCAACGAGTTCCATCAACTGGTCGAAAAATACATTGAAAAGCGTTTTGGCAGCGCCGATGCTGCGCAACTCGCCTGATCTCATCCATGGCTGAAAAACTCAATGCCGTCAAAGGCATGAACGACATATTGCCGCCCGAATCGGCGCGCTGGGAGTGGCTCGAATCCACGGTCCGCGAACTGATGGGGCGCTATGCCTATCGCAACATCCGCACGCCGGTCCTCGAACACACGGCGCTGTTCGTGCGGGGCATTGGTGAGGTGACCGATATTGTCGAGAAGGAGATGTACTCCTTTCACGACCGCTCGGACAAGTATGGCGACAACGATCACCTGACGCTCCGGCCCGAGAACACGGCCGGCGTGGTGCGCGCCGTGATCGAGCACAACATGCTGTATGACGGCGGCAAGCGCCTCTGGTACATCGGCCCGATGTTTCGTCGCGAGAAGCCGCAGCGCGGCCGTTTTCGGCAGTTTCACCAGATCGGCGCAGAGGCGCTCGGATTTGCCGGCCCCGATGTTGATGCCGAACTCATCCTCCTCGCGAATGCGCTATGGAAAGTCATCGGCCTGACGGACGTCCGCCTTGAACTCAACAGCTTGGGGCAGCCCTCCGAGCGCGCGCTGCACAGGGCCGAGTTGATCGCGCACTTCGAAAAGCACGCCGACCAATTGGACGAAGACGCCAAGCGCCGTCTGCACAGCAATCCGCTGCGCATCCTCGATACCAAGAACCCCACCATGAAAGCCGTCGTCGAATCGGCTCCGAAGCTGATTGACTTTCTTGGCGCCGAATCGCTCGCGCACTTCGATGGACTCAGGGCCATCCTCGATGCCAACGGCGTCGCCTACACCATCAATCCCCGCCTGGTGCGCGGGCTCGACTACTACAACCTGAGCGTGTTCGAGTTCGTGACCGATCGGCTGGGCTCTCAGGGCACCGTGTGTGCCGGCGGCCGCTATGACGACCTGATCGTGCAGATCGGCGGCAAGCCTGCGCCCGCTGTCGGTTGGGCCATTGGCGTGGAGCGAGTGCTCGACCTCATGAAGGAGCAGGGCACGCCTATCCCGGCTTCCGTGCCCGACGTCTATGCCGTGGTTTCCGATGCCGCGGCAATGCCGATCGCCCTGCGCACGCTGCAACAGTTGCGTGACGCAGGCGTGCGTGCCCAGATGCATGCGGCCACCGCAGATGGGCTGGGGAGCTTCAAGTCCCAGTTCAAGAAGGCCGATGCCAGCGGTGCCACGTTCGCCCTGATCTTCGGAGCCGACGAACTCGCCCGTGGCGAGGTCACCGTGAAGGCGCTGCGCGACGGGACCGGTGCCCAGTCGACCCGCTCTTTGACCGATCCGGCCGCTTGGGCCGCCACCCTACAATCCTCCGCTCCCAACAACTGACAGCGCATGGCCACCCATCTCGATCTCGAAGAACAGGAACAGCTCGACCAGCTCAAGCATTTCTGGAACACCTATGGCACCTTGATCACCTGGGTCGTGCTTCTCGCGGCCGGTGCCTTCGTGGCATGGAACGGCTGGCAGTACTTCCAGCGCAACAAGGCCGCCCAGGCGTCCGCGCTCTATGACGAGGTCGAACGCAGCGCGCAGGCGGGCGACACTGCCCGCATCGAACGCACCTTGGCCGACATGAAGGACAAGTTTTCCGGCACCGCGTACGCCCAACAGGCTGGCTTGCTGGCTGCGAGGGCGCTCTACGAAAAGGGCAACGCCGATGCATCGCGCTCCGCGCTGGGCTGGGTGGCCGAACATGCAGTCGACCCCGGTTACCAGGCGGTCGCCAGACTGCGGCTTGCTGCCGAGTTGCTTGACGCAAAGTCCTATGACGAAGCCCTCAAGCAGCTCTCCGGCGATTTCCCGAAGCAGTTCGAAGCGCTGGTCGCGGACCGCAAGGGCGATATCTATCTCGCTCAAGGCAAACGCGATGAAGCCAAGGCCGAGTACCAGAAAGCCTGGACGGCTTTTGATCCGCGCACCGAGTACCGCCGCCTCGTCGAGATCAAGCTCAACGCTGTCGGCGTCGACCCGAAGAGCCTGGCTTCCACCGCCAGCGCTGCATCCCCTGCGAAGACCACACCATGAATTTCAAGCGTTTCCTGCCTTCAGCGCCCACCCTGCGCACCGGGGCTGCCGTGGTTCTGATTGCCGCATTGGCGGCGTGCTCCGGCACATCGAGGCCGAAGCCCGCCGAACTGGGCGCCAATCCTGGGCTGATGAGTGTTCGCCAGGCGTGGAACGTCAAGATCCCGGCCGTCGAGTTCCCGTTGTCGGTGGCTGTGAGCGGCGATCTTGTCGCTGTCGCTGCGAGTGACGGCACGGTCGCCATGATCGATGCACGAGCTGGGCGCGAGGTCTGGCGCGCGAGCGTCGGCGAGCCTCTGCTGGCTGGCGTCGGCACTGATGGTTCCGTGGCCGCCGTGGTGACGGCCAACAGCGAACTCGTCGCGCTTCAGAGCGGCAAGGTCCTGTGGAAGCAGCGCCTGACGGCGCAGTCCTTCACGGCGCCGCTGGTCGCTGGCCGCCGGGTGTTCGTGCAGACAGCCGACCGCACCACCAGTGCCTGGGACGGCCAAAGCGGCCGTCGCCTCTGGTCCCAGCAGCGCACTGCCGAAAACCTCGTGCTGAAGCGCTCCGGCGTCATGCTGGCCGTGGGTGACACGCTGGTCGTCGGCGTCGGCGGGCGGCTCGTCGGCATGAATCCCGCCAATGGAACGTCGCGCTGGGAGGCGCCGATCGCAGCCCCGCGCGGCACCAATGATGTGGAACGCCTCGTCGATTTGACCGGCAGCGTGAGCAGGGTGGGCGACAGTGTCTGCGCCCGTGCGTATTCGGCCACCGTTGGCTGTGTCGATACGACCCGCGGTTCGCTGGTCTGGAGCAAGCCCGCGGCTGGCAATGATGGCGTAGGCGGAGACGATCGCTTCGTCTATGGCACCGAAGAAAACGGCGCCGTGATCGCTTGGCGCCGCTCCGATGGCGAGCGCGCCTGGCAGCAAGCCGACCTGTTCAAGTACCGCACCCTGACGGCACCGCTCGCCGTGGGCCGGTCGCTGATCATCGGCGACACCGCAGGACTGCTGCACTTCCTGTCGCGCGACGACGGCTCCGCACTGAACCGCGTCACGCCCGATGGATCCGCCATCGTCGCAACGCCGGTCCTGGCCGGCAACACGGTCGTGGTCGTCACCCGCAATGGCGGCGTGTTCGGCTACCGGCCGGAATAACGTGATGGAAGGACGCCTTCGATGAAGCCGGTCATTGCGCTGGTCGGGCGTCCCAACGTGGGCAAGTCGACCTTGTTCAATCGGTTGACGCAGACGCGCGACGCCATCGTCGCCGACTTCGCCGGGCTCACGCGCGATCGCCATTACGGCAACGGCCGCCAAGGCAAGCATGAGTTCATCGTGATTGACACCGGTGGTTTCGAACCCGACGCGGGCAGCGGCATCTTCAAGGAAATGGCCAAGCAGACCCGGCAGGCCGTTGCCGAGGCCGATGTGGTCATTTTCGTCGTCGACGCGCGCGAAGGTTTGTCGGCCCAGGATCACGACATCGCCAACGAATTGCGGCGCCTCGGGAAGCCTTGTGTGCTGGTCGCCAACAAGGCCGAAGGCATGCACGACGGCACGAAGCTGGTCGACTTCTACGAACTCGGGTTCGGCGAGGTATACGGCATCTCCGCGGCCCACGGACAGGGAATTCGTGGCCTCGTCGAGTTGGCACTCGAACCGCTCCAACTGCCGGAGCCGGAGGACGACGGGGAAGACGACGTCAACAAGCCGATCAAGCTCGCAGTCGCAGGCCGTCCCAACGTCGGCAAATCGACACTGATCAACACCTGGCTCGGCGAGGAGCGGCTGGTCGCCTTCGACCTGCCCGGAACTACGCGTGATGCCATCGTGGTTCCCTTCGAGCGCAACGGCCAGCGCTTCGAGCTCATCGATACGGCCGGGCTGCGCCGCAAGGGCAAGGTGTTCGAAGCCATCGAGAAATTCTCGGTCGTCAAGACGCTGCAGGCCATCGAATCGGCCAACGTGGTGCTGCTGTTGCTGGACGCGACGCAGGGCATCACCGACCAGGACGCCCACATCGCAGGCTACATCCTCGAGAGCGGCCGTGCGGTGGTGATCGGGGTCAACAAGTGGGACGCGGTGGACAGCTACCAGCGGGAGCAATTGCAGCGGCAGATCGAAACGCGCCTGCCCTTCCTGAAGTTCGCTTCATTGCATTTCATCTCAGCCGCCAAGCGCCAGGGGCTTGGGCCGCTGTGGCAATCGATCGTGCAGGCTCACAAGTCGGCAACACGGAAGATGTCGACGCCTGTCCTTACGCGCCTGCTGCTCGAAGCCGTGCAATTCCAGGCGCCCAAGCGATCCGGGATGTATCGACCCAAGATGCGCTACGCCCACCAGGGTGGGATGAATCCGCCGGTGATCGTGATCCACGGCAATTCGCTGGAGCACGTCACCGATGCGTACAAGCGCTTTCTCGAAGGACGATTTCGCAAGGAGTTCGATTTGGTCGGCACGCCCTTGCGTATCGAGCTCAAGACCTCGCACAATCCATACGTGGACAAGGACAATTGATCACGCCGTTCCGGTCTTTGAGAATCGTTATTTTTCCAAGGCCATTGGCGTTTTTTGCTGCAGCGCAGAATCGCTGTGTTAAGGTGACCGGCTCAACAACAACTCTTGAACACGGAGAATATCGTGAGCAATAAAGGGCAACTTTTACAAGACCCATTTCTGAACACCTTGCGTCGTGAGCACGTGCCGGTTTCGATCTATCTGGTCAACGGCATCAAGCTGCAAGGTCAGATCGAGTCGTTCGACCAGTACGTCGTGTTGCTTCGCAATACGGTGACCCAGATGGTCTACAAGCATGCCATCTCCACCATCGTGCCTGGGCGGGCCGTCAACTTCTCGGCTGCCGAGAACGAAGACGCAGCCGCCTGAACGGCACGGAGCGCGGTGGTTCGTCCACCGCGCTTTTCCCAATGTGATACCGATTGTCTGAACCCATTCCCCGCAAGGAAGGCGCCGTCGTTCTTGTCGGCGTGGATTTTGGCCTGCCCCATTTCGACGGCGAACTCGAGGAACTCGGCCTCCTTGCACAAACCGCCGGACTCGAACCCGTCGCGCGTCTCGTGTGCAAACGCAAGGCGCCTGATGCCGCCCTTTTTGTGGGAAGCGGCAAGGCCGACGAAATCCGAGAACTCGCCGAACTGCATCGCGCCAGCGAAGTCATCTTCGACCAGGCGTTGAGCCCGGCGCAGCAGCGCAACCTCGAGCGTCAACTCGGTGTAGCGGTCTATGACCGCACCTTTCTCATACTGGAAATCTTCGCCCAGCGCGCCCGATCGCATGAAGGCAAGCTGCAGGTCGAGCTTGCCAGGCTGCAGTACCTGAGCACTCGGCTGGTGCGCCGCTGGTCGCACCTTGAGCGTCAGCGCGGCGGCATCGGAACGCGCGGCGGCCCAGGCGAAACGCAGATCGAGTTGGACCGCCGAATGATCGGCGAGGCGATCAAGCGCACGCGCGAGCGGCTCGGCAAGGTGCAGCGCCAGCGCGGCACCCAGCGGCGCCAGCGCGAGCGCCGCGACACATTCAACATTTCTCTGGTCGGCTACACGAATGCCGGCAAGTCCTCATTGTTCAATGCACTGGTCAAGGCGCGAGCCTATGCGGCCGACCAGTTGTTCGCGACGCTCGACACGACCACTCGCCAGCTTTACCTGGGCGATGCGAGGCGCAAGGTCTCGCTGTCCGACACCGTCGGCTTCATCCGCGAACTCCCGCACGGCCTGGTCGATGCCTTCAAGGCCACGCTGCAGGAGGCCGTCGACGCCGATCTGCTGCTCCACGTCGTCGACGTCTCCAATCCCAACCACCCTGAGCAGATGGCCGAAGTGCAGACCGTGCTCAAGGAGATCGGCGCCGACACGGTGCCTCAGCTTTTGGTCTTCAACAAGCTGGATGCTCTTGAAACCGGCCAACGACCCCTGCAGATGTGCGATGAGATGAACGTCGACGGGGTCCAAGTGCCCCGCATTTTCGTGAGCGCCCACACGGGGGAGGGCATCCCTGCATTGCGAGCCGAGCTGGCACGCAGATCCGGTCCGCCCGATGAGGGCATGACCCCAGACACCGCCGCCGAATTGCACAATGCCGCGAATTGAATTGGGCACAATCACCTTCACTGACTAAAGAACAGAACCGAATGAATGCAAAGCCAGTGTGGAGACGGTTTTCCGGCATGTTCAACCTGAACGACGGCCGATGGGGCCGGGGCGACGATTCCTCGTCAAACGGTGATCGACCCTCCGGTAACCGGCCGGACGGCGAGCCTCCCTCGCCACCCCCGGGAAACAACAACAACCGTCCGCGCGGCCAAGGTCCCAACCAAGGACCACCGGACCTCGACGAACTCTGGCGTGACTTCAATCGCAAGCTGGGCGGTCTGTTCGGCGGCGGGCGCGGTGGCGACAACCGCCCTGGCGGCGGCAACGGCGGTGGCCTCAAGCCCGACATGAAGAACGCGGGCTTCGGCATCGGCCTCGTAGCCGCGGTCGCTGTCCTGATCTGGCTGGGCACTGGCTTCTTCATCGTCAATGAAGGCCAGCAGGCAGTGATCACGCAATTCGGTCGATACAAGACGACCGTCGGGGCGGGCTTCAACTGGCGCCTGCCTTATCCGATCCAGCGCCACGAGCTGGTGGTGGTCACGCAGATCCGCTCCGTGGATGTGGGCCGAGACACCATCGTGCGTTCCACGGGCCTTCGCGAGTCGGCCATGCTGACCGAAGACGAAAACATTGTCGAGATCAAGTTTGCCGTGCAGTACCGCCTGAGCGATGCGCGGGCGTTCCTGTATGAAAGCAAGTCGCCCAGCGACACTGTGGTGCAGGTCGCCGAAACCGCGGTCCGCGAAGTGGTCGGCAAGATGCGCATGGATGCGGCACTCGCCGACGAACGCGACCAGATCGCACCGCGCGTGCGTACCCTGATGCAAACCATTCTCGACCGCTACAAGGTCGGGGTCGAGATCGTGGGCATCAATCTTCAGCAGGGCGGCGTTCGACCCCCTGAGCAAGTGCAGGCCGCTTTCGACGACGTCCTCAAGGCTGGACAGGAACGCGAGCGCACCAAGAACGAAGCGCAGGCTTACGCGAACGACGTGGTGCCGCGCGCCACCGGTACGGGCTCGCGCTTGAAGGAAGAATCCGAAGCCTACAAGGCCCGGATCATTGCGCAGGCGCAGGGCGATGCGCAGCGCTTCAGCTCGGTGCTGACCGAATACCAGAAGGCGCCGCAAGTTACGCGCGACCGCATGTATACCGATGCGATGCAGCAGATCTACAGCAGCACGACCAAGGTGCTGATCGACTCCAAGCAAAACTCCAATCTGCTCTATCTTCCGCTGGACAAGCTGGTACAGCAAAGCGCCCAGAACAACGCAGCCACTCCGTCTGATGCCGCGAGCCCCAACGTCGCAGGCACGGCACCGCCGCAGTCGTCGGTCATTCCCGTTGCGCCCAACATAGGCGATGCCCGTGCACGCGATGGCCGCTCACGTGACCGCGACGTGCGCTGAGGACAGAACCCATGAACAGAATCGGATTCATCGTCTCTACGATCCTCGTGGTGCTTGCACTGGCGAGCTCGACACTCTTTGTCGTTGACCAGCGCCAATTCGGTGTGGTCTACGCCCTCGGGCAGATCAAGGAAGTCATTACCGAGCCGGGCTTGAATTTCAAGCTGCCGCCGCCTTTCCAGAACGTGTCGTACATCGACAAGCGCCTGCTGACCTTGTCGAGCATCGATCCCGAGCCCATGCTGACGGCCGAGAAGCAGCGCGTCGTCATCGATTGGTACGTACGCTGGCGCATCACCAACCCTTCGGAATACATCCGCAACGTCGGCCTCGACGAGAACGCCGGCGCGGTGCAGCTCAACCGGGTCGTGCGCAATGCGTTCCAGGAAAACATCAACAAGCGCACGGTGCGCGACCTGATTTCCGTGCGTCGCGAAGCCCTGATGGCTGACGTCCAGCGCGAGGTCCTGGCGGTGGTGAAGGGTGCCAAGCCATGGGGCGTCGACGTCGTCGACGTCCGGATCACGCGCGTGGACTATGTCGAGGCGATCACCGAGTCGGTCTATCGCCGCATGGAAGCCGAGCGCAAGCGTGTCGCCAACGAGCTGCGCTCCACGGGCGTTGCCGAGGGCGAGAAGATCCGCGCAGATGCCGATCGTCAGCGCGAAGTGATCGTGGCAAACGCCTATCGCGACGCACAGAAAATCAAGGGCGAGGGCGATGCCCGTGCCGCAAGCCTGTATGCCGAGGCCTTCGGGCGCGATCCGCAATTTGCGTTGTTCTACCGAAGCCTCGATGCCTACAAGCAAAGCTTCAACAAGAAGAGCGACGTGATGGTGCTGGATCCGTCCTCCGATTTCTTCCGATCGATGCAGAGTTCGGGATCGACCTCGAGCGCACCGCGTCGGTAGCTGAGACGCGCGCCCCGCTTGACCGAAATCTGGGTTCCACGTGGACACTGACACGTTCTGGAGTGCGCTGGCGCTCGTCCTGGTGATCGAAGGGTTGCTGCCCTTTCTTTCGCCAGGCGGCTGGCGGCGTGGCTTCAGCCAGTTGATGCAGTTGCGAGACGGGCAACTGCGCTTCTTCGGGCTCTGCAGCATTCTCCTTGGCCTGTTTCTGCTCTGGGTTTTGGGCTGACGCGCTGCCGGTAGAATCCCGGTTTAACCACGCCCCCGATCCCCATGTCCGCCTGGGTCCTTCCGGATCACATTGCCGATGTGCTGCCTTCCGAGGCCCGCCACATCGAAGAACTTCGACGCGAACTGCTCGATACCGCCCGTGGCTACGGGTACGAGTTGGTCATGCCGCCGTTGCTCGAACACCTCGAATCGCTGCTTTCCGGTACCGGGGAGGCGCTCGATCTTCAAACCTTCAAGCTGGTCGACCAGCTCTCGGGCCGCAGCATGGGTTTGCGCGCGGACACCACGCCCCAGGTGGCGCGCATCGATGCACACCTTCTCAATCGGGCCGGGGTGACACGCCTTTGCTATTGCGGCCCCGTCCTCCACACGCGCCCTGATCGCCCGCACGCCACTCGGGAGCCGCTTCAGTTCGGCGCCGAAATCTACGGCCACGCAAGGCTCGAGGCCGATACGGAAATCCTTCACCTGGCGCTGGACTGCCTGTGCGCCGCCGGGTTGGCGGGCCATGCGCAGGCGCCTGTCATCGTCGACATGGCGGACGCGCGCATCGTTCGTTCATTGTTTGCTGGTGTGTCGGTCGACGCTGCCGCCATCGCCCGCGTGCATGCGGCGCTGGCCGCCAAGGATTCGAGCACCCTGCGCAGTCTCACGGCCGCATTTCCAGCGTCCGCGCGCGAAGGCCTCCTGGCGCTCGTCCAGTTGTATGGCGATGCCGCAGTTCTCGACGAAGCCGCCAAGGTTTTGCCCGACAGCGCAGGCGTGCGCGCGGCCTTGTCCGACCTGAAGCAACTCGCCGCTCACATTGAAGGGCCTGAAGGGGCGCGCGTGACCTTCGACCTCGCGGATCTGCGCGGCTACGCTTACTACAGCGGCATGCGCTTTGGCATCTACACCGAAGGTGCCAGCGACGCCCTGGTGCGCGGTGGCCGTTACGACGAAGTCGGCGCCGTTTTCGGGCGCAACCGTCCGGCTGTTGGCTTCAGCCTCGATGTGCGTGAACTGGTCGGGGTGCTGCCGGCGAGGCCCTTGCGTGCCGCAATTCGCGCGCCTTGGAGCGATGCCGAGGTGCTCAACAAAACCATTGCCGAATTGCGCAGCAAAGGCGAAACCGTGGTGTGCGTATTGCCTGGCCATGACAGCGAGATCGACGAATTCCATTGCGACCGCGAGCTCGTCGAGCACGGCGGGCAATGGCGCGTGCAACCCATCTGAATCCTCTGAAGCGAAACATCATGAGCGTAACCACCGGAAGAAACGTGGTCGTCGTCGGCACCCAGTGGGGCGACGAAGGCAAAGGCAAGTTGGTCGACTGGCTGACCGAGAGCGCGCAGGGAGTCGTCCGATTCCAGGGCGGGCACAACGCGGGCCACACACTGGTGATCAATGGCGTGAAGACAGCCTTGCACCTGATCCCGAGCGGCATCATGCGGCCAGGCGTCAAGTGCTACATCGGCAACGGCGTGGTGCTTTCGGCTGCCAAGCTCTTCGAAGAGATCGAAGGACTTGAAAAGGCAGGCGTCGAGGTGCGTTCGCGCCTTCGTATCAGCGAAGCGTGTCCGCTCATCCTGCCCTTCCACGCGGCCCTCGACATCGCTCGCGAGGCCTATCGCGAGAAGGGCGGCATCGAGAAGATCGGCACGACCGGCCGGGGCATCGGCCCCGCCTATGAAGACAAGATCGCCCGTCGCGCCTTGCGTGTGCAGGACCTGAAGCATCCTGATCGTTTCGCCACCAAGCTGCGCGTTCTGCTTGACCTGCACAACCATGTGCTGACCCAGGTGCTCGGTGCTTCCGCCATCGACTTCGACGTGGTCTATGACGAAGCCATGCGCCATGCCGAACTCCTCAAGCCGATGATGGCGGACGTGTCGCGCGAACTCAACGACGCGAACAAGGCGGGGGCCAATCTGCTGTTCGAAGGCGCGCAAGGCACGCTGCTCGACGTCGACCACGGCACCTATCCCTACGTCACCTCGAGCAACTGCGTGGCGGGCAACGCGGCCGCAGGTTCGGGCGTCGGGCCGGGCATGCTGCACTACGTGCTCGGCATCACCAAGGCCTATTGCACGCGCGTTGGCGGTGGGCCGTTCCCCACCGAACTCGACTGGGAAAAGCCCGGCACGGTGGGCTACCACCTGAGCACGGTCGGGGCCGAAAGAGGTGTGACCACCGGACGCAGCCGTCGCTGCGGCTGGTTCGACGCGGCGCTGCTGAAGCGCTCGGCGCAGGTCAACGGCCTGAGCGGACTCTGCATCACCAAGCTCGATGTGCTGGACGGGCTGGAAGAATTGCAGCTGTGCACCGGCTATGAGCTGGACGGCGAATACACGGACATCCTGCCGATGGGCGCCGACGAGATCGAACGCTGCACACCGGTCTATGAAAAGCTCGAAGGCTGGAGCGAAAGCACGGTGGGCGTGACGCAATACGACAAGCTGCCGATCAACGCGCGGCTGTACTTGCAGCGCATCGAGCAGGTCACGGGCGTGCCAATCCACATGGTGTCGACGAGTCCCGATCGCGATCACACGATCATGATGCGCCATCCCTATCTGGCTGATTGACCCACCCGCAGGAGACGATTTTCATGTTGACCGAAGACGGCAAACACCTTTACGTGAGCTATGACGAGTATCACAACCTGATCGAGAAGCTCGCGATCAAGGTGTACCAGTCGGGCTGGCAGTTCGACACCATCCTGTGCCTGGCCCGCGGCGGCATGCGCCCTGGTGATGTGCTGTCGCGCATCTTCGACAAGCCGCTGGCGATCATGTCGACCAGTTCCTATCGCGCGGACGCCGGCACCATCCAGGGCCATCTCGACATTGCTCGCTACATCACGACGCCCAAGGGCGAGATCGCCGGCAAGGTGCTGCTGGTCGACGACCTTGCGGATTCGGGCCACACGCTGCATGCCGTGGTTGAAATGCTCAAGAGCAGCTACAAGCCCATCACCGAACTGCGAAGCGCCGTGCTCTGGACCAAGGCGCTGTCGACCTTCACGCCCGACTATTCGGTCGAATTCCTGCACACGAATCCCTGGATTCACCAGCCCTTCGAAGGCTACGACTCCATGGGCGCCGAGAAGCTGATGGAGAAGTGGTCGGTCTGACCGGCCAAGGTCTCCTGGCGGCTAGCCGCTCAGTCGCACGTAGGTCGACAGCAGCGCGCTCTTCGTCACCACGCCGAGCAGCACGGGTCGTTCCTCGCTCTCGATCACCGGCAGCCGCTCGCCGCGGTGCTGCAGAAAGCGTTCGAGAGAAGCGCTCAGGCCCATGTCCGCAGTGATCGCCTGGATCGACTCCGACAGCAAGTCTGCCGCGCGTGGCTGTCGGTTCGCCTGGCTCTCGGGCAACGCTCCCAGCGCCGACAAGGGGACGACCCCGAGATAGCGCTGCTCCACGTCGACGACATAGAGATACTTGACCGGGTATTGCAGAAACAGACGACTCATCGTTTCCCTGTCCGCATCCGGGCTGACGACGGTATCAGCAGGCTCGATCAGATCGCGTGCGCACAGGGCGCGCAGCCGAAGCTGTTCGTCGTGCTGCTCGCGGCGATGCACGGTGATCTCGTACATGGAGCCGGCTTCGGCCGAGCGGGCCACGAAGTACGCAATGACGCTGGCGGCCATCAACGGCAACATCACCTGGTAGCTCAGCGTCATCTCGAAGATCATCAGGATCGCCATCAGGGGAGCCTGGCTGGCCGCCGCCAGGAACGCGCCCATGCCGACGATCGCGTAGGCAAAAGGTGCCGAAGTGGCAAGCGGCCAAAGCGCGTGGGCGGCTTGGCCGAAAAGCGCGCCGATCATGCAGCCGACAAACAGTGACGGTGTGAACACGCCGCCGACCGCGCCGGAGCCTGCCGTCGCCAAGGTTGCGATCGTCTTGCCCGCCAGCACCAGCGCGATCGTGACCCAGGGCCAAGGCGAGTGCAGCACCGCGTTGACCACGCTGTAGCCATTGCCCCAAGCCTCCGGCAATGGCACCGAAATCAGCCCCACGACAAGGCCGCCCAGCGCCATCCGCCAGGGCAGCGCCATGGGCAGGCGCGCAAAGAGCGCACGCGATGCGCCGAGCGAACGCAGGAAGCCGACGGAGGCAAAGCCGAGAAGCACGCCCAGCAGCGCGAAGAGCAACACCTCCGCGCCATGGACGACGGGGAAGGGCGGCATTTCGTACGGAGCTTGATAGCCCGGCAGCGCCCGCATCGTGATGTTGGCAACCACCGATGCAATGATGATCGGGCCAACGCTTTCCATGGCAATCGAGCCCAGGACGATCTCGGCCACGAAGAAAGCGCCGGCGATCGGCGCGCTGTAGGCGGCCGTGAGCCCCGCCGCAGCGCCGCAGGCGACCAGCAGCCGCAACCGCTCCACCGGGAGCCGCAAGGCGCTGCCCAGGAGAGACGCGCTCAGGGCGGCAAGCTGGACCATCGATCCTTCACGGCCAATCGATCCGCCGCTGGCGATGCTGACCAGCGATGACGCGCTGCGCGTCAAGGTTTGTCTTGCCGGGATGCGCCCATCTCCCAGGACGATGGCCTCCATGTAATCGGAGGTCGACTTCTGCACCGCCGCTCGACGCGCCCAGACCAGCAGCAGCCCAGCGACGAGGCCGCCGGCGGTGGGCGTGAGGATGCGCGCCCACCAGGGCAGGCTGTGCGCGATCTTCACCAGCCCGCCGCTCTGCCCGAGCAGCAGAAGATCCAGACCGTAGAAGGCCGCGCGGAAGAGTTCGGTGGCGAGCGCGCCCAGTAGTCCGGCCACGATGGACCACAGGAGCATGGACTGCCAGGCGGTGACGCCGAAGGCGCGTTGCAGGGCCGCGCGGGCGCTCAAGAGGACAGTCGCGACACGGGTCATGCGGATGCTGGCTTCAGTGGACAAAGGGACGATGTTAGCCACGCGCAGTTGGGTCGTGCGCAGCCTGACCCAGGGTCGACTAGCATGGCGGGATGCGAAAGCCCATCACCGACCTGATCCACCATCCGTACATCCCGCCCGCAAATTTCGCGGCGCCGCAAGCGGGTGTCTACAAGGCGTCGACCGTGTTCTTTGCCGATGTCGCCGCCATGCGCGCGCGCGACTGGAAGACCAAGGCCGGCTACACCTACGGTCTGCACGGCACGCCGACCACCTTCACTCTCGAAGAGCGTCTTGCCGCTCTCGAAGGCGGCACCGAATGCCTGCTGGTCCCGAGCGGGCTCGCGGCGATCTCGCTGGTGTGCTTTGCGCTTCTGAAGACCGGCGACGAGGTGCTCATCCCGGACAACGCCTACGGCCCGAACAAGGCGCTCGCGAATGGCGAACTCGCCAATTTCGGCATCACCCACAAGCTCTACGACGCGATGAATCCGGCGGACCTCGCGGCCAAGTTGTCCAACCGCACCAAGCTCGTATGGGTGGAGGCGGCCGGCTCGGTCACGATGGAATTCCCCGATTTGCCGGCCCTGGTCGGCGTCTGCCGTGCGCGCGGGATCGATGTCGCGCTCGACAACACCTGGGGCGCCGGACTCGCCTTCGCGCCCTTCGCCTTCAACGGCAGCGGACAGGGCGTCGACATTTCCGTGCATGCGCTCACCAAGTATCCGAGCGGTGGCGGCGACGTGCTGATGGGCAGCGTGATCACCCGCGACGAGCGCCTGCACAGGGCGCTC
Source organism: Variovorax sp. 05N34 (assembly GCF_056397405.1). NCBI lineage: Bacteria > Pseudomonadati > Pseudomonadota > Betaproteobacteria > Burkholderiales > Comamonadaceae > Variovorax > Variovorax sp. 05N34. Next base: position 256,078 of record NZ_JBFTNI010000004.1, read on the forward strand.
AAGCTGACCCACATGCGGATGGGCATCGGCATCGGCGTCGGCGACGTCGAGACGCTGCTGCGATCGCTCCCGAGCATTGCATTGCGCTATGCAGCTCACGACCGCAGCGCGAGAGAGTTGGCCCGCTGGTTCCAAGACCGTGCGGAGATCGCGCAGGTGCTGCATCCTGCCCTCGAAGGCTCGCCAGGGCACGAGCATTGGCTGCGCCTCTGCGGTGCATCCGACCTCGCGGCCGGCCTGTTTTCGGTGGTTTTCGATGCACGCTACGGCACGGAACAGATCGATCGCTTTTGCGACAGCCTGGCACTTTTCCGGCTCGGCTACTCGTGGGGAGGCCCCATCAGCCTGGTGGTGCCGTACGACATCGGCCTGATGCGCGACCCCGCGATTGCGCCGTGGCCGCACAAGGGAACACTGGTGCGCTTCTCCATCGGCCTGGAGGACGTCGAAGACCTGCGCGCCGACCTGGAACAGGCTCTCGGGGCACTCTGAACCGGCGCGGATATCGCGTACAGTCCGATCAAGCGCAGTCAACCTGACTGCCTCGCCCGAAGGAGAAGCAGTGGCAACACCCAACTATGGCTATGAAAAGCGCCAGAAGGAACTGGCAAAGAAAAAGAAGAAGGAAGAAAAGGCAAGGGAAAAAGCCAGCCGCAAGCTTTCGCCCAGCAGCGATGGGTTGGCCCCGGGCGATCCGGAAACCGACGTGGCCTCGCTTGAACGCGACCCACCGACCATTCCCGAACTACCCACCAAGAACGGCTGAGTCGATTGCCACCACCCAACAGAAAGCCGCCGCAGGCAAGCGCCCGCGGCGGCTTTCTTGCTTTTTCGTTTACTTCGGCAGCATCTTCCGCAAGGGCGTCCACACGTTGTCGAGCATGCGGGGCTGCGCAACCGCTGTCGGATGAATGCGGTCCGCCTGGAACAGCATGGCCGCGTCGGGACTGTCCGCCACCCCTTTCAGCAGGAAGGGCACGATGGGTGCCTTCGTTGCGCTGGCGATCTTCGTGAAGATCGCCTCGAAGCGCCGCGTGTAGTCGCTGCCATAGTTGGGCGGCACCTGGATGCCCACGATCAGCACCTGCGCGCCGGTGGCCTGCGCGGCCTTGGTCATCTGCAGCAGGTTGTCTTCAGTGCTTGCGAGCGGCAGCCCCCGCAGCGCATCGTTGGCGCCCAGTTCCAGCACCACGAGCGTGGGTTGGTGCTGAGCGAGCAGCCCCGGCAACCTGGCGCGGCCGCCCGAGGTCGTGTCGCCGCTGATGCTGGCGTTGATCACCGTGGCGGGAATCTTCTGCTCGGCCAGGCGCTTCTCCATCAGCGGCACCCAGCCATCGCCACGCTTGAGTCCGTATTCCGCAGAAAGCGAGTCGCCGACCACCAGGATCACGGGTTGTTTGCCCGTCGCGGCCAGCGCTTCGAGCGACAGGGATGCCCCCGCAGTGCCGGCCAGCGTGCCGCTCAAGATAAAGTGACGTCGATTCACTTCGCGAAATCCTTTCAATGTCCTCAATCCGAACCGATGGTCCACCCGAAGCAATTGTTGCGGTCGAACATGTCTACAAGTCAGTCACCGATTCAACCGGAACGCTGGACATTCTGCAGGACATCGATTTCACGCTGGGCGCGAAGGAGACTGCCGCCATCGTCGGCGCGTCGGGTTCGGGCAAGAGCACGCTGCTGTCGATCGTCGCGGGCCTGGACACGCCCACCCGTGGCACCGTGAAGCTGGCCGGGGAGGATCTTTTCGCCATCGACGAAGACGATCGTGCGGCCCTGCGCGCCCAGAAGGTCGGGTTCGTGTTCCAGAGTTTCCAGCTGCTCGGCAACCTGAGCGCGCTCGAGAACGTGATGCTGCCACTCGAACTCGCCGACCGCAAGGACGCCCGCAGGGCCGCGACCGAAATGCTCGGCAGGGTCGGTCTCGGCCAGCGGCTGGGCCACTACCCCAAGGTGCTGTCCGGCGGCGAACAGCAGCGCGTGGCGCTCGCCCGTGCGTTTGTCGTGCAGCCGGCATTGCTGCTGGCCGACGAGCCCACGGGGAGCCTCGACTTTGCGACGGGCGAGCAAGTCATGAAGCTGATGTTCGATCTCAATCGCGAACTCGGCACGACGCTGGTGCTCGTCACGCATGACCGCAGCATCGCCGATCGTTGCGAACGGCGAATCACCATCGAGGCAGGCCGCGTGGCGCTCGACGGACACGCGCCCGAGCGCACGTCGTTGGCGGCTCGATAATCGCCCGATGTCTTCTCCCAAAGTGATCTTCGGCTTTCATGCCGTGGGCGTGCGCATCAAGACCGCACCCAAGTCGGTGATCGAGGTGCTCTTCGATGCAAGCCGGCGCGACGCGCGAATGCGGCAGTTCATCGCGCGCGCGCAGGAAGCCGGCGTGCGGCTGATCGAGGCTGACGGTCTGCGCCTTTCAAAGCTGGCCGGCAGCCACGGCCACCAGGGCGTGGCCGCGCGCGTGGAGCCGGTCGCCCAGACGCATTCGCTGGACGAACTGCTCGAAGGCCTCGAAGCCGCCGGCACCATGCCGCTGCTGCTGGTGCTCGACGGCGTGACCGACCCCCATAACCTGGGTGCCTGCCTGCGCGTTGCAGACGGCGCGGGCGCCCACGCGGTGATTGCTCCGAAGGACCATGCAGCCGGCATCAACGCCACCGTCGCCAAGGTTGCGAGCGGTGCGGCCGAGACGGTGCCGTACTTCATGGTGACCAATCTTGCGCGAACCCTGGGCGAACTCAAGGAACGCAACATCTGGTGCGTAGGCACGAGCGACGATGCCCCCGGCACGCTCTACCAGTGCGACTTGAAGCGTCCGCTCGCGATGGTGCTGGGCGCCGAAGGCGAGGGCATGCGACAGCTCACGCGCAAGACCTGCGACGAGCTGGTCAGCATTCCGATGGCGGGCGCGGTCGAGAGCCTCAATGTGTCGGTCGCAAGCGGCGTGTGTCTCTACGAGGCCATGCGCCAGCGGCTCGTCTGACGCTTTTCTCCCAGCAATCCGTGCAGCCGACGCTCACGTACAACCCCGAGCCTTCCACGCCGAAGCTGCGCCTGCCGCCTGGCGCTTGTGACGCGCATGTGCACGTGTTCGGCCCGGCAGCGCGCTTCCCGTTTGCGGCGCGCCGCAGCTTCACGCCGGCCGATGCGCCCAAGGAGACGCTGTTCGCATTGCATCGCCGCCTCGGCGTCGATCGCTGCGTCATCGTGCAGTCGCTGTGCCACGGCCATGACAACCGCGTGGTCGAAGACGCGATCGCGGCGGGCGGCGGACGCTACCTGGGCGTGGCCCTGCTGCCGCTCGATGTGGACGATGAAGAGCTTTCGCGGCTTGCCGATGCGGGCTTCAGGGGCGTGCGCTTCAATTTCACCAAGGATTCGCAGGACGATTTCGATGCCCGGCGTGTCGTTGATTTCACTCATCGGCTGGCGCCTCTGGGTATGCACCTGCAGGTGCATTTCGATCGCGGGCTAATTCATGCGTTGGAGGCGCCGCTTGCGGAAAGTGCAGTTCCCGTCGTGGTTGACCACATGGCGCGCGTCGATGCCTCTGCGGGAACGGCGCACGCCGACTTCGTTGCGCTCCACACGCTGATGAAGAACCCGCTGTTCCGCGTCAAGGTCAGCGGCATCGACCGCATTTCGCGCATTTCGCGCGAACTCGGCTACACCGACGGCATCGCCATCGCCCGCGCGCTCGTGCATGACTTTCCGGATCGCTGCTTCTGGGGCACCGACTGGCCGCATCCGCTGCACGATCATGTGCCGGACGACGGCGTGCTGGTCGACGCGCTGTCGCAGATCGCGCCTGAAAAGGCATTGCGAGAGCGCCTGTTGGTCCACAACCCACAAGCCTTCTACCGCTTCGATGCCTGATCCGGCAACGCCAGCTATTTGGCGGGCCGGCTGACGGTCGCACCCGGATTGTTCTGCGCACCTTCAGGACTGGCGTGCTCCTGGCCCGTCGGATCGGCAATTTGCATGACCTTGCCCTGCTGCCAGGCGTCGGCGCCTTCGGCAATCTCGGGCGCACCGATCGATTCACGGTCTTTCTTCTTCTCCGCGCTGTCGATGCCGAAACGCTTGTCACGCCCCGCGACCATGTCAGCGTTCGTCTGCCCGTCGGCAGTGAATCCCATCATGAGCTGCGGCACACCAAGCGGCAGTTCCTTGTGGCGGTCCGTGTGCCAGGTATGCCAGGTCTTGCCGTAGGTGCTGATGATCTTCTTCATCAGTTCGTGCTCCGCAGCCTGCGGAATCCCGGGAGCGATGAGCTGGCCTGACTTCACGTCATGGACGTGGCTGTGCCAAAGGGACTTTTCCTCAGCCGGGAGGGTCTTGAAAAGCCGCTCGCTGATGATGTATTCGACCCCCATGATCTTTGCGTCCTTGACGTTGCCGTCATAGATTACGCACTGGATCAACTCATCATTGAGGATCGTGCAGTAGTGATGGGCCTCCATCTGGCCCTGCGGATTTCCGTTGTAGAAGTGAAATCCGTCTAGGTAGGTGTTGATCGCTTCGATCGGCGGCCTGTCCTGCATGGCGGCGGCGCCTGCCTCCAGCGCCTTGGTCTTGGCGGCCTCTTTGGCGCCTGGCGAATCAACGTCTGACGCGGTGTTGCTTCCACCGCATCCTGCGGCAATGGTCGTCGCGGCAAGGACAGCGAGAAAAGCGGTGCGCATGGGACTCTCTCATGGCCCGACGCGCTGGTAGGTGCCCTTCGGCAGGCATTTGCTGGCTCCGGTCACTTCGAGCTTCGTGAACTGGAAGTCGGATTCGATGGTGTAGTCCTTGCCCTTGTCCTTGCCCTTTTTCGAGTGACTGGCGTGAGTACGGGGCCTGAATTTCTTGTCCGGACAGAGGCTCGACACGAATTCGTTCCCCAGGCGCCCGCCCGCACGCCATTCGATGCTGACGGGTCCGCTCGCGTAGGTGCCTTCGAAGTCATCGAACGCCAAGGCGCCGAAAGATGTGGCACAGAGCAGGATCGCAAGAACTGGTCTCTTCATGTGGCTCCTTGAGCAAGAAGGAAACTCGGCCAAAATATTTTGCCCTTTTTTCGGGATGGCAAGCCTGCCACTTTTCTTTGAGAATCGCGGGCTCTACCACTGCGGTCAGCGAGCACGATGATGGTCCCATTGCAAGGTTGCTTTCGGCGAGCATTGCTGCCGTCCCTTGAGATGGGCATGGCAATGGTCATGCTGCTGGCCCTCGGCGCCTGTACGACCTATGGTGTGGTCCAGAACGTGCCGCTCAATCCGGCCGACCCGAGCCCCGTCTATGCCTTGAGTGGATTCGCCAAGAATCCGCGCCTTCACTCCTCCGAATTGATGCTGGCCGTTGCCTTCTCGGGCGGCGGCACGCGCGCCGCGGCGTTGTCCTATGGCGTCTTGCAGGAACTGCGCGACACGCGAGTGCGGATGAACGGCAAGGACCAGAGCCTGCTGGACGCCATCACCGTCATCAGTTCGGTTTCGGGCGGCAGCTTTACGTCGGCCTACTACGGCCTCTATGGCAATCGCATCTTCGCGGACTATGAAGATCGGTTTCTGCGCAGCGACGTCGAGGGCGCACTGGTGCGCGGGTTCATGGATCCCGCCCGCTGGTTCAGCAATCAAGGCCGCACCGAAATGGCGGTGACCTACTACCAACAGACGCTTTTCGGCAACGCAACCTTCGGCGACCTGATCAAGGGTGACGGCCCGATGATCCTCATCAACAGTTCCGACCTGAGTTCGGGTGGCCGCTTTTCCTTTGTCCAGGAATATTTCGACCTGATGTGTTCGGACCTGACGAAGTTTCCGCTGGCGCGCGCGGTTGCTGCGTCCAGTGCCGTGCCTGTGCTGTTCGGGCCCGTGGTGCTGGAGAACTACAGCGGCTGTGCCCCGGGAATCCCCCCGTGGTTGGCGGCCGCGCAGGCACGGGATCGGGATAGCGACTACCTGACCATGGTCGTACACGACGACCTCTCCTACCGGAATAAGGTGGCCCACAAATACGCGCAACTGGTGGACGGCGGCATCACCGACAACCTGGGTCTGCGCGCGTTGCTGGCGGCGGTGGACCTGGCAGGCGGTGCGGAGAAGTACATCCAGTCGCAAGGCATGGCAACGCCGCGACGCCTCGCCATCATTTCCGTCAATGCTGCGGCCGATGCCGTCGGTGGCATCGGAGAGACCAGCCGGGCGCCGACCTTCGAGCAGACGATGAACGCCGTGACCAACGTGCAATTGCATCGCTACAACGTGGCGACCCTCGAGCAGACGCGGCAAAGCCTGATTGAATGGACGCGCGATCTCTCGACGCCCCAGCGACCGGTGAGTTCGTATTTCATCCCGCTGAGCTTCGAAGACGTGCCGAACGTGCAACTGCGCCGTTTCCTGAATGAGATCCCGACCAGCTTCGTGCTGGACAAGGAACAGGTGGCGCGCTTGATCCAGACCGGACGTGAATTGCTGCGCAGCAATGCCGACTATCAGCGCCTGCTCGCCGGACTGCGTGAGTAGAAGAAAAAAAGCGCGCAGGACTCTCGACCCGCGCGCTTTTCCAACGTCTACAGGCGTTCAGGCGGCTCAGGCGACTTTCACGTCGATGCGTCGCGGTTGTGCATGCTCCGCCTTCGGAATGCGCAGCGTCAGCACGCCTTGCGCCAGTTCCGCGGTGACCTTCTGCGTGTCCAGCTCCTTGCTCAGCGTGAAGCGGCGGTGAAAGCGGCCGAGGCCGACTTCCGTGTGGTGCGACTGCAAGCCCTCGGGCACGGTCAGCGCCGATTCGGCATCGATGGTGAGCGTGTCGGCCTCCACTTGCAGGTGCAGCTTGTCTCTCGAAACGCCCGGCAAGTCGGCGTAGAGCGTGATGCCGCTCGCATCCTCGATCACGTCCACGGGCGGCGTGAGCGCCGCGTCGGCATAGTTCGCTTCGTCCTTGCGGGCCATGGCCTTGCCGGAATCGGACTTCACGGTGTCGATGTCGTTCATGGTCGTAGCTCCTTCTGTCACTGGATGGCGATGCGTCGCGGCTGCGCGGAGGCGCGGCGCTTGATGGAGATGTGCAGCATGCCGTCGGTGTACTTCGCGTCCACGGCGTCGGGATCGGCATCGTCCGTCAGGGTCAGCACGCGGCGGAAGCTGCCTGCGAAGCGCTCGTTGATGTGCACGCTCGATTGCTCGTTGTCGGGCAGTCGGCTCTCGCGCTTGCCGGCGATGGTCAACAGGCCGCGGTCGAGATTGACTTCAAGCGTGGACGGATCGATGCCGGGTGCAAAGGCATAGATTTCGACCGATTGGGGCGTGCCGCCCACGTTGAGGGCCGGAAAGCCGCTGCGGCCGATGCCGCGGATGGTGGGAGACAGATCGAAAGCCTGCTGCATTTCGCGTTGCAGGCGATCCATCTCGGCGAAGATGTCGCGCGGGAACAAGGATCGATACATGGCGAATACCTCCATTCGGTTGAATAGAGCGCCGGAGACGCCTCCGGCGCTTCCGAGACGAAATTAGGAGCGCCGAAAGCGAATTCAAGAGTGGCGACGAGCACCCGAACGGGTGTCGGCCCACGCCCTACACGAGCGTGAAGAAGCGCATCACCACCTGGGCCGGGTGCCGCACGCCGACGCCGACGAACATGCGTTCGCCGATCCATTTCAGCGCGGGCGAGGCGGTCTCCATGCGCGGGCTGCAGCGGAAGTAGATCTGCGCCGGATCGACCGGCTCGCCGCGCAGGAGCTTGGCCATGACCTTGGCCGGCGCGGCGCGCACGGCGTGGTTCTGCACGTAGATCAAGTCACCGGCGTCTGTCTCGAGGCCGTAGCGCGCATCGAGTTCGGACAACGTGTCGCTCACGATCAGCTGGAAATCCGTGCCGCCCGGCAACACCCGCGCCGTCCAGCCATTGCCCTTAGCCGTGCCCCCCGTGATCGGCACCAGCCGCCGCATGCCGCGCGGCCCGGTGCTCAGCACTTGCGGCACGCCGACTTCGACTTGCAGGTCAGCGAAGTATTCGAGAGAGGGCGGGGCGAGCGGATCGGTCGAACTCATCCTCAAGCTTCCGCGCTGGCTGCGTCGAGCGCGGCGATGATTTCCGGCGGCAGCTGGAGGTTGGCAGCGGCGGTCAGTTCGTCCAGCTGCTTGACCGAAGTGGCACTCGCGATGGGTGCGGTGATCGAGGGTCGGGCAATTTGCCATGCGATCGCCACCTGCCCCTGGGTTGCGCCGGTGGCCTTGGCTGCCTTGTCGAGCGCATCCAGAATGCGCAGGCCGCGCGGATTCAGGTACTTTTTGGTCGTGTTGCCACCGCGTGCGCTCTTCGCCGCATCGGCCTCACTGCGGTATTTGCCCGTGAGAAAGCCGGCCGCAAGCGCGTAGAAGTTGATCACGCCGACGCCGCGCTCGACGCACAGCGGCTCCAGATCTTTCTCGAAGACGGCGCGGTCATACAGGTTATAGAGCGGCTGAAGGCTCTCATAGCGCGGCAGCCCCTGCTTTTCGGCCACGTCCAGCGCCTCGGCCAGCCGGGGGGCGGTGAAGTTCGATGCGCCAATCGCTCGCACCTTTCCTGCCTTGATGAGTGCGGCAAAAGCCTCGGCCGTGTCGGACAGCGGTGTTTCAGGATCATCGTCATGCGACTGGTACAGGTCGATGTGATCGGTCTTCAGGCGCTTGAGCGAAGCGTCGACGGCTTCCTTGATGTAAGCGGGAGCCAACCCCTTCTTGCCTTCGCCCATCGGCTTGCCGACCTTGGTCGCCAGCACCACCCGGTTGCGCTTGCCGGTCTGCCGCAGCCACTTGCCGATGATGGTTTCGGATTCGCCGCCGCTGTGGCCGGGCACCCAGCTTGAATAGACGTCGGCGGTGTCGATGAAGTTGAAGCCGGCGTCCAGCCATGCATCGAGCAGGCGGAACGACAGGGTTTCATCGACGGTCCAGCCGAAGACGTTGCCGCCGAAGGCCAGGGGCGAGACTTGCAGGCCGGAACGGCCGAGGGGTCGAAGTTGCATGGATGTTTTCCGTAAGGTCGGAGGGTCAGACGAAGCCGACGGCGCCGAGGATGGCACCGGCACCGAGCAGCCACAGCAAATGGAAGCGCGTGCGCCATACGATAAAGGCCGCTGCGGCCGTGAGCAGCCACAGATGCCATGCAGGCGCGCTGCCGGTGTGGTTACCTGTTGCCAGCACCCAGCCGGTGGCGATCAGCAGGCCCACCACCACCGGCGCCATGCCTTGCTTGAAAGCACGCACTTCGCGCCTTTGGCGATTGCGATGGCCCCAGCGCGTGGCGAAGTAGGTGAGCGTGGTGCTGGGCAGCATGATGCCGATCATCGTCACCGCCAATCCGAGCAAGCCGAGCAGCCAGGCCTGCGGTCCCGCGCCGATGCCGCCGCCCGCATTGAGGCCCACGTTCCAGCCCATGAGCGCCACGAACAGCACGTTGGGTCCCGGCGCCGCCTGGGCGATGGCGATCGACGAAGTGAACTGTGCATCGGTCAGGAGGCCGTGCTGGCCGACGAGATAACGGTGCATGTCGGGCACGGTGGTGATGGCACCGCTGATCGACAGCAGCGAAAGCAGGAGGTATTGACCGAAGAGCGACAGCCAGTCGTGCCAGTTCATCACGACCGTCATGGCGCGATCCTTCGCCACGTGCAGACGCAGGCGGTGCCGCCCACGACCAGCAACACCCATCCGAGCGGAACCCGGCCCAGCGCGATGGCGGAGAACACCAGCGCGACGATGACGAGGCATGCGGTGAAGCCCAGCGGGTGCCTGCGAAGCGGCGGGATCAGCTTGATGCCCGTTGCCGCGATCAGCCCGCCGGCCACTGCCCCCATGCCGCGCAGCGCGCCGGCCACCAGTGGGTTGCCGGCGTATTGGGCATAGAGCACCGCGAGCACGAGGATCACGCAAAGCGGCACGGCCAGCATGCCGGCCAGCGCCGCCATCGCGCCACGCAGTCCGAAGGCGCGGTCGCCGATCATGAGCGCGAGATTGATGACGTTCGGGCCCGGCAGGACCTGCGCGACCGCCCAGTCTTCGAGGAACTCGTCAGGCGTCAGCCATTGCTTCTTTTCGACGACCTCTCGCTGGACCACGGCCAGCACACCGCCGAATCCCTGGAGCGCCAGCCAGGTGAATGAAAGGAACAGATCTCGGGGAGACTTGGGACGCGGTCGGTCGGTGTCCGACGCCGCGCTGTGAAGGGGCGGATGCATTGCGGCCGATTATCGTAGGCCGCTGCATGGCGCGCACAGCACGCCGTCCGACTTGCGAAGCCGCGGCATGCTGCGAAACTCCGCGCATGAATGCCGTCCGCGCGCTATTGGATCTCTGCAAGCAAACCTTCGCCTCGTGGCGCGCCGACTACGCTCCGAGCATGGGTGCGGCGTTGGCCTACTACACGGTGTTCTCCGTGGCGCCGCTGATCCTGATCGTGATCTCTGTCGTTGGCCTGGTGTTCGGGCGCGACGAGGCACGCGGCGAAATCTTCGAGCAGATCTCCGGCCTCATGGGCGCAGACGGCGCGCGCGCCGTGCAGGGAATGCTTGAAGCCCTCAACAAGCCAAGACAGGGCATCGTCGCGACCGTGGTCGGCCTGGCGCTGCTGGTCGTGGGCGCGACGACGGTGTTCGGCGAGCTTCAGGATGCCTTCGACCGCATCTGGCGAGCGCCCGCGCGACTGACCAACAACGGCATCATCGATTTGTTGCGCGCGAGGCTGCTCTCATTCAGCATGATCATGGGCATCGGCTTCCTGCTGATGGTGTCCTTGATCGTCAATGCGGCGCTGGCGGCGCTCGGCGAATGGTGGGCCCCCTTCTTTGGAGGCTGGGCCGTGATCGCTCAGGAGGTCAATTCGGTACTGGGCTTCGTGATCGTGACCGTCGGGTTCGCGATGATCTTCAAGATCATGCCGCGCGTGAGGGTGCAATGGCGCGACGTGTGGATCGGCGCCGCGGTGACGGCGGTGCTGTTCACGGTCGGCAAATACTTGATCGGCCTTTACATCGGCAAGACCGGCATCGCCTCGGGCTACGGCGCGGCCGGGTCGCTGGTGGTGGTGCTGGTGTGGGTCTACTACTCGGCGCAAATCTTCTTGTTGGGTGTCGAGTTCACCTGGGTGTATGCCCATGAATACGGATCGTTGAAGCACTCGCCTCGCCCGGGTGCACAGGCTTCACCAACGCGTCCCGATCAGCCGGCCGCGTTCAAGCCTAACCCTTGAAGCCCCCGGCATCGAGGAACTTGCGTTCCTCAGGCGTGGAGTCTCGCTTCAAGACCGCATTGCGATGCGGAAAGCGCCCGAAGCGCGCGATGATCTCGCGATGATGCGCCGCAAAACGCCGTGTATCGGCGTCGAGTTCGGCGTTGAGGGCGACCGATCGCTCCTGCTGGGCCAGTGATTCGGCGTGCATGAACGGCAGATAGAAGAAGCGCCGGAGCGCCGGGTCAACCTGGCGGTCCAGTCCGGCGTCGACGGCGGCCGATGCGACCGCCAGCGCCTTGGCGTCGGTCGCATACATGCGTGCGCTGTCGCGCCAGGCGTTTCGCGGGAACTGGTCGAGCAGCACCAGCAACGCCAGTGCGCCCTCGGCGTGGGCGGCCCACGCGTCTAGCGCGCCGGTCGCCGCGGCATCGTGCGCCGCTTCGAAGCGCGATTTGAATTGGGCATCGAAGGCCTCGTCCTTGGCGAACCAGCGTTCAGGGCCCGCTTGCGTCCAGAAATCGACGACTTCTCGTGAGGAGGGCAGGGTGTTCATGTGTGGAAATGATGCCACTGCCATCCGCAAAACGGGTTGGTGGCCGACAGCGTCCGACCCCGAGGCTGCCTATGCTGGGGAATTCACGAACTGCTGGAGATTCCATGAACCGATATGGCACCAACTTGCGCATGGCCCTCGTGGCCGGCGTGGCGACCGCGGCCCTTGCAGGCTGCGGAATGATGTCCAAGTCCAACACCGCCAGCTTCAGCGGCGCGATGAATGCGGCCAGCGAAGTGCCGCCGAACATGACGCGCGGCAGCGGCTTGGCTGAAGCGTCGCTGAACAAGGAGACGAACGTCCTCAAGTACAAGATCACGTACGACGGCTTGAGCGGTCCGGCCACCGCGGCGCACTTCCATGGACCGGCTGCGTCGGGCACCAATGCGCCCGTGGTGCTGCCTTTCTCGTCGACGGCCAGCCCCATCGAGGGACAAGCGACCCTGACACCGGCGCAGGCAGCCGATCTCATGGCGGGGAGGTGGTATGCCAACGTGCACACCGCGGCAAACCCGGGCGGGGAGATCCGCGGACAGATGCTGCCGAAGATGTAGCCGGCGGCCGTCACTCGCATGGTGTCCAATGGCGCGATGCGAGACCCCCGGAAAACGACGCTTTCAACCGCCCACACCACCGTTCCCCGAGTCGACATCGCCAGCGTCAAGAAGGCGCTGGTGCTGCAGGGAGGCGGTGCGCTGGGCGCCTATCAAGCCGGCGTGTATGCCGGCGTCTTCGAACGACATCGGGCGCTCGACTGGGTCGCCGGCGTATCGATCGGCGCCGTCAATGCCGCCCTGATCGCCGGCAACGCCCCGGAGATGCGGGTGCAGCGCCTGCGCGAGTTCTGGAACCTGGTCTCTTCGGGCCCTGCGCAGCGCGTGCCTGCATGGTGTTTCGACCGGTCCGCGTTCAACCAGTGGAGCGCGGCCACCACGGCACTGTGCGGAGTGCCCGGCTTCTTCGAGCCGCGCCGCACGCCCGCGCTGCTTCTGGGGCTGGCCGCACCGGTGCCGAGCTACTACGACACCGCACCGCTGAAGGCCACCCTGGAGCGGCTGGTGGATTTCGACCGCATCAATCATCCCTCCGTGCGCTTCAGTGTCGGCGCGGTGAATGTGCGCACCGGCAATTCAATCTACTTCGACAACACAGTGCAGCGGATCGGGCCGGAGCACATCATGGCCAGCGGCGCGCTGCCTCCGGGCTTTGCGCCGGTGCACATCGACGGCGAAGACTACTGGGACGGCGGCATCGTCTCCAACACGCCCCTGCAATACGTGCTGGACACCCATCCGCGCAGCGAGCCGCTGCTGGTGCTGCAAGTGGACTTGTTCTGCTCGCGTGGCGCCATGCCGGGCACCATCGCCGAAACGCTGGAGCGACAGAAGGACATCACCTATTCGAGCCGCACCCGCATGAACACCGACGCGCTGGCGTCGAACTTGAACCTGCAGCAGGCCATCGCGGACCTGATCAAGAAGCTGCCGCCGGCGCTGCGCAATGACCCGAGCGTGGCTTCGGTCAGCGCCCAGCTCTCGCACAAGCCCATCGAGATCGTGCACCTGATCTACCGCGACAAGCCCTATGAACTCGAATCGAAGGACTACGAGTTTTCGCGCGCGTCAGTCGACGAGCACTGGGAGGCGGGTCTTCGCGACATCCGCAACACGCTCGATCACCCCGAATGGCTGCAGAGCGCGTCTCAGACCAATGGCGTCACCACCTTCGACCTGACCGACCCCAATGCTCGGCGTGTCCGCCGCCCGATGAAGCTGCCGACGATTCCGGCTGGCCAATAGCCGCGCCATCAGGTTTGCCTTAAGTCGCGGCACGCAGATTGCACTCTCCTCTCACTCATCCCTCCCTTCAAGCAAAGGAAACTTCATGCAGCTCAAGGACAAGGTCGCTTTCATCACTGGTTCTGCCAGCGGTATCGGCAAGGAAATCGCCATCGTGTTCGCCCAGGAAGGCGCAAAGATCGTCATTGCCGACCTCAACAAGGAAGCCGCCGATGCGACCGCCGCCGAACTCAAGGCGACCGGCGCGCAAGCCATTGGCGTTGGCGTCGACGTCACCAATGAAGACCAGGTCAACGCGTCCGTCGAAGAGGCCGCGAAGGCTTTCGGCGGCATCGACATCCTGATCAGCAACGCGGGCATCCAGATCGTCCACCCGGTGGAGGAATTCACTTTCGCGGACTGGAAGAAGATGCTGGCGATCCATCTCGACGGCGCCTTTCTCACCACCAAGGCTTGCCTCAAGCACATGTACGCGCAGGGCCGTGGCGGCAGCGTGATCTACATGGGTTCGGTGCATTCGAAGGAGGCGTCGCTGCTCAAGGCGCCCTATGTCACGGCCAAGCACGGCCTCATCGGGCTGGCGAAGACCGTGGCCAAGGAAGGCGCCAAGCACGGCGTGCGCGCCAATGTGATCTGCCCGGGCTTCGTGCGCACGCCGCTGGTCGAAAAGCAGATCCCCGAGCAGGCAAAGACGCTGGGCATCACCGAAGAGCAAGTCGTGAAGAACGTGATGCTCAAGGACACGGTGGACGGCGAGTTCACCACCACCGACGACGTCGCCCGCGTCGCGCTGATGTTTGCGGCTTTTCCAACCAACGCGCTCACTGGCCAGTCGCTGGTCGTGAGCCACGGCTGGTTCATGCAGTAGTCAGCTTGAGCTCCCAGGTTTCGCCCACAAGCTTCTGGCCGAAACCTTCGTAAGGCTCCGACTTGACGAGCTTGAAGCCGCGCGCTGCGTAGATGCGGCGCGCGGCGGTCAGGCAACTGTTGGTCCAGAGAACCATCTTCTTGTAGCCCTTGTTGCGCGCGAAGGCGATGCATTCGTCCGTCAGGCGGGCTCCAAGGCCCATGCCCCGCGCCTTGGGGCTCAGGATCAGCATGCGAAGCTGCGCGGTCGCGGCCGATTTGCGAACGAGAAAGACGGCGCCCACCCGCTCGCCATCCAGTTCGGCGATCCAGCAGCGTTCCCAGCCTGGCTGGAACTTGCGCAGGAACTGGCCGGCAATCTCGGCGACGAGGGCTTCGAAATCGCTGTTCCATCCGTATTCGCGCGCGTAGATTTCCCCGTGCTGCTGGACGACCCAGCCGATGTCGCCAGGACCGGGGTCGCGCAGCACGACCGTGCGTTGCGGACGAGGCTCGGCGCCGGGATCGAGCAGCGCCTGGACCGTGCTCATCGCGTCGATCAGCTTGTGCCGCTCCGATGCGGCCAGCGGTGCGAGCAGGGCGGCAGCTTCGTCGCGGGACTTCTGCTGCAGCGGCGCGAACGCCTGGTAGCCCGCCTCGGTCAGCCGCAGAAGGCTTTGCCGAGCATCCCGCGCGTGGGGCTCGCGCGTGAGCCAGCCCTGTGCCTCGAAGCGGCGCAGGATGCGGCTGAGATAGCCGCCATCCAGATGCAGGTCTTTTCCGATTTCGCTGGCCACAGGTGTTTGGCGATGCGCCAACTCGTAGAGAACGCGCACGTCGGTCAACGAAAGATCGCTGTCCAGATACGGGTCGAGCACGCCGATGCGACGCGTGTAGAAGCGATTGAATTGGCGGATTGCCTTCACCGCCGCTGCCTCGTGACCGAGGGAGGAAGTCGAAGCGGGAGCCGATGCGGGAGAGATTGTTTCGGTCGACATGCTTGCCATTGTCATCAAAGTACTTGATCAAAGCAATCAAATGCCTCGCTCGAACCAGACAGTTCGCATTGCCTTTGAGGCGACAAACCTACTCGGAAACCCTAAAATCGCGGGTTGCCCACAACGGGCCCACCCGGCCCGTAGGCCTCCAAGGCGGCATTGCCACCCATCGCCGCCCATACCCTGATGAATGCCCCCGTCGACGTCTCCTTTTTCACGCGCGCCGCCAAGCCGCTGACCAGCTACCGCAAATATTGGGCGGCACGATTCGGCACGGCCAAGTTTCTGCCGACTTCGCGCGCCGAAATGGACGCCCTCGGCTGGGACAGCTGCGACATCATCGTGGTCACCGGCGACGCCTATGTCGACCATCCCAGCTTCGGCATGGCCGTGATCGGCCGCATGCTGGAGGCTCAGGGCTTCCGTGTGGGCATCATTGCGCAGCCCGACTGGCAAAGCGCGGACCCCTTCAAGGTGCTCGGCAAGCCGAACCTGTTCTTCGGCGTCACGGCCGGCAACATGGATTCGATGATCAATCGCTACACGGCCGATCGCAAAATCCGCAGCGACGACGCCTACACGCCTGGCGACGTGGGCGGCAAGCGGCCCGACCGCGCGGCCATCGTCTATTCGCAGCGCTGCAAGGAAGCCTGGAGCGACGTGCCGATCGTTCTCGGCGGCATCGAAGGGTCGCTGCGCCGCATCGCGCATTACGACTACTGGCAGGACAAGGTTCGCCGCTCGATCGTGGTGGACGCCAAGTGCGACCTGCTGCTCTACGGCAATGCCGAGCGCGCCATCGTCGAGATCGCCCATCGCCTGGCCGCGCGCGAGCCGGTGCACCAGATCACCGACGTGCGCGGCACCGCCTACGTCCGCCGCGAAACGCCCGAAGGCTGGTTCGAGATCGACTCGACCAGCGTCGACGAGCCGGGCCGCGTCGAGGCGCACGTCAATCCCTACTTGATGGTGTCCGAACAGGCCAAAGCCAACGGCGCGACCTGTGCCAGGGAAGACGAGGCCGAAGCCGTGGCAGCGGCTGCCGAAGCGGCGGTTTCGGTCAACACGGCCGTCAATCCGGCCATCAAGCCGCTGACTTTCGTCCCCAATCCCGCGTTGCAGAGCCGCTCGCGTGTCAAGGTTCCGCCGCGCGACCGATCGGTGATCAGGTTGCCCTCGTACGAGCAGGTACGCGCCGATCCGGTGCTCTACGCCCATGCCAACCGCGTGCTGCACCTTGAAACCAACCCCGGCAACGCACGCGCGCTGGTGCAGGCTCACGGTGAAGGCACCACCGCACGCGACGTGTGGATCAACCCGCCGCCGATCCCGCTGACGACGGCCGAGATGGACCATGTATTCGATCTGCCCTACGCGCGCAGTCCGCATCCGCGCTATGCCGACGAGCATGGAAGCCACGACGGCGCGACCAAGATCCCTGCCTGGGAAATGATCCGCTTCAGCGTCAACATCATGCGTGGCTGCTTTGGCGGCTGCACCTTCTGCTCGATCACCGAGCACGAAGGCCGCATCATCCAGAGCCGCTCGGAAGATTCGATCATCAAGGAAGTCGAGGCGATCCGCGACAGCGTGAAGGGCTTCACGGGCACCATTTCCGACCTCGGCGGCCCGACGGCCAACATGTACCGCATCGGCTGCAAGTCGCCCGAGATCGAGGCGGCCTGTCGCAAGCCGAGCTGCGTATACCCAGGCATCTGCCAGAACCTGAACACCAACCACGATCCGCTGATCAAGATCTATCGCCGCGCGCGTGCGCTCAGGGGCATCAAGAAGATCCTGATCGGCTCCGGCCTGCGCTATGACCTGGCCGTGCAGTCGCCCGAATACGTCAAGGAACTGGTGCAACATCACGTCGGCGGCTATCTCAAGATCGCGCCCGAGCACACCGAACAAGGTCCGCTCACGAAGATGATGAAGCCCGGCATCGGCAGCTATGACAAGTTCAAGCAGATGTTCGAGAAGTTCAGCGCCGAAGCGGGCAAGAAGCAGTACCTGATCCCGTACTTCATCGCCGCGCACCCGGGCACAAGCGACGAGGACATGATGAACCTCGCGGTCTGGCTCAAGAAGAACGGCTTCCGTGCCGACCAGGTGCAGACCTTCTATCCGTCGCCCATGGCGACCGCGACGGCCATGTATCACACCAACAGGAATCCGCTGCGCAAGATCACTCGCGAGAGCGAGACGGTCGACATCGTGCGCGGCGACAAGCGCCGCCGCCTGCACAAGGCGTTCTTGCGCTATCACGATGCCAACAACTGGCCGCTGCTGCGCGAAGCCTTGAAAGCCATGGGCCGCGCCGACCTGATCGGCAACGGCAAGCATCACCTGATCCCGACATGGCAGCCACTGACCGACGGCACCTACCAGAGCGCGCGCCGCAAGAACTCGACGCCGGTCGCATTAACGCCAGTGAAGCCTGCCAAGGGCCGCATCCTCACGCAGCACACAGGGCTGCCGCCGCGCGATACCGGGGCAGGGCGCCCGAAGCCTTCCGCCGGCAAGCCGATTCGCAAGGGGCGATAGAAGCGCGATCGAGGGGCGAAGGCGCGGCGGTTGTTGTAGGGTGTTGCCCATGAACAAACCGCCGGCAGCGATTCTTCTCCGCATCGGACTTTGGCTCTTTCTCAGTGTCATCTCGATGGGCGCGCACGCTGCGCTCGATGCGGGGTCGGCAGAGGCCATGCGCGAACTTCATCGCAGGCTCGGCGACCAGCTGGCCAACAGCCCCTTGAAACGCCCGATCGTCCTCGATTCGAAGGAAACCGACGGCGGCCTTCAAGGCGACGTCTACGGCGTCATCGATGACTCCATCGACGATGTTCGTCGCGCGCTGGAGCGGTCTTCACAGTGGTGCGACATGCTGGTGCTGCACATCAACAATCGTCGCTGCCGAGCGGCTCGCACGCCGAGCGGCGAGACAGTCACGCTGAGCGTTGTGCCGAGCTACGACAAGCCCATCGACCAGGCCTTCGAACTGTCATTCATGCATCGGGTCGTGCATGACTCGCGCGACTATCTTTTGGTCGACCTTTCTGCCGAATCAGGGCCCATGGGCACGAGCCACTACCGTGTGCTGCTCGAAGCCATTCCCCTCGGCGAGCACCAGACCTTCCTGCACTTTGCGTATGCCTACGACCACAACATGATGGCGAAGCTCGCCACACAGGCCTATCTCGCCACCTTCGGCAGCAACAAGGTCGGATTCACGGTCGTCGGCAAGACAGCGGATGGCACGCCCGAGTACATCCGGGGGCTGCGCGGGCTGGTGGAGCGGAACGCGATGCGCTATTTCTTCACCCTTGATGCCTACCTCGACGGCCTTTCGGTGCCCGGGCCGGAGCGCGAGCAAAAGCGCCTGAACAGCTGGTTCCAATCGGTCGAGCAGTACCCGGCCCAACTTCACGAAATCGACCTCGCCACTTATCTTTCGATCAAGCGCGAAGATCGCCAGCGCGACGCGCAGACCCCACGCTAGGGCCGCAGGATCAGCACCGGCGTGTGCGAATGCGTCAACACATGCAGCGTTTCGCTGCCCATCAGCACCCGCGTGATTCCACGCCGGCCGTGCGAGGCCATCACGATCAGATTGCAGTCGTGAACGCGGGCGCACTCGATGATGGCTTCGGACACCAGCTCCGACTGCATCACGACGGCTCGCGCGCTCTTGACGCCCCGCGCCTCGGCCTTGAGCTTGACCGCGTCGACCACGCGCTGCGCCTCGGCATCGGCCTCGTCTCGCAGCCGGGAGACTTCTGGCTGACTCAGAAGGAGGGAGCCTTCGAAATAGCTGGCGGGGTAGTGGTGAACCACCTTGACGACGGTGAGTTGCGCGCCCGTGAGGACGGCCAGCTCGATGGCGCCGTGGACTGCCAATTCCGACAGCTCGGAGCCGTCGGTGGCAACGAGGATGCGTTCATACATGGCGAACTTCCTTGGGCGGGAGACGCCCGCCCCGCAATGATCAGATTAGTTCGCCGCGAGCCGGCCGGCAAGGTGCGCAGATACGTCTAGACGCAATTGCCTAGCGGCTTGGCGGCAACTCCGACGGTGCACGGCCCCGGTCTGGTGCGAACCCGGTGCAAACCCGGTATCTCGATGCACCGAAATTAAGTAGTCTCTCCATGAAAATGGAGAAGTGACTTACTTATCGCTGGCATGGTTTCTGCACATCACTGCCGTCCAGCGACCTGCCGAAGAAATTTCGAGGACAGTACATGACCGCCTACGCCTACAACGCCTGGTACCCCCTTGCATGGTCTCGCGACGTCGGACGCGACATCGTCGCGCGTCGGGTTCTCGAGGAGGATCTCGCCGTCTATCGCACCGAGGACGGCATCGTCGCCGCGCTGGAGGACGCGTGCCCGCACCGGCTCGCGCCGCTGTCGATAGGTCGGCTGCGCGGCAATGCCATCGAATGCGCCTACCACGGGCTCACTTTCGACTGCGCCGGTCAGTGCGTCGCCGCGCCGGGGATGGCACGCATACCGCCCAGCTTTCACGTGCGCAGCTATCCGACTGCGGAGAGCATGGGCATGGTCTGGGTGTGGATGGGAGACCCGGAGCGCGCCGACCGCAGCCAGGTCTTTCATCTGCCGGAGTACGACGACCCCCACTACAGCGTGGTTGAAGGCGATGCGCTGCTGGTACAGGCCAACTACCTGAGCCTGGCCGATAACCTGTGCGACCCGACGCACGTCGTCTATGTGCATCAGACCACTTTGGCGAGCGCCGGCCGCGAGGAAACGCGGGTACAGCACGAGCGCCAGGGCAACAAGGTCGTGACCTGGCGCTGGGTGATCGATGGTCCGCTGATCCCACTGTTCGAAGGCCTGAAGGATTTCGGCGGGAACGTCGACCGCTGGCACTACTACCACTATCACGCGCCGAGCATCGCCGTCATCGACTTCGGCTCCGCGAAGACCGGCACCGGTGCACCCGAGGGCAAACGCGAGGACTGCATCCAGATGTTCGCGTGCCACTTCATCACGCCCGTCGATCAACGCACTTGTGTGCAGCATTGGCTCTGCTTGAAGAACTCACCCTCGGACCCCGTCATCGACGAGCGCCTGCGCAGCAACCTGCGGCTCGCCTTCAATGAAGACAAGCACGTGCTGGAAGCAATCCAGCGCAACGAAGACAAGCCGCGCCAGTGGCACCGCATCCAACTCGGCCTGGACGGATCGTCCATCAAGATGCGGCGCATCGTCGAGGAAATGGCTGCCGGAGACCGTTGAGCCGCGCAGCGTTCTGCTTTACGTCCTGCTTCATGTCCTGAATTCCCCCCCGAAAGGATCCCGCGATGAAATCCGTCATTTCCGCCGCAGCACGCGTCGTGGCTGCCAGTATCTGCATCGTCGGTGCGCAGGCCGGCGCCCAAGGGACGATCAAGATCGGCGAGATCAACAGCTACAAGGCGCTGCCGCAGAATCTGGTGCCCTACAAGCAGGGCTGGCAGCTGGCGCAGGACGAGATCAACGCGGCCGGCGGCGTGCTCGGCAAGAAGCTTGAGACAGTGTTCCGGGACGACAACGCCAACCCGGGCGATGCGGTTCGCGTAGCCGAAGAACTCCTCGCGCGGGAGAACGTGGACATCCTCGCCGGCGTGACCTTGTCCCACGTCGGGCTCGCGTTGACCGACTTCGCCAAGCAGAAGAAGGTCTTCTTCCTGGCGTCAGGGCCGCTGAGCGACAAGGTCGTCTGGGACAACGGCAACCGCTACACGTATCGCCTGCGCTCCGGCACCTACGCGCTCGCTACCTCGGTGATCGGCGAGGCAGTGAAGCTGCACAAGAAGCGCTGGGCGCTGGTCTACCCCAACTATGAGTACGGCCAGGCGGCAGTGGCGGCTTTCAAGGAGAACATGAAGAAGGCGCAGCCTGACATCGAGTTCGTCGCGGAGCAGGCGCCGCCGCTCGGCAAGGTGGACGCCGGCGCGGTTGTGCAGGCTCTCGCGGATTCAAAGCCAGACGCGATCTTCAACGTGCTGTTCGGCAGTGATCTCACGAAGCTGGCCAGAGAAGGCAAGACGCGGGGCCTCTTCGACGGGGTCGAAGTGGTGAGCCTCCTCACGGGCGAGCCCGAGTACCTCGATCCACTCAAGGGCGACGCGCCGGACAACTGGATCGTGACGGGCTACCCCTACGCCAACATCGATACACCCGAGCACAAAGCCTTTCTTGCGGCCTACCAGAAGAAGTACAACGACTATCCGCGTCTGAATTCGATCGTCGGCTATGCGACAGTGAAGGCCATCGCAGCCGGCGTTCAGAAGGCGGGCTCGACGGATACCGAGAAGCTCGTCGCGGCTTTCAAGGGACTGCAGTTCACATCGCCTTTCGGGCCCGTCGTGTTCCGGCCGCAGGACAACCAGTCGACATTGGGCATCTACGTGGGGCGCACGGCGGTCAAGGACGGCAAGGGCGTGATGCCTTCGGGCACTTACTTCGATGGCGCGAAGCTGCAGCCGTCCGACGAACAGATCCGCAAGCTGCGCAATCCCTCATGAGCGCGGTGCTTCCACCGATCGGCTGCAATGGTCGGGGCGCGCAGGCGTCATCGATGGACGCGCCTGTTTCGCTCATGGAGGCATCGGTCGAAGAGCAGTTCAGGCTCGTGCGGGAGGCTGGCGCTTTCGACTTTTTCGATCGGCTCCCAATGCCAGGGCAGATCGACGAGTATCTGCGCTGCGCCGAGCGCTATCGCCTGCCGGTTCATACCGCCAGTTGGTTCTATGCGTTGGAGCGCGACGAGCCGCTGCTGGCCGAAAAGCTTCGGCTTGCGGCGGCGGTGGGCGCAAGCACGCACAACATCATGCTGTATTGGCACGATGCGAACGGCCGTCCGATCGACAACGCTCGGGTGGTCGACTTCTATCTGCGAGCCTACGACGAAGGCATGAGGCTGGGAATCGAACCGGCTTTCGAGTTTCACGTCAACATGTGGAGCGAAGACCCGCGGCGGGTCGCGCCGGTTGCACGTGCGGTGAAGGACCGCGGCATTCCGTTCAACTTCACGCTCGACTACAGCCACGCCATTTTCAAGATGGGAAATGCTGAGGAATTGGCGATCTGCGGATTGACCGACGATGTCGCTGCCGGACATGCAGTGCTCGACCCATTTCAACCCGGCAACTTCGTCGACCAGTGGCTCGAGATGGGCATCGTGCGTTGGCTCCAGGTGCGCAGCGTGGCGCCGAACGGGCCGCGCAACCGATGGTCGATCAGTGATTCTGCCGACATGGTGGCGGCGGTGCCCGATCACTCGATCTTTCCTTATCGAAGTGGCGAGCCCGGGCGCGGCATTCTCTATCCTTTCACCGCGCCGGCCGAAGGCGAATGGCATTCGCCATGGGACGAGAGACAACTCGACTGCACCAAGGAGGTCGTGCGCAAGGTATTGGCCTACCACCGCAGCCATGAAGAATCGCCGCTGCGCTGGATCACGACCGAGATGATCAACCTGCCCGACTACGCACACAACGCGCGCTTCTCGTTGATCGGCCAGAACGCCGCGATCGCGCGTTTTGTTCGCGAAGCCTGGGCGCAGTCGGACGCCTGATTACTTTGCGTTCGACGCCGGCTTCTTCTTCGGCTTCGCGGTCTTCTTGGGCTCTGGTGAGGCGCCGTCGGCAGGCGCCAACGTCGCGAGTGCGGGCTGAGATGCCAGCATGGTCAGCACCACGTCGCAGATGTGCGTTCGCCAAGCGGTGCGGCGCGGGCGGCTCATCAAGTCCGCGCCGAGCCACGCCGAACAGGTGTACTGGTTCGACAGATAGAAAAAGCCGAGCGACATGATCGTCATCAGCACGTGTTCGGATGACACGTCGCGGCGAAACACGCCCTTGGCTTGTCCACTCTCGAGCAGGGTCTGAACCGTTTCGACGAGAGGGAGGGTGACGCGTTCGACCTGAAGCCACTGGCGGATGTGCTTGCCGCGCAGCAGGTTTTCGTTCATCAGCAGACGCACCAGGTTCGGGTGCGACAGGTAGTGGTCCCACGAGTGAAGAACCAGTTGGCGAATCCCTTCCACAGGGTCTTCGGGAGAGACGAACTCGCGTTGCGCGCCAATCATGCCTTCGTAGATCTTGGCGAGCACCGCCTGGTAGAGCCGCTCCTTGTTGCCGTAGTAGTAGTACAGCATGCGGTCGACCGTGCCTGCGGCGGCGCTGACACGCTCGATGCGCGCCCCCGCGAAGCCATGCTCGGCGAATTCCTCGATGGCCGCATCGAGGATGCGCGTCTCCAGGAGATCGGTGCGCTCGCGGCGCAGGCGCCGGCGGGTGGGTCCGCCTTCCGCGGCGGGAGGCACATCGTCCGCCCGCACTGCGCGGCGGCCGCTGCGAGCGGCTGAAGGTGATCGATCTGACACGCTGGGTTGCTCCCGTCGTCAAGGCACATGCACATGCACGGCGCTCATTCTCTCGCATGCATGCGACCGTACCCCACCTTCGGCATACATCGCAATTTAAGGTTTGCTGAAGGATTGCTTAAGCATTTCTTAGCGGCGCGCCAAGGCTTGGATTCCTAGACTTCTTTCCCAGCAGGAGGGCGCATGGGGCGCCTCCGCTGAACCGGAATGAAGGACTCTCATGAACATCGATCCGCGCGAAATGCGCCAGGTCGCGGCGGTCTCGGAACCCCGCGTCGATCTCTACGTCGGCATCCACAAGGCATTGCGTGCGCTGATGGCCGACAACCTCCTTGCACTCGGCCGCATGGACTGCGACGATGATCTGGAGCTTGCGCAAACCACACAGCGCCTCCTGCAACTGCTGGAGATCTGCCGTTCGCATCTGCAGCACGAGAACGATTTCGTGCATGCCGCTCTCGAAGCCCGCGCGGCCGGCTCCAGCGCTCAGATCGCGCACGAGCACGAAGAACACGTTCAAGCCATCCACGCACTGGCTCGGCAGACCACCGCACTGCTGCAATGCGACCCGGCCCGCCGCGCCGAAGGCACGCTGGCGCTGTATCGCGCGCTGTCGGTTTTCATCGCGCACAACTTCGAGCACATGCACGTGGAGGAAACAGCGCACAACGCCGTGCTCTGGGCGCGCTACACGGACGCCGAACTCGAGCAGATCCACGGCGCGCTCGTCGCCTCCATTCCGCCCGAAGAGATGATGTTCATCGTGCGCTGGATGGTCCCGTACATGAACCCTCGCGAGCGCGTCGTGATGCTGAGCGACATGCGCGCGCACGCGCCGGCACCCGCCTTTGCCGCAGTGCTCGACGTGGTGCGCCCGCACCTGACCGAGCGCGAGTGGGCGAAGCTCGGCGCCGGCCTCGGCTTGCCGGCCTGAATGTCAGCCGGCGATCTCCGTGAGCGCAACCGGCCGCTCGATCCGCAGGCTGAAGCGGCCGCGGCCGGTTTTCTCGATCCGCAGGTGAGGGCTGTTTTCCGCAAGCCGGCGTTGAAGCAGGACCAACCGCGCTTCGAGGTTGTCGGAAAGATCAGGCAGCTTGATGGCGGGATCGAGGCGGAGCTCGCGATTGGTGAAGTCGGTGCGGCCCTGCTGCGCATATTCGCGAAGCAGCTTGCCGAGGATGGCGCCCGCCACGCCCTTGATGAGATAGCTGTCGCCGATGAAGACGCTGTTGTTGGCCAGGTAGTGGCGCACGGGCGTGGGCGCGCCGCTGGCGGAAGGCGAAGGGGCGGGCACGGGCTCTTCCGAGGCAGCGGCCGGCTCGTCCGCGGCGCGCAAGAGTTCCAGTGCCGCGCCGAGATGGCAGGCGATGGCGACCAGCGCGTCTTCGTCGTCGAAGCCGAAGCGCATGTCCAGCGGGCTTTCGACGAACAACGCTCCCAGCAGCCGCCCGCCCGAGACGATCGGAACAGCAAGCTGGCTGTGCGGCTCGGCCAGGCCCGGAAACGGAATCTCCGTGTCAAGCACGATGCCCGGCTCGATTTCGCGCATGCTGCTGCGCACAGCATGGCTGTAGCTGGCCGCATGGGTCACGTGGCTGATGCGAACCGGCGTGCGCTCGCGCGCGGCCACCCCGATCACACCATGACCGACCTCGATTTCCGAGCCGACGCCGGAAGTCGCGTAGCCGCAACTCGCCACGGTGTAGAGGCGCTGGGTTGCAGCGTCCAGCATGAGCACCATGGCGTGGCGCACGTCCAGGTGATCGTTCAGCGCCGCCAGCGCGGTCTGCAGCAAGTCATCGGTGGCGCTGCAGGCGGCGAGCCGCTCGGCCGCCCGGCGAACTCCGGCCAGAAGTCCGGGCCTCGGCGGCGAGGCCGCCACACGTTCGCCTTCAAGGCTTTCGATGGCTTCGACTTCGTACACGTCGGACCCGCGCAACTGGAAGACGCCCGCCATGCCCGAATGCGACGCGATGCCCGCGAGTTGTGCCTTCATGCGCTCGAACAGCGGACCGCTGGTTTCGGTTCGCAGGTAATGCAGGTGCAGCCGGTGGTATCTGGCAGTGGCAGGGTCGATCAGCAGTACGCTCGCGTACGGGTTCGCGAGGATGTTCTGCCTCGTCTTGTTGAAGAATTGAAAAGACAGCGCGACATGTCGCTCGTCCACGTAATAGACCTGCGAGATGTACGCAACATTGGGTGTGCCGTCCTCCGCGCACGTCGACATGATGGCCGGGATCGCCCCTTCGAAGCACGATCGGATCGCATGCAGCGACGGTGAAGGATTCACCGCGTTCATGGCGTGGCGGTCCCGGGCAGTGCGGTACCAGCCTTCGGGCCAGGCGTCTGGTCGAAGGCCGCATCGGGGCTGAACTGCACCGCCACCAGCTCGTCGAGCTTGAACGCCAGAAGCGTATGCACGAAGGGCAGGTCGCAGCCGACCAGGCTCAGCTCGTGTTCCATGGATTGCCCATAGCGCCGAAGCACCGGCAAATCGCGTTCCTCTGCGGCGCGGAGTTCAGCCTTGCTTGCCTTCACCTGCACGGTCCGGTGACTCACCGGCTCGCTGAAGACAACGGCGACTTCGCCGGTTGCCGCGATGTCCTGCAGAAGCTGCCGCGCATGACTGCGCGACACGAACACGGTAATTTCGGTCCCGTCCTGGGAAATGCTGGCGCCGACCGCGCGCATCACGCTGGGGCGAAGTGCGGCGTTGCGCGACGCGACGTTGGCTGATATGCCCTTGTCGATCAGCGCGATGTGCTCGGGGCTCAGCAGCGGACGGGAAAGTATGTCGGCCATGGGAGAGGATCGGCGGAGACCGGCATTTTGATGCAAAAGTTTGCGTTCCGGCGGAAGATGATGGGTCGCGAGCCAGCCCGGTTCGTCAACGCAGGAGGCTTCGATGGTCAGGCATCACTCCCTCGATCGCACCCGCCGCGCGCTGCTGGGCGCCGGCGGCGCATGGGTCGCTCTCGCGGCGTTGAAACCGCATGCCGCGTCGGCGCAGGCCGCGGCCGGCCTGCGTATCGGTGTCATCGGCTCGGGGCACATCGGCGGAACGATCGGCGGGCTCTGGGTCAAGGCAGGCCATCCGGTGATGTTCTCCTCGCGCCATCCGGAGGAACTCAAGGGCCTCGTCGGGGAGCTCGGTTCGCGCGCCAGCGCGGGCACGGTCGAGCAGGCGATCGCCTTCGGGGACGTGCTCTTCATCGCGGTGCCCTATGGTGCGCTGCCGCAAATCGGCAAGGACTATGGAGCTGCGCTCAAGGGCAAGGTCATGCTCGACGCCTGCAACGCCGTGTCGTCGCGCGACGGCACCGTGGCTGACGAGGTGGAGCAGGAAGGCATTGGTGTGGTGTCGCAAAAATACCTGTCGGGCGCTCGCCTGGTGCGTGCGTTCAACACCATGTCCTACATGATCTTCGCGCGCGAAGCCCATCGCCCTGATCCGAAGCTGGCGGTCCCGATTGCGGGCGACGATCCCGAGGCAGTGAAGATTGCTGCCGGACTGGTGCGCGATGCGGGCTTCGATCCGGTCGTGGTCGGCAAGCTGGCCGACGCCCGGAAGTTCCAGCGCGGCGGCCCCGGCTACGGCCAGTCGGTCACGGCGGCCGAACTCAAGCAGAAGCTGTCGCTGGCGCCATGACGCCGCTCCAGCGCTGGCTGCGGCGGGCGGTTCCTGCGACCCCGCAGGAACTGGCGGCGGCGCTCTGGTCCTTCGGCTATTTCTTCGCACTGCTGGCCGGCTATTACGTGTTGCGGCCGTTGCGCGACCAGATGGGCATCGCCGGTGGCACGCGCGCGCTGCCATGGCTCTTCACGGCGACCTTCGTGACACTGCTGGCCGCGCAGCCGCTCTACGGCGCCTTGGTGGCCCGGCTGCCGCGGGCGCGCTTCATCCCGATCGTCTATCACTTCTTCGTACTCAACCTGGCGGTTTTCTGGCTGCTGCTGGAGCTTGGCATCGCACCGGTGATCGTGGCGCGCGTGTTCTTCGTGTGGGTCAGCGTCTTCAATCTTTTCGCGGTGGCGGTGTTCTGGTCGTTCATGGCGGACCTGTTCACCAGCGAGCAGGGCAAGCGGCTCTTCGGCTTCATCGGCGCTGGGGGCACTGCCGGGGGGTTGCTGGGGCCGGTGATCACCATCCTGCTGTCGGTACCGCTCGGCCCGCACAACCTGTTGATCGCGGCCATCGTCTTCATCGAGGTCGCCGTGTTCTGTGCCTACCGGCTGGAACGCAGCGCGGGTTCGCCGCAAGGGGCCCGGCGTGAAGACCATCGCGTGGGCGGAAGCGCCTTCGCTGCGCTCTCGGGGCTGGTGCGGTCACCGTACCTGCTGGGCGTTGGAGCGTGGGTCAGCCTGCTGTCTTTCGGCGCGACCATCCTGTATTTCGTGCAGGCCAACGTGGTCTCGGCGGCCGTACACGGGGCGGGCGCGCAAACACGGATCTTTGCCAGCATCGATCTCATCGTCGGCCTCCTGACCCTGGCGACGCAGGTCTTTGCCACGGGCCGGTTCATGCAACGATTCGGCACCGGGATCGCGGCGGCCGCATTGCCGGCGGTGTATGTCGTCGGCTTTCTCGTGCTGGCCTGGATGCCGGGCCTGATGGTTGTGATCGTCTTCCAGGTCGCCCAGCGGTGGATGAATTTCGCCATTGCCAACCCGGCGCGCCAGGTGTTTTTCACGGTGGTCGGCCGGGAGGAAAAATACAAGGCGAAGAACATGATCGACGTGGTGATCTATCGAGGCTCCGACGCGCTCTACGGCTGGGTCTTCGACAGCTTGCAGGCGATCGGACTCAAGATCGGCGCCATCGCGTTGTGCGCGGTACCGGTGGTGCTCGCGTGGCTGCTCCTGTCGACGGCGCTGGGGCGCACGCAGGAGCGGCGCGCATCCTTGCAGGGCATCCGCGCGCAAGGGGATCTGCAATGACGACAGGACTGACACGGCGAGGTTTTTCGGCGCTTGCAGCGGCGGGTCTGCTGCCTGAGGCCACATTTGCGCAGGACAAGCAGGGTCCAATCATCGAGAGGGCCATTCCGAGCACGGGTGAACGGCTCCCGGCGGTGGGCCTCGGCACCGCAAATGTGTTCGACAGCGACGACGCCCGCACGCGCGACGCCGCAACGCAGGTCGTTCGGACTTTGCTCGACGCTGGCGGAAGGCTCGTCGATACGTCTTCTGTCTACGGAGATGCCGAGCAGGTGCTGGGGCAAGTCATGTCGTCCGGCAGCTGGCGCGACAAGATATTCGTCGCGACCAAGCTCGAAGAACCGGACGCGGCGGAGCTCGAGCGCTCGCAAAAGCGCCTCGCGACGCGAAAGATCGATCTGCTTCAGCTGCACAACGTGCGCGATCCGCGCCAGTCGCTCGCCCGGTTCAAGGCGTGGAAGGCGCAGGGCGTTTGCCGCTACATCGGCATCACATCGACTTCACACCGCGACTTTGCGGCCATCGAAGCGGTGCTGCGGCGCGAAAAGCCCGACTTCGTGCAGATCGGCTATTCGCTCGACGACCGCGAAGCCGAAGCGCGCATCCTGCCGTTGGCGGCGGAGGTGCAAGCTGGCGTGCTGACCGCGCTGCCATTCGGCCGCGCGCGGCTGTTCCGGGCAGTTCGCGGCAAGCCGGTCCCCGACTGGGCGGCAGAGTTCGCGGGCAGTTGGGCGCAGTTCTTTCTCAAATACCTGCTTGGCGACGAGCGCGTCACGGCAGTGATTCCGGGCACTTCCGATCCGGCGCACATGGCTGACAACCTGGGAGCCATGCGCGGGCGGCTCCCCACTGCGGAGCAGCGTCAACGAATGGTTGCTTTTGTCCAGAACCTCTGACGTGAAATCCTGAAACTCGCAGGCGTCAGCCGAAGTCGAACATGGACTTTCGGCGGAGGTTCGCCATGAAGCGTCTCGCACAGGCCTTGATGATCGTCGCCATGGCTGGCGTCACGACGACGAGTCTTGCCTTCAACGGCATGCAAGCAGGCGGTGGATTTCACGGCGGCGGCCGGGGCTGGGCGCCGGCTCGTGCTGCGCCGGGGGGCTTCGCCGGTGGCAACTTTGGCGGACAACGCGCTGTCGTCGTGCGCCCCGGCTTTTCGGGTCACCCTGGTTTCGCTCATCCGGGTTTTGCGCGCCCAGGCTTTGCCCGCCCGGGCTTCGTTCGTCCTGGTTTTGCTCATCCCGGGTTCGTTCATCAAGGCTTCGTTCACCGCGGCTATCCGTTCCGGGGCGCAGTGATCGTCGGCGGTCCGGTGTTCTTCGGCCCGCCACCCGTGGTTTTCGTGAGCGGTGTCCCCGCTCTCTGGTATTGCCAGAACCCCCCCGGCTATTACCCGACCCTTCAGGACTGCCCGGTGGGCTGGATCCGGGTGCAGTAGTCAGCCCGATCGCGACCGAGCACTTTTCTTCGGCGGGGCTTCCGCGCCCATCGCATTCGCTTGGTCGAGCCATGACAAGGTGTCGACGTACGCCATGAAGCGGTTCAGGTACTCCGGCGACAGATCGCGCATCAGGGTGAGCGATCGATGCACCAGGTGATGCGAGTTGAGGGGTCCGGCGTTTTCCGGCACCTTTGCCAGTGATTGCGTGAGTCGCCGATCGGCGCTCAGCTTCGACCAGGTGCTCCTGAAGTAGCTGAGGGTCTTCAGTTCGGAGGAAGCAGGAATACCGTGCAGCGTTTGGGCGTCACCTTCGCCTTGCGATGCCGCATGCCGTGCGATGTGCTCGACTAGGGCCGCAAGAGGGCCGCGGGCGGGGTGGTGCTTGTCCGCCGGTGGCGCAATGTCCTCTGCAGGAGCTCGCGCCTTTTCGACGTCGTCGCCGTACGCTGCCAGCAGTTTCGCAATCTTGTCGTCAAGGATTTGCCGAGCATCACCTTCGTGCGCCGCCGAGCGCTTGACCATCGCTTCGATGAGCCGGAAGCGCACGGGGTCGAAGCGATCGTCGCCTCGCTGCCGCCATGCATCGATCATCGCAATGGGGTCGCTCACGGTGCCTTGGCGCTCAGGCTTGCGTTGGTCCGCTTGGGTGTCGGCGCCATTTCCACGCGACGATTTTTCGAGCGCCCCTCGGGGTCGGAATTCGAGGCCACTGCCTGCTCGGAACCAAACGCCGCGGCAAAGACGGAGGACGATGGAATGCCTTCCTCGATCAATGCGCGCGTCACGGTGAGCGCCCGTTGCGCCGAGAGCTCCCAGTTGTCCGCGAACTGGCGGTTGCCGCCCCGTACCTGACGATCGTCCGTGAAGCCGCTCACCATCAGGATTTCTTCGCGAGACTGCAGATAGGCGGCGAGCGGCCCCGTGAGGGTCTTCAACAGTTGCCGTCCCTCCGGCTGCAATTCGGCGGAGTTGACCGCAAACAGCACGCTGCCGCTGATGCCGATGCGCCCGTTGTTCAGCGTGACCCGGCCTGCCGCCAAGGGGCCGGCCAGGGCCTTTTCGAGCGCCTGCAGCCGTTGCGCTTCCACCTGCTTCTGCTTGAGTTCGGCTTGCAGCCTGGACGTGAATTCAAGCTGCATGCCGATCGCGCAGACGAGGATCAACACGAAGGCGCCCAGCAACCCCGACATCAGGTCGCCGAAGACGGCCCACACGGGCACCGTCGGCTCCGCGCCGGCGTCGAGATCGTCCACCATCACGCTTCGCTGCCCACGGCCGAGCGGCTGCTCGCGATCTGCTGCAGGTCCTCGACGATCTGCTTCTGCGACATGATGCTCAGGTCGATGACTTCGCGCGCTTGCGCCACGTAGTAGTCGAGCTGTTCGTCACTGCGCGCAATCGACTTGCCGAGCGCGCCTTCGATCCGCTGCAGATGCGCCACCAGCTTGTCGTTGGACTGGCTGAACAGTTGCACCGCGAGCCCGAACGCCTCGCCCAGGCTCGCGACTTCGACGGCGCTGCCAGTGATCTGCGCGGCCACGCCCGTCATCTTCTCGGTCTCGACTTCGATCTTGTCGGTGAAGCGGGTGCCGACGCGTTCCAGCAGATCGGCTGATGCGCCGACCAGCGCGTCGATGGCCGCGCGCTGTTCGGTCGAAGCGTGGTTCACGGCGCCGAGCAGGGTCTCCAGCGTTTCGAGGATGCGGCTGCGTTCGTCCAGCATCGCGTTGTCACGGGCCATGCTGTCCGACAGCTTCTGGCGCAGTTCGGCGATCACCTCCGCTGCGGCGCGAGGCGCTTCCGAAGCGGCCTGCATGAGCTGGGCGATTTCGGCGATGGTGTTTTTCGCGTGGGCTTCGGTCTGAGCGGAGATGCCGATGGCGGTGTCGGCCAGCGTCTTGCAGATATCTTGTTGCTGGCGTTCGGTGCGCGCGCCCGCTTGCTGCCACTCTTCCTTCAGCGACACGGCAATGGCTTCGAGTGCATCGCTCCAGGCGGACAGCCGTTGCTGGTCGCGCGACGCCACTTCCGTCTGCAAGGCCGTGTGCGCCTGCGCGACGGTTTGCAGGAGCGAAGCCGAGTGCTGCTCGAAGGTGGCTGCCGCCGTAGTCAGCGCGCGATGCGTCTCGCTCGACACATCCTGGCTGACGCGCTCGTGTTGTTCGAGAGCGCTTCGCCAGTTGCTGGAGACGCCGTCGACCGCGGCTTCGAGACGGGCGCAGACACCATCGACCAGCGACGCCGAGCGCTGCTCGAAAGTCTCGGCGAACTGATCGAGCGAGATGCGCAGATCCTTCGATTGGGCCTCGCTCGCTCGCTGATGCTCGACGAGCGCTGATTTCCAGATGTCGGCGACAGTGGTCGTGCTGGTTTCGAAGCGGCTCGACAGCCCGTCGAGCTGACGCTGGACGCTTTGCTCGATGGTCGCGTGCAACGAAGCCGCTTCACGCGCGATGCCCGCCATGGCCGCTTCGACGACAGGTTGAAACGTCGCTCCGGCCACGCGAGCGCTTTCGGTCAGGCTCTGCTCCAGGGAGCGGCCCACGGACGACGCCAGGCCTGCATACGCAAGCTCTGCCTTGCCATGGAAATCGTCCTGCCCTGAGATGAGGCGCTCGTTCAGGGCCTGGCTTTGCCTTTCCATCGTCGCCATCATCAGTTGCAGCCGATCGACGAGTGCCGGCATCGCATGGCTCTGCTGCTGCAAGAGCTTGAACGACTCTTCGCGTTGATGCGCCAGCGAGAACGCACGCAGCGTGGTCCCGATACGCGTGTCGAGAATTTGCGCGGCTTGCAGGCGATCGCGTCGGCAGAGCGCAGACAGAAGGCCCAGCATCGCGGATGCGGCCACGCCGGCGACTGAAGTGCCGAACGCCAGCCCCAGGCCCTTGACGGGCGCCGCGAGCGAAGAGCGGATGGCTTCGAGGTCCGTCGCGCTTTCCAGGGCCGAGCCGGTGCCGTTGAGCGTCACCACCATCCCGAGAAAGGTACCCAGCATGCCCAGCAGGACGAGCAGGCCTGCGAGGTAGGGGGTCAGCGCAGGGCCGGGCAAGCCGACGCGCTCGCCTTCGATGCGCAGCCGTACCGCATTGCGCAGGGAGGGGTGCAGCGTGCCGAGCCACTCGCTGAGGTCGGTCGGCGCTTGCGGCATGTCGGTCACGGCATGCGTCAGCGTGGCTGTTGCTTGATGAAAGCGGCGCAATTCGAGCGCGCCCATGAGGTAGAACGCGCCGACCAGCAAGGTGATCGCCAGGGCCAAGGGATTGGTTCCGATGTACCCGGCACCCACCCAGCACACGGCGGCCAGGCCCACGAGAAAGACGGCGTAAGGAAGATATCTGTTCATGTCGGCTTGGTTAGCTCGATCGAAGGGCTTCCAGCAGCCCTTCGATCGGTTGAAATCGAATTTCCAGTTCGGCGAGCAGCACGGCCTGCATGTTCTTGCGGAAGGCGTCCTGCCATGCGTCTGGCTGCGCTTCGTCCTCGGAAACCGGCGCCTGTGCCTGTGACTGTGCAAACTGTCGCAAGCGCTTGAAGTGCTTTTCGAGCAGTCCCGGCACCGTTGCCAGCAAGCGGTGCTCGTGTGGATCCAGGGCTTGCTCCATGACGGCGTCCACGGCGGCGAGCCGGGAGAGTGCCGGTGACCTGGCTGCCAGCTTGGCGCGCAGACGGCCGCGCA
Source organism: Variovorax sp. 05N34 (assembly GCF_056397405.1). Classification (NCBI taxonomy): domain Bacteria; kingdom Pseudomonadati; phylum Pseudomonadota; class Betaproteobacteria; order Burkholderiales; family Comamonadaceae; genus Variovorax; species Variovorax sp. 05N34. Next base: position 289,934 of record NZ_JBFTNI010000004.1, read on the forward strand.
AAGGGCCGATCGCGACTTCCATGGCCTGCTGCCTTGAGAGATACCGCTGCTTGTACGGTGGGAAGTCGGCCCCGCTTGCGCCGCCTTCAGTGATCGCACTGACCAACGACGCGCGAATGCGGGCGCATTCGGCTTCTTCGGCGCTGGACGATCTGGAGGCTGCCGCAGGCCCTGCCGCGGGAGCACCATTGAGCACTGCGGAGAGCGAGATGGCGTYGGTCCAGCTGACCCAATGACTCAATCGATCCGCGAAGGCTTGTCGGGATTCAGGAACGTCGATGTCGGTCAGTCGAGCGAGCAAGCGAGTGAGCGCCGAGCCGGTGAAACCTGTGCGCCGGGACACTTGCACTTGCACCATGCTGCCAATTGGAAAAACCGAGCAGTCTACACTGCCGCGTCACCCGGGAAGGGCCGCCCAGAGTGCCAGCACGGCGAATTTCTGTATCAATTCTGTTGCGGTATCAATCGGCCAGGGTGAGCAGCGGAACATCGCGTTCGCGCGCCATGGTTTCGAGGTCGGCGCGCGTGCGGGAGCCGATCCAGCGGGTAATGGCTTGGAGCGTTTCGGCGGCGGCCATGTCGGACGAAGCGGGCAGCCCGGCGGCTTCGCTCAAGCGTGCCGCGAAGTGCGGTTCGAGCGCGGCGACGGCTACGCGTCCGTCGGCGCAGCGATAGACGCGATAGCCAGCGTGAGCGCCGCCGACCGCGCCAGTCGGCTTCGTCAGCCCCCAGGTGTGCGGCAGCGCCAGCCAATCGGCAGCGGCGTTGAGGGCCACTTCCAGGCAGATTCCCGGCGCGTGCGGGCCGCCGGCGCGCAATGCGGATTTCAGCACGGCCTCGCTCGCCAGGAGCGCGCCGCCCATGTCGGCGTACAGCGTCGGCGGCAACTCGGTGCCGGTGACCAGGCCGCTTTCAGCGAGGTAGGTGAGGTCGTGACCGGGCTCTTCGGCGCGATCTCCCGGGGCGCCGACGATCGCGACCTGCGACAGCCGCGGATGGCGTGCGTGAAGCGTGGTCCAGGCCAATCCGAGCTTGGCGAGCGCGGAGGGCCTGAACGATGTGAGCAGGACGTCGGTGTTCTCGAGCGCCGCGTGCAGGTGTTGCTGCCCGGCTTCGGTCTTGAGGTCGGCGACTTCGACCGAGACGCCTTCATGCATCGCCGCATAGGCCGTGGGGTTGTAGTGGCCCATCGGATCGCCCGATGGAGGCTCGAGCTTGGTGCAGGTGGCGCCCATCGCGCGGCACCGCATCAGCGCGGCCGGCCCGGGGAGGTTGAGCGCAAGGCTCAGCACGCGAACGCCGGCCAGCGGCGCGAAGGCTTCGGGGGATTCGGGGGATTCGGGGGACGAGTTGTTGGACATGGATTGATCCTTGATGGGTCCTCGGCAAGCCTTGGTGATGTCGCATTGGAGCTTACCGGCTTGTCGCGTCCGCTCTACGATGCGCGTGGCACAGCCCGTTTCGATTCAATCCCTAAGGAGACACGCATGTACCAGTCCGATCTCATGGCCGGCCAGCGCATTCTGGTGACCGGCGGCGGCACGGGCCTTGGCCGCGCCATGGCCGAGCGCTTTCTGGGTCTCGGCGCCGACGTGGCGATCTGCGGCCGACGGCAGAGCGTCTGCGAAGAAACCGCCGCCGAATGGCGCACGCAGTTTCCGGGGCGGCGCATCGACACCTTCGGCGTCGACATCCGCAATGCGCAGGCGGTGGACGAGATGGTCGAGAGCCTCTGGCAGTCCGGCGGGCTGACGGGGCTCATCAACAACGCGGCGGGCAACTTCGTCTCGCCGACCGAGGCTCTTTCGCCGCGCGCCTTCGATGCGGTCGCGAACATCGTTTTTCATGGCAGTTTCTATGTCACCCAAGCCGTGGGCAAGCGCTGGGTTGCCGAAGCGAAGGAAGGCAAGTGGAAGGCCGGCGATCCGTACCGCAGCGTGATGAGCATCATCGTGACCTGGGTCGACAACGGCAGCCCCTATGTCGTGCCGTCGGCAATGAGCAAGGCGGGAATCGAGGTGATGACGAAATCACTGGCCGTCGAGTGGGCGCGCTACGGCATTCGGCTCAACGCCGTCGGCCCTGGCGAGATCCCGACCGAAGGCATGAGCAAGCGCCTGAACCCCGGTGAAGAGCCCGGCGCACGCAGCAAGGCGCACAGCCCGATGGCGCGCACTGGCCGAATGAGTGAACTGCAGAACCTCGCTGCGTTCCTGATGGCGCGCGGCCAGTGCGATTGGCTGACCGGCCAGAGCATCATGATGGACGGCGGCAACGCGCTCGCGACCGGTGGCAACTTCTACGAGTTGAGGCAGTGGAGCGATGCCGACTGGCAATCGGCGCGGGAACGCATCGAGGCGCAGAACCAGAAGGACAAGGCGCAGCGCTAGCGTTCGCCTTGCGAGGCATCTTCAGGCAGGGCGGGGGCCTCGCAACCGGCCGAACAGGCGCGTCGCCAATCCCTGGTTGATCACCAGTCCCAGCAGCACGCCTGCCGTGCCGATCCACTGCGCCGGGCTCGGATGCTCGCCGAAGCTGATGGCAGCAGCGGCCAGCCCGACGACCGGCACCAGCAGCGAGAACGGCACGACACGGCCTGCCGGGTGGCGCTGCAGGAGGCGCGTCCACATCGTGTAGGCCAGCAGGGTTGCAAACCATGCGAGGAACAGCACCGAGAGCACTGCGGGCACATCGAGGCCGGCGAGTTGGTGCACCACGGTCGACGGACTGCTCATTGCCGCTGCAAGCAGCAAGAAAGGAATGATCGGCACCAGGCTGCTCCACACGATGAAGCCGAAGGGATCGTAGCCCGGTGCCGCGCGCACCGCGAAACGCACCACGATGTTTGATGTCGCCCACATCAATGCAGCCGACAGCGTGAGCACGAAGCCGATCAAGGTCATCTGGCCCGGACCTTCTCCGTGCGCGGCAGCGATCAGCAGAAGTCCCGCAAGCGCGACGCCGAGGCCGAGCCATTGGCTGGCCCTTGCCTTTTCGCCCAGCAGAGGCGCCGCCAGCAGCAGCGTGAAGAAGGCTTGCGTCTGCATCACGACGGAGGCCATGCCCGCAGTCATGCCCAACTGCAATCCCAGGAACAGAAGTCCGAACTGACCCAGCCCTTGCGCGAGTCCGTAGGCGATGAAGTAGCGCCACGGCAGGGGCGGGCGGCGCACGAACATGAAGAGCGGCAACGACGCCGCGCCGAAGCGCAGTGCGCCCAGCAGCATAGGGTTCAAGTCCCGCAGCCCGATCTTCATGGCGACGAAGTTCACGCCCCAGATCAGCACCACGCCCAGGGCGCGTCCGAAGTCGCCGCGGCTGAGTCCGGCAGCGGCGGTCATGCGCTGACCTGCCGCTGTGCCTGCTCGTGCGCCGTGCGTGCGGCCTTGAAGGCAAGGAAGGCTTCCAGGCTCGTCTTGCGAGGCACATAGCCGAATTCGGATTTCAGCCGTGCATTGCACAAGACGGGCCTGTAGCGCAGGAAGTCCAGTTGCTCGGGTCCATAGCGCGTGATGCCCAGTCGCGATCCGATCGAAAGTGCGAGCCGCAGCAACGGCGCCGGCAGCACCAGCATCGGCTTGTGCAGGATCGAAGCGATCTGCGGCAGGGTGAGCGCACCATCGCCGGCCACGTTGAAGCAGCCTGCGCGGCCGGTGGTGATCGCGTGGACCACGCAGCCGGTGACGTCCTCGTCCCAGATGAAGACGAAGGGGCTGTCGCTGCCGCGGATCGCGAGGATGCGCGGCTTTTCGAACAGCGCGGTGATCTGGTTGCGCACGCTCGCGCCCAGGATCGTGCCGATGCGAAGCACCGTCTGGCACAGCGCCGGATGCGAAGTGCGATAGGCGGCGAGCATCTCTTCGACCAGCCGCTTGTGGTGCGCATAGGCGAAGGCGTGATTGCCGCGCAGCGCCGTGTCTTCGTCGATCCATGCGGGGTTGTCCGCGTGGTAGCCGTAGGCGGCGCCGCTGGAGGACACGACGATGTGCCCGACGCCATTGGCAATGCAGGCTTCGAGCACGTTGCGGGTGCCCAGCACGTCCACCGAATACTCGAACTGCCGTGTGCTGTCGGGCCCCGGCGTCACGATCGAGGCGAGATGGACGACCGTGTCGATCGCGTGTTCGCCGAGCATGGTGCTGATCTGCGGCGCGCGCACGTCCTGCACGGCATAGACCACGCCAGGCACCTGGCGCGGCTTTGGCACTTCGCGGACATCCAGCGCGACCACGTGCTGGATGTCGGGCAGTTTTGCAAGCGCGGCAATCACCGTGCGGCCGAGAAAACCGTCGGCGCCGGTGACGAGCACGCGCCGTACCGCGATGGGCTGGGAGACTTCCATGGATCGATTCAGATTCAGGCCGAGCGCGCGGCCACAGTAGACAGGGGGCGACGCGCCCACCAGGCGGCGAGCGCAAGGCCCGCGACGATATCCCAGATGCCCCAGACCCCAGCGACGACCGCCATGCCGCCGAGTCCGCCGAAGAAGCTGAAGATCAGCACCAGGCCCAGGCCCGAGTTGCGGATGCCGACCTCGAAGGTGATGGCGCGGCGGTCGTGTTCCGAAACACCTGCAGCCGTCGCACAGGCATAGCCCGTGCCGAACGCCAGGGTATCGTGCAGCACGACGGCGAGCAGCACCAGGCCCACATAGTCGAGGAAATAGCGCCAGTTGCCGGCCACCGCCGCGGCGATGAATCCGATGAGGCACACGAAGCTGATGATCCGCACCGATTTCTTGATGCGCTCGGTAAGCCGTGGCAGCCAGTGTCCGAATGCGAGTCCTATCAAGAAGGGTGCGCCGATGATCGACACGATGTGCAGGACCATGTCCAGGGGATCGAGCGCGATGGTCTTCAGCAGCGGCGCCGCCGTCTCATGCATCCCGCCCCAGAAGGCGAAGTTCAGAGGCATCACGATGATCGCGATCAGGTTCGAGATGGCCGTCATCGAAACGGAAAGGGCCACATTGCCGCCTGCCCGATGCGTGAGGATGTTCGACACATTCCCCGGCGGACAGCAGGCGACCAGGATCATGCCGAGCGCAATGCTCGGCGACGGCTTGAGAAGCAGCGTCAAACCGTAGGTCACTGCGGGCAGCACGATGAATTGCGCCGCGATGCCGCTCGCCATGGCCACGGGCATGCGCAGCACGCGCTTGAAATCGGCGACCCGCGTGTCGAGCGCGATGCCGAACATCAGGAAGCCGAGCACCGCATTCAGCAGCATCAGCGACGCAGGATTGAAGTTGAGGCGCACCTCGTCGACGGGGAGCATCGGCGGTTCGTCCGGATTACGCCAGTGCCGCCGAGGCTTCGCGCACCGCGCGGCGGTAGCTGTCCTTGTGGACGTAGTACGCCATGCGCTCGAGCTTCAGGTATTTGTAGCCACCGGAGAGATCCGGGCTCGGCCCTGCCTTGGCCTGCTTGAGCGCAATCGCTTTGGGGCTCCCCTGCGATTGCGCCTTGAAATAACGGGCCACGAGTTCGGCCTGCTCATAGCGGCCCTGCCAGCCGATGCCGCTCGCCTCGATCATTCCGAGCACTGCCAGGTTGTCGAATCCCGGCGCGAAGATGTTCAGGTACAGGCGCGGCGCCATGCCTTGCCAGTTGAGCCATGCGCGATCGATGAAGGGGTAGTGCAGCTTGTAGCCGGTCGCGCAAAGGACGATGTCATAGTCGCGAGCGCTGCCATCCTTGAAGCGCACCGTGTCGCCGTCGAGCCGCGCGATGTCGGCCCTGACGCCGATGTCGCCGTGGCCGATGTGATGCAGCACCAGCGAGTTGACCACCGGGTGCGATTCATACATGCGGTAGTCCGGTTTCGGAAACCCGAACCGCACCGGGTCGCCGGTGAACCACTGCAGCACCTTGGCGTCCATTCGTTGCTTGATCCACGCCGGCAACGGGCGCTTGCCCCCGAGCGTGTCCGCCGGCTTGCCGAAGATGTACTTGGGCACGAAGTAGTAGCCGCGCCGCACCGAGATGTCGACGCTCCTGGCGTAGTGCACGGCGTCGACCGCGATGTCGCAGCCGCTGTTACCGGCGCCGACCACCAGCACGCGTTGGTCCTTGAAGAGGCTCGCATGCTTGTAGGCCGACGTGTGGAGGAGTTGGCCGTTGAAGCGCCCCTCGAAGCGCGGCATGCTCGGCTCGGACAGCGTGCCGTTGGCGATGATCACGCCCTTGTAATCGGCAGTGTCGATGCGGCCATCGCCCGCGTCGACACTCACGCGCCACAGTGTCGAGGCAGTTTCGGTCACGGGCTCGACACGGATCACCTTGGTGCCGAAGCGAAAGTGCTGCCGCAGGTCGAAGTGATCGGCAAAGTCGCTGAAATAGCGTCGCAGTTCGGCATGGCTCGGATAGTCGGCCACGGTGTCCGCCATCGGAAATTCAGCGAACTCAGTGGTTCGCTTCGACGAGATCAAGTGCGCCGATTGGTAGACCGTGCTGCGTGGGTTGTCGATGTTCCATAGGCCGCCCACGTCTTCGTAAGACTCGAAACCCTGAAACGGGATGCCCAGCTTTTGCAGGTTGCGTGCGCCGGCGAGTCCCGAAGGGCCGGCGCCGATCAAGGCGATTTGCTGATGAGTAGGCACGGGTGCAGACACAGGGATGGCTCGCGGGAAAGGAAAGACGAACAACGAAAGACCAAAAAAAGCGGGGAAGCGAAAAATGCGTGTGCCCGTTCGTTTAGGGCTTGCAGCTTAGCGAGGTTCAGTCAAAATCTCGAATTAATTCGAACATTCGTCTCGTATTTTGAGATTTGTCAGGGATTTTTCATGGATCATTCCGCCCCCGCGCCCGGGGAAGAAGCCGAGTCGGCCGCCACGCCGGGCCTGCGCCTGCTCCAGTTGCTCGAACTCGTGGCCGGCGAGGGCGAGCCCCAGGCGCTCAGCGATGTCGTTCGCATCAGCGGCCAGCCCAAGCCTTCCGTGCACCGCATGCTCCAGCAACTCGAACAAGGCGGTTTGCTCGCGCGGGGCAGCGACGGGCGCCGCTACGCCATCACGCCACGGCTGATGCGCTTTGCTGAAACCGTGCTTCGCGGAAGCACCGCCACGGGCGTGCGCCATGCAGTCCTGCGGCAACTCGTCGCAGACGTGGGCGAGACCTGCAATCTCACGGCCTTGTCGGGTGCGGAAGTGATCTATCTCGATCGGGTGGAGACGGCGTTTCCCCTGCGGCTCGATCTTCGGCCCGGATCGCGCGTGCCGCTGCATTGCTCTGCCAGCGGCAAGCTGTTTCTGGCGAACCTGCCCCGTGTGCAGCGGGATCGGCTCCTCGATGGGCTTCATTACCAGCGCCATACGCCTCACACGCTTTGCACACGCGAGGCACTGGAAGGCGAACTCGACCGCATCCGCCGCGAAGGCCACTCGGTCGACGCCGAGGAATTCATCGAAGGGCTGGTGTGCGTCGCGGTGCCGGTGCGCGATGAGCCGCGCGGACATGTGCGATGCGCCGTCGCGCTGCAGGCTCCGGCGGTCCGCATGTCGCTCCCGGAGGCCTTGCAGCAGTTGGACAAGCTGCGCTCGGCCGCGCAGGGCATCGCCAGGGCAACGCGCTGAAGGCGAATGCGCAGCCTGGGCGGCTAGCCCGCGATGTCCGCGCCGCGCTCCGCCAGCAGCGCGCGCAGGAACGACCGATGGCAATGCGCCTCGTCCTCGCAATAGCAGCCGACGGACAGGTTGGTCTGATGCGACAGCGCTGCGAGCAGGTCCAGACTGCGGCTCGCGTCCGGCTCGGCCATTTCACTCTTGAACTTGCGGCCGAACGCGGCCCACTGCGCCGGCACCCCTGAAGCCTGGGCAGCTTGCGCCATCTTCATCGTCTCCACCGAAGGCGCGAGATTGGGGTACCAGACGTCATACCAGTTGTGGGAGGCAAATTCAGTCTTCGGCACGCCGCGCGGCGGGCGGCGCACGGTGCCGATTCGAAGACCCTCGCCGGGTGCGCGCTCAGTACCGAGCCTGACGATTCGGATGGCCATTTTTTTCTCCTCAGGTGCCGACGATACCGCCGTCCCGCCGCCGCACCACCACCGTGGCCGACCTGGGACGCGCGCTGCCGGGCGCGGCGCCATCGGGCCAGGCGCTGTTGGGCACGTTGCTGCCGGCCAGGCGTGTCTCGCCCGGATGCTGGACGTTGACGAAGAGGCTGCGGCGGTCAGGTGTCACGACGCAGCCTGTGATTTCGCAGCCGCCCGGGCCGATGAGGAAGCGCTTGATGCGCCCGCTCGCAGGATCGGCGCAGAGCATCTGGTTGTTGCCGAACGCGGCCATCGGTCCCTTGCCGATGGTGCGGCCACCCATGTCGGTCTGTATCCACAGCAGGCCGCCGGCGTCAAAGTGCAGTCCGTCAGGGCAGCCGAAGATATCCGCGTCATCGTTGGGGTAGCGTGCGCCGGCACCGGGCACTTCGGGATCGCCCGCCAGCGCGAAATGGTCCCAGGCGAAGGTCGTACTGGCGGCATCGTGGCCGTCTTCGCGCCAGCGCAGGATGCCGCCGAAGATGTTGTTCGCGCGCGGGTTGGCGGCGTCGGGCGCTGGCTGGCCAGGGCGGCCTCGTTGGGTGTTGTGGGTGAGGGTGACGTACACCTCGCCGCTGGCCGGATGCACAGCGATCCATTCGGGGCGGTCCATCTTCGTCGCGCCGACGATGTCGCCTGCAAGCCGCGCGTGGACCAGAACCTCGGCCTGATCGGCGAAACCGCTCTCCCGGTCGATGCCGTTGGCGCCGTGCCGCAGTTCAAGCCAACGACCGCGCCCTTCGGGGTCGAAACGCGCGACGTAGAGGCTGCCTTCATCGAGCAAGCGGCTGTTTGCCGCGCTGCCGCCAGGGCGCACCTTATCGCGGCTCACGAACTTGTAGATGTATTCGAAGGCCGAGTCGTCGCCCATGTACACGGCGACCCGGCCGTCCTTCGTCACCGTGCAGGTTGCGCTTTCCTGGTGCTTGCGGCCCAGGGCGGTGCGCTTGACAGGCGTGGAGGTCGGATCGAACGGGTCGATTTCCACCACCCAGCCGAAGCGGTTGGCCTCGTTGGGATGGCGCGTGAGATCGAAGCGCTCTTCGAAACGCCAATACTCGGTCCATGAGTTTCCGCTCATGGTTCCGTAGCGTCGCTGCGCTGGCGTGGCCCGATTTGCCGACGCCTTCGGCCCGCCGAAGTAGGCCTGGAAGTTTTCCTCGCAAGTCAGGTAGGTGCCCCAGGGCGTGACGCCCATTGCGCAGTTGGCGAAGGTGCCGGACACGCGATCGCCCCCGGCGTTGTAGTCGGTGCGCATCAGCGGAGCACCCGCCGCCGGCCCGGCGATGCGCATGGACGTCGCGCCGTGCACGCGCCTGGCATAGCGCGACGGCAGCACCTGGCGCCAGCCTGCGGGCGTGAGCTCGACCTCGATCACCGACACGCCCATCGCATGCAGCGACTTGCGCACTTTCTCGGCCGTCCATGGCTGCGCGCCCTCGGTGTGGAGCAACTGGTCGTCGGTGTACTCGTGGTTCATCACGAGCAGCCCGCGATCGGTGCGGCCTTCGAGCGCGAAGAAGTGCATTCCGTCGTGATGCATGCCCGCCTGCACTGCCTGATCGGCGGCGCTGTTGGAGGCGTCGGGCGCAAACGCCGGCATGGAGCCGGCGATGCCGGTCGGCGCGCCCCAGGGATAAAGCACCTGCGCCTCGTATTCAGGCGGCACGGTCACGGCATCGCGCAACGTGGCCTCCACCGCGGTGAAACCCAGCCGGCCATCGCCCGATGGCGCCGAGGCGCGTGCTTCGCCAAGCAGCGAAACAACGGCGGCTGCAGCGCCCGACTGGAGGAACCGGCGACGATCGAAAGGCATGGCAGAACTGTTGGCTGAGCGACACCGCGATCATCGCCGAGCGCCCATACTTCAGGCAAAACCTCAGGCAAAACCCAGGAGACTTCCCCATGAACGATCGCATCGAATCCATCTGCCACGCCGACGGCGTCGTCGAACTGCACATGGCCCGCGCCGACAAGATGAACGCGCTCGACCCGGCAATGTTCGACGCGCTCATCGACGCTGGCAGCCGCCTGCGGGACGACACCAGCGTGCGCGCCGTGGTCATCGCCGGCCGGGGCAAGGCGTTCTGCGCAGGGCTCGACATGGAATCCTTTGCAAAGATGCAAGGGCAAGGCGGCGGCATCGTGGGTGAATCCTCCGCCGGCAAGGACCTGATCGAGCGAACGCACGGCATCTCCAACGCCGCGCAGTACGTCGCCATGGTCTGGCGCGACGTGCCGGTCCCGGTGATTGCGGCGGTGCACGGCGTCGCCTTCGGGGGCGGCTTGCAAGTGGCGCTGGGCGCCGACCTGAGGCTGGTCGCGGCGGACACCCGCATGTCCGTGATGGAAATCAAGTGGGGCCTGGTGCCGGACATGGGCGGCATGGTGCTGATGCGCGAGCTGGCCCGCAACGACGTCCTGCGCGAACTCACCTTCACCGGCCGTATCTTCTCCGGCGAAGAAGCGGTGCGGCTCGGCCTTGCCACACGCGTGGCGGCCGACCCGCTGGCAGAGGCGCTCGAAATGGCACACGAGATCGCCCGGAAGAGCCCCGATGCGATTCGTGCAGGCAAGCGCCTGCTCAACGCGGCCATGAGCCACAGCGCCGCGGACCTTCTGCTCGCCGAGTCCGTGGAGCAGAAGGCGCTGATCGGCAGCCCGAACCAGGGCGAAGCCGTGCGCGCCAACATGGAGCGCCGCGCACCGGTTTTCACGAACGCGCAAGCGCTCTGAAGAAGCCGGAAAGCGCACGGCGCGCAGGCATACTCCGTCCGTGCCCATGCATCTTCTTCATCGCCTGGCAGCGCAGGAGCTGCCCGTAGCCGTCACGTCCGGCGCGCAGGTCGACGCCGTTCGCGTGCTGAGCCTTGCCGGCCACGTAAGGGCGAGCATTCCCAAACCGATTCGCACGCTGGAGGGCTACCAGCAGCCGCCGGCCGTCGTCAACGAGATCACGTCGCTCGGCCGAAGCATGCTCAGGCGCTTCCCGCTCCGCTAAGGGTTTGCCCGAACGGGGCGCGAGGCCGCGGCTGCGCTGGCAGACAGTTCGGCTGCAAATGTCCTATTGACGGAACAAAGGAACGCCGTGACGATTGGGGCCCATGTCCCAGATGCCACTGCCGAAGTACCACCAGATCTATCTGCTGTTGTGCGAGCAGCTCGCTGAGGGGCGCTTCGCCGACGGCTTGCCGGGCGAGTTCGCGCTGATGGAGGAATTCGGTGTCGCGCGCGTCACCGTGCGGCGGGCCCTCGAGAAGATGGCTGCCGATGGCCTGATTTCGCGCGAGCCTGGGCGCGGCACGCGACCGATCCGCACGGCGACGCCGTCAATGGGCGAGGGCGGCCAGGGCATCAGCGTGCAACGGGCCAACTTGGGCGGCCTGCTCGAAAACCTCGTCAGCATGGGGCTGCGAACTTCGGTCAAGGTGATCGATGTGCAGACCGTCACGGCTTCGGCGAGCGTCGCTGCCGCACTGCAGCTGAATCTGGGCGATGCCGTGCAGAAGGCGGTGCGCGTGCGATCGACACGCGAAGGCCCGCTTTCGCACATCACCACGTACGTGCCCGCCGAAGTCGCGCGCCAGTTCGGCCGCCGCGAGCTGGCGCGCAAGCCGATCCTGGTGCTGCTCGAAGAGGCCGGCGTGCAGGTCGGGCGTGCGCACCAGACCATCAGCGCCAAGCTGGCCGACGCCACGCTGGCCCAGCACCTGGACGTATCCGTCGGCTCCGCGCTGCTGGCCGTCCGGCGGCTCGTCTACGACGCCAACGAGCGGCCCGTGCAGTGGCTGCACGGGCTCTACCGGCCCGATCGCTACACCTACGAGATGCAGTTGTCCCGCGTCGGCGGCATCGATGCCAAGGTGTGGGTCAGCAAAGAGCTTTCCGCGCAATTCATTTAACCAACGAGGAGTCCCCATGGAAAACCGCCGCCGCTTTCTGTCGCAGACCGCCGCCCTCGGCACGTCGCTTGCGTTTCCGCTCGTGGGGGGCGCGCAGCCCAAGCCCGTGCGCGTCGGCGTGTTGCACCCGGTCACGGGCGCGCTCGCCTATTCGGGCCAGCAATGCCGGCTCGGCGCGCTGATGGCGATCGAGGACATCAACCAGGCCGGCGGCATCAAGTCGCTGGGTGGCGCCAAGCTCGAAGCGATGCTCGGCGACGCGCAATCGCAGCCGCAGGCCGGCGCGGCCGAAGTCGAGAAGATGAACGAAGCCGGCGTTTCGGCCATCGTCGGCGCCTTCGCGTCCGCCATCTGCCTGGCGACCACGCAAGCGGCTGCCAAATACAACCTTCCGCACGTGGTGGACGTCGGCGTGGCCGACCAGATCGTCGAGCGCGGCCTGAAGAACACCTTCCGCTTCGGCCCGGGCTACAAGAAGTCGACCGAAGTGGCGATGGCGAATCTGCTGGTGCTCAACAAGGCTGCGGGCAATCCGGCCAAGACGGTGATGATCATTCACGAAGACTCGCTCTTCGGCACCGGCACGGCCCAGTTGCTCTCGCGCGAACTGCCGGGCTACGGGTTCGAGGTGAAGGAAGTCGTGAAGCACGCGAACCCGACACGGGACTTCAACAACATCGTGCTGCGCATGAAGTCCATCAATCCGGACATCGTCATACCGGCCAACTATTACAACGAATACGCGTTGCTGGTGCGCACGATGCAGCAGCAGAAAGTGCAGCCCAAGGCGATCTTCTCGGTGCTGGGCGGTGCCGCATCGAGCTACAAGTTCGTCAAGGAATTTCCGGAAGCGGCCAACGGCATCATCGATTGCAACCACTGGTTCAACCCGAAGGACAAGCGCTCGCAGGAATTGCGCAAGCGCGTCGAGGCCAAGGGCCAGTTCTTCAGCTACGAGGTCTTCATGACCTACACCGCGATGGGGCTGCTGGCCGATGCGCTCGAGCGTGCCAAGTCGAGCGACCGCGCCGCGATCATCGACGCGCTGGAGAAGAGCACCTTCTCCAATCACATCATGCCGTACGGCCCGACCCAATTCGTCAATGGCCAGAACGGAGGGGCACAACCGCTCATGACGCAGGTCGTGAAGAACGACATCAAGGTCATCATCCCGCGCGAGTTCCGCGAAGTGGAGCCCTTGTTCCCGCTGCGCTCGGCCTGAAGAAGACGAGGCAAGATGCTCGACTTCGGCATTCTTTTTCCGTCGGTGCTCAACGGCCTGACGACCGGCGCGGTCTACGCCTTGATCGCGCTGGGGCTCACGCTGATCTACGGCGTCTTGCACATCATCAACTTCGCGCACGGCGCCTGCCTGATGCTGGCGCTCTACGCGGTTTACTTCCTCAAGGAAAACTGGGGCATCGACCCTTACCTGGCGTTGCCGATTGTGGTGCCGGGCATGTTCGCGCTCGGCTATGCGCTGCAGCGCATCGTCATCAACCGCGCCGGACACGGCAAGGACGAGAACATCCTGCTCGCGACGCTCGGCATCGCGATCGTGATGGAGAACCTTGCGCTGATCTTCTTCAAGTCGGACACGCGCAATATCGACACCGCGTATTCGCTGAGTACGGTGGCGATCGGCCCCGCGATGATCGCCGTGCCCAAGCTGGTGGCCTTCGCAGGGGCGCTGGTGGTGTCGGCGGTGCTGTTCTGGATCATGGGCCGCACCGATCTCGGGCGGGCCATCCGTGCGGTCGCGAAGGAGAAAGAGGGCGCCAAGCTCATGGGCATCGATGTCGACCATGTCTATGCGGTGAGCTTCGGCATCGGCTTGGCCTGCCTCGGTGCCGCGGCGTGCTTTCTGCTGCCGGCCTACTACGTGAATCCGCAAGTCGGCAGCGGCTTCGTGCTTGTGGCCTTCACCATCGTGGTGCTGGGCGGCATGGGCAGTTTTGTCGGTGCGCTCATCGGTGGGTTTCTTGTCGGGATCGTCGAATCGTTGGGCGGTCTTTACCTCGGTGAATCGCTGGGGCAGATCGGCATCTTCGCGATCTTCATCGGTGTGGTGCTGTTCCGCCCTGAAGGCATGTTCGGAGCCAAGGCATGAGCGGCACCAACGTATCCGCTGCGGGTTTTCGCCAGTTGGGCGGCATCGCGCTTTTCACCGTGGTCGTCGCGTGCATCCCGCTGGTGACTTCGTCGGGCGTGGCACTCAACTTCGTGATGATGGCGCTCTATGCGACCCTGATCGCGCAGGCCTGGAACATCCTCGGCGGCTTCGGCGGGCAGTTCTCGTTCGGGCATGCGCTCTTCTTCGGAACGGGTGCGTATATCCAGGCGATTGCGCAACTGCAGGGCGGCGTCAATGCCTGGGCCGCACTGCCGATGGCGGTACTGGGCAGTGCGCTGGTGGGGCTCTTCGTGGGCGCGCTCACTTTCCGATACGGGCTCAAGGGCTCCTACTTTGCGCTCGTCACGTTGGCGTTCGCCGAAGTGTTTCGCATCCTGGCGTCGTCGGTTCCTTTCACCGGGGGCGGCGTCGGCCTGATGGTCCCGTTGCGGGAATCGGCGGCCAACCTTCAGTTCGCATCGCGCAGTGGCTACCTCTGGGTCGTGCTCGCCTTCGTGACGGCCGCGTTGCTGGTGACCTGGTGGCTGCGCAACGGCCGCTTCGGCGCCTACCTGCAGGCGGTTCGCGACAACGAGGATGCGGCGCGCGCGGTCGGTGTCGATCCGTTCCGCGTCAAGCTGGCGGCCATCGGCATCTCCGGTGCGTTCATGGGCGCTGCGGGTGCGTTCTACGTGCAGGTGTTCCAGTACATCGATCCGGGCATTGCCTACGGTTCAGGCACGTCGGTCGAAGCGCTGGTGGCGGCGATCGTCGGCGGCATGGGCACGCTCTGGGGGCCGGTGCTCGGCGCGGCGGTGCTGCATGTGCTGTCGGACTTCACGCGCAATCTCTTCGGCGAATTGCCGGGGATCAACATGGTCATTTACGGCACGGTGCTGGTGTTGATCGTGATCTTCCTGCCGCGCGGAATCGCCGGCATGGGGCTGTCGGTGCGTCAATTGTGGGCAGGGAAGGGGAGCCGTCATGACTGAGCCTTTGCTGGCCCTGAGTGGCATTTCGCGATCCTTCGGTGGTTTGAAGGCGGTGCAGGACGTGAGCCTCGCAGTCCGTGAGGGAAGCCTCAGTGCCCTGATCGGCCCGAACGGCGCAGGCAAAACCACGTTGTTCGCACTCATGTCGGGCTTCCTCAAGCCCGACTCCGGCACCGTTCTTTTCGCGGGGCAGGACATCACTGGCCGCGATCCGCATCGGAACGCGCTGCTCGGCATGACGCGCACATTCCAGATCGTCAAGCCTTTCGCGGCACAGACGGTGCGCGAGAACATCGCCGTTGGCGCTCACCTGCACGTGCGCAACCGGACCGAAGCGTTGCGGCGCGCGGAAGAGGTCGCGCACCGGGTGGGCCTGGGCGCCCAACTCGACAAGCCGGCGTCCGATCTCACGGTCGCGGGTCGCAAGCGTCTCGAACTGGCGCGCGCCCTGGCGACGCAGCCGCGACTGCTGCTGCTCGACGAGGTACTCGCGGGCCTCAACCCCCAAGAGATCGCGGAGATGATGCCGGTGGTGCGCGGCATTGCCGAGGGCGGAGTGACCGTGCTGATGATCGAGCACGTGATGCAGGCCGTGATGAATCTCGCCTCGCATGTCTGGGTGCTCGCGCAAGGGCAACTCATCGCAGAAGGCAGCCCCGCACAGGTGACTTCGAACGACAAGGTGGTCGAGGCTTATCTGGGCCACGGCACCGCGGCGCGGCTGCGCAAGGCCGCGGCAGCCAATGCCGTGCATGGAGTCACCGCATGACGTCGCTGCTCGATATTCGCGCGCTGCGCGGCGGCTATGGCCGCGTCGAAGTGCTGCGCGGCGTGGATCTGCAGGTCAACGCCGGAGAGATGGTCGCGCTGCTCGGCAGCAATGGGGCCGGCAAGTCGACGCTGAACAAGATGGTTTGCGGCCTTTGCCCCGCCTGGAGCGGCACCGTGCGCTTCGACGGCCACGACCTGAGTGGCGCGCACTATCGCGAAGTGGTCAAGGCCGGGCTCATCCAGGTGCCTGAGGGACGGAAGGTTTTCCCGAACCTCAGCGTGCTGGAGAACCTCGAGCTCGGCTCGTTCACCCGCGCCCGCGAGCGCCGCGCTGCCAATCTCGACAAGGTCTTCGACATCTTTCCGCGGCTGAAGGAGCGCATCAAGCAGCACGCCGGCACCATGAGCGGCGGCGAGCAGCAGATGCTCGCCATCGGCCGGGGCCTGATGGCGGAGCCGGTGCTGTTGATCCTCGACGAGCCTTCATTGGGCTTGTCGCCCTTGCTGGTCGAAGAGATGTTCTCGCTGATCCGCCAGCTTCGCGACGGCGGGCTCGCCGTGCTGCTGGTCGAGCAGAACGTCGGCCAGTCGCTGGAGATCGCGGACCGCGCCTACGTGCTCGAAAACGGCAGCGTGCGGTTCTCCGGCCTTCCGCAGGATTTGCTGGGCAGCGACGAGCTGCGCCGCGCCTATCTCGGCCTTTGAGCCGCAAGACATCGTTCATCGTTCACGCACAAGGAGGCACGAAGATCGTGAAACGCAGAGACATCCTGATTTCGTCCGTCGCCGCCGCACTCGGAAGCGGCGCGCTCGCGCAGGTGGGCAAGGTGCCGGTTCGAATCCTCGTCGGCGCACCTGCCGGCGGATCGACCGACACACTGGCCCGCACACTCGCCGCCAGCATGGGGCCGGCGCTCGACAGGACAGTGATCGTCGAGAACCGCGCCGGTGCCGGCGGCAACATCGCCGCCGAGGCGGTCGCCAAGGCCGCGCCCGATGGCAACACACTGTTGATGAGCTTCACCAGCCATGCGATCAACGCGACGCTCTATCCGAAGCTGCCGTTTGATCCGGTCAAGGACTTCACCGCGCTGACCTGCGTTGCGACGTCGCCGTCGATCCTGGTCGCTCATCCGTCGGTGCAGGCGAACAACGTGAAGGAGCTGATCGCGCTCGCCAAGGCCAAGCCGGGCGAACTCAACTTCGCGATCGGCTCCGTGGGTTCATCGCTGCACATGGCAGGCGAAGCCTTCAAGATGCAGTCGGGCGTGGACATCGTGAACATTCCTTACCGCGGTACTGCGCCTGCCGTGCAAGATCTGCTGGCCGGCCAGGTGCAGTTGATGTTCGCGGCGGTCGGCAATGTGCAGCAGCATATCCAGGCCGGAAAGCTGAAGGCGCTGGGCGTCACTTCGGCCAAGCGGCTGCCCGCGTTTCCCGATGTCCAGGCCATCGCGGAAGTGTTGCCCGGGTACGAATCGAGCGCGTGGTTCGGCCTCTTCGGCCCGGCGCACATGGCGCCGGACGTCGTGAAGAAGATCAGCGAGGCGGCCCGGCATGCCATCAAGCAGCCTGACATGCAGCGTCGGCTGGAAGCCGAAGGCGCGATCCCCGTCGGCAATTCGCCCGAAGAGTTCGGCGCTTTCGTGCAGAGCGAGATCAAGCGCTGGGCAAAAGTCGTGAAGTTTTCGGGCGCCAAGCCGGAGTGATCGCCATGGCATCCGAACGAATTCCAGCCCGGACATTGGCGCAGAAGCTCATCGCACGTGCGAGCGGACGCGAGCAAGTGGCCGTGGGCGAGATCGTGACCTGCGCGGTCGACATGGCGATGTTTCACGATTCCTCGGGCCCGCGCAGGCTCCAGCCGATGCTCGAGGAACTCGGCGCCCAGATATGGGACCGCTCGCGCGTCGTGCTCGTGATGGACCACTACGTGCCCGAGCGCGACGAGGATTCGCGCCGCATCGTGCGCATTGCACGCGATTGGGCCCGCGACCAGCAATTGCCTCACGTCTACGACAGCCAGGGCATCTGCCACGTGGTGGTGCCGCAGCACGGCCACATCCGGCCGGGCATGCTGTGCGTCGGCGGCGATTCGCACTCGCCCACGGGCGGTGCCTTCGGGGCCTACATGTTCGGCGTGGGCAGTACCGAGATGCTCGGCGTGGTGGTCACCGGCAGCATCTGGCTGCGCGTGCCCGAGACCATCCAGATGTGGTGGGATGGCGCATTGACTCCTGGCGTCACGGCCAAGGACATGATGCTGCACATGATCGGCCGCTTCGGCATGAACGGCGGGCGCTACCAGGCGGTCGAGTTCGCCGGGCCGGGCGTGAAGGCGCTGTCGATGCAGGAGCGGATGACGCTGTCGAACATGAGCGCCGAACTCGGCGCCCAGGCCGGGCTGATCGCGCCCGATGCAACCACCGCCGCCTTTCTCGCGGAAGCCGGCGCGCCCGAAGTGGACATGGCGCCCTGGTTCACGGACGACGGTGCCGAGTTGACGCGTCATCGTTTCGACGCGGCCACGCTGGAGCCGCATGTTGCCGCGCCACACAGCCCGGCCAATTCGCAAGGCGTGAGCCACTACGCCGATACGCCCATCGATGTGGCCTACATCGGCGCATGTACCGGCGCGAAGCTCGAAGACTTGCGTGCCGCTGCGCAGGTGCTGCGCGGGCACAAGGTTGCTTCGGGCGTTCGCTTGATCGTCGCGCCCGCCAGTATTCGTGACCAGGAGCAGGCGCGCGAGGAGGGTGTCTTGCAGGTGCTGATGGATGCCGGGGCCGAACTGTTTCCGACCGCGTGCGGCGCCTGTTCGGGCTACGGCGATCCGATGGGGGACGACATTACTGTCATCTCCACCACTGCCCGCAACTTCAAGGGACGCATGGGGTCGCCGACGGCGCAGGTCTATCTGGCCTCGCCCTACACCGTGGCTGCAGCGGCTTTGCGTGGCCGAGTGACCGATCCTCGCGAGGTGCTGCAATGACCGCCGGAACCAAGCACCGCGTCTGGCGCCTTGGTGCCGACATCGACACCGACGTGCTCGCGCCCGGCCACGCGATGAAACACGGCATCGACCGCATCGCGCAGTACTGCCTCGAATCGGTCCGGCCCGAATTCGCCCGCGAGGTGCGGCCGGGCGACGTGATCGTGGCGGGCCCTAACTTCGGCATCGGCTCTTCGCGGGAGCAGGCCGCTGCCGTGCTGGTTCAGCTCGGCGTGGCTGCGGTGATCGCCCCGTCCTACAGCGGGCTGTATTTCCGCAACGCGTTCAATGTCGGGCTGCTGCTGCTGACCTGCGCCGAAGCCGAATCGCTGCAGGACGGCGATCGCATCGAACTCGACACCCGCACGCCTGCCGTGCGCACCGCGGATGCGCGCACGCTCGCCTGTGAACCGGTTCCAGGATTCCTGATGGACATGGTCGATGCGGGTGGCTTGCTGCGGCTGCTGCGCCAACAGTTGGCGGCCGGAAGGAAAGTCGATGCGCACTGAGGACGACGATCCGCAACGCGCAGTCCTGCAGGCCACCGTGGCGTTGCATGCGGCGCAGCCGGCCGCGGCCGAGGCCGCGTTGCAGGCTCGGCGCCTGCTCGTCGATACGGTCGGCTGCGCGCTCGCTGGCCGGCATGCGGATGAAGTTCGGCGCCTCGAAGCTGCGCTGGCCGCCTGCGAGCCGGGCGATTTTGCGTTTCCCGGCGGCCGGTTGCTGAGCGTGCAGTCCGCCGCGCAGGTCGTGGCCATGGCCGCGACCTGGGACGAAGCCTGCGAAGGCCACGCGCTCGCGCACGGCCGGCCCGGAGTGCCGCTGGTGGCGGCGCTGCTGCCGCTCGCGCTGCGGCGCGGAGCCAGTCTTGGCGAGTTCATCGACGCCTTCGTGCTCGGCTACGAAATCGGTGCGCGCTGCGGCGCGTGGCTGCGCATCCTGCCCGGCATGCATGTCGACGCGAACTGGCCCGCGCTCGGCGTGGCTGCCGGTGTCGCGCGGCTGCTGGGCCTGCGCCCGGCAGACATCATGCAGGCTGTCGACATCGCGGCCTGCCAACTGGCGACCAGCCTCTACCTGCCGGTGCGGGAGGGCCGCACTGCACGCAATACCTACCTCGGCCACAGCGCATCGCTGGGGCTGCAAGCGGCCTTCGCGAGCCTGGCCGGGATCGACGCACCGGCCGGTGCGCTGACGCACTACGCGCTCGAGCATTCGGCCGCGGCTGCGCAGCCGTTGCCGGACGCGGCGATGCTGCTGCTGCGCGACGCCTACCTCAAGCCTTTCGCGGCCGTGCGTCACGTGCACTATGGCGCGACTGCCGCGCGCCGCATTCGCGAACAACTGGTCCACGGCACCGCCGGCATCCGTCGCATCGTGCTGAAGGTGTACGAGGAAGCCATCGTCTATTGCGGCAACCGCGCACCGCGCACGCCGATCCAGGCGCAGTTCAGCCTGTCGTTCGGGATCGCAGGGATGCTGTGCTTCGGTGATGTCGATCCGTCGCTCTACGCCGCGCCGCGTTTTGAAGACCCCGAGCTCCGCCGCCTCGAAGCGCTGGTGGTGCTGGAGCCCGATGCCGAACTCACCGCGCGCAAGCAGCGCGGCGCCACGCTCACGGTGACGCACGACGGCGGCACGTTCGAAGAAGCCGTCGGCGTCATCGCGGGCGACGCCGCCAGCCCGCTCGACCGCGCGGCGCTCGCCGCCAAGTTCACTCACTACGC
The DNA here is from genome assembly GCF_056397405.1 of Variovorax sp. 05N34. Lineage (NCBI taxonomy): Bacteria > Pseudomonadati > Pseudomonadota > Betaproteobacteria > Burkholderiales > Comamonadaceae > Variovorax > Variovorax sp. 05N34. The sequence continues at coordinate 310,465 of NZ_JBFTNI010000004.1, forward strand.
CGCGCACAGCGTGGCCGGCCCGCTGGCCGCTCGCTTCTGCGACGGCGTGCTCGACGCTTCCGCCGACACCCCTCTCGGCGCACTGTGGCGGCAGCTCGCCGCCTGACCCGATCCACTCTCCCTGCCCACCACCATGAAACTTCTGCGCCACCTTGCCAGCACGCTGCTCATCTGTCTGCCGCTCCTCGCGGCGGCGCAGGCGGGCGACTTCCCGAACAAGCCGATCCGGCTGGTCGTGCCCTTCCCACCGGGCGGGGCCACCGACGCGGCGGCACGCCTCGTCGCGGTGAAGATGAGCGAGCACTGGGGACAGCCGGTGGTGGTCGACAACCGAGCGGGCGCGGGCGGCAACGTGGGCTCCGACCTCGTCGCCAAGTCGGCGCCGGACGGCTACACGCTGGTGATGGGCGTGACCGGCTCGCACGCCATCAACACCTCGCTCTACAGCAAGATGCCCTACGACCCTGTGACCGACTTCGTCGCCATCAGCCAGGTTGCGGTGGTGCCCAACGTGCTGGTGGTGCATCCGTCGGTGCCGGCCCACAACCTCGCCGAACTCGTGGCGCTTGCGAAGAAGGAGCCCGGCAAGCTCAACTACGCGTCGCTCGGCAACGGCACGGCAGCGCACCTCGGCATGGAGATGCTCAAGGCCGAGGCCGGCGTCGACATCACGCACGTGCCCTACAAAGGCAGCGCGCCGGCCGTGGCCGACCTGCTCGCGGGCCAGGTGCAGATGATGGTCGACGGCTTGCCGTCGGCGCTACCGCATGTCAAGGCCGGCAAGCTGCGCGCCATTGCGCTCACCAGCCTGCACCGTGCGCCCGCCTTGCCGGACCTGCCGACCATCGCGGAAACCTACCCGGGCTTCTATGCCGATGCGTGGTCGGGCTTGTTCGCGCCCAAGGGCACGCCGCAGCCGGTGGTCGACAAGCTCTCCGCGGAAGTGCAGCGCATCCTGAAGCTGCCCGACGTGCGCGAGAAACTCGCCGGGCTGGGCGCCGAGCCCGTTGGCTCCACGCAGGCGGAATTCAGCGCGCACGTCAAGCGCGAGATCGACAAATGGGCCAAGGTCGTGAAGACCAGCGGCGCCAAGGTGGACTGAACCATGAACGACACACTCGACCCCGTCACGCTCGCCGTCCTGCGCGGCCGCCTCGAACAGGTGGCCGACGAGATGGACGCCACGCTCTATCGCAGCGCGTTCAATCCGATCATCGCCGAAGCGCACGACGCCTGCCATGGGCTCTATGACGCCACCACGGGCGACACGCTCGTGCAGGGCAAGTCGGGGCTGCCGGTGTTCGTCGGTGCGATGGCTTTCGCGGTGCGCGCGACCATGGCGGCGGCCGAGCCGCGCGGCGGCATGCGAGACGGCGACATATGGATCAGCAACGACGCCTACGACGGCGGCACGCACGCCAACGACTTCAAGCTGGTGCGGCCCTTCTTTCGCAATGGCAAGCTGTATTGCCACATGGCCTCGGCCGCGCATTGGCACGATGTCGGCGGCGCGGTGCCCGGCAACTACAACCCCGCCGCGACCGAATGCTGGCAGGAGGCGGTGCAGATTCCGCCGGTGCGCATCGTGCGCGGCGGCGAGCTCGATCGTGACGTGCTCGCCATCCTGCAGGCCAACACGCGCCTGCCGGACAGCCTCTGGGGCGACCTCAACGGCCAACTCGCCGCGCTGGAACTGGGCGCGCGGCGGCTCAACGGTCTGCTCGACGAGTACGGCGATGACCTCGTGCTGGAGGCCCTGAGTGAGTTGCGCAGCCGTGCATTGCGTCTGATGCGCTCGCACATTGCGTCGTTGCCCGACGGCCGCTACAGCTTCGAGGACGTGCTCGACAACGACGGCATCACCAACGACCCGCTGACGATTGCGCTGGACATGACCGTCGCAGGCGACCGGCTGCTGCTCGACTTCTCCCGCACTTCGCCGCAGTGCGCAGGGCCGGTGAACATCTCGCGCGCGACCGCCATTGCGGCTTGCTACGTTGCGCTCAAGCATCTCTTCCCCGATGTGCCGGCGAATGCGGGCGTGCTCGATGCGGTGGACTTTGTCATCCCCGACCGGCTGGTGATCAGCGCCGAGAGGCCGCGGCCAGTCGGCGGCTACACCGAAACCATCCTGCGCATGATCGACGTGATCTTCAGCGCCGCGGCCAAGGCCGATCCGACGCGCGCCGTGGCGCAAGCCTACGGCACCATCAACGCGCTTTCGATCGCGGGACATCGCAGCGACAAGGGGCGCGAGGGCCAGCGCTGGGTGATGTTCAGCTTCTTCGGCGGCGGCCACGGTGGGCACTCGGGCGGCGACGGGCTTTCGCACGGCAACGCGCCGATTTCCACCGCGACGATTCCGCCGCTGGAAATTCTCGAAGCCGCATATCCGGTGCGCTTCACGGAATGGTCGCTGCGCGCCGACTCCGGCGGCGACGGTCAGTACCGGGGCGGGCTCGGCGCGGTCTATGAAATCGAACTGCTCGAAAAGGATGCCGAAGTGTTCGTCTTCGGCGAACGCGGCACCTCGCCACCGAAGGGCATCGCGGGCGGCGGGCCGGGCGCGGTCAATGTCTTTCGCTATGAAAACGAAGGTGCCTGGCATGTGCCGCCCATGGTTTCGAAGATGCGAGGAATCCAACTCGCGCGCGGCGAACGCGTGCGGCTCGAAACCCCCGGCGGAGGCGGTTGGGGCCGTGCGGCCGAGCGCCATCCTGAGCAGCGTGAACAGGACCGAGCGATGGGCTACGTGACCCACGACACAGCGACCAACCCCATCTCTCCGCAGAAGAAAGCTTCCGAATGACACCCGCAGGCAAATCCAGCGAGTCCCTTGTCGTGGGCGTCGACGTCGGCGGCACGTTCACTGATCTTTTCGTGCTCGACGAAGCGAGCGGCACGGCGCGTATCGTCAAGGTGCCGTCCACGCGCGGCGAAGAGGCACGCGGCTTCATGAACGGTGTGGCGCGCGTGGCCGACTCGGCTGCGGCCATTGCCACCATCGTGCATGGCACCACGGTCGGCACCAACGCGCTGCTGGAACGAAAGGTCGCGCGCACCGGCATCATCACCACGCGCGGCTTTCGCGATGTGCTCGAAATGCGCCGCCGCGACCGCCCTCAGACCTGGGGCCTGCGCGGCAGCTTCCTGCCGGTCGTGCCACGCGACCTGCGGCGCGAGGTCGACGAGCGCGTCCTTGCCGATGGCACCCTGCATACCCCTGTCGATCTCGATCAGGTTCGGGCAGAGGCGCGAGCGTTGTTGTCCGAAGGCTGCGAGGCGGTGTGCGTGTTCTTCATCAATACCTACGCGAATCCGGAGAACGAAAAGCTCGCAGTGGCTGCCGTGCGCGAGATCTGGCCCAACGCGCATGTGACGTCCGCCAGCGAAGTGCTGCCGGAGATTCGCGAGTTCGAGCGATGCTCGACTGCAACGCTCAACGCCGCACTGCAGCCTGTGGTGGGCAGCTATCTCTCCCGGCTTGAATCGGATCTGCGCGATCAGGGCTTCGCGGGCGAATTGCTGGTGGTGCAGAGCAACGGCGGCGTGATGTCCCGCCAGACGGCGAGCGACTTGCCCGTGCGCACGGCGCTATCGGGCCCCGCGGCGGGCGTGATTGCATGCGCGGCGATTGCGCGCGCGGCGGGCTTTCCGAATGCGATCACGGGCGACATGGGCGGGACATCGTTCGACGTCTCGCTGGTCGCCAATGGCGAGGCCGCGCTGGCCGCGCAGACGGCCATCGAATTCGGCATGGTGATTCGCTCGCCGATGATCCAGATCGAGACGATCGGCGCAGGCGGTGGTTCCATCGCATCCGTCGATGCGAGCGGCATGCTTCAGGTCGGCCCCGAGTCAGCGGGCAGCGTGCCTGGGCCGGCCTGCTATGGGCGGGGCAACATGCGCCCGACCGTGACGGATGCCAATGTGCTGCTCGGCCGGATCGCAGCCGATCGGCCGCTGGGTGGCGGCCTGCTTGCAGCGCTCGATGCCGAGAAGTCACGCCAAGCCATCGATGAGCATGTGGCGCAACCGCTGGGTCTGGACGTGTACGCGGCAGCAGAGGCGATCCTGACGGTTGCGAATGCGCGCATGGCCGGTGCGATACGGCTGGTGTCGATCGAGCGCGGCCATGATCCACGGCGTTTTGCCTACATGCCCTTCGGTGGCGGCGGCGCCCTGCATGTGTGCGCCATGATGCGCGAGGTCGGCGTCGGCACAGGCATCGTGCCGCGCTACCCGGGAGTGACGTCCGCGCTGGGTTGCGTGATTGCGGACATGCGCCACGACGCCGTGCAGACCATCAATCGACCGCTTGCCGAACTCGACGTGGGCGAACTGCAACGCCGCATCGACGAACTGGCGGCCAACTGCCAGCGACGGCTGGATTCGTCGGGCGTGCGCTTCGACGAAGTCCGCGAGATCGTCGCGCTGGACATGCTCTATGGGGGCCAGACGCACACACTGCCGGTGGAACTGCCCGATGCGCGCAGCAAGCCGCTGACGACCGTTTCGATCCGTGCGGCGTTCGAGGCGGCTTATGCGTCCGCCTTCGGCCGTGTGCTCGACGGCATTCCGATCCGCGTGATGAACCTGCGCTATGCCCGCATCGGCGTTCGGCCCAAGTTCGATCTTGCGGTGCTGGCGCCCGAAGGTGCTGGCAGCATCGAGCCGCTCGGCACGCAGCGCGTGTTCCACCACAAACAATGGCACGGCGCGCTGCGCTATGCACGACTCGACTTGCCGGTCGGGACGCGCATCGACGGACCCGCGATCCTCGAACAAGCGGACACGACCGTGTGGCTGGAGCCCGGCTTCCATGGAGAGGTCGATGCGCACGGCAACCTGCTGGTGAGGCCTTCATGAGCAGCGGCGAACCGACCGCAGGGGCGAAGACGGCGCTGGTCATCATCGATCTGCAGAACGACTTCCTGGATCCGAACGGGGCCTATGCGCGCGGCGGTGACACCAATCCGCCTGCGCTGCTCTTGCCCGCGCGCGTCGCCGAAGTCGCAAGCGCGCTGAAGGCGGTGGGCGGCATGGTGGTGGCGAGCCAGTTCACGCTCTGGCCCGACGCCAAAGGCGAGCCGATGGTGTCGCCGCACCTCAAGGCCCTGCGGCCGTATCTCCGCAAAGGCGATTTCGCGCCCGGCAGTTGGGGGCAGGCAAATGTCGATGCCCTCAAGGGGCTGATCGACGTGACGGTCAGCAAGGTGGCCTATTCGGCTTTCTTCAACACTCAGCTCGACTGGGTGCTCCGCCGCGCCGGCATCGACACCGTGGCGGTCTGCGGCATCGTGACGAACGGCGGCGTCGCCAGCACGGTGCGCGATGCGCACATGCGCGACTACCGCACGCTGGTGCTCTCCGACGGCTGCGCGGCCTTCGGCGAAGAGCGGCACCAGACTTCGCTGGCCGACATGCGCAACGTGGCCGAGGTCACGGATTGCGCAGCTTTCGTGCGTGCACTGCGATGACCATGGATGAGTCTTCGCGGCGAATTCGGCGAGCGACCGCGATCGATGCGGATGTGCACGTCAGCGTGGCCATCGTCGGCGGCGGCGCGTGCGGACTCACTGCGGCGCTGATGCTGAGCGACGCCGGCGTCGACTGCGTGGTGCTTGAACGCGACGCTGCGCCAACCGGATCGACGGCCTTGTCCTCAGGCTTCATTCCCGCGCCCGCGACACGCGTGCAGCGCGCGCATGGCGTGCCGGACGACAGCCCTGCGCGTTTTGCCGCGGACATCCAGGCCAAGGCGCATGGGCGAGCGGCGCCGGTGTTGGTCGAAGCGTACGCAAACGCCGTCGGGCCGGCCATCGACGCACTGCAGGAGCGGCACGGACTGAACTGGATCCTGCTCGATGGATTCCTGTACCCGGGCCACGGCGTGCATCGGATGCATGCGCTGCCGCAGAAGACGGGTGCCGCACTGATGGCGAGCTTGCAGGCCGCAGTGCAAGCGGCAGGCATCCCGGTCTTGACGCAGGCAGTCGTCGACACACTGGTGCTCGACGAGGCCGAGCGCGTGATCGGCGTCGACTACCAGAGGCCCGACGGGCATCGCGAATCGCTGGGTTGTGACGCACTGCTGCTCGCCTGCAATGGGTTCGGTGGCAATTCGGCAATGGTGCGATCGCTGCTGCCGGAGATGGCGGAGGCCAGCTTTGGCGGCCACGTCGGCAACGACGGCAGTGCGATCCAGTGGGGCGTAGGGCTGGGGGCTCGCTTGCGCGACCTTGGCGGCTATCAGGGGCACGGTTCGTGGGTGACGCCGCAGGGCGCGCTGATGTCATGGGCCGTGATGATGGAAGGCGGCGTGCAGATCAACCGCGAAGGCCGGCGCTTTCACGATGAGACCCAGGGCTATTCAGAGGCGGCCGTGCACGTGCTCGCGCAGCCGGGCGGCATTGCGTGGAACGTGTTCGATACGCCGCTGCTGGCACTTGCGCGCGGCTTTCCTGATTTCTGCGAAGCGGAGGCAGCGGGAGCGCTTCGGCATTGCGAGACCGTGGCCGATCTCGCGGCATGCATCGGCTGCGAGGCTTCGGTAGTCGAACACACGCTGGCCAGTTTGCAAGACAAGTCGCCCCAGCCCGACGGGCGCGTCTTCAGCCGGCCGCTCACGGCGCCATTCTTCGCCGTCAAGGTGACGGGCGCGTTGTTCCATACCCAGGGCGGCCTGGACGTGGGCCGCGACATGCGCGTGCTTCGGCAGGACGGTACTCCGTTCAGCAATCTGTTGGCGGCAGGCGGTGCCGCGGGCGGCGTCTCGGGCGACGAGGTCTGGGGCTATCTCTCCGGCAATGGGCTCCTGAGCGCCGTGGCCGGCGGGTACATCGCGGCGCATACGGCTGCTGCGCTCGTTCATTCAAGGGATCCATCCACATGACAAACAAGACATTGAAGGCACGCCTTGGCGCCAAGGACATCGTGCTGGCGCCGGGCGTCTATGACGCACTGAGCGCGTTGATTGCCGAGCAGGCCGGGTTCGAGGCCTTGTACCTCTCTGGCGCCTCGATTGCGTACACGCGCCTGGGTCGGTCTGATATAGGGCTCACCACCTTCACCGAAGTCGCCGACACGCTGGCGCGCATCACCGAGCGCGTGTGCCTGCCTGTGATCGTCGACGCTGACACCGGCTTCGGCAATGCGCTCAATACGCAGCGCACCGTGCGCGGCTTCGAACGTGCGGGCGCGGCGATGGTGCAGATCGAGGACCAGACCTTTCCGAAGCGCTGCGGTCATCTGGACGGCAAGGCGGTCGTGCCCGAACGCGAGATGGTCGGCAAGCTGAAGGCGGCGCTCGATGCGCGCACTTCGAGCGACACCTTGATCCTCGCGCGCACGGACGCGGTCGCGGTCGAGGGGCTCGATGCTGCGCTCGATCGGGCCGAGGCCTACCTGGCATGCGGCGTGGACGCGCTCTTCATCGAAGCACTGCGCTCCCCCGAGCAGATGGATGCGGCCTGCGGACGCTTCGCGCAGCGGGTGCCATTGCTCGCCAACATGGTCGAAGGCGGCAAGACGCCCATTCAGGACGCGGACGCGCTGCAGGCGCACGGCTTCCGCATCGCGATCTTTCCCGGCGGCACCGCGCGGGCCGTCGCTCATACCCTGCAGGGCTACTACGCCAGCCTCCATGCGCACCGGACCACACAGCCCTGGCGCTCGCAGATGCTCGACTTCGATGCGCTGAACGAAGTCATCGGCACGCCGGAACTCATGCTGTCCGGCAAGAAGTACGAATAGCGCTCGGCGCTCGGCGCCGGCCTCAGGCGCAGCGCTCGTATACCAGCGCGAGATAGTCCGCGTGCCTGCGCAGCGCTTCGAGCTGCTGAAGCGTGGTTCCGGTGACTCGATCGTTCGGGTCGAACTTCACGGTCCCATCCGGCAGGAGGACGAAGTGGGTCTTGCCATGGGGCGCGCCGGGGATGCTGGCGGCATTGACGTAGCCGCAACCGGCGCCTGTGGCCCGGTTGAACTTCACCCCGGAAAAGCTCGCGAAGCCGTCTGGAAGCTGCTTTCGGACGTTCGTCTCGACGTTCCAGACCGGCATGTAGAACCACCACACAGCGATCGAGCTGACGAAAAGCGCGACGCTGACCAGGATCGATACAAGGGCTCGCATGGGCAACTCTCCTTCCCACCCGGATGCAAAAGCTGTAGCGTATTAGTACTTTGGTTTCTTTTCAATACCTTTGGTCCGGTTGCTATCCGCGCGCAACCATGTAGGCGCCCAGCAGCGCAAGCCCGATGAAGAAGCAGCGCCTGAAGATCTGCATCGAAAGCCGCGAACGCACCCGTTGGCCCACCGCCATGCCGCACAAGGCAGGCACCAGCATGGCCAGGGACGCGCCTGCAAGCGGCGCCGAATAGCCGTGCTGGCCAGCCAGGGCGACCGCAAGCGCGACGGTGGACGTCGTGAATGACAGGCCCATCGCCTGGATCAATTCATCGCGCGACAGGTCCAAGGCTTGCAGGTAGATCACCGCCGGGAGCACGAAGACGCCGGTGAGCGCTGTCACGGCACCGGTCAGCGCCCCCGTCACCGGGCCGAGCCAGCGTTGGCTTTGCTTCGACATAGGGACACTGCGACCCAGCAGCCCCCATGCCGCATAGGCTGCGAGGGCCACTCCGAGCGCAATGGTTGCTCCCGCTCCCGCCGGTGCTCCGAACCACCACCCGCCTGCCAGCGTGCCAGCGACGATGCCCAGTTGCATTCCGCACAGGCGCCGCGCGACCGGCACCACGGACCGCCAGGGTCGCAGTTGCCATACGTTGGTCACCAGAGAAGGCACGATCAGCAACGCCGCGGCTTCGGCGGGCGGCATCCAGAGCGCGAGCAGCGCCATCGAGAGCGTCGGCAGCCCGAGGCCGATCACGCCCTTGACCACCCCCGCGAAGACGAAGACCGCAGCGACGAGCGCCCACACGGAAAGACTGTGAGAGGAGAACACGGACAACATGGAATGCATGGAGAGCATCGATAACATGGTTGCGAGTCTCGCGAAAACGGCCGCTGCCGAAAATGCGGAATTCGCGGACGCATCCTCAGCCGTGGACTGAGGATGCTGTGCTAACTTGCTGCGCATGCGATTCGACCTCACCGACCTGCAGCTCTTCGTCAACATCATCGAGAGCGGCACCATCACCGGCGGCGCCGCGCAGACGCACATGACGCTGGCGTCGGCCAGCCAGCGCGTGATCGGCATGGAAGATTCGCTCGGCACGCCGTTGCTGCTCCGCGCCAAGCAAGGCGTGAAGCCGACCGAAGCCGGCCGCACGCTGGTGCACCATGCGCGGCTCGTGTTGCTGCAGACAGAGCGCATGCGCGGCGAGCTGAGCGAATACGGCGCCGGCCTGCAAGGGCACGTGCGCTTGCTGTGCAACACCTCGGCGATCACCGAGCACCTGCCCGAGGCGCTCAGCGATTTTCTGGCGCGCAACCCTCGTGTCTCGGTCGACCTCGAAGAGCAGCCCAGCATCGACATCGTCGACGCGGTGCGAGCGGGGCTGTGCGACATCGGCATCGTCTCCGATGCCGCCGACGTCGAAGGCTTGCAGCACTTCGTATTCCGGCGCGACGACCTCGTTGTGGTGGTTCCACGCGGACACAAGCTGGCACGACGCCGCCGCGTGACCTTGGCCGAACTGGTCGACTGCGAATTCGTCGGACTGGCGGAAGGCAGCCCGCTCGAGTCGCACATCGCGCTGCATGCCAAGCGACTCGGCAAGCGCCTTTTCTATCGCGTGCGCGTGCGCAGTTTCGAGGGGGTGTGCCGCATGGTCGAACAGGGCGTCGGCGTCGGCATCGTGCCGAAGCTTGCTGCCGAACGCTGCGCTGCGCCGACGAAGACAAGCCGAATCGCCATCACCGACGCGTGGGCGGCGCGGCATCTGCTGGCATGCGTGCGCCGTGAGGAAGAACTACCGCTGAACGCCCGAAGGATGTTGGCCCATCTGCTGGTGGATGCGCCTCAGGAAAGAAAGTGAACGTCGGCGATCCAGTTTCGCTTTCGGCGTTGGAGCCGCAACTCGACGCTCTCTCCGTCGAACGAGACAGGCGTGTGTCGAAGGAGGGACGGGGCCACGTTGTCGAACGCGTTCACGTTCACCACGGCATAAGTGTGTTCATCGATCGTGCTGGTCACCAAGGGCACGACGCCGCAGCGGGAACAGACATGGAAATCGGCCGTCCGCGTTCCGAAAGAATAGCTGGAGACCAGTGACCGATCGGCAATCGAAACCCGGAGCGCGCCGCCCGGGTTCGACGTCCAGATGCCGCCGTGCCGGACGCAGAAGGAGCAGCCGCATGCACGCGCCGGAATTTCAGCGGGGTCGGGCTCCCACGTGAGCTCGAAGGAAATGTTGCCGCAGTGGCACCCACCTTTGACGATCATCGCCTTGCCCTCCTGCCCTAGAGTGACATCGACGCGCGCTGTGCCAGTGCCGAACGCCAGCGCAGCAGGTGGGGGTGCTCTTCTCCGGGCTTGACCTTGATGATGCGCGCGAAGTCCACCGCGACCACGGCCGTGATGTCGGCGATGCTGAGCCGGTCCGTGGCGATGAAGTTTCGTTCTGCCAGTCGCTCGTTCAGGTTGATCAGGAACTGCTGCGCCTTGGCAAACCCACGCTGCGCCAGTTCAGGGATCTGCTGGTAGTCCACAGGCCCGGGCAGCGCCCGATTGGCCATGGCGGGCGCGCTGTTGCGCAACCCCTCTGCGATCGACAGAAGCCCCTCGAATTCGACGCGCCAGTTCCAGCTTGCAATCTCGGCCTTTTCCTCGGGCGTGCGTCCCAGCAGAGGTGGTTCGGGGTAGCGAGCTTCGATGTAGGCCGTGATGGCGGCGTTGTCGGTCAGTCGCAATCCATCCTCCGTGAGCAGCACCGGCACCGTGCATTGCGGGTTGACGCGCCGGAAGGCGTCGCCGAACTGCTCGCCGCTTCTCAGGTCGACCTGGATCGTTTCGCAGGTGACGCCTTTCTCGGCCAGCAGGATCCGAGCCCTGCGCGGGCTCGGCGCAGTGGCGCAGTCGTAGAGGGTGATCATGTTTGTTTGTCCTGCGTGCGGGTGTCGAAGTCTGCGGCGTCGTGGCGCTCATGCAGTTGGCTCGTGGGTTGGCCCCAGGTGCGGTTGACCATTCGGCCTCGCTGCACGGCGGGCCGCCGGGCGATCTGGTCGGTCCAGCGCAGCACGTTCTTGTATTCGTGCACCTGAAGAAACTCGCCGGCCTCGTACAACTGGCCTTTGGCGAGCGTGCCGTACCAGGGCCAGATGGCCATGTCGGCGATCGAATAGTCGTCGCCGCCGAGGTATGCGCTCTCGGACAGCCGCCGGTCCAGCACGTCGAGCTGGCGCTTGACTTCCATGGCGTAGCGGTCGATGGCGTATTCGATCTTGGTCGGCGCGTAGGCATAGAAGTGGCCGAAGCCGCCTCCGAGAAAGGGCGCGCTTCCCATCTGCCAGAACAACCATGAAAGGCATTCGGCGCGCTTGGCTGTGTCGGTCGGGAGGAAGGCGCCGAACTTTTCGGCCAGGTGCATCAGGATGGCGCCGGATTCGAAGACGCGAACGGGCGTCGGCCCGCTGTGATCGATCAGTGCCGGAATCTTGGAATTCGGGTTGGCCGCCACGAAGCCGCTGCCGAACTGTTCGCCTTCATTGATGCGGATCAGCCAGGCGTCGTATTCGGCGCCCTTGTGGCCGAGTTCCAGCAATTCCTCCAGCATCACCGTCACCTTGACGCCGTTCGGAGTGGCGAGCGAGTAGAGCTGCAATGGATGGCGGCCGACCGGCAGATCCTTGTCATGGGTCGGGCCCGCGATCGGTCGGTTGATGTTGGCGAAGCGTCCGCCGCTTTCCTTGTTCCAGGTCCAGACGGTCGGCGGCGTGTAGGGCTTGTCGGGCGTGTTTGTTGTGTCGGGCGTATCGGTCGATTCATTCATGCGGTGATCTCCGGGAAAGCCTGAGGACTGTAGCGGCTAGTCCAAAAAAAAGCCCGCACGAGGCGGGCTTTCGGGTTGGGCCAAAGAGGCCGGTCAGATGGCAAGCATCAAGGCACGTTCGAGGTCGTGATCTGGAACGGCTTGCCGGGGACCGTCATGCCGCCGCCGTATTCCGCGGCTCCGCTGGTCGGGCATCCGCTGGGCTGCGGGCAAGCGCCGCCGTCAGAGAAGATCACCGGACCGTAGCGGTAGTTGCGAACCGCCTTGCCGCCGTAGTCGGTCACGCTCACCACGTTGTTCGCGTTGGCGAAGTTGTCGGCATCTTCCACGGCGATCAGGTCCGTCAGCTGGTTGTGCTGGATGGTCCGCACAATGCTGCCGCTGTTGCCGCCGGAGGCAAACCGTACCCAGGAGATCTTGTTGTCGCCGCGCGATCCTACGATCACCTGCTGATTCAGGAAATCTCCACCCCAGCCGCCCGGTTCACCCTTGGAGGTGGCCAGCGAGGTCGGATTCCGGCCGATGCCGCCGACCGTGCCCACTTCAGCGATCGCGCTTGCCGACCCGGTGGAAACCGAGGCGCCGGGTGCATAACCATCCAGGCTGTAGATGTGCAGCGTCCCGTCCTGCGTGGCAATCCAGGCGCGAGGCGAGCCGCCGAACAGCGTGGTCTTCACGGCCGTCGGGCGGTTGCCCAGCGACACGGTCTTAATCACGGTCGGCATCTGCGACGACACCTTGTCGAAGGTGTACGGCCACTGGTCGGCGCCTTGGCCGTAGTTGCTCGTGGCCCCCACGTTGGAGCTGAAGTACATGCTGTTGATGTAGCTGAAGAGTGGCTTCAGGTCGATGAAGGCCGCCTTCTGCTCCGACTTGGAAACCACCACCGCAACGCCGCCCTTGGCATAGCGGCCGTAATTGCCGCCGCCGCTCGCGAAGCTCTGCCAGTTGCTCGCCAGAGGCGAGTTGGGGGCGCCCATGAAGATGCCGCCGGGCAGGACGCTGCTGAACGGGTCCAGGCCGGTAGTGACCGCGATTTCGGTCGGTGCCGTCATTCCGGGAATGTCGACGTAGCCCAGCACCTTCATGAAGGCGGTGTTGCCCATGTTGGGCAGGCCCGGATAGACGCCGATCCAGTCGTTCCACCAGTTGTGCCAGGCCGAGTACGAGACGCCGTTGGACGTGTGGGCCGACGAATTCGATGCATCGCAGCCGTCGCACAATCCGGCCAGCGCCACGACGGCGACCTGGCCCTTGAGGGCGACCGTGTCCCACACCGTGACGAGTGCGAACTCGTTGCCGTTGGTCACTGCGACGCCCGTAGGCACCTTGTTGGCCGCCAGCTTGGTCGTGGCGTTGTTGCTGGCCGTGTTGCTGCCGACGGTGCCGAGCGTGCCGTTCTGGAACGCCACCACGCCTTCGGCACAGAAGCCGGCGCGACCCGAGCAGCGGCCGATGGCTACTGGATCACCAGTTGCGATGCCCGCCGCCTTGTAGTTCATGACGTTGGGCGAGTCGATGCCTTGGCCTGCCTGGTAGATCTGCCAGGGAAGCTGCGGCATCTGCGCGAACACGTTGTACATGTACCCGGAGACCTGCAGCAGGCTCACGCCGACGCGCTTGCTCGTGTCGTCGGCCGCGAACAGCATGTTGGCCTGGTTCGTGGAGAAAAGCCCCGCGTTGCCCGACACAGGTCCGCCCACCGACCAGAAGAAGGGAACGTTCTGTGCCGGAGCATTGAGCTGGGTATCCGGCCGCTTGGTCAGGGAAGGACCGGAGTTGGCGGTGCCGTAGCTCGGCGCATCGGGACCGTAGCGATAGGCAATACCTGCATCCTTGCTGAGCTGGGCCGCCATCTGCACGTAGGAAGACGGATTGACCGCAAGGTTGGAATCGACGATGTCGCCGCTGGCGGCAGGAGCCGGTGCTGGGGCCGGAGCAGGCGCGGGGGCCGGAGCCGGCGCCGGTGCCGGTGCCGGTGCTGGAGCGGGCGCCGGGGCAGGTGCCGGTGCTGGAGCAGGCGCCGGTGCTGGTGCTGGTGCTGGTGCTGGTGCAGGCGCAGGCGCCGGAGCAGGTGCCGTCGAATTCCGGCGACGCCATTTCTCCAAATCGGTGTCTTTTGCATCCGGTGCGGTGCCATCTGCAGCGATCGTCGAACCGGCGTCTGCGACGACGGTTCCGCTTGCGTCTGTCGGCGCTGCAGCCACTGTGCCGGTGGTGCCGGTTCCGGCGAACGCGCCCATACCGCCACCACTCCCTCCACCCCCGCATCCCGCGAGTGTTCCTGCTGCAATAAGCAGCAGAAGCGAACTTTTATCTAAAGTTTTCAAGAAAAAGACCTAAAGATTGAGAAGAGCCCGGTTTGTACGTGGGACGCTTCCTACCCGGCAAGCTTTCTTGCAATTCCTTTCCTGATGTGTTTTGTGGACTGGGGAGCTTGTTACAACGGTATTGCTCAGTGACGACTTTGGTGGGAACCTCCTCATTAGATGCAGGTATTGCATGTAACAGCAGGCAAGTAGCTTCCATCATGCGAGATCGAAAATGGCAGCTTTGCGACCGCTGTTTTGCGCGCTCGGCCTACAGCGCGTTGAGGTCGCTTCGGCGCGTCGCGCGGCATGGCGGCGCCTAGATTGGGGGTCGCGGGGCGCGTCCTCGTCGTGCAATCAACAGGAGTGATCCCAATGAGAAACAAGAGCTGGAGCAGGAAGCCAAGTCCGCTGGTGGCGCTGTTTGCGATTTTTTCGGCGACGTGGGTGCTGACGCTCGCCGCCTGCACCGATCGGTCGGCCAACGATCCCGCCAGCGGATCAGCCAATCAGCAACTCGATTCCGCCGTCGCCGAAACCAAGAAAGCCGCCGCCGCAGGTGCCGAAAAGGCTGCGGAGTTGGCGGACACCGCCCGCGACAAGACCAGGGCCTATTTCGAATCCCCCGAGGTGAAGCAAGATGCCAAAGCGGTGAAGAACGCGCTGGAGAACCTGGGAAGTTCCGCCGCATCGGCGACCGACGATGCGGCCATCACGACCTCGGTTTCATCGGCGCTTTCAAAGGACCCCGAACTGAACGCCGCCCGCATCGACGTGCAGACCAAAGGCGGCACGGTTCGCCTGGCTGGCGCCGCGCCCACCGCTTCCGCGAAAGCGCGCGCGGGGGAAATCGCCAAGGGTGTGAAGGGCGTCGGAACCGTCGACAACGAAATTGAAGTCAAGTCGATGTAATCGCCAGCACGGGCGCTGCCTCCTTGAGCTGCAGCCACTGCCGCGCCTGTTCGCGCAAAGCTTCAATCTGCAGTGCGACGAGCCCGAGTTCGGTTCGCACCAGATGCACGGTCGCTTCCGCCGCTTCGCCCGGTTCGCCCGGTTCAGCGGCTTCGGCAGCCGGGAGCGGCGCCAGCGTCGTGTGCGCGGAGAGCTTGGCCGCCGCTTCATCGGGATCGGACGCTGCGCGTTCCACCCCGGCGGCCAGCATCTCGAGCACGCTTGCCGTTTCGTCGGCGGCGACCTTCATGGCGGCGGCCTGCGCCGGGTCCTTCAGCGCCACGCGATGCGCTCCAAGGGCCGACAAATAGCTCAGAAGGGTGTGCGAGTGGATCAGGAACCGCAGCGCAAGCCCCGCTCGCGGCCGCACGAAGCCCGGTTCCCTAAACATCTCCGACACCGCAATCGCCAGCGTGGCGTCGGCGTTATGGGCATTCCGCCTCGCCAGCCGGTAAGGCAGGTCGTCGTGCGGACCTGCACGGTATTGGGAGGCGATCTCGCGCAGGTAACCCGCATGGTTGCGCAGGGCCGTGGCGGCGAGTTCGTTGAAGCGCCGCGCCTGCCAGTGCGGCAAGACCAGCAGCATCGCCAGGCCCGCAATCAGGCTGCCGATCGCGGTATCGATCAGCCTCGGAACGATCAGCATCCCGCCGTCGCCCACCTGGTTGAAGCACATCAGGACCAGCACCGTCATGCATGCGGTCGCGATGAGATAGCGCGTTCCGCGCGTGGCAAAGAAGAGCACGCCCGCCGCAACGGCAAGCAACGACTGAAGCCAATGCTGCGGAAACAGCCCCAACAGCGCCCATCCGGCGACCACGCCGACGGCAGTGCCTGCCATCCGCTGGCCCATCCGCGAAACGGTGTCGCCCCAGGTCTGCTGGCACACGAAGAGGGTGGTCAGCAAGATCCAATACCCGTGCATCGGGTGAATCAGGCGCATGACGCACCAACCAGCGAAAAGCGCGATGGCGAGCCGCGTCGCATGGCGGAACAGCGGCGACTGCGGCGTGAGTTGCCTCCGCACCCGCTCCACGACGTCGTGGGTGGAGCGCGGCGTTCGGTCGAGCAGGCCCATGTCGTTTCGTCCGGCGCTTGCCGACGGCTGCGTCGCGCCTGCGAGCTGCCCATCGAGTCGAGCAAGATTGCGCGCCAGCGCTTCGACCGACGCCAGCAGTGAAGTGCGACCCGGTTCCTGTGCGTGAATGCGCTCATGCTCGATGGCCGCGCGCAGTTCGGCCAGTGCCTGAACGGTCGCGGCGTCAGTGGTGAAGGGCTCGCGCCGCGCGATCGACTGCGCGAGCCGCAAGCACGACTGGCCCTGCAAATCGAGCACGCGCTGGCAGCGGTAGAGCAGGTCGCTGTGGAAGAAGGCGTCCGCCAGAGCGTTGTGGTCGCCGTGCGACGAACTCGCACGTTCGTGGATGTCCTGCGCGATCAGATAGAGACCGCGATAGCGCGCGATGCGGCCGGTCGGCGCACGCTTGCCGAGGCGGCGAAAGATGGCTTCCTTCGCAGCGTTGAGTTCACTTACCACCTCGGCATTGAGCTGCGACAGCGAAAGCCGCTTGCGCTCGAAGTCGATGCCACGCAGCGGCTCGAACAGCGAAGCCTTGAAGCGCACGTAGTTTCCGAGCACCGAGAACAGCCGCACCAAACGAGCCTGGACCGGTTGCGCCGGGAAAGCAGCACTCCACGCGACGGAGAAAACGCCATACCAGGCGGCGCCGGCCAGCAGCAGAACGATCTCCTGCTGCCTCCGGGTGGCGCCGGCGCCTTGATTTTCGATCCCCAGCGTGGTGTACATCGCGAGGATGAGCGTGGCGTAGCCGACGGCCTTGTAGCGCGCATCGACAGCGCCCAGCATCGTCAGCACGAACGCCGCGACGGCGAGGCCGATGATGAAAAGCAGGGGTGTGCGGATCGATGCCTCCACCGCCGCCGCGGCGGCGGCGAAGCAGGCGAGCGTCACGATCTGCGCGCGAAGGCGCCCGCGCCCGCTGTCGTCAGTTTCAGCCAGCGCGCTGGCGATAGCGCCCAGGAAAAGCGGCGTGACCGCGTCCGGATGCCCGAGCAGCGCACAAGTCGCCATCAGGCTTCCGAGGGTGAGAAATACGCGCAAGGCTTGTGCGCGGCTGAGAACCTGGCGCAGCGCTTGGCGCAGTTTTTCGACGGTGGAGGAGACCATCGACAGGGTTGTGCACGATGCGTGCCACGGCAGTGTCAGGAAAAGTGGGCAACGCGCCTGGGCCGGTTCCCACGCCCGCGACCCGATCCTGGGTTCAGCGACCCTGGTTCAGGCGCTGGAGACCCTGTTCGGTCAGGAATTTGCAGCCTTGCGGGTCCGACGACACGAGCCCGTTGGACCGCAGTCGCTCGGAAACCTTGATGGTGTGGGTCGGCTGCCGCTGCGTGTTCGCCTCCAGCAGCGTTTGCAGGGTCTTCCACTGTTCGTCATTGAGCTGGATCTTCTTGACCACCGGGGTCTCCGCCTTGTCATCAAGGGCGAAGTTTGAAACAAGCTTCTTGTGGGCGCCTCATCAAAACGATTCTTGCCTTTCGGTTGATTTCGGGTTATGAAAGCAGGTTTTGCCTTGGTCCATGACGACTTCCACGAATCTTTCAACCACCGCGCCTTCAGCGATGGCCACGGCATCAGCGGCCGTGCGCCCTGTGCGTTTCGCCGCCACGCTGATCGTGCTGCGTGACGGCCCCTCGGGGATGGAGGTGCTGATGCTGCGCCGCGCCGAAAAAGAAGCGGATCAGAACAGCGGCGCGGCGGTCTTTCCCGGCGGAACGCTCGATATGGGCGACCGTGCACTGCGGACGCTGTGCGCTGGCGTCGACGACTTTGCCGCCAGCCAGTGTCTCTCCGTGTCGGCGAACGGGCTCGACTACTACGCCGCCGCCATTCGCGAGTGCTTCGAAGAAGCTGGATTGCTGTTCGCGAACGACGCGCACGATTCGGACGACCGGCTCGTGCCGCTGGTCGACATGCCGGCGCAGGAAGTTGCAGCAATGCGGCTCGCGGTGGAAGAGGGCGGCGACGCATTCCTGCGCCTCTGCGAGAGCCGGGGATGGCGGCTTGCTGTCGATCGCCTCGCCTATTTCAGCCACTGGCTCACGCCGCCGGGCATGCCGCGCCGCTTCGATACGCGTTTTTTCGTGGCCTTGGCGCCACCCGCGCAAAGTGCGCGACCCGATGGGCGCGAAACCGTCGAGCATCTGTGGCTTCGCCCGGCCGAGGCGCTGGAAGCCGCCCGGGGACTGCGTCTGATGAACGTGCAGCGGCGCATCCTGGAGCAGCTCGCGGCCTTCGGCAGCGCCGCCGAGTGCGTCGACCACGCGCGCGGGTTGCGCAAAGTCCCCATGGTCATGCCGCGCCTCGCGGACGGCCCGGCCGGTCGCAAGCCCGTGAATCCGGGCGAGGCGGCCTACGATGAGCTCTCGCGCATCGACCCGGACGGACAGGGCCACGGCCGCTATCAACTCACGCACGGCGTTGCCATGCGGCTTTCGCCCCGCGTGCTGCGGGTGACCGGGCACAGCGGCGGCGTGCTGGTCAACAGCTATTTCATTGGGGGCGAGCGGGACGAATGGGCGCTGATCGATGCGTCTCCCGACGACGAGGCTCATGCGGCAATGCTGCTCGCGTCGGCGCCGGGTCCGATCCGCCGGACGCTCGCATTGCATTCGCCCGATTCGGCACACGGCGAGCAAGTCGAAATCGGCGGGTGCGTCCTCCGCATGGTGCGCACGTCGCAGGCGCCCGATGCGTACCCGTGCTGGCTGCTGGAGGAGGAGAAGCTGCTCTTCGTCCGCGATGCGGATCAGCTTTCGGGATTGGCCGTGGATGACGTCGAATGGCTGGCGCCGGGCAGCGGCTTTCTCAGGCGCGTCTGAGCCGCGGCTTCATCTTGGGCGAGTTCGACGCGTTCTTCCAGATCGCGCGCCAGCACGCGGCAATCCAGCGAAGAGGCGTCATGGTCGCCTTGCCGGATTCGGACGTCCAGCAGGCATCGGCGAAGCAGGGCCATCGGTAGTGAGTCGGAACGAGCCGTCAGACAAAGCGGGCGATTTTCGGGCGCAGGGCGGGGCGAAACCTCCGCGCTGCACGGAAGGGCTGTTCACGCCGCTGAAACAATGAACTGCTAGGCATCCGGTGCGGCGATTATGGTCGAGCGTGGCTAACATGACGCCCATCGACTTGACGGAGACCCGGCATGGACTCATTGGCAAGGCAGGCAGCAGCGACGCAGGCGTGGCCCGCGCTGCCGCTCGAAGGGTGGCGCGACACTTATGCCACCCTGCACATGTGGACGCAGATCGTCGGCAAGACGCGTCTGGCGCTGTCGCCGGTGGAGAACCATTGGTGGCAGGTCGCTTTCTACGTCACTGCGCGCGGACTGACGACATCGGCCATGCCTTATGGTGAGCGGACCATCGAGGTCGAATTCGATTTCATCTCGCATGCGATCGCCATGCGCAACAGCGATGGTGCGACGCACGGATTTGCACTCGCGCCCTGCTGCGTTGCCGACTGGTTCGCGCAGTATCAGTCCGGGTTGCGGGCGCTTGGGGTCGAGCACGAGATCTGGGCTGCGCCGGTGGAAGTCGACCCGGCCGTTCCGTTTGCGCAAGATCGCGAACACGCGGCCTACGATGCTGATGCCGTGAACCGCTGGTGGCGCATTCTTGCAAGCACCGATCGGGTGCTGAAGCGCTTTCGGGGTGGTTTCAACGGCAAACAGAGCCCGGTGCATTTCTTCTGGGGCGCTTTCGACTTGGCGGCGACGCGGTTTTCCGGACGCACGGCGCCGGTACATCCGGGCGGTGTGCCCAATTGCCCGGACCGCGTGATGGTGGAGGCGTATTCGCATGAATGCGCCAGTTGCGGGTTCTGGCCTGGCGGCGGTGTAGTCGCGGAGCCTTCGTTCTATGCCTATTCATATCCGGAACCACCCGGCTATGCCGCACATGCAGTGTTGCCCGCAGCGGCGCGTTACGACCCGCAGTTGCGGGAGTTCGTGCTGCCGTATGAGGCTGTGCGCAACGATCCCGATCCGGAGGGGGTCTTGCTGGCGTTCTTTCAATCCGCTTTCGAGGCTGCCTCGGAGAACGGGCAGTGGAGCAAGGCCCCGCTCGAACGCAGCGCTCGCGATCTCAATTGACGATCTCGGCGATCAGCGGCACGTCGGCAATGCCCGTCGCCGGCAACGCGTGCGCGGCCTGGTATTGCCTGACGCACTTGAAAGAGGCTTGCCCGAAGACGCCATCGGCCTTGATGTCTGCTCCAAGGTCCGACAAACCAAGCTGCAGCAGGCGCACGTCGAGCCCGCGGGCGAGCGGCGACTGAACTGCGAGGACGCGAGAACCTGGGAGGGGACCGTCGTAGCAGCCCGGCGGCGTTGCCGAGAGCGTCGCCATCGAGATCTCCTGGCCGCGCACGACGAGCGGCAACGCCAGACCCCAGAAGCCCTGGTCGATCAGCCGCTGGAATGCGTCCATGCGGTAGACGGTCGCGCGGAGATCGGGGCGTTTGTTGGTCGCCATCCAGTTGCGGCGTGCCGAAACATAGGCCTGGATCCACGCCTTCTCGCCTGCCGATTGAACGGTGCCCACCGCGGCGACGGCCTTGTCGCGAATGGGTGCCCATGAGCCATGCACGCTGCTGTCGTACACCACCGCCACACCGAGAGGCGAGACGATGCCGAGCTTGCCGGCCGTGGCGTAGGCAGGTCGCCAGTACGCATCTTCGAAGAAGGCGTCCTGGGTATCGCGCATCACGGGATCGTCGGCACATGCGCGCAGCACGTTCTGCAGCCTGGCATCCGCATCGAGCGTGAGGTCGCGCTTCGCAAATCGGGGCAGCGATTCGACCAGCCGCGGGCCGAACCGCGCGCCGTGGTTGGCGCAGTAACGCTGCAGCAGCGTCGCCAGGTTGCCGGAGCCGAGCGTCGTCTGAGACCGGCCATAAGTGAGGTGCCCGGTATCGCCTTCGATCAAGGTCACCTGGCCGTAGTCGCCCCGCACCGTGCCCGTCTCGAATAGGTTGACGATCGCCTGTGCGCTCTTGATCTGGGTCGAGGTGAGCAGTGGGCCCACCGCCTGGACATCGGTCATGGCGATCCCTCCTCTGGCGAGTTCTTGTCGCTGGCGATTGCAGCAGAAAGCATGCGGGCGGGCTATCTCTCTTTCAGTGGATGGCGTTCGATGGAGGGGGCGCGCAACATCGGCCTCCAGCCGACGCTTCCGGAGGGAGGACATCATGCTCGGGTCCGCGACGCTCGATCTCGCAGTAGGAATGGTCTTTATCTTCCTCATGCTGAGCCTGGTGGTGTCCGCGGCGCGCGAGGCGATTGAAGCTCGCCTGAAGGCGCGCGCCAAACACCTCGCGCACGGACTGCTGGAGCTGCTCGGAGACGCGCGACTCGTCGAGGCGGTGTATCGGCATCCGCTTGTGTCGGCGCTCTATAACGGCGAGTACGACCCGAAGACGGTGCACTACCGCGGGCTCAAGTTCTTCAGCTGGATCCCTGCCATCGTGGGCAGCTACTTTCGCGCGCCGACCAACATGCCTTCGTACATCCCTTCGCGCACCTTCGCGCTGGCACTGGTCGATCTGGCGCGCACCGGCAAGCTCGATGTTGCGCCGCCCGACGCGGCGCCAGGTGCCACCGCCGTACCGGCTCCGGCGCTTGGCGCTGACAATCCGAATGCAGACGCGCACGCGAATGCGATGTCGATCCATGAACTTCGCGCAGCGCTGGCAAGGTCGAGGGGCACGCTGCCGGCGGGTGTCCTCGCCGCGCTTGCGCCTGTGGGCGACGACGTCGAGCAAGGGTTGGACGCAGTCCAGAAGTGGTACGACGCCGCGATGGATCGCGTCTCCGGCTGGTTCAAGCGCGACACGCAGCACATCCTGTTCTGGCTCGGCGTCATCATCGCGATGGCCCTGCACGTTGACACCATCTATCTTGCGAAATTTTTGGCGGCGAATCCAAATGCGAGGCAACAGCTCGCGGACAGTGCGGCGAAGGCATCTGCGGACAGTGGCATGACGCGTGCGGTGGATGCATTGCGCGCTCCACACAAGGCGCCCCAGGCCGCTCCGGCAGGCGCATTGGAGCCGACCCCCGCCGAAATCGAAGCTGCGCTGCGCGAGGCGGACGTGAAAGTCGCCGATGCAATCCACGCCGTGACCGATCTCAATCTGCCGATCGGCTGGACCCACATGCGCTGGAACGATTTCCGCGTTTTCGACATGCGCAGCGTGCTGACGGTGTTCGGTTGGCTGATCACCGCTTTCGGCGTTTCGTTCGGCGCGCCGTTCTGGTTCGATCTGCTGAACAAGATGATGGTCATCCGCTCGACCGTGAAGCCGCACGAGAAGAGCCCGGAGGAAGGCTCCGAGGATCGCGGCAAGCTTTCGAAATGAGAGTGGCCGCGCCTGCGATGTGGAGAAGCGATCGGGCGGGCCACGCATATACTCGACGAGTTTTTTGCCCTCCAACAAACTCGGCAGCCGCAGCATGAGTTTCGAGTCCGTCCTGGATGCCGTCGCCGAGTTTCTCAAGACCCGAAAGAGGGTCACCTACGGCCTGTTGCAACGCGAATTCCACCTCGATCGCGAGGCACTGGCCGACCTCAAGAACGAACTGATCCTGGGCCGACGCGTGGCTGTCGACGAAGACGGTCTCGTGCTTGTCTGGCGCCCGCCGGTGGAAGAAGCGCCGGCCGAGCGCCGCCAGCTCACCGTGATGTTTTGCGACCTCGTCGGCTCGACGATGCTGTCGTCCCGCCTCGATCCCGAAGACCTGCGCGACATCGTGCGCAGCTATCACGACGAATGCGCCGCGGTCCTGCGTCCGCTCGGGGGCCATGTGGCGCAGTTCCTGGGCGACGGCATCCTGACCTATTTCGGCTACCCAGTGACCAACGAGGACGACGCCGAGCGTGCTGTGCAAGCGGGCTTGTCGATCGTGCAAACGGTGCTTCGTCTCAGCAACCGGCTCGGACCGCGCGTGGCGGGCGGTCTGGCGGTGCGGGTCGGTATTCATACCGGGCTCGTGGTGGTCGGCGGGCTCGGCGATGCGCGCAATCCAAGCAGATTGGCTTTGGGCGAGGCGCCGAACCTTGCCGCTCACATCCAGGGCGTGGCCGAACCGAACACAGTGCTGGTGAGCCAGGCCACGCTCGATCTGTTGCCGTTGCGCTTTGTCATCGACGATCTCGGCCCTGTGGTTCTCAAGGACCCGGCGAATCCCGTGCGACTGGCCCGGGTCGTTGGCCAGCTCGACGCGAACAATCGACGCTTCGCTCGTCCGCAACTCGAAGATCCGGCCGGGCACCTGAGCACCTTGCAGGATGCGTGGAAGACCGTGTGCGGCGGCCAAGGGTATTCGATCAGCTTGATCGGAGAGGCCGGCCTTGGAAAGACGCGTCTGGCGGATGAACTCTGCGCCCATGTGGAGGCGAACGGAGGCAGCGTGCAAGTGTTGCGCTGCTCGGCCTTCCATCGTCAAAGCGCGCTGCATCCGGTGGCTCGTCAACTGCTGCTGCGCGCGGGGCTGAACCCCGACGCGCCCGGCGACGACGTGCTGCCTCGGCTCGATGCCCTGCTCAAGGCGGACGGCATCAACCGCCCCGACGCCATGAGACTGCTGGCCGCTTTGACAGGGCCGGGATTCTCCACCGCGGCGAATGCTCCGGAAACGGCGCCTCCGGTGCTCATGCGATCGCTGCAGACGCTGCTGCTCGATGCGTTGCGTGCCGCCGCTCGGGAACGCGCAGCCCTGATGGTCTGGGAAGACGTCCACTGGGCCGATCCCTCGACCCTCGCGGTATTGAAGCTGTTGCTGGAAGGGCCGCCGCAACCCGGCTTGCTGATCCTCCTGACGGCCCGGCCGGACTTCGTGCCGGCGTGGAGCGATTCGACCACCTCGGCCACTGTGACCCTCGATCGCATGGATGGTCCTCATATCCGCCATCTGATCGAGCAGGTGGCCGAAAACCATGCGTTGCCGCCTGCGCTGGTCGAACGCATTGCCGGTATCGCGGAGGGTGTTCCGCTGTACGCGGAGCAAATCACGCGTTCGGTGATCGATTCGGTCATCAGCACGATGAGCATCGAGGTTCCGGCGAGCCTGCATGCGTCGCTGATGGCTCGCCTGGATCGCATGGGCCCGGCGAAGTCGGTGGCACAGACTGCTGCGCTGCTCGGGCGCGAATTCTCGACCGACCTGCTGGGCGCCGTCTGCGGCATCAGCCCTGCGGACATGACGCGGGTGCTCGCGCATCTGACGGCAGGTGACATCCTGCAGGCCATACCGGACTCGGTGCCCCAGCGCTACACGTTCCGCCATGCGCTCTTGCAGGCGGAGGCTGGCGATTCGCTGCTGCGAAGTGCCCGGCAGGAGGTACATCGACGCATTGCCGAGGTGCTGCAGGAGCGTTTTGCGAACACCGTCGAGGTCGAGCCCGAGACCCTTGCCCGCCATCTCACGGGCGCCGGCCAGATCCGCCCGGCGATCGCGCAATGGCAGCTTGCAGGCGAACATTCGCTCGCGTGCTCGGCGGTGCGTGAAGGGTTGTCGCATCTGCAGGAAGGCATGAATCTGTTGTCGGCGCTGGAGCCTGGGCTGGAACGCGACAAGCTCGAATTGAAGCTGCAGATTCCGCTGGCCAGTGCCTTGCGTGCGCTGCAAGGCGTCGGCGCACCGGCGACGGGCGCGGCCTACGAGAGGGCGAGTGCGCTGGCGCGCCAGCTCGGCGACCAGCGCCGGCTGATTCCTGCGCTCAACGGTTTGTATTCATACCACCTGGTGAGCGCGCAGTACGTGGCCGCGCTCGATTCCGCACGGTCGCTCCTCGACGTGGCGCGCGCGAACGGCGATGGCATGTTCGAGATGATTGGTCTGCGTGCAGTGGGTGCGGTGGCCTTGCACGTCGGTGATCCGGCGACGGCTGCGACCCATCTTGAACGATCGCTGGCGCTGTACGAGCCTGAAAGGCATGCGTCGATCGCGATGCAACTCGGCATCGATCACAAGGTCATGACGTCGAACTTCCTGGCGCTCACGCGACTGGTGCAGGGGCACTCCGATGCCGCGCTTCAGGTGCAGCGCGAAGGGCTCGAGTGGGCCGACCACATCGATCATGCCCACAGCATCGCGCAAGCCCTTGTTTTCTATTGCCTGTTGCTGTCGGTGCACGAGGACTGGACCCATGTTCCGGCGCTTGCGGAGCGCACGATCGAGGTGGGCGTCAAGCGCGGCTTTCCGGTGATGGAAAGCGGCGGGCGTTTCTTCCTCGGTGCGGCGCGTGCCTTTGACGGCGATCTCGAAGCAGGGTTGAAAACCATGCGCGAAAGTTCGGTGCAATGGTGGGCCAGCGGTATTCGCAACTACCGGCCTTTCTCCGAACTGCTGCTTGCGCGAGCGCACGCCAAGTGCGGCGAGACGGATGCGGCGCGAACGTTCCTGGATGCTGCGCGCAGCGGTATCGAATCGACAGGCGAGCGCTGGATCGAAGCTGAAATGTGGCGCGTGCGGGGTGAACTGCTTCCCGACGCGCCCGAGTCGGATTTGAAACGCGCGCTCGCCGTGGCGCGAGCGCAGAAAGCGACGGCTTTCGAGCAGCGCGCGCTGCGCTCACTGGCCGCCTGCGGATTCGCTTGATCGCTCGCCCGCGGGCACGATCAGGCCCTGCCGCCAGAGCATCGGCCAGACCGTCGTCGTGCTGTTCTCTCCAAAGCGCCGATGCCATGTGTCGAGCAGATCGCGCAGCAGCGGCTTCGATGCCAGCGGTGAGAGCCAGTCTGTGACGGGTTGCCCGGCCAGGAAGGCGATGGGCGAATCGAGCGTTGGATGCTGCAAGGCGTCGGCCGGGCTGATCCAGCCGTCCACCAGCGCGGGCTCGCGGGCGCAGCGGGCGTTCGCATCGAGTGCGAGGCGTTCGTCGAGCCCTGGCCAGGGGCGTTTCGCTTCATGCGTGGCGCGGGCTGGTTCGGCGCGGCTCGTCCAGAAGGCGTCCTGTTGCCGCTCGGCTGCTTCGGCGTAGTAGCCTCCTGCGAGCCGCGCATGCCAGCGCATCGCCCGCTGTGCCTGCACGCGATGAAAGGCCCACGCGATGGCCGCATCGTCGGGTCGCCGTAGCGCGGTCCGCACGCACGCGGCCGCTTGCACGGCAGAGCGCATTGCTGCAGCGACGCCTTGCGAAGACAGAGGATCGATCGTGAATGCGGCTTCGCCGATGCGCAGCAGTCCGGGCTCCGGTGCCGCATCGGCCGTCGCGCCGGGCGTCGCATCGCAGGCCGTCACCGCTGCGTGTTCGCGGCCGGCGAGCAGGTCCGCCAGGAGGGGCGAAGCGGCAATCAAGCGTCGATAAAGCTGCATGCGTTCTGCGGGGTGGAGTCCGGCGCATCGCCGCGCGTCGACGAACGCTGCGGCGGTGATGCTGCCGTCGGACAAGGGAAGAGCCCAGCACCATGACGATGCGGTCGCTTGCACGCGAGTGCGTGGATCCGCTGGCAGGGCGCCGGCCCAGTTGGCGCACAGGGCCACTGTGCGCGGGCTTCCGATCGAATGACGATGAGCCCGGCGCCCGCGCGCGTCAATCGCCACGGCGCATCGGACAACGCCACCTCCGCGCAACGGCACGTGCCAGTGTGAATCAACGCGAATGGGCGCCTCGGCAGTGGCAGGGATGACCTGCACACCGACCGCTCGGGCGCCGTCGAGCAGCAGCGCATCGAAGCGCTCGCGGTCTGCCTGGAGGCCGGGCTCTGCGGCTTGGCTCTGCGCCATTGGCGGTGCACTGTCGTGCCAATGAACGAGAGCGCCGCGCGTGCGGAGAAAGCCGGCATTTTCGATCCGGGTGTGCAACCCGAGCGAGGCGAGCAACGGCAGCACCGACGGCGGCAAGGATTCGCCGCGCCGCATCGGCAACCGGCTTTGCACTGGTCGATTCACGAGCACCACACGATGCCCCAACTGGGCCAGGCGCAGCGCAGCGGCCGACCCCGCAGGACCGCCGCCGATCACGCAGACCTCAGCGGAAAAAGCCGGGTCGTTGCTCTGAGATACGTACATACGCTCGCAGGCAGTGGTCGAGCCAGCCGCGAATGAAATCGCAGGCCACTCGTCCGCGATGCAGCACTTCATGATGGCAGCCGCCGCCGCACAGATAGCGCGCCCAGCAACTGCGACAGGGTTCCTGCCGATCGACGTGGCGCGTGGCCAGCCAGTCACTGCGCGCCTCGTCGTCGACAACGCCGTGGACGCTGCCCATCGCCGCGCGCGGATCATCGACGAAGCGGTGGCACGCGCTTAGTTCGCCATCGGCGGCGACGCCGAGATAGCCCGCGCCGGCACCGCAGGGCAATGGTCGGTGCGTTCCGCGGTGGATTTCTTGCATGGCCGACAGCATGTTGGAGAACGGGTAGTGGTCGCCCGCCAGTGAGCGCCGCTCGAACTCGTCGGCACAGTCGATCATCTGCGCGAGCAGTGCATCGAGGTCGCCGGCACTCAGTTGCAATGAAGGGTCGCGTGCGCTCAGGCTGGGCGAGACACCGACGGTGTGGAACCCGAGGGCCATCAGATGCTCGATCGTCTCGCGCAAGGCGTGATGCCGCGGTGTGACCGTCACGCGCGCCGTCACCTGCATGGGCGAACGACCGTGCAACGGCTTTTCACCCTGTCGTGCAAGCAGCGCCGGCAGGCGCGCCACGATGCGGTCGTAGCTGCCGGTGCCGCCCAGCGTGGGGCGCAAGGCATCGTGCAGATCCTTTTCGCCGTCGATGCTGACGGTCACCGCGAAGCCGTGGGCTGCCAGGAAAGCGGCATCTTCGGCATTCAGCACTGTCGCATTGGTCGTGAGCGCGAGGCGCAGCGTTTGACCTTTTGCGGCAGTGCGCTCCGTCGCGTACTCCGTGGCTTGGCGTAGCACCGCGCGATTGAGCAGCGGCTCGCCGCCGAGAAAGGCGATCTTGGCGGTCGCGCCTGGCGCCACGCCTTCGAGGAGTTGATCGATGGCGGCGCGCGCCGTCTCCCAGGGCATGTGCTTGGCTTCGCCGCCGAAGCTGCCGCCGTCGGCATAGCAGTAGCCGCAACCGAGGTTGCAGTGCTCCGAAACGGCGAGCGCGATCGCATTGACCGGTGGCGTGTCGATGGTGTCGGTGATGGCTTGGGGTTGTTCCAGTCCGTAAGCCGCGAGGAACCGGTGTTCGGCTGGCGCACCACCTTGCCGTGCCGCATCCATAAGCTTTGCGGCGAAATCCGCCGGCACATCGTAGACACGCGATGCGTCCACCACAAGGGCATGTGTGCCGTGCTCGGTCTCGAAGCAGTGCGCCTCGGCCGGCCCCGTCTGCGCGCGAGCGCGTCGGCCGATTGCGGACACGGGCACGGTGATGGTGGTCATGGCACGTCGAAGAAGGGAATGCCGATGCCGCGCGCCGCCAGTGCCAAGGCTTCGGTGCGCAGGTTGTCCATGGCCAGGCGTGATCGGTTGATTGCGCCTTGCGCTTCGTCGAATCGCCTGTCCGCCTCGGCGATGTAGGCGGTGCGCAGCTCGCTCAGCAAGGCAGCGAGCAAGTCCAGCGCCACGCGGGCTTCGTCACGTGTGCCTGTCCTGACGTCCAGCAGGTAGGGCGACGGGCCGRATGCATTGCGATAGGTCTGCAGCGTCGAGCGCACGTCGCGGAAGCGTGCGTAGTGCTGTGTGCCGTCGGTATCGATTCGGACGGCGAGTTCGTACAGCTCGCGCGGGTAGATGTCCCGTTCGAGGGTCGCGACGCAGCGTGCGTAGGCGGTGTCCAGCGGCCCGCCCGGTCGTTCGATGCGGACGAAGTCGTCCAGTGCCTGCATGTCGAGCGGGCGCAGCGCCGGCAGCTCGATGCCGAGAATCCGGGTCGGCGACGCGAACGGTTCGAGCACGGGCTCGTAGTGCTCGCCTTGCGGGTAGAAGCCGGCTCGGTCGAGTTCCCAGAGCAACTGGTTGGCCCAGCGCAGATGGGTCATTTCGCTCACCGCGACGAGCGTGACGAACTGGCGTGCAGTGTTCAGGTCTGCAGCCAGCGTGGGCCAGGGTGCCTGCGGTGTGCCCGGCTTTGGCGCCGCAGGCGGATCCTTCAGCGAGAACAGGGCGTAGAGGTATTGATAGGCGAGCGTCAGTTCGAGCGGCGCGAGCCGCGTGCGCAGGTCGGCGACCATCTCGTGCGGGGTGGCATAGGGCTTTGCGGCCGGGGCGATGGGCGGGTGGTATGAATCTCCCACTTCGCGGCCACCGATGACGTACGCGAGGTCTTGCCATCGATGGTTGATTTCGAAGTGATCGAGTTGCGCCGGCCGCGCCGCAGCGCGGGATGCCGGCGCGCCGACCGCCCCCGCCGGACTGCGATCGCGCCGCAGCCAGTCGAGCCAAAGCACTGAATCGGTCGCGCCCGTTGGCGAGCCGTCCGGCAGGCTTTGGCCGTCGCCTTCGCCGAGCACCACGTCCGGATGATTGGAGGCCCAGTAGTAGCAGGCGCAATCGCGGAAGTCGTGCTGCCAGGGATTGCACATTGCGCCGGTCAACTCGCCAGGCGGGTATGCGGCATCGATCACGCCGTTTTGCGTGGTGTAGCGGCGGCGATATCCCTCGAGTTCGACGGGTGCCTGGCCGGCCGGGCCGTCCCGCTGCACCAGCGCAATCTTCAATGGCTCGTCGGGTGCAAGGCAGCGGATAAAGCGCCAGATCAGTTCGCCGTCGTAGGCGTTGCCTTGTGCGTCGTGGCATGCGATGCGTGTGCCGCCCTGCTCGATCCAGTGCAGATACCAGCGTCCCGCGCTCAATGCGATGCCGGTGTCGCCCTGGTATGTGTCGAGCAGCTTTTGCACCCAGGGCTCGTCGCTGCGCTCCGGCAGCATCGGGTCGGCTTCGTAGTCCAGGTACTTCAGGTGGATGCCGGCCTGGTTGGGAATGGCGCCCGCCACGGGAGCGACGGGCGCCGCGACCACCCAGAAGAGCAGGCCGGGGAAGAAGCGTCCTTCAAGTGCGCGCACGTCCAGTTCGAGCCCTGGAAAGCAGTTGGCGACCGCCGAATCGATGCGAGAGGTCGCCGGGTTGCCAATCACGGCTGCACGGGCGGTGCGATTGCGGGGCTGGATGGAATCGCTCATGGGGTCGTCTCCTCAGCCGCAAGCAGATCGAGGAAGTCGATCATCATGTGGTACTGCCGCCGCGAGAGCGACAAGGGCACGTAGTAGGCGTCGCGCATGTACGGAGGCATGCGCATGTCATGCAGCACGTCGCGAAGCACGCGCGGGTCTCGGAACTCGGGATGGGGCTGGGGGCCGGGCGCTTCGTCCCATTGGGACAGAAGCCCGAAGGGCGGCCGCAGCAGTTTGCGAACATGGTCGTGGCGGCGGCGCAGGAAGTCGAGCAGCACGACCTCGTCCATCAACTGCCCATGCACGAACGGAACGACCTCGGTGTAGGTCAGCCGATCGCCCCGAACGCTGGTGGTGAACACCGAGACCGCCTGTCCGGGCGTCAGGTCCGGCACGCGATCGACGTAGGGCTTGTCTTCGCGCGTCATGCTTTCCTTGCCGACGGCGGGCAGTCCTTGCTTGGGGACATCCGTTGATCCGATCCTGGCCTGGTTGTCCTGCAAGGCCTCTGTGCGCGCGGCATCGAGGTTGAGCGAACTTGCCGTCTCGAAAACGCGCCGGAACAACTCGACGACTTCGGCCTTCACCGCATCGAAGTTCTCGCGAGTGACCTTCATCAAGGGGAGGTCACGGTCGGCGAGGTCTGACGCGACGTCGTAGAACGGCCGACGGTCAGGTGCGTATTGGGGTGGTCCGACGAACACGCGCGCCGCCGCTCCGTAGCGGGTGCCGCGCCATGCGACCGAGGCTGTGATCAGCGCATCGCAGGTGTCGTCCACCACGCCCCAGGCCACGCTGTCGCCTTCGTCCGCACCGTCGTAGCCGTCCTGCGGCTGAGGATCTTCGAACAGCCCATTGGTCATCTGATAGCGCGAGAAGACGGTGGCTCCGCTCAGGATGCGGTTCTTCGCCTTGACGATCATGTGAACCCGGCCGTCTTCCTTTTTGGAGAACTCTTCCACGTCGAGCGGCCCGGTCACAGTCTGGCGGTCGGGCCCGTAGGCTGCCTGTGGCGGTCCGTAGACCTCGCCGGTCGCGGGTGTGAAGCGCAGCCGCAAGGTCGACAGGTCGACCCCGTCGATCGCTTGTTCGATGGGCCGTATCCATTGCACCTTGCCGACGGGAATCGGCTTGTCGTGAAGCACCAGCGGTTGCTGGCCAGACGTATGGCGGCTGAAGGCGAGCAGCGCGCGTTCGCTGTGATCGCGTCCGGCGATCTCGACGCGGGCGGTGAATCCGCAGGCATCGTCGCCGGTGCGCCGGGCAGCCTTGAGGTTTGAGGCCGTCACTTCGAGCGCGAGGTGGTCCAAACCGATGCCGAGTTCTTTCAGCAAGCACAGGGTCAACGGGTGCTCTTCGAGTTCTCCATCCTCGGGCCGCATCAGCGTCGCCCACAACTCGAAGAAGGGAGCGACCGGACGAATAGAGCCATCCACCTCCCTGAAGCGAATTTCGCTGGGCATGTATGGGCGCAGGCTTCCGTCAGGGGCGATGTCGAAGCTCAGCGCGGGCTCAATGACCGTCTGCGTGCCGCCGTGCGCAGTCTTCGCCGTGGCCCATTCGAAGGCGGCCATCGGCGTCGGGCTGGCGCCAACGCGGGCGACTGCCATGGGTGGGTTGAAGAAGATCTTGACCAGGGTGCGCATCGCATGCTCCTTCGAGTCTCAAGTCGACGATGGCGGAATCGGCGGAGGCCCCCATGGCACCGGCACGATCGGACCGCCCGCCGGGACAGGCCAGCGGCTGCCCGGCTCGGGGCTGACACTCTGCGCGTATCGGAACGTGTTGTCAGGATCGTACTTTCGCTTGATCGAAAGCAGACGCGGAAACTGCTCTGCCCAATAGCGTTGGCGGTAGTCGGTCTGGCTCAGGCGCGGATAGTTCTGGTAGGACTCTCCGTTGCCCATTGGGTCGAGCAGCGCCATGAAGTCGTCCAGATAAGGCTGCACCTTCAGACGCTGCGGCTCGTCCATCCAGAAAACGTCGACGAAGAGGTTCATGTCCGCCTGGCGATGCACGAAAGCCGTGGCGTCGCGGGCGACCCGGTTGATGGCACCGCCATAAGGCTCGATGGCGACTGCGGTCCACGGATTCGGGCTCTCGGTGAAGCGCTTGCAGATCCTGCGCCATTCCGCAATCGTGAGACGTCGCGCAATGTTGGTGGATTGCTTGTCCTCGCGCGCCAGATCGGGGCAGGGTGGGACGTTCTCGAACAGCCAGTCGTTGAGTTCGAAATAGCTGCCGACCTTCTGAAGCTTGAGCGTGGCACCCGTGTTGTCCAGCAGGGGCTTGAGCGCCTTCTTGCCCTGAGCCGCCGAGCCCCAGTAGGTGCCTCGCATCACCAGCACGGGGTCGAGTTTGGCGCCCAGGCGAACCAACGCGCCCATGTAGCCGAGCTCGGGCGGGGCGCCGCTTTGCATGTAGCCGTCCTGCAGTGCGGCCAGGGCGGCAGGCGCCTTGTCGATCGGCCATTCCAGGCCAAACCCCCATAGCGGCGGCAGGTCGCGCAATTGATAGGTCACCTGAAGCAGGATGCCGAAGTTGTTGCCCGTCCCGCCGCGCATGGCCCAGAACAGATCGGGATTGCTATCGTCTGCCGCGCGCACGATGCGCCCGTCGGCCAGCATGACGAGCATCTCCAGCACGTTGTCGCAGTTCATTCCGAAGAGCCGCGAAGTCAACCCGAAGCCGCCGCCCTGCATGAAGCCCGCCACGCAGACATCGCCACAGATGCCGGTCGGCACGTGAAGCTTGTAGTCCGCCAACGTGGCGTTGAGATGCCCCCAGTTGGTGCCCGGCCCGACCACCGCAATCTTTCGATCGGGGTCGACGTAGATCCCGTTCAAGTGGCTGGTGTCGATGACCATGCCGTCGTTCATGCTGAAGCCAGCGGTGCTGTGGCCGCCTGAACGCGTGGTGGTCCACAAGCCGTATTTACGCGCGAATTGCAGGCATTCCCAGACATCCTGGAACACCTCGCAATACGCGATCAGTTGTGGAAAGCTCTGGAATGCCAGGTTCGAAAGTTGCCTGGACGCTGCATAGGGTGAGTCGGACGGCAGCACGATCTGCCCCTGCAGCCTTGCCTGCAGTTCCTTCGCGGCGCTGCTGTCGAACGGGGCCGGATAGGCGGACATCGCCTCGGCCCAGCCATGAATTCGCTCTCGCCGAGCGACTTGCTTGCGACTCATTCGCCACATGGAATTCTCCTCGTCGGCCGGCGGGCGGCGCGATTGTGTTTATGTTCTTGCGCGTTTGTTGCGAAAAGGCTTGTAGCAGCGAAGCGGAGGGCAGGCAAGCTCCGCTTTGGGGTTGTCGTGGCGGCCACGTCCGAGCAATGGCAGAGCGCAGTAGTATTCCGCGCAGAGGAGTTTCGTGACCCACCGATGAGTTCCGCCAATGAACGCTTGCCGCAAGGCCTGCTCGACGCCATTTCCCCGCACGGATTGATCCGGGCCTTTCCGCCGCAGGCGATCCTGATCAACGAAGGGGACACCACCGATTCGCTCTATATCGTGCTGAGCGGTCGCGTGAAGGTCTACGCGAGTTCGGAGGACGGGCGCGAGGTCGTCCTGACGGAGTACGGGCCGGGTGAATACTTCGGCGAACTCGCGATCGACGGTGAGAAGCGTTCGGCGTCGATCAAGGCGCTGGAAGCCTGCACGTGTCGCGTGGTGCAAGGGACCGAGTTGCGACAGTTTCTGGCAGAGCACCCGGATTTCGCGCTGCACCTCACCCGCAAGCTCATCCGCATGGTGCGTCGCCTGACCGAACAGGTGCGCAGCATGGCGCTGCAGGATGTCTATGGACGGATGGTTCGCGTATTGACAGATCTTTCGGACGAACTCGGAGAAGAACGCGTGATGCGCCGCAAGCTGACCCAGCAGGACATCGCCGATCGCGTGGGTTCGTCGCGCGAGATGGTGAACCGTGTCATGAAGGAACTCACCGCCGGGGGCTACGTGGGGCAGCGCGACGGCCGGATCGTGATCTTGCGCAAGCTGCCGGCGGCCTGGTAGATGAGCATGTCGATTCTTGTTGCCGGCCTTGTTCTCTTTCTTGGCGTGCATTCGGTGTCCATCTTTGCGCCTGGCTGGCGCCAGGCGCGGATCGCACAGTTCGGCGAGCGCGCCTGGAAAGGTCTGTACGCGCTGGTCTCTCTCGCGGGTTTGCTGGTGCTCATCTACGGTTACGGTTTGGCCCGTCACTCGCCCGTGGTCTTGTACGCGCCACCTTTGGCACTGCGGCATGTGGCGCTCGTGCTGATGATTCCGGTGTTTCCGCTCTTCCTGGCGGCGTACCTGCCGGGCCGAATCCAGCGCACGGCCAAGCACCCCATGCTGCTTGCCGTAAAGCTCTGGGCCACGGCGCATCTGCTGGCCAATGGCACGCTCGCGGACGTGCTTCTATTCGGCGGCTTTCTGGTGTGGGCGGTGGCAGACCGGATTTCCGTCAAGCGACGCCCAATGCCGCATGCCGTGCCAACAGCTCCTTCGGGACCACTCAACGACGTCATCGCCGTCGTTGGTGGTCTTGCCGTCTATGTCGCTTTCCTGTTCTGGCTCCACGCCTGGATCACCGGCGTCTCACCGCTCGGCTAGCAAATCGCTGCAGGCCCGTCACTAGGCTCGCACGGCCTGCGCGCCATGTTCAGCCCGCTTGTCGTGACCGACAAGCAGCACCAGCGCGAATGCCACCACCGACAAGAGCGCGAGGAAAAGCACCGCGTAGAAGTCGTTGCCCATCCGGTCCTTCAGGATGCCGAAGATCGTCGGGCCGATGTAGCCGCCGAGATTGCCGATCGAATTGATCCACGCGATACCCGCCGCTGCGGCAACACCGCTCAGCAATGCCGTCGGGACGGTCCAGAACACCGGCAGCGCCGTGAAGATGCCGAACGCGGCCACCGTGACGGCGGCCATTTTCGGAATTGGTGCGCTGAACTGCGCCGCAGCGACGAGGCCGAAGAAGATGCATGCAAGCGGGATCAGCAGAAACAGTTTTCGCTCACGCCGCGCATCGGACCAACGCGTCCAGAACACCATCGCGATCGCACCGACCAAGTAGGGGAACGCGTTGATGAATCCGATCTCCACATTGCTCAGGCCGCCGAAGCCCTTGATGATCTGCGGCAGGAAAAATCCCAACCCGTACAGCGGCACGGTGATGCCCATGTACACAATGCCCAGCGAAATGACCTTCCAGTTGAGCAGTGCCTGCTTCCACGAGATGTTGTGAATCGACTCGCGATGGCGTTGTTCGGCATTGAGCGTGGTCTGCAGCCAGTCGCGTTCTTCAGGCGTCAGCCACTTTGCGTCCTTGGGGCGGTCGGGCAGGTAGAACAGCACGAAGAAGGTCAACACAACTGCGGGCACCGCTTCGATGATGAAGAGCCATTGCCAGCCGTGCATGCCCCAAAAGCCGTCCATGTTGAGGATGTAGCCTGAGATGGGGGAGCCGATCACCGTCGAGATCGGAACGGCAAACATGAACCAGCCCACGATGCGGGCGCGGTAGGCGGCGGGAAACCAAAGGGTGAGATAGAAGATGAYGCCGGGGAAGAAACCGGCCTCGGCCATCCCGAGCAGAAAGCGGACGACGTTGAAGCTCGTCGCACCGCCCACCCATGCCTGCGCCATGGAAAGCACGCCCCAACTCAGCATGATGCGAGCGATCCATCGACGAGCGCCGAAGCGTTCGAGCGCCAGATTGCTCGGCACTTCGAACAGGAAGTAGGCGATGAAGAAGATGCCCGCCGCGTTGCCGAAGACGGTGCTCGTGAACCCCAGGTCCTTGGACATCGAGGCCCCGGCAAAGCCCAGGTTCACCCGGTCGAGATAGGCAACGAAGTAACTGACCATCAGAAGCGGCAACAGCCGCCAGCTGATTTTCGAAATGGTTCTCTGCTCCAGGGATTCCACGTTGTCTCCAGATGTTGTTGTGATGGGGCGCATCGGTGCGCGCCCGATGTTTATACATCGTCGCGGATGCACGCACTGTCTCCGCAAAGCAATCGAAGTCTTTGCCGCAGCTTTGCGATGTTTCTCATGTACTGGGATTGACGCCGTCCCTAGGATTTCGGTCGAGCGCTTGCTGAGGGAGGGAATCCGCTAACGCTCGATTGGCGCCATCAAAACATCGTGCGATTCACATCGCACCGGAGGATTCATCATGACGGCCTTCAATGCCGTAGCCCTCTCCTTGGGCTGTTTGCTTTCGCGCGCTGACAAGCGTTTTCTGCTCACGCTGCGCGTTTCCCCTCAGATGCCGCAACTCGACCTTGGTCGCACAAAACCATGAATCGTTCAGTTCGGATGAGACGAATCGGTGTGCTTGCGTACTCATCGGGGGAACGTGAATATGCCCGCCGCGTACTGCGCTCACTCGGCTACGCGCCGCTTGTTTTCACCAACCTCGATGAACTGGCGGAGATGGGTGTCGGCGCGACTACTCTCGATATGCTTTATCTCGGCAACATGCCTGTGACGGATAGCAAAGGCCGGGAAGTTCTAGAAGGCGTTCGTGCCTCCATCGGCCCTGATGTCCCCGTACTTCACGCGGGGTTGCACCAGGACATTCGCCCCAAGAGCCGAGGAGTCTCCGCGAGTCCGCCGCGCTCCTTCAGTGACTACTACCGGCTCATCCTTTCGTTTCTGAATGCTTGCAGGTTCGAAGGCGCCCGGTCTCATCTGTCCTGGGGGAGCTATGCGTTCGATCCCTTGGGGAGAACAGTAGCTTTTGCCGGTCGAACGGTGCGGCTGGAGCCCGCTGCCTTCGACGTCGCCCTCGAGTTCTTCTTCTATGCCGGCAGGACGTTGACGACCAAGCGGTTGAAGCAGGTGATGCACTTTGAAAAAGCTGCGCTCAGGCTGAAGGACGACTATCTCGCAGGCACCATCGCTATCCTGACTACCGAGCTGTGGCTGTCTGGAGCCCATGGATGGGCTTTGGAGACGGTTGAATCGGTCGGCTATCGGCTGATCCCAGTGGATCCCGCCTCGAGCACCCCGGCCACTGAAGCAAGCTCTCGTCCACTCGCCGGCGCTGAGCTTGAAAGCCAATAGTGATATTCGGCAGAGGCCAAGTCTGAAGAATCAGGGAGAACGACTTGAACGGAAAAGAGCCATATGCCGGTCTGAAGGCGCTGTGCGGTGGAAAGCCGGAACACATCGCGGAACTGATGGACGTATTCATCCTCTCGACTTCGGACGATTTGAAGGAGATGCACCTGGCGGTCCAAATGCGACGCTACGTCGAACTGCAGCGGTTGGCGCACCGCGTGAGTTCGGCGTGTCTTCAGCTTGGCGAAATGACTGGAGTAGCCGCTCTGCGGGCAATCGAATACCTGCCCGAGGTCGAGGGGGACGGCCCTGAAAAGGTTGTTCAGCTTTTGTTTGCTTTTGCAGAATCTGAGTTGTCGGCCGTGCTTGTCCGTGCATCGGAGTTCCATTCTTCTCTACGCCCCCTGCAGGACTGATTGGATGCTGCGAACGACGGTATCAATTTGCGAAACTGAAGCGGTGTAAGCTGCCGGCGTGAAACCCCTCCAGAAACTGATCCTCTCCGGTGCTGTTGCGGTTGCCGGCCTTTGCGCCTTCGCGCCTGCAATCGCGGCGGGAGATGCGCCAACCAAGGCCAGATCCTGCCATTGGGATCGGCAAACGGGTCGCATGATTTGTCAGCGCGCCCGTTCGCCCCGCACCAACGCGCCCGCACCGGCAACAAAGCCGAAAGAAGTTGGCGCTCCAGATTCTGTTTCTCCCACATAGACAAGCACAATGCACTAGCAGGCCGATAGGTTCTCGGCGGCGGTAGAGTTTCGCCTTGAACTGGATCACGGCCAGGAGGAAAAGATGGAACCGGAAGAAGTCAATGCTCGGCTGCGTGCCCTGGAACTGAGGGCAGTCGCCCAAACAGCGGCGATCGCGGTTCTGCTCCAGGAGCAGCCCAACGCCTCCGCGAAGCTGCACTTGGTTGCGGAGCACCTCGTCGACGCGCCACCGCTGCCCTTGTCTGACGAGGATCTCGTCAAGGTGGCAGCGTACATCCAGGCCATGCTGGGCGGCCCCTGGATCGACTGACCGCGGCGGATCTTGACGGCTACCACCGCGACACACGACACGACGCGACAGTTGGCAAGGTTTGCAGCAAATGTTGCGGATGGATGCGACCATCCCTTCACCCATCGCTCTGCGCACGCGGGGAAGCTTTTTTTTCACAGTACTCTCTGCATGCTTCCACGAAGCGGCGCGCTGCTTGTGCGTCCGGGTCCTCGTCCGTCCAACGCACCGTCA
This sequence comes from Variovorax sp. 05N34, assembly GCF_056397405.1. Classification (NCBI taxonomy): domain Bacteria; kingdom Pseudomonadati; phylum Pseudomonadota; class Betaproteobacteria; order Burkholderiales; family Comamonadaceae; genus Variovorax; species Variovorax sp. 05N34. Next base: position 349,123 of record NZ_JBFTNI010000004.1, read on the forward strand.
CGGTGGCGTCAGCATCGCATGACGAGAGGGCGACGCCCAGCGATCGACGGAGCGGTTCAGGTACCTGTGGCTCATCAATGAGCAGGAACGCGGCAATGCGCGCGGCCTTTGGACTCAAGGCGACGGCCTGTTCATAAAGCGAACCCATCTTCATACCGATCCGTTGCAACATGCGTGCCGGACCGCCCTCAGTCGCACATGCGCCAACCACCCATCTCCAGATGGAAATGGTTCTGATGGGCGGTGTTGTAGTCCGGCCCGAGCACGCCCTCGAAGTACGTGCATGCGCTCGAATGGACGTCGCTCAAGAACGCCGTTGGGCCGGTGCGGGATTTGGAAATTCCCGACTCCCAATCCCGTCCGACAAGAATCCGACGCCCGTGGATGGTGACGAAGCCGGATACGTCCAGCGCATCGGCTGTCGCATGGCGGCTGCGCCGTCCGCTCGCGCCGTCCTTTTCGCCGGTGTTGATGTCGCGACATGCGTAGCTTCCAAGATGCTCCAAGGACGCGATGGTGGACTGAAGATCCTTGCGCGCCGCCGGCTGGACGCCGTGGCGCTCCCACATCGCAAAGGAGAGGGCGGCGCGGCAACTCAGGATCAGTGGCGAACTCAACTTGATCTCTCGACCTTGCCGCAGACGTAGGGCGTTGTGAAAGCCGCATTCGGGACCGGTCACTTGGTCGGGCACGCGCTCATAGCGCATGCCACTTCGGCCGAGCGCTGCGAAGCAGGCTGGGGCCGAGGCACCCGCCCGGCGCAATTTGAGCCCGGTCAGGAAATTCGGCGGCGCGTCGACGTCCAGTTCAGCCCAGGGGTTGAATCGGTCTGGCACTGACACAAGACCGCGATAGAGCGCGAAGCCCGCCGCAACCAGCGCAGCGACGGCGACCACAGCAATCCAGCGCGCACCGCGTGGCCTTCCTTGCTTGCCGTTCATGGTTCAGCCGGGCGAGCGCGCAGCGGCCTCACGTAGTCAGGCTGAAAACATCGCTGACTGCCATCTGCGAATTCGATCGTGACCGAGATCGCATCCGCGCTGACCACCATTCCCTTGCCGTACCGCGCCACGCGCACCGGCGTGCGCGGCGAAAAGTTCGAGTGGTGCGACTGAGCCGACGACGACGCCGGCGCCGTGGAGTCGCTGGCGGAGAGGGTGCGCTCATGGGCGGCGATCCGCAGGCAGTTGTCGCAGGTGCCGCATCGCTCGGCCAGTTCATCGCTTGCCAGTTCACGAAGCAGCACTTGCCAGCGGCACAGTCCGGTCGTTGCATAGAAGACCATTTTTTCAAGGTCGATGCGCTCCTGCTCGCGCTTGTCGCGGTAGCCGCTGAGCAGTGCGTTCACGCCGGCCTCATCGAGCAGCGGCCTCTCGCCCCAGCGCAACGAACCGTCTTCGGAACTCGCCACGAGTTCGCTGGATTTCAGCAAGCCGAGCAGCACCCGCAGTTTGCCGCCCGAAAGGTGCGCCTCTTGCTGGAGTGCCGTCGGCGACCAACCCGGCGCCTCCGCAGGCGGCGCTGCAAGAACCCGCTGAAGCATGCGCAGTTCCCCAGCTTCCGGCCATGCGCCAGCCAGGAAGAATTGCTGCACGGCTTTGTCGCGCCGCAGGTACAGCAAGGTGCAGTTTGCGGGTTGCCCGTCACGGCCTGCGCGTCCCGACTCCTGGTAATACGCGTCGAGGCTCGAAGGCATCTGGAAGTGCAACACGAAGCGGATATCCGGCTTGTCGATGCCCATGCCGAATGCGTTCGTCGCGACCATGACGCGCACTTCGCCCGACATGAAGGCATCCTGTGCGGCGCGCCGCTCCGGGGCGCGGCGCCTGCCGTGATACAGACCCACCGACTCGCCGGCCTCCGAGAGCGCGACGAACAGTGCTTCCGCCGCCTTGACAGTCGCCGTGTAGACGATCCCGCTTCCGCTCAGCCGTGCGACGAGTTCCAGCGCGCGCTCCAGTTTTTCCGGCTCGCTCGTCGATGCGTGGACCGCATAGCGCAGGTTGGCTCGGTATGCGCCGGTGTCGACGAGTCCTGCGCGCGGAATATCGAGCTTTTCCATGATCTCGGAAGCCACCTCGGGCTTCGCGGTAGCCGTCAAAGCCAGCACGACCGGTTGACCGAGGGCCCGCGCCGCCGCACCGATCTCCAGATAAGCAGGCCGAAAATCATGCCCCCATTGCGAAATGCAGTGAGCTTCGTCGACAACGAGCAGCGATGTCGGGCGCTTCTGCAGCAGAGCCACGAACGATGCATCGGCCAGGCGCTCGGGCGTGCTGAAAATCACGCGCGCATCCCCGGATTCGATTGCCAACTCCGCTGCCTCGATCTCCGCCGCGCTGCATTGGCTATTCAGTTGCACGGCATGTACCCCGTGATCTCCGAGCTTTTCGCACTGATCCTTCATCAGCGCGATCAATGGCGAGATCACGACTGTCTGGCCGGGAAGAAGCAGCGCCGGCAGTTGGTAGCAAAGGGACTTGCCCGCTCCGGTCGGCATGACGGCAAGCGTTGAAAGTCCCGCCATGACGCGGTCGATCACGAGGCGTTGCCCGAGGCGCAATCTCCGATGCCCGAATGTCTCGCGCAACGCTCGTTCAAGTCGATCGTCCGTGGTGCTTCGGCGAGGCCTGGACGCTGCAGGCTTGGGTCGCGTCTTGGCTTGCGTCTTGGCTCGGGTCGACATGGCGGTCAGTGTGCGCGGCGGCGCATCGAAACTTGTGAGAGCGCGTCGATGGGCCCTGTCGGTCGGCGGCCTCCTCAAGACTTGCGGCAATGGCGACCGACCTGAAGACTTCCTCGGGTCTCCGAACGCGGAAGTCTCCTACGCGGGCAGCACGGACGGCGGGCGAATTTGGCGCGCTCACCAGACGGGATCACGACCGAATGAACTGGCTTGCCGCCGTTGAAGGACTTGCGCGACCACGCCGCCATGGGTCCTTGCGGCGCTGGAGTGGCTTTGCCATCGTGATCGGTGGCTTGTCGATATTCGCCTGGCAGGCGTTCGAAGCCGGGATGGGGCACGATCCGCGACTGCGGGGTGCGTTGCTCGGCGGGTTGGTCGCCGCCTTGGCAACTGCTCTCGGGACGGTCCCCGTGCTGCTGTCACAGCAGTTTTCCCAACGGGTCTACGACACGATGCTCGGGTTCGGCGCCGGCGTGATGCTGGCGGCCAGCTCGTTTTCATTGGTCATTCCGGCGCTGGCGGCGGCCAAGTCCCAGGGAGCGAGCGGTTGGGGCGCGGGCAGCATCGTGGCTGCCGGGATATTGCTCGGTGCCCTGATGCTGCTTGGCATCGATCGGGCGGTGCCTCACGAACACTTCGTGAAGGGCGTCGAAGGCCCGGAAGCGCGCAGTCTCAAGCGCGTCTGGCTCTTCGTCCTGGCCATCGTTCTTCACAACCTTCCCGAGGGCTTGGCGATCGGGGTTGCGTTTGCCGGCACGGACACCGTCGGCGCGGTAGCGCTGACCACCGGCATTTCAATTCAGGACGTACCAGAGGGCTTGGTCGTGGCGCTCGCGCTGCGGGGCGTCGGCTATGGGCGACTCCTCTCGGTAGTCCTCGGGGTGCTTTCCGGGTTGGTGGAGCCCGTCACGGCCGTCCTGGGTGCCGCCGTCATCGGCGGATCGGCAAGCATGCTGCCCTGGGGCCTTGCCATGGCAGCGGGTGCCATGCTCTACGTGATCAGCCACGAGATCATTCCAGAGTCCCATCGCAAGGGGCATGAGGCCTTTGCGACGGGTGGTCTCATGCTGGGCTTTGTCGTCATGATGCTGCTGGACACGGCCCTGAGTTGAAAGAGACTATTCGTGCGACTCTCCGCCTGAGTCCACCCCGAAAGCGCGGCGAATCTCGTCCAGGGCATGTTGCGCGATGCGGACTGCCTCGTCGAGCTGTGGTACATCCTCTGCAGGCATGTCGGGCCTCGGATGCAGCGCAAACGCCAGCCTCTCGCAGGCTGCCTCCCATCGCAACTTCGCTTGCAGTTTCGCCGGCTCTCTGTCCATCGTCTTCATCTAGTTGATAGAGAAACCATCCTACTGCGCCGTGTGCTCGCTGCCCACTGATATGACGGCGCGTCCGTCTACGCTTGGGCACAGCCAGTGGATGGGACATGCCTCTTACAGTTTTCTTGGTGGAAGACAACCCTGCAATCAGGGACGTCCTCATTCCCGCGCTGCGGGATCTCGGGCAATCCGATGTTCTCGCCTCTGCGGAGTCGCAAGGCGAGGCCATCGATTGGCTCGCGAGCCACAAGGGCTGCTGGAACCTGGCGATCGTCGATTTCTATCTCAAGGAAGGCTCGGGCCTCGGCGTCGTGCAATGGTGCAAGGAGCGTGATCGCGGTCAGCATGTGGTTGTGCTGACCAACTCCGCAACACCCGCCCGGCGCTCGGCTTGTGAACAAGCGGGTGCCGACGCAGTCTTCGACAAGGCGAACGAACTGGAAGAGTTCTTCGACTATTGCCTGGAACTGGCGGAACAATCGCAATGACCTATTCGTCCTCGCGGAGCGGAAGGCGCACGGCAAATGCGGCGCCTTTGCCCTTGCCGTCGCACTGCACCTCGATGAAGCCGTGGTGCGCATCGACGAGGTCCTTGACCAGCGACAGGCCCACCCCAAAGCCGCCCTCCGATTGATTCGGGTTCTCTTGCGTGAAGAGGTCAAAGATGACCGGCAGCAGCTCCGGGGCGATGCCCACACCCGTGTCCTCGATCTTGACGACCGCATAGTCGACTTCGACGGTGCAGTGCGCCCAGACCTGTCCTCCCTCTGGCGTGTACTTGATGGCGTTGTGGAGAAGATTGAAGATGATCTGATGCACCCGCTGCCGGTCCGCCCAGATCATGACGGGGGTTGAAGGAACCATGACGTCCAGTTCCTGCCGTTTCGCCTTGGCCTGGCTGCGGATGCTTTCGGTAATTTCGATCAGGTCCGCGCCGAGATCGAACTGCTCCTTGATGAGTTGAAGCTTGCCGGCGCCGAGCTTGGCGACGTCGGTCAGGTCGCGCATCATCCGTTCCATCTGGGCGACCTGCCTCCTGATGACGGCAAGGGGAAGCCGGGCATGTTCGTCCTTGCCCGAATGCTCCAGCAAGCTTGCGACATTGAGGATGGGCGCGAGTGCGTTGCGGACTTCGTGACTCAGCCTTGCAAAGAACACGTCCCGGGCCTGCAGGTCGCGCTTGGCGGCGTCGAGCCGGTTTTGCATGGTCTCGATCTGCGCTCGCTTGTTCGTCCTTTCGCTGATCACCTTGGCAAAGCCGGCGATCTCGCCGTCGCTCTGAAGGGCCACGAGAGAGCCGAACACCCAGATCTGCGCACCATCCTTTCGCACGTGCCAGCGGTTGTCCTCCGAGCGGCCGGCCGAAACTGCTACGTCGCGCTCGTGTTGCGGCATGCCGCGCGCGCGGTCCTGCTCTGTGAAAAGGAAGTCCAGGGATCGTCCCAGCACCTCCTCTTCGGCATAGCCCAACATCGCCTGCGATGCGCCACGCCAACTGATGATCTTGCTCGCCCTGTCCAACATGATGAAGGCGTGGTCCGGTGCCTGGTCCCACAGGAGATGCAAAAGACGCTCCGGGCGTTCCGGCTCCCTGTCCTCGGGTGCGTTGGCAGTGGCATTGCTTTGGTTCATGAGGTCATCGAACGAAGGATCGAACCGGAGGGTCCATGGCAGGCATGCAGGTGGCGCGGGTGTCGCGGGTGTGTTGACCATCGACCCGAGCTTGGGCGAGATCGCGTAGGAAGAAGCCCGGCGAGGCGGGGGGCGTTCACTGACAAGCGCCCCCAACAGGGCTCCGCCGTGGCTTGCGTCGGCCAATGCTCTCAAGGGAAGGTTGTGCCGACCGGCCCGGACGCCAAGGTGATCGCGGTAGCTTTGCTCTCGTGTGCGAGGCGGTGGCGCCGCGCACAAACCTGCAAGGAGAGCTGCATGCCGAAGCCGAAACTGGAATGGGAGGTCCTCCCGCACGGGCCGCTCAGGGAAATCGATCGCGACATCCAGGTCGTCGAGGGCGAGATCCCGATGCCGCTGTTGGACCTTCCGCGACGAATGACGATCATTCGGCTGGCCAATCGCGACTTGCTGATCTGGAGCGCCATTTGCCTGGAGGAAGCAGAGATGGAAGAGATCGAAGGCTACGGTCGGCCCGCGTTCCTGGTGGTGCCCAGCGATCATCATCGCCTCGACGCCGGAGCCTGGAAGCACCGCTTTCCGGACCTGAAGGTGGTCACGCCGCCCGGCTCGCGCGACAGGACCGAAAAGGTGGTGGAGGTCGATTCCACCGCGCCCGACTTCGGCGACCCGGACGTCCGCCTGATCGCCGTGCCCGGCACGCGCGAGGAAGAAGCGGCCTTGATGGTGCGGCGCGCGAGCGGCATCACGCTGGTTCTGAACGATCTGATCGGGAACATCCGCCATTCGTCAGGCTTCAGCGGCTGGGTGCTTAGGACGATGGGGCTTGCCGGCGACAAGGCTCAAGTGCCCAAGTCGGTCGAGCTCATGATCATCGAGAGCAAGAAGGCTTTGAGCGCCCAGCTCAGCGAATGGGCCGCGCTTCCGGACCTGAAGCGCATCATCGTTTCCCACGGCGACATCATCGATGAGTCGCCGCAAGCCGTATTGAGGGAACTCGCCTCGTCGCTGCTCGAGTGAAGCATCGCGCAGGCGTCGGCTCAGCCGCGTGATCGCCGCGCCGGCCCGAAATCGACCGGCAGGCTTCCTTCCGACTTCACTTCGCGCAGCACGATGGCCGATCGCACGTGGGTGACGCCGGCTTGGTCGAACAAGGTCGTGTGCAGGAATTTGTCGTAGTGCTTGATGTCCGGGACGAGCACCGTGAGGATGTAATCGGCTGGGCCGGTGGCCGACACGCAGCGCACGATCTCCGGGCTCGCCTCAACGGCCTTTTCGAAATCGCGCACCTTCGATTCATTGTGGCGGTCCAGATTCACCTCCGTCACGGCCGCGAGGTTGAGCCCGACCTTCTCTCGGTCAATGACGACCGTGTAGCCGCGGATCACGCCGGCCGCTTCCATTTCCTTGATGCGGCGCCAGCAGGGCGTCGACGACAGGCCGACCTTGTCGGCAATTTGCTGCACGGTCTGACGCGCATCGCGCTGCAATTCCAGCAGGATTTGGAGCGAGTAGTTGTCTAGAGGAATGGAATCGTCGTTCATGGCGCTTTGTGAGGAGGAAATTCTCGAAATCAGGGTCGGTGAGGGTGCATTGAAGAGGATATTCCTCTTGATTGCGAAGAACAATCCTCGGATGAACTCGCCAGCAGTCTCCTCTTCCGTCGCGCCCATCCAGCGGCCTGCCTATCAGCTTTCCGACAGCCTCTGGGCGCGATCCGGCGCCATCTTTCTCACGGGAACGCAAGCGTTGGTGCGCATCATGCTGATGCAGCGCGAACGCGATGCCGCTCGGGGCTTCAATACGCAGGGCTTCGTCAGTGGCTACCGCGGCTCGCCGCTCGGCATGGTCGACCAGGCGATCTGGAAAGCCGGACCTGCTTTCAAGGATGCGGGCATCCGCTTCGTGCCAGCGATCAACGAGGAGCTTGCCGCCACGCAGGTGCTCGGCACGCAAAGGGTGGAGTCGGACCCCGAACGCACGGTCGAAGGCGTCTTCGCTATGTGGTACGGCAAGGGCCCGGGCGTAGACCGTGCCGGCGATGCGCTCAAGCATGGCAACGCATACGGCTCATCGCCACACGGCGGTGTGCTGGTGGTGGCGGGCGACGACCACGGCTGCGTCTCGTCATCGATGCCGCACCAGAGCGACCACGCATTCGTCGCCTGGAGCATGCCCGTCATGCAGCCGGCCAGCGTGGCGGAGTACCTGGAATTCGGCTTGTATGCCTACGAACTCTCGCGCTTCTCGGGTGCGTGGGTCGGCATGGCGGCACTGTCGGAGGTGGTCGAAAGCGCGGGCACGGTGGATCTCGACCTGATCGACGCGCGCATCGCCAAGTGGGCCGATGCCGACGCCGTGCGTGCAGCCACGGGCCACCGAGCGCCGGCGGACGGATTGCACTACCGCTGGCCCGATCTGCCTTCGTTGCGCATCGAATCGCGCCTGGCCGACAAGCTCGAAGCCGTGGCCGCGTTCGCGCGCGTCAACAGCATCGACCGCCACGTCATAGAGAGCCCGCATGCCAAGGTGGGCATCGTGACCTGCGGCAAGGCGCACTACGACTTGATGGAAGTGCTCCGCCGTCTTGAAGTAACGCCAGAAAGCCTCGCCCGGGTCGGCGTCAGGCTCTACAAGGTCGGCCTGAGCTTTCCCGTCGAGCAGACGCGCATCAAGGCCTTTGCTGAAGGGCTGCAAGAGATCCTGATCGTGGAGGAGAAGGGCGGAGTGGTCGAGAGTCAATTGCGCGACATCTTCTACAACGCGCCGGCCGGTGCACGGCCCGCACTCGTGGGCAAGCACGATCGAGACGGCCGCCCGCTGGTATCCGCGCTTGGCGAGCTGCGGCCGTCGCGCCTGATTGAACTGGTGGCCCATTGGCTGTCCGTGCACTTTCCCGACAACGCCGGTCTTGGTGATCACTTCCAGCACGTGCGCGACTTCACGCTGCCGGAGCTGTTGAGCAACGATGGCGACTCCGTCAAGCGACTGCCGTATTTCTGCGCCGGGTGCCCGCACAACACCAGCACGAAGGTGCCGGAAGGCTCGACCGCCCGAGCCGGCATCGGCTGCCATTTCATGGCCAACTGGATGGACCGGAGCACGGCCGGCCTGATCCAGATGGGTGGTGAGGGCGTCGACTGGGTTTCGCATTCGATGTTCACGCGGACGCCGCATGTTTTCCAGAACCTCGGCGACGGCACTTACTACCACTCGGGCTATCTGGCGATTCGCCAGGCTGTCGCGGCCAAGGCGACGCTGACCTACAAGATCCTCTTCAACGACGCCGTGGCGATGACCGGCGGGCAGCCGGTCGACGGCATCATCAGCGTCGATGCGATTGCGCGTCAGGTCGAATCAGAGGGCGTGAAGCAGGTGGTGGTCGTCAGCGACGCGATCGACAAATACGCGCAAATCAAGAACAAGTTTCCGGCCGGCACTGAGTTCCACGACCGAAGCGAACTCGATGCGGTGCAGCGCCGCTTGCGCGAAGTCCCCGGCGTGACGGTGCTGATCTACGAACAGACCTGCGCGGCCGAAAAGCGCCGGCGCCGCAAGAAGGGCGAGATGGTCGATCCACCCAAGCGCCTGTTCATCAACGAGGCAGTGTGCGAAGGCTGCGGCGATTGCAGCGTTCAGAGCAACTGCGTGGCGGTGCTGCCGCACGAAACCGACCTGGGCCGCAAGCGCAAGATCGACCAGACGAGCTGCAACAAGGACTATTCGTGCGCCAAGGGCTTCTGCCCCAGCTTCGTCGGCGTGACCGGCGGCGCGCTGCGCAAGAAGAGCGGCGCACTTGCCGCAGGGCGCGATGCCTTCCTTCAGCATGTGGGGGCGTTGCCGCTCCCGGCGCCACGCACGTGGGACGCGCCCTATGACCTGCTCGTTACCGGCGTTGGCGGCACGGGCGTGGTGACCGTCGGCGCGATCATCGCAATGGCTGCTCACCTCGAAGGCAAGTCGGCGAGCGTGCTGGACTTCATGGGTTTTGCGCAGAAGGGCGGGGCGGTGCTGAGCTTCGTGCGGCTGGCCGACACGCCCGAGCGCTTGAACCAGGTGCGCATCGACACCCAGCAGGCCGACGCAATCCTGGCCTGCGACATCGTGGTGGGCGCTTCACCCGACGCTTTGCAGACGGTGCGACATGGACGCACCCGCATCCTCGCGAACATGCACGAGATACCCGTCGCAGAGTCGCTGCGCAATCCCGATGCGGACCTGAAAGTCGAACTGCTGCTGGAGAAGATGCGCTTCGTCGCTGGCAGGAATCAGGTCGAAACTTTCGACGCGCAGACGATGGCGGAGGAATTCCTCGGCGATACGCTGGCGTCGAACATCCTCGCGACTGGCTACGCATGGCAGCGCGGGTTGATCCCGCTGAGCCTCGAGGCGCTGACGCGCGCGATTGAACTCAATGGGGTCGCGGTTGCTGCGAACCTGATGGCCTTCTCGCTCGGCCGGCTCGCTGCAGGCGCACCGCAAGCCATCGAGGGTCTGCGCGATTCAACGGCGACGCCTGTGCAGGACGACTCGCTCGATGCCTTGATCGCGCGCGGACGCAAGCATCTTTCCGCCTACCAGAACGCGGCCTGGGCGCAGCGTTTCGAGGCTCGCGTACGCGCGGTGCAGCAGCGCGAAGAGAAACTCGTCGGCGGCGATGCGAGCTTGCCGGTCACGCGCAATGCGGCCAGCAGCCTGCTCAAGCTCATGAGCTACAAGGATGAGTACGAAGTCGCGCGTCTCTACAGCGACGGCACCTTCCGCGAAAGGCTCGCCGAGCAGTTCGAAGGAGACATCAAGCTTGAGTTTCATATGGCCCCGCCCATGCTGTCGCGTCCGAAGAACGGGCAGCCGCCCGCCAAGGTTCGGCTCGGCGCCTGGATGCTGCCGGCCATGAAGTGGCTGGCGCACGGCAAACGCGTGCGCGGCACCGTTTTCGACGTGTTCGGCCACACCGCGGAGCGCCGGCTGGAGCGCTCGCTCATCGAGCAGTTCGACGCGCGGCTGCAGGAGCTGACGGCCGAACTGACGCCCGACAACCAGAAGCTCGCTGCGCAGATCGCCGCAGTGCCGCTCACGATCCGCGGCTATGGGCATGTGAAGCTCGCCAACCTCGCGTTGGCGCGTGGCCGCGAAGCCGAATTGCTGCACCGCTTTTCGCCCAGCCGCTACCCACGGCCGGCCGCGGAACCGAAGGCCGGGCAGATTCGCGGCATTGCGGTCGTTGCGACGCACTGAGGCGGTCGGCGGTTGAAGGAAAGGGCGTTGCGCTACGGCGACATCGCCTCGAAGCCGGGTAGCGACCGAAGCAGCGCCGTCATCGACTTGGCCGCATGTGCGGGTATGTCCACGACATCCACCCACTTGAATCGGTCGACTTCGGGCGTCATCGCGCCTGAGGCATGGTGAGGAAAGAAGCTCGTGCATTTGCAACTCGCGATGTCGCAGTCGCGCGTGTGCAGGGTGACTCGAAAAAGGTGGAGATCCTTGGCAGGCAGATACCGCATGCGACCGACTTCCGCCAGTGAATCCGGCGCCAATTCGATGCCCGTCTCCTCACGCACTTCTCGCACTGCGGCATCGCGCGCCGACTCGCCTTCTTCAGCACCACCCTTGGGAATGTCCCAGTGCTTGCGGCCCGTCGCGTGCGCCATCAGCAGTTGACCCTGCTCGTTGGTGATCAGCACGCCGTAGGACGTCGTCTTCATGCCTCGGCACCGATCACGACACCTTCATAGGGGCCCAGCACCAATGGGCCTTGGATGGATTTGGCGCGTGCGGGATCGGTCGAAGCCAGGACGATAGGTCGGCTGGGCATCAAGGCCGCTGCCGGCGTTGCCGTGGTGCCGCTGAAATTCAAAAGAATCAGCAGCCGCTGGTCGTCGGCGTTGCGCGCATAGGCAAGCACGTGGTCTTGGCATCCAAGCGCTTCATAGTCGCCCTGGTTCAGCGCCGGGTGCGCACCGCGCAGCGCGATGAGGCTCCGATAGAGTGCCAGCATCGAGCCTGGGTCGCGCGACTGCGTTTCCACGTTGTGCTTTTGCCAGTCGGCTGCGAGGCGCAGCCATGGGGCGCCCGTCGTGAAGCCAGCGTGCGCCGCGGCGCTCCATTGCATGGGCGTTCGCTGCGGGTCTCGCCCCAGGCCCTTGCCGGGCTCGTTCTTCTCGAACGGGTCTTGCACTTCATCGGCGGGAATGGGCACGTCGGTCATGCCGATCTCGTCACCGTAGTAGAGCGTCGGCGTGCCGCGCAGCGTGAGCAGAAGCATGCCCGCAAGCCGTGCCATCTGCGGTCCGATGCGGCTCGCGATGCGCGGCTTGTCGTGATTGCCGAGCACCCAGTTCGGCGCAGCGCCAGGGGGCAGCGCGGCTTCGTAGTCGCGCACCAGGCCGTCGATGCGCTCGGCGTTCCACTCGGCCGCGATCAACTGGAAGTTGAAAGGCAACTGCACGCCTTCGAGCACCCCTTCGGCGTTGAGCCCGTAGTAGGCAACCAGGCGCGAGAGCGGCAGGTAGAGTTCGCCAATCAGCACGCGGGAAGACCGGGCATCGCTGAATGCATCGACCACGCGGCGCATCTCGGCGACGATCTGCTGCATCTCGGGACGATCGGTCGTGTAGAGGGGCAACCAGCGGTGGGCCGGATCCTGGCCTTCGACGAAGGCCGGGTTCGGCGGGTTGTCCCGAAACTCCGCATCCTTGATGAGGTGATAAAGCACGTCGATGCGAAAACCATCGACGCCGCGCCGGAGCCAGAAGCGCAGCACGTCGTACATCGCGGCGCGCACTTCCGGGTTGCGCCAGTTGAGATCGGGTTGCTCCTTCAGGAATGAATGGCAGTAGTACTGGCCCGTGGTCTCATCGAAGGTCCATGCCGGCCCTCCGAAGTTGCTGAGCCAGTTGTTGGGCGGGCCGCCGCCAGGCGCCGGGTCGTGCCATAGATACCAGTCGCGGCGAGGGTTGTCGCGACCGTTGCGGCTCTGCACAAACCACGGATGCTGGTCGGACGTATGGTTCGGCACGAAGTCCAGGATGACCTTGAGCCCCCGCGCATGGGCGTCATGCACCAAGGCATCGAAACCGGCCAGCGTGCCGAAGCGCGGATCGATGTCACAAAAATCGGAAATGTCGTACCCGAAATCCGCCATTGGCGACGGATAAATCGGCGAGATCCAGATGGCGTCGATGCCGAGCGAGACAAGGTAGTCCAGCCGGCTGCGAATTCCGTCGAGGTCGCCGATTCCATCGCCATTGCTGTCCTGGAACGAACGCGGATAGATCTGATAAACGATTCCGTTCTTCCACCAAAAGTCGGCTGACATGCCGTTCCTTTCAACGTTGAGCGCGTCCAACATTTTGTACAAGAAAGCGCCCCAGCATGATCAAAGACCTTTGGTACAAGAACGCCGTCGTTTACTGCCTTGCAGTGGAAACTTTCATGGATTCCAACGGCGACGGCTGCGGTGATTTCGAAGGGCTGACACGAAGGCTCGATTACCTGCACGGGCTCGGCATCACCACCTTGTGGCTGATGCCGTTTCAGACCTCGCCCGGCCGTGATGATGGCTACGACGTCTCGGACTACTACAGCATCGATCCGCGATACGGCACGCTCGGCGACTTCGTCGAGTTCACGCACGCGGCCGAGGAGCGTGGCATGCGGGTGCTGATCGATCTGGTCGTCAATCACACGTCCGATCAACATCCGTGGTTCAAGGCGGCGAGGTCCGACCCCGACTCACCTTATCGCGACTGGTACGTCTGGGCCGACAAGAAGCCGGCCAACGCGGACGAGGGCATGGTCTTTCCGGGCGTGCAGAAGTCCACCTGGAGCTTCGACAAGGTGGCCAGGCGCTGGTACTTTCATCGCTTCTACGACTTTCAGCCGGACCTGAACACCAGCCACCCGCAGGTGCAAGCCGAGATACTGAAGATCATGGGCTTCTGGACGCAGCTCGGCGTCTCGGGATTCCGCATGGACGCCGTGCCATTCGTGATCTCCACCAAGGGGGCCGACGTCGCCAGGCCGAGGCTGCAATACGACATGCTGCGCGAGTTTCGGGAGCTCCTGCAATGGCGCCAGGGCCAGGCCATCATCCTCGGCGAAGCCAATGTGATGCCTCGCACGAACATGCATTACTTCGGCCATGCGGGCGAGCGCATTCACATGATGTTCAACTTTCATTTGAACCAGCATCTGTTCTATGCGCTCGCAAGTGGGGACAGTCGCACATTGGCCAAGGCGCTGGAAGACACCCGCTCGCGGCCTTCGACGTCGCAATGGGGCGTGTTCCTGCGAAACCACGATGAGCTCGACCTGGGCCGGCTGACACCAGCACAACGAGCCGAGGTCTTCGCCGAGTTCGCTCCGGACAAGGACATGCAACTCTATAACCGGGGCATCCGCCGCCGGCTTGCTCCGATGCTCGCGAGCGACCGGCGGCGCCTCGAACTTGCCTACAGCTTGCTGCTGACCTTGCCTGGGACGCCGGTGCTGCGTTACGGCGATGAAATCGGCATGGGCGACGATCTTTCGCTGCCAGAGCGCAACTGCACTCGCACACCGATGCAATGGTCAACCGAGCCGCACGCCGGTTTCACCGTCGCCAAAAAGCCCGTGCGGCCCGTCATTTCCGGCGGGGCCTATGGGTTCGAGCATGTCAACGTCGCCGCGCAGCGCAGGGATCCGGATTCGCTGCTCAACTGGACGGAACGCACGCTGCGCATGCGCCAGGAGATTCCCGAAGTCGGCTGGGGCGATTTCAAGGTGCTGCCGCAAGCGCAGCCGTGCGTGTTCGTGGTGCGCTATGAATGGCGCAACAACACGGTGGTGTTCGTGCACAACCTGGTGGCGGATCCTCAGGAACTCGAACTCGTTGCCAGCGCGATGGGTGAAGGCGGCGAGCAGTTGACGAACGTGCTGTCGGAAGACCACAGCGTGGCCGGTGCCGACGGGCGGCATTGCTTCTTGCTGGAGCCGTATGGGTATCGGTGGTTCCGGGTGGGGGGGCTTGACTATTTGCTGAAGCGCAGTCGCGCTTGAGAGATTGCCGGGCGTGCACGTCGTGTGCAGTACGGAGTTGACGTCAAACCGGCGCGTAGGCCCCTGTGCCTCCTGGCCAACGCGTAAGCACTTCATACCCTTCGGGGGTCACAGCCACCATGTGTTCCCACTGGGCGGACAGAGACCTGTCCTTTGTCACGACTGTCCACCCGTCGGCCAGTTGCCTGGTTTCGCGCTTGCCTGCATTGAGCATCGGCTCGATGGTGAAAACCATTCCCGGTTCCAGCTTGAGTCCTTCCCCGCGCTGTCCGTAGTGCAGCACGTCTGGTTTCTCGTGGTAGACCTGCCCGATGCCGTGCCCACAGTATTCGCGCACCACGCTGAAGTGTTCCCGGTGAGCGACTGACTGGATGGCGTGGCCAATATCGCCGAGAGTCGCTCCAGGCTTGACCTGCCGGATTCCCGCCAACATGGCTTCGTAGGTCGTCTCCACCAAGCGCCGAGCCAGCACACTGGGGGCTCCGACGAAGTACATGCGACTGGTGTCGCCGAACCAGCCATCCTTGATGACGGCGACATCGATGTTGACGATGTCGCCCTTCTTCAGAATTTTGTCGGGGGAGGGGATGCCGTGACAAACAACCTGGTTGACGGACGTGAGGATGGTCTTCGGATACCCGAGATACCCCACATTGGCCGGAATGGCACCTTGGACATTCACGATATGGTGGTGGCACATTCGGTCGAGCGCCTCCGTGCTCACCCCGGGCACCACATAGGGCTCGATCATGCTGAGAACCTCTGCGGCAAGCCCGCCGGCCCGCCGCGCCATCGCTATGTCCTCGGCGGATTTGATTGAAGGGCCGCGCGCCACTAGCGTTTTCCGGTGGAGGAAGCGCGAGGCTTGCCAAGTTGCGCTGTGACAGCCCCGGCGATGTCCAGCCCGCCCGCAAGTTCAGCGCGGATCAGGAGCTGGCAGATTTCTCGGTGATCCAACTCCGGATGCATCTCGGTCAGCATGCCGACTCGCATCCAGTGCTCTGCCTGTGCATTGATGGACCTGCTCAGGGCGTTTCCTGCCACTCGCAGGTTCTCATGCATCAGGTCCGAAATCTTGACGATACCCATCAGTGTCTCTCTTATACGAAATGTGCGCGAAGTATATATGTTCCGTATCACCCTGTGCCGTGTAGATCCCGCGTCTGCAAGAACACTACTGCCGGTGCCAAAGGAGGGTTTCGCTTGAAGTCCGCCCCCACCACCGGCGAGCATCGAATGCATCGCTGGTATGCCAGTCGCAAGCGCTGACGAACAGAGGGCCGCGACCCTCTCTTTCAAGCCTCACTCGTTGTGGCGTTGAATTCGTCCGGCATCTATCTGGGCATGTCGATCGGTACGATGATCGGCAGTCAAGCCATCGGGCAAGGTGCGGCCGTGCTCTTGTGGCACGGCGCCGGCCTTGCCGGCCTCTCGCTTCTCTATCTCCTGATGACAGTCTCGCGAGCCCAGGTGGTAGTCAAATACTGGAAGGAGCGTAGCCAACGATGGAAGAGAGCCTCATGAACGACATTGACGACATTGCCTTGGCTCCCGCGCCTGTGCCCGCGCCAATCCTGGAGCGGCTGATGGCGCTCACCATGGACGAAGTGCTGTCCAAGGAATATGCCTGCATCTGCGCGACGCGCGAGCACGGCGTGCGTTCGGCCGACATCGACCAGCCGACTTTCGGTGTGGTGCTGCGCGGGCGCAAACGCCTTCGAGGCGAGGGGAGCGAGGTCTCGCTCGTCGCGGGGGACATGTTCGTGATCACGCGACCCTGCCAGCTCGATGCCTTCAACTGGCCCGACGAAGCCGGCCTGTACCTCACCATCACCATGCCGATCTGTGACGAGGTGATAGCCGCGGCGCGCATGCTGTGGGCCCAGCCGGTGGCGAAGGGCGGCCCACCTGTAGTGGGGCTGCCAGCGCAGCGCATGGGCACGCAACTGGCCGCCTGGGGCGATTCGTTGCGTTCAGGCGCTTATGGGCCCGCACGTGCAGCCTTGGCCGACATGGCCGTGCAACTGTGCGAGATGGGGCACACAGCGATGTTGGCTCCGCCACCGCCCACCCTGGCTGCACAGATCCGCTCGCTGGTGGCCGCGCACCCGGAACGTGCCTGGCGCTCGCGCGACTTCGAGGATGAGCGGGGCCTGAGCGGTGCCACGCTGCGCCGCCGGCTGGCTCTCGAGGGGCGCTCGCTGCTGGACGTGATCACCGATGCGCGACTGGCCTGCGCGATGCAACTTCTCTACACCACGCGCTGGCCGGTGAAGACGGTGGCGGCACGGGTCGGCTACCAGTCTGCACCCACCTTCGCGCGGCGCTTTGCCCAGCGCTACGGCCTCGAACCGGCGCAGATCGGCAACGGTAGCTGAGAACTCCGATGCAGCGAGCGGATCGCGCAGTGAATTGAGCGATTCGCGCAGGCACATGGGAAGAAGATGAAAGGGCACTGCGGCCACTCAAGGCCGCAGGGGCAACAAGTTCATCAACCAGAAGAAGTCTCCATGCCTGCAATCACCTTGATCCATTCCCGTCCCGGCGTCGTCCTTCGCCGCCTCGCGCTGCTCGCAACTGCGCTTGTCATCGGTACCGGTCACGCAATGGCACAACAACCGCAACCAACGAAATCACCTGCCTTGCAGCAGGTGCCGGGCTACTACCACCAGGCCATCGGCTCTCTGCGCGTCACGGCTCTCTTCGATGGGGTGGTGCAGCTGCCGCGCGCGCAGATCGCCGGCCTCACACTTGCTCATGTCGACGCGCTGCTGAGCCGGCGTTACGTGCCCGAGAACAAGGCAGGCCTGCAGACGGCCATCAACGCCTACCTGGTGCAGCTTCAGGGCCGCCTCGTGATGATCGACGCCGGCACGGCCGACTGCTTCGGGGCCGGCTTGGGGCACGTGGCGGAGAACCTCAGGGCCGCCGGCTTCCAACCTGAACGAGTCGACGACGTGCTGCTGACGCACGCCCATCCCGATCATCTGTGCGGCGTGCTCACCACCGACGGCAAGCAGGCCTTCCCCAACGCCACAGTGTGGGTGGATCGCACTGAGGCTGAGTACTGGCAGAGCCCCGAGGCCGAGTCCCGCACGCCCAAGGACTTGCGCTTCGTCGTCGGCCAGGCGCGCCGCGCGCTCGATGCCTACGCATCAACGGGTCGCCTCAAGACCTTCACGCCGGGCGACGGCAGCCTGCCCGCGGGCATCGACGCCGTGGCAACGCGTGGCCATACGCCAGGTCACACTTCGTACCTCGTCTCCGGCGGCGTCAACCCGCAGGACAAGCTGCTCGTGTGGGGCGATCTGGTGCACTACCACGTCGTGCAGTTCGCGCGGCCCACGGCCAGCTATGAAGTCGACGTGGATCGTGCCGAGGCCATCCAGGCACGCCGCGCCATGCTGCAGCGCTCGGCGGCGGGCGGGTGGTGGGTGGCCGGTGCGCACCTTCCTTTCCCGGGGCTGGGCCATGTGAGGCCCGAGGGCAAGGTTTATACGTGGGTGCCAGCAGAGTATTCGCCGCTGCCGGCATCCGCGCCTTGATGGAGGCGAATTCAAGGAGCAGGAAGACCCGCGGGCAGGCTGCTTCGTCGCACCTGGCGCTTTCGATCATTCCGCGACCATGTCGAGGTCCTTCGCCATCTTGCCCAAGCGAGCGGTCTCGCCGTCTACGAAGGCGGTGAACTGAGCGCGGTTGCCGAGCATCGGCTCCGAGTTGCGGGCGGCCATGTTGGCGCGCTCGGAGGGCGAATTGATGAACGATTGCGCCGCGGCATTGATTTTGTCGAGCACCGCGGGCGGCGTGCCCTTGGGCGCGAACAACCCCAGCCAATGGATCATGCGGATCGAGGGAAAGCCGGCCTCGGCCGTGGTCGGGACATCTGGCAGTTGTGGCATTCGCTTGTCCGAGGCGACGGCCAGCATGCGCACCTTGCCGGCCTTGCCGAGGTTCGCGAGCGTCACACTGGGCACATCGGAAATCAGCTGCACCTGGTGCGAGCTGAGCGCCAGGCTGGTTTCGCCGCTGCCCTTGTACTGGACGAAGGTGAACGGCACGCCGAGCGCCGCCTTGATCATTTCGCCCGAGAAGTGTCCCGTGCTGCCGATGCCCGTGGTGCCGAAGAAGATGCCGTTGCGATCCGCCTTGGCGCGGGCCTGCAACTCCGCCAGAGTGCTCACGTTGATGGCGGGATCGGCCACGATCAGCGAGGGCGAGAAGGACACGCCGGTCACTGGCGCGAGGTCACGGGCTGCATAGGGCAGCTTGCGGTGGATCAGTGGGTTGATCAACGTGCCGTTGGCACCTGCCAGCAGTGTGTAGCCGTCCGCGGGCGACTTGGCGACGATGTCGGCGCCGATCACGCCCCCGGCGCCTGGCTTGTTGTCCACCACCACAGGCTGGCCCAGGGCTTTCGAGAGGCCATCGGCGATAGCGCGTGCGCTTTCGTCCCCTGCGCCGCCTGCCGCATAGGGCGCCACGATGCGGATCGGCTTGGTCGGCCAATCGCCCTGCGCCAGGGCAGGGGTACCCAGCGCCAGACCGGCGAGGGCCGCGATGCTCCATTGTTGGAAGGCTTGCATGTCTCGTCTCCTGATTTCGCTTTTGAATGAAGGGCGCTCAGTCGAACGCGGGGCGAACCACCGGCGCAAGCAGCGCCATCAACTCGCGCACGTCGGGCAAGTCTTCCACGCCAAGCGCCATCTCCTCGATGGCGCGCTGGCGAGGCGCATCGATCAGCCCGTCTGTGAGGCTGCGGAACTTGGCGGCCACGCCGGCGGTGTCCTGCGGCTTCTCGATCACGCGCGAGCTGGCACGCTCGGCCACGATGCGCTGCCCGTCGGTGAAGGTCACGGCGACGCGGGTCTGGCCGCGCTTGAGCATCCCGCCGGCATCGAAAGCTGGGTCGTGCCTCACCTCGACCCTGGGCAGCAGGGCCCAGACGTCATCAGCGTCGATGCGTGCGGGCGAGAACTGCCGCACCATCGCGGCGCCGTCGATGGCCGCCACCGCAAGGGCATAGCCGATGTTCATCTGCGCGCCGATGGGCGTGAGCGGCCGCTCGGGGACCCACCAGCCATGGTGGTACACGGCGTGCGACACATCGCATTCGATCCTGGCGATTTCATCGGGCCTGAGCGGGCGCTGCGCCGACACGTCGAAGAGCGCGTCCAGCGGCGAATGGATGCCGCCCATGGCCGCGTAGGGCTTGATGACAATGCGCTCCACCTCCCAGCGCTGGCCAAGGCCGCTGGTGATCTGCGAAGCGTCGGGCTCATGCCCTTCACCGAACGTGGAAAGAAAGCCGCCGTAGGGCCGCTCGAACACGCGCTTGATGCCTGTGTAGCCGCCCTCGGCCAGTACCGCGGCGTACAGACCGTTGCGGGCCGCGAAGCCGTGGTGCATGCGTTTGGACATGGCCTCGTACTGCGCCGCCATCAGGCCGGCCGACTGCGTGCCGGCCAGGCCCAGCGCATCTTCGAAGCGGGCACGGTCCAGGCCCATGAGCTTGCCCACTGCCGCGGCCGCCGCATGCGTGCCGAACACCGACCCCGAGTGCCAGCCGCGCGACAGCATCTGCGCACCATGCAGCGCCATGCCCACGCGCGGGCCCACCTCATAGCCTGCCAGCGCGGCTTCGATGAACTGCCGCCCGTTCACCTTCCTGCCTTCGCCCTCGGCCGCCGCCCACAAGGCGGGCAGCACGATGGACGCACTGTGCAGCGGACCCAGCGGGTGATAGTCGTCCAGCTCAAAGCCCTGGATGAAGGTGCCGTTGAGCAGCGCAGCGGCGGGCGCGCTGGTGGTCATGCCCCATCCGACGATGCTGCGCTCGCCCGCGCCCTCGAAGCGCCGCACGATCTCCACCGCGGTGCGGGACCAGGGCAGTTGCGCGCCGACGATGGCGCAGCCGATGCCATCCAGGGTCAGCGCCCTGGCACGCTCGCGGGCCGATGCCGGCGCCTGATCGAGGGAGAAGCCGGCGAGCCAGTCGCACAGCTGGCCGGTAGGACCGCCGGGGTCCGTGGGCAGCGCTGGGTGTGTCATTTGCAGTGAACCTTTCTCGTCGCTTTCTCAGTCGATCTGAACGCCGGCGTCGTTGACCGCCTGACCCCACTTGCGGATCTCGCTTTGCAGGAAGCGCCCGAATTCCGCCGGCGTGGTGACGGCGAGCTCACTGCCGGTGGCGCGAATGGATTCCTGGATTTCGGGGCTGGCTGAGGCCCGCTGGATGGCGTCGTGCAGCGCGTTCACCGTGGCTGGCGGCGTGCCGGCCGGCGCCAGGAAGCCGACCCAGGAACTGATGTCGAAGCCCTTCAGACCCTGCTCGTCGACGGTGGCCACCTCCGGCAGCTGCGGGTTGCGCTTCGGACTGGAGATGGCGAGCGGCTTGAGCCTGCCGGCCTTGACCTGCGGCAGGGTTGCAGCGAGAGCGTCGAACATGATCGGTACCTGGCCGCCGATCACGTCATTGATAGCAGCCGGCGAGCCCTTGTATGGGATGTGATTGAGCTGCAGGCCGGCCTGGCGTTCCAGCACCACCATCGCCAGATGGGCCGTGATGCCGTTGCCGCCGGAAGCGAAGTCCACTTTGCCTGGACGTGCCTTGGCGTAGTCGATCAGCTCCTTCAGGTTGTTGGGGCCGAAGGACGGCGAGGCCACCAGCAGCAGCGCGCCGGTGCTGACCTGGGCGATCGGCGCGAAGTCCTTCAGCGTGTCGTAGGGCAGCTTCTTGTAAAGCGTGGGGTTGATGGTCATCTGGCCCAGGGTGCCCAGGAGAATCGTGGTGCCGTCGGGCGCGCTCTTCTTCACTTCCTGTGCGCCCAGGCTGCCGTTGGCCCCCGGCCGGTTGTCGACGATGACCGGCTGGCCGATCTCTCTGCTGAGAGCCGCGGCGAAGTTGCGCGCGACGATGTCGACCGTCTGGCCGGCGGGATAGCCGACGACGATGCGCATCGGCTTGGCGGGCAAGGCGTTCTGCGCGAAGGCAAAGGTGGGGGCGGCCAGCGCCAGGCCGGCCAAGGCTGCGCAGGCGCGGCGGCGCGTAGAGGTTGCGGGCATGTCTGTCTCCGTCGTTCTTGAAATCGTCTGAGCGTTCAGGCCGAGTCGCGCGGCACGTACACGGTGCCATCCATCAGGCGGCGTGCGGTGCGCTGCAGGCCCAGTGCATCGAAGCGTGTGGAAGCGGCTGTGTCGCCGGAGCGCGCAACCACCTTCACCGTCATGACGCCCAGGGGATGACCGATGCGCAGCGTGTCAGTGCCGGCACGCGCGCCCACGGCAATGTTCACCAGCGTGCCGGGCACGCGCGAGGCCGCGGCGGTGCACATCGATCCGGTGCCGGCCATGCTGTCGTGGCACTTGCCGAGGAAGACGAGCCGCGCGCGCAGGTCGCAGTCGCCGGCCTTCACGCTTTGGTGGTTCGTATCGATGTAGTCGGCTGGCGGCGCCACCATCACGGCCAACGGCAGCCCGGGCAGGTGCACGTCCTTCCAGTGCTTGTAGAGGCCAATGCGCTCACCTGCCTTGGACTGGATCTCGCCGATGGTCTCGATCAAGGCGCGGTCGGCGCTGATGGCTGGCGGCAGCTCGCTGCCGGTCAAGCCCAAGGCGCCGGCGGCAATGAACACGCAAGGCGTGGCGGCATCGACGATCGAGACCTCGATGCGACGCCCGTCTTCGAGCTCGATCTTGTCCACCGGTTGGCCGGTTGGGAGCAGCCTTCCGGTCTTGGCGCCCAGCGTGTCGGTGTAGTCCATCAGGATTTCGGCACCGGTGCCCGGAACGCCGGCGATGGCGCAGTCGCCTTTGATCCGCGCCTTCCCGTTCTTCACCTGCACCTTCGACACCAGCAGAGTGCCGGTGTTGGTGTTGTGGATGCGCACGGTGGTCACCGGCTCGACCGCCGTGACCAGGCCCTCGTCGATGGCAAAGGGCGCGACCGCCGAGGAGATGTTGCCGCAGTTGGCGTCATACCCGATGCGGTCACGCTCCACATCGGCTTGCGCGAAGGTGTAGTCCACATCCGCATCGCCGCGTTCGGACTTCTTGATGAGCGCGATCTTCGAAGTGACGAGGCGCGAGCCGCCCATGCCATCGATCTGCAGCACGTCGGGCGTGCCCATCGCGCGCTTGAGCACGCGGTCGCGCGCCGGACCGGGCGGAGGTACATCGGCTTCGTGGAAGAAGAGGGCCTTGCTGGTGCCGCCGCGCATCAGCACGCAGCGGATGCCGACCTGTTCGCTTTCGTCGTCGCCCTGCTGCTGGTAGGCGGCGGTGGGTGCCAGTGTCATCGTTCGCCTCCCTTCATTCGAGTGGGTAGAGCTTCACAAGCGCATCCATGCGCTCGCTGTCTTCGCGGATCTGCGCGGCGAACTCGGCAGGCGTGTTCACCAGCGGTTCGGCGCCTGCGGCGGCAATGGTCTTCTGGACCTCGGGGTCCTTCACCGCTTCGCGCATCGCACTGACAATGCCTTGCGTCACATGGGCCGGCGTGCCCTGGGGCGCAAACAGGCCATACCAGGTGACCGACTGGAATTGGGGGTAGCCGGCCTCCGCGGTGGTGGGCACATCGGGCAGTGCGGCTGCGCGCTTCTTGCCTTGCGTGGCGAAGATCCTGAGCGTGCCGGCTTTGTAGTGCGGCAGCGCGGCGGTGATGCCCGTGAAGGCCATGTTCACGTTGTTGGCGATCATGTCCGTCACGATCGCGCCTGTGCCCTTGTAGTTGACGACGATGAGATTCGGAATGCCAGTCTCTGCCGCCAACTGCTTGGCTGACACACGCGCCAGGTTTTCGCCGCTGGCCAGCGAGCAGGGCGTGCTCGCGGTCTTGCAGTAGCTGATGAATTCGCCGAGCGTCTTCGCCGGCAGCTTGGCGCTGGCCACGATGGCAGCGGGCGAGATCGAAACAGCCGTGACCGGTGTCAGGCGCGCGAGCGGATCCACGCCCTTCAGGCCGGGCACATGCTTGGTGACCACGATGGAAGGCACCTGCAGCAGAAGCGTGTAGCCGTCCGGCCTGGCCTCCATCACCCTGCGCGTGCCGATCAGGCCGTCGGCGCCGGCCATGTTCTCCACCACCACCGGCTGACCCCACAGTTCGCCCAGGCGGCGCGCCACGGCCCGCGCAGTGGCGTCGGTGCCGCCGCCAGGCGTATAGGGCACCACGAGTGAAACCGCATGCTCGGGCTTCCATGCGGCCTGCGCGTGGGCCAAGGGGCTGGCAAGCATCGCCGCTACGGCGAGTGCCGCTATTGCGATGGACGTCGGTGGATGTGTTCGTGCCTTGCTTCCTGCTTTCATTCGTGTGTCTCCATGTCTTGTGTTTTCTTTGTTCCCGAGGCCTTGGCTCAAGGTGCTACCGGTGCTATCGGCCCGGCGCTGATAGCGGCCAAGCCCAGGGCCTGCGCTGCCGGTCGGCTGACTGCCAGGCGCGGATCAAAGCGTCGTCCTTGAGCGTGAGACCGATGTCGTCCAGGCCAAGCAGCAGGGCTTCGCGCCGCAGCGGATCGACGGTGAAGGTCTGCGTCCCGACGGCCTCGTGCCTGAGCGTGCAGCCCTGCAGGTCCACGGTGAGCGACGAGCCGTCCGCGCACGCTGCGGCGAGCGCGTCGATCTCCGAGGCCGGCAGGCGAAGCGCGAGCACCCCGTTCTGATAGCAGTTGTTGAAGAAGATGTCGCCGAAGCTGGGCGCGATCACGCAGCGGATGCCCATCCCCATCAGCGCCCACACCGCGCCTTCGCGCGACGAACCGCAGCCGAAGTTCTCTCCGGCCAGCAGGATGGGCGCGCCGCGGAAGGGGGAGCGGTTGAGCACGAAGCCGGGGTCTTCGCTGCCGTCCTCCAGGTAGCGCAGCGCCTCCAGTGCATAGGGACCGAGCTGGTCGCGCGTGAGCGTGGTCAGACGCTCGATGCGGACGATCACGTCGGTATCGACATTGGCGCGCGGCAGGTGCGCAGCGGCGCCGTTGATGCGGACAAAGGGTTGCATGCTCATGCAGCCTCCAACGATCCGACGTCGCAGATGGCGCCCGCGATCGCGGCTGCGGCGGCCATCGCCGGGCTGGCGAGGTGGGTACGCGCACCGGGCCCCTGGCGGCCGACGAAGTTGCGATTGGAGGTGGAGACCGAGCGCTGCTGAGGCGGCACCTGCTCGCCATTGGCCGCGACGCACATGCTGCAGCCGGGTTCGCGCCAGGAGAAGCCGGCGGCCTCGAACACTTCGCGCAGGCCTTCGGCCTCCGCTTCACGCTTCACGTTCTCGGAGCCGGGCACGATCCACGCATTCACACCCGGTGCAATCCTGCGTCCACGCACCACCTCGGCGGCAGCGCGCAGGTCCGACAGACGCGCGTTGGCGCAGGAGCCGATGAAGACCCAGTCCACGGGCGTGCCGGCGATCTTCTGTCCCGGCGCAAGTCCCATGTAGTCCAGCGCGGCGCGGATGTTGTCGCGCTGCGCATCGCTGCCGGCGGTCTGCGGGTCGGGCACGCATCCGTCGACGGCGATGGCGTGTTCAGGACTCGTGCCCCATGTGATGGTGGGACGTACCGCGTCCGCGTCGATCACTACCTCGCGGTCGAAGCGTGCGTCCTGGTCGCTGTGCAGCTCGCGCCACTGCGCGACGGCCGCGTCGAAATCGGCGCCTTGCGGTGCGAATGGGCGGCCGCGCAGATAGTCGAAGGTGCGCTCGTCAGGCGCCACCAGCCCGAAGCGCGCACCGAGTTCCACCGACAGGTTGCACAGGGTCAGCCGCGCCTCCACTTCCATCGCCTCGATCGCCGGACCGGCGAACTCGATGGCGTGGGCCACGCCCGCAGCTGCGCCGAGCCTGCCGATGATGTGCAGCCCGAGATCCTTGGCACTGACGAGTGCGCGCAATCGACCTTCGACGTGCACGCGCATCTGCCGAGGCTTCTGCTGGCGCAGCGTCTGGGTTGCCAGCGCGTGCGTGCTTTCGGAAGAACCCACGCCGAAGGCCATCGCGCCCAGGCCGCCATTGGTGCATGTATGGCTGTCGCCGCAGATCACGGTGAGGCCGGGCAGCACGATGCCCAGTTCCGGTCCCATGACATGCACGATCCCTTGGCCGCGCTCGCCCAGATCGAACATGCGCACCTGCATCTTGTGGCTGAGCTGCTTGAGCGCGCCATACAGCCGCCCGCCCAGCGGAAATGTGGTCGCAACCCGGCCGGGCTGGCTGGAGACGGCATGGTCCGGCGTGGCAAAGATCAACTCGGGGTTGTGCAGGGCCAGCCCGCGCGCAGCGACCTCGCCCAACGCGGGCGGTCCGGACAGGTCATGCAGCAGATGGCGGTCGATGTGCAGCAGGGTCCAGCCGTCGCCCAGGTCGCGCACCACATGCGCGTCCCAGAGTTTGTCGAACAGGGTGCGCGCGGTCATTTCTGCTGCTCCATGGTGGCGCCGGCGTTGAAGCGGGTTCGCAGCGCGTCCCACTCGTCGGCGCCGAACCGGCGGAAGGTCTGGGCCACGCTCTGCGTTACAGCAGGCGCCTGATGGGTACGCTTGAGTTCGGCCAGCGCTGCGTCACCGGCCTCGATGGCCGCCTTGAGCATTAGTCCCGGAAGGATCGCGAGCTTGTAGCCCATCTCTTGCGCTTGCCGCAGGTCGAAGATGGGCGTGCGGCCGCCGGGCACCACGTTGAGCAGGCAAGGGCCTTTCACCTGCCTCGGCACCGCGGCGACTTCCTCGATCGTCTGCGTGGCTTCGACGAAGGCCATGTCGGCGCCTGCGTCGAGCGCCGCATTGGCGCGCCACACCGCTTCGTCCAGCGACAACACGGCCCGTGCATCGGTGCGGGCAATGACGACGAAATCCTTGGTGTGTCGTGCCTCCACCGCGGCGCGGATCTTGGAGATGAAGTCTGCGCGCGAGACCACCTCCTTGCCGGCGAGATGGCCACAACGCTTGGGCGAGACTTGGTCCTCGATGTGGATGCCAGCTACACCCCGCGACTCGTATTCGCGCACCGTGCGCGTGACGTTCAGCTCGTTGCCATAGCCAGTGTCGGCATCGGCGATGAGCGGCACCGCGATGGAGCGCGCGATGGTGGCGGCATTGCCGACCATCTCGCTCATGTCCAGCAGGCCGAAGTCGGGAAAGCCGCGCGCTGCGGAAGTGCCGGCTCCGGTCATGTAGACAGCCTGGAACCCTGCCTGCTCGATCAGGCGCGCCCCGATGCCGTCGTAGGCACCAGGGGCAATCACCATGCCGGGGGCGGCCAGCAGTCGTCGAAGAAGCGAGGCGGGATGGCTCATGGGTTGTCTCGTGTCGTCCTAGTTGTATTGAGAATATCACAACATAACGACAAGTCAACAAGCTATGCTCACGCCTCATGAACACCGAGACCGCGGCAAATCCCATGAACAGCGCACGCGGCACGGCGCTGCACCGGCAAATCTTCCTGGTGCTGCGCGATGAGATTTCGCGAGGTCTGTTCGCCGGTGGCGCACTGCCGGGCGAGGAGCAGTTGTGCGAGCGTTTCGGTGTCTCCCGCATCACAGTGCGGCGTGCGCTGAGTGACTTGGCCGCGCTCGGGCTGGTGGAGCGACGCCACGGCCGCGGCACCTTCGTGCGGGGAGGCGCTGGCGCGTCGTGGCGGCCGGCGCCGAGCCTGGGCGTGATCGACAGCCTGCGCAAGACTGCGATCGAGACGGTGGTGCGCGTGTTGGACGTGGTGCAGACCGTGCCGCCAGCCGACGTGGCGCGCCTCTTGGAACTGGCACCCGCCGAGAAGGCCGTGCATGCGCTGCGCGTGCGGTCCAACCGCGACGGCAGGCCTGCGATGCTGACCGATGCCTGGGTGCCCGTGGCCATCGGCCGCCGCGCGACCGAGGCCGCCCTGAAGAAACGTGCGCTCTACGAGATCCTGATGGCCCAGGGCGTGAAGTTCGGCCGAGTGGTGCAGGAGATCAGTGCCACCGTGGCCGACCCTCAGCGTGCCGCTCTGCTACAGACCGAGGTGGGCGGCCCCTTGCTCAAGCTGGTGCGGCTGATGCACGACCTGGAGGAGCGCCCGGTGCTGCATCTCACGGCGCACATGGTGGCCGAGCGGGCGACCATCCTCATGGAGATACCGGCCGCCACTGTCAACACGCTCACGGCCGGGCGCATCGTGCTGGATGCGCCAGGCTCGGGCACTGCGGATTGAGGCAGCCACAGCGGTGGCTGCGGGTTCCTACACATCCGCCAAGCCAGCGTCCGACTCGGAGCGGCTGGCGGAATGCGTTTCCAAATTCAGAGAGGCATCCTTTTTGACTATCAAAACCGCCATTTACAGTTTGGTTGTCGCCAGCCGTGTGTAGGATCTCTGAGCTTGTTTAAAAAGCTCTCATGAAGCCAAAAATATTCATTGGATCCTCCAGGGAGGGTCTTGCAATTGCCAACGCGATTCACTCGAATCTCACCTCCGAGACTGAATGCACCGTTTGGAAAGACGGAGTGTTTCAGCCATCGTCCTCCACGCTCATTGACTTGATGCGGATATTGCGAACGTCCGATTTCGCGATCTTCGTGTTTAGTCCGGACGATGTCTCGATGATGCGAGACAACACAGACAAGGTCGTCAGGGACAACGTCCTTTTTGAGCTTGGCTTGTTCATCGGTCGACTCGGCCCGGAGCGTTGCTTTTTCCTCGTGCCCGACCTGGAGAAGATGCGGCTGCCCACCGATCTTTTCGGTGTGAATCCGACAAAGTATGAGTCTGGCCGGAGCGATTCGAATTGGGAGGCAGCGGTAGATCCGGCCTGTATGCAGATTCTTCGGCTAATCAATCAGCTGAAATCATTTCAGGACAGCGTCGAAGAAGTCGAACCGGAGCACGTGCCGATTGCAAAAGCTTCTGCAGTTGCACGCAGCCGCAAAGCGCCGAAGCCTTCGCAAACGGCGGATGCCGCCAAGTTGACCCTTGAGCCGTATAAAAGATCGTTTCTGCTGAAGGGCAACTCAGATCCGCACCGCGCTCGCCTGCTGGGCTTGGGCTATCTGTCTTTCAACGGGACTTTGCAAGCCTGGGTCATTCCCTGGTCGAGGGAAGAAGAAGCTCGGGCTGATCTTGCCGATCTCTTGTGATCGGAAGCGGAGGCTGTGAGATGTGGAGCGGGCGAAGGGAATCGAACCCTCGTATGAAGCTTGGGAAGCTGCCGTTCTGCCATTGAACTACGCCCGCAGCGGCGTGGATTCTACAGTCGGTCTGGGTCGAAATATGCTGCTTCGGGTTGTTCGCGCCAAGCTTAAGGAGTCAGCGCATAACGCCCCAGCACCTCGTGCTGCACAGGGTAGGGCGGCAACCACGATCGCACGAACAGGAACTCCCGCACGTGCCAGCGCACAGGGGCCATCGGCGGGGCCTCCGCGCCCTGAGCGCGCCGGGCGATCGTGATGTGCGGCTTCCATGCAGCGGGCCGCGCCCAAGGCGAGATGGCCTGGCCGACGGCAGCATGCAGCTGCATCAATCCCGCATGCTCGGCAGGACAAACCACGACGATGCCGCGCGACCACACGGCCGGCCTGTCGAGCGTGAGTTCAAGGCTGCTCTCCTGCAGGCCAGCCAGTGCTTTGCCGATGTCCTCGATCTCGTCGGCGGTGCGTGTGCCGAGCAAGGACAACGTGAGGTGCATGCGATGCGACTTGGGCAGGCGACTTCCCTGAGGCCACGTCCATCGATGCCGATAGGCGTCGAGCGCAGCCTGCACCACGGCGTCTGGCGCGAGCCAGACGTACAGCTCGGGCTCCTGGCGGATCACACGATGGTCGGGCGCGCCGCCGAGCGGGCGTTCAGGTAGACGGCGTAAAGCGACGTCGTGGCGCAAATGAACAAGCGGTTGAGCTTGCGCCCGCCAAAGCAAACGTTGGCGACGGCTTCGGGCAGGTGGATCTTTCCGATCAGTTCGCCGTCGGGTGTGTAGCAGTGCACGCCGGCACCCGCGCTGGTCCACAGGTTGCCGTTCGTGTCCACTCTGAAGCCGTCGAAAAGGCCGTCCTCGCATTGCGCGAACAGCTCGCCGCCCGTCACCGTGCGGCCGTCGTCCCCGACGCGAAAACGCCGGATGTGACGCGGTCCGTCCGGCACGTGCGTGGCGCCTGTGTCGGCGACATACAGCCATTGTTCGTCCGGCGAGAAAGCCAATCCGTTGGGCTGCACGAAGCCATTGGCGACGCGTGTGATGACGCTGAGGTCGGCTTCGATGCGATAGATGCAGCGGTCGCCGATCTCGCTTGGCGCGGCATCGCCTTCGTAGTCGCTGTCGATGCCGTAGCTCGGGTCGGAAAACCAGATGCTGCCGTCCGATTTGACGACCACGTCGTTGGGCGAGTTGAAGCGCTTGCCTTCGAAATGCGAAGCGAGCACGGTGCGCGTGCCGTCGTGCTCGGTGCGCGATACGCAGCGTCCGCGGTGCTCGCACGAGACGAGGCGTCCCTGCTGATCGACGGTGTGGCCGTTGGTGTTCATCGCGGGTTGGCGGAAGACCGACACGGAGCCGTCCGTTTCGTCCCAGCGCATCATGCGGTCGTTGGGAATGTCTGACCACACGAGGTAGCGGCCCGCCGCGAACCATGCCGGCCCTTCGGACCATCGGCAGCCGGTGTAGAGCTTTTCGATCTGTGCGTTGGGAAAAACGAGCTTGCGGAATCGAGGGTCGATCATCTCGACGCCGGGTGCGATTTCGATGGTCATGTGGCGCTCCTCTGTTTGATTGCGGGTCTGGTCAGTTCGATTGGCGGCGGCCGCGTCCGTACACCAGCAGCATCGCGATGATCACCACGCCATAGGTGACCTGGCGGCCCATCTCAGGAATCTGCATCACCGACAGAATGGATTGCAGCAGGGTGATGAGTATGACGCCGACGACGGTTCCGAGATAGGAGCCTTGCCCGCCCAGGATGTTGGTGCCGCCGAGAACGACCGCGGCGATGGCGGGCAGCTGATAGGCATCGCCCATGGCCTGATAAGCCTTGGTCGAATAGCCGGTCAGCAGCACGCCGCACGCGGCCGAGCAGGCGCCGGCAATGACGAAGCACAGCAGGGTCACGCGGCGCGTGTCGATGCCCGACAGGTACGCGGCACGCTCGCGATTGCCGACGGCATAGATCGCCCGGCCCAGCGTCGTGCGATGCAGCATGAACATCGTGGCTGCACCAACGGCGATCCACACCAGCAGTGCGTTCGGAATGCCGAGCAGCGATCGGCCCGTGGCGATCAGGTGCATGGCAGGCGTCGCGCGGTCCTGCGGCGCGAAGCCGCCGGTCTGCACCACGATCAGGCCTTGCGCGACCGCGTTGATGCCGAGCGTGAAGATCATCGACGGCACGCGCAGGTAGGCCACGCCGATGCCGTTGAGCAAGCCGAGCGCGGCACCGCACAGAATGCCGAAAGGGATCGCAAGCAGCTCACCCGTGCCGCCCCACCAGCCCGCCGCGGCCGCCGACATCATTCCGCCAACGGTGACCAGCCATGGCACCGAAAGATCGATGCCGCCCAAGAGGATGACCAGCATGGCGCCCGTCGCGATCACGCCGAGGAACGACGCGATCTGCAACTGCAGCAGCAGGTAGTCGACCGAAAGGAAGTTCTTCGAATAGAGACTGCCGATCAGCAGCAGCGCGACCGTACACAAGGCACCCGCCAGCACCGGAAGATGCCCTGAACGCCTGAGTCGAACCGCCAGCGTCGTCATGGCCTCGTCGGGAAATACCGCGGAACCGGCTTTGCCGGGCCGCTGGTATTGCCCCCTGCAAGGGGGTGTGCGGCCACACGAAGTGGGCAAGCCTGGGGGTGTTTCATGGCTATTTGAAGAGATCGAGCCGGTTGTTGATCTTGAGCAGGCGAATCGATCCGAAGCTCACGGCCGTCAGCAGGATGACACCCTGGAAGAGCGGCTGCCAGAGTGGCTCGAGGTCGAAGACGAACAGAAGATCGCCGATGGTGCGGAGCACGAAGGCGCCGAAGATCGAGCCGATGGCGCTGCCCGCGCCACCTGAAAGCACAGTGCCGCCAATGACGACGGCCGCGATCGAGTTCAGCGTATAGACGCCGCCGATGGCCGAAGACGCTTCTCCCGAATAGGTCACGAAGGTCAGCAGCAGCCCACCGATGGCCGCCAGAAGGCTCGCGAGCGTGTAGGTGATGATCTTCGTGCGGCCGATCGCCACGCCCGACATGTAGCTTGCGTTCTCCGACGATCCGATCGCCATGGCTGCGCGGCCAGTGGCCGAGTGCCGATAAGGCACCCATATCAACAACACGACACCCACGAGCACGACCAGCATGGTGGGGATACCGCCCGGCAATGCGCCGGTCAGTGCATCGGCGAGGTCGGCCTGCACATCGCCGCCGGGCACGGGGCGCAGGCCAAGCGCGAGCCCGAAGTACACGATGCCGGTGGCCAGCGTCGTGATGATCGGCTGCAAGCGCCCGTACACGATGATGACGCCGTTGATGAAGCCGCACAGCGCGCCGCTCGCCAGCACCGCCACGATGCCCATCCCCGCCTGCAGCGGCGTCCCGATCACGAGATGCGACGCCAGGCAGTTGGCAAGAACGAACACCATTCCGACCGAGAGATCGATGCCCGCGGTGAGCACCGGCAGTGTCTGCGCCATCGCGACGATGGCGAGCAGCACGCCCTTGTTTGCCGCCGTGGTCAGGACCGCCGCATTCCAGCCGACCGGATGCTTGGTGATGTACAGCGCAAAGATCACGACGAACATCGCCATCGTCGCGAAGGTGGCGCGGTGTTCGCGCAGATGAAAGTGCCAGTCAGGACGCATCATGCCGCCGCCGTTTCGAGGTTGAGGGCGCTCGACACCAGCGCCCGTTCGGTCAGCTCGGCACCTGCCAGCCAACGCACGATGCGGCCGTCGAAGAACACGGCGACCCGATCGCAGCAGCCGATCAGCTCGGCGTAGTCGGTCGAATAGAGCACCACCGCCGCGCCCTCATCGGCGAGATTGCGAATCAGCGCGTACATCTCCTGCTTCGTGCCGACGTCGATGCCACGGGTCGGATCGCTCAGCAGCAGGATGCGCGGGGAGTTGATCAGCCATTTGCCGATCACCACCTTCTGCTGGTTGCCGCCGGACAGATTGCCGACGGCGTCACCCGTCTCGGCCACCTTGATCGACAGGCGCCGCACCATGCCCGAAACGGCCTTGTCTTCTTCCGCCGGCAGCAGCACGCCGCCGCGGCTGAGCCGATCGAGCGCAGCAAGGCTCAGGTTGTCATTGACCGACATGGGCAGCATGAGCCCATCGGTCTTGCGGTCTTCCGGCACCAGCGCCATGCCCAGTTCCGGCCTTTTGGCTTGGCGCGGGTCACGCACCCGAACCGGCTTGCCGTCGAGCAGGACTTCACCGCTCACTCCGCGAAGCACGCCGAAGAGCGCGAGAAAGAGTTCGCGCTGGCCTTGGCCGTCCAGCCCACCGAGCCCGACGATCTCGCCAGGCCAGACCTCGAGGTCGATGTCGTGCAGCTTCGAACTCCACGAAAGGCCGCGTGTTTCCAGCGCCGGGGCACCGGTGGCGGTCACGGCGCGCGGCGGCGGTTTGGGCGGGAACGCATGCTCGATGTCCCGGCCGATCATCATCTCGATCGTCTCGGCATTGCTGCGCGTGCCGGCCTCGAAGGTCGCGACGTGGCTGCCGTTGCGAAACACCGAGCAATCGTCCGCCAGCTCGGTGATCTCGTTCATGCGGTGCGAGATATAGACGATCGCCAGTCCCTCGCTGCGCAGCCGCTTGAGCAGCGCGAACACGCGCCGGACGTCGGCCGCGGTCAGTGCTGAAGTCGCTTCGTCGAGGATCAGGATCTTCGGGTCGCGAGCCAGCGCCTTCGAGATCTCCACCATCTGCCGCCGCGACAAGGTCAGGCTCTCGACCGGCGCGAGCGGATGAATGTCCTCGGCCCCGGCACGCGCCAGCGCCGCTTCGGCAATCCGCCGTTGCGCGGCGCGGTCGATGAGGCCGAGCCGCCGCGGTGGGTTGGTGATGCAGATGTTGTCGGCCACGCTCAGGTCGGGCATCAACGACAGCTCCTGGAAGATGCACGCGATGCCGGCCGAGACCGCTTCTTGCGGATGCGCGAAACGGCGCTCCACGCCTTCGAGCACGATGCGGCCTTCGTCGGGCTGCACCACGCCCGCCATCATCTTGATCAGCGTCGACTTGCCCGCGCCGTTTTCGCCGAGCACCGCATGAATGCGCCCCGGCGCGCAGGAAAAACTCGCGTGCTCCAGCGCTCGCACGCCGCCGTAGCGCTTCGAGACGTCGATCAGGCGAAGGATCGGTTCCAAGGCGGAATCAGTTGTTCTTCTCGTCCTTGGACATGATGTCGGTCGCCTTCAGGTTCACATCGCAAGGCGGGAAGTCGTTGGTGGTGAAGAAGTTGTCCGTCAGGTCGGGGAAGTAGTTCTGGCCGGCCTTGAAATCGGGATGCGTCGCCACCGGGATCGGCACCGAGATCATCTGCGGCATCACCTTGCCTTGCAGCGCTGCCACAGCCGCCTTCATCGAAATAGCGACCAGGCCCGGGGACTGCCCGAGCGAGGCGCAGAGCAGGCCTTCCTTGGCGTGCTCCACGCACAGCTTGCGGAAGCCGTTCTCGGCCTCGCCAGCGACCGGAATCATCTTGTGCTTCGCGTCGATCAGCGCGCGCACCGCGCCGGTCGATCCGCCCTGCACGAACATCCCGTCGAAGTTCTTGTGGACTGCCACGGCATCCGCCACAGCCTTCTGGGCGGTGCCGTCGTCCCAGTTGCCGACCACCTCGACGACCTCGAACTTGTTGCCGGGCGCCTCCACCACCTTGCGGAACCCGAGGTGGCGGTCACGGTCCACCGAATTGCCCGGCACGCCGCGCACTTCAAGCAGCTTGCCGCTCTTGCTCGGGATGTTCTTTACCAGCCATTCGCCGGATTGCTGGCCGATCGCGAGCTGGTCTTCGTTGACCATCATGACCTGATCGCTGTCGAGCACGTTGTCGAAAGGCACGACCACAACGCCCGCCGCGTTGGCGCGCTTGATGACTGGCGCGAAAGCCGTTGGATTGACCGCGATCGTCACGATGGCGTCGTAGCCCGAGTTGATGAAGTTGTCGATCGCAGCGATCTGTGCGGCCACGTCCGTGCCGGTCGAGACGATCTTGAATTCCTTGATCTGCGATTTCATCTCCGGCGTCGCCGCGTAGGCCTTTGCCATCTTGATCATCTGGATGCGCCAGGTGTTGCCGACGAAGCCGTTCGCAAGGGCGATCCGATACGGCCCTTTCTTGGCGGGCCACTGGAAGTACTTCGTGTTCGCGTCCCATGGTTTGAAGCACGCCGGGTTCTCGCCAGGCCCGCTGACGACCGAAGGGCCGGCCGCGAGCGCGGAAGTTGCAACCAATGCCGCAGCCGCGGCCACCATGCCAAAGCGTAAAGTCATTGCCGTCTCCTGTTGTATCGGATCTGGGCCTGGTTGCGCGGTACCGGCCACGGGCATCACAACGCCGCGCATACCCGCACACCGGGCGGTGCGCGAGTTGCCCGATCATCATATGAATTCGTTGCCTTTTGACCGGCTTGGGACATACCCTTGCACGCACCGAAGTAACCTCTGCTTGCAGGTTGCGGCAGAATTCAGCGATGAAGAAACTTCCTGTCGAAGCGAGCTTGCTTCTCGTCGATGACGATCCTTCCGTCATCCAGGTTTTGAGTCGGATACTTTCGGATTACACGACCGTCCGGTTCGCGACCAGCGGTACCGATGCGCTGTTGCTCAGCAAGCAGGCACGGCCCGATCTGATCCTGCTGGACGCGCAGATGGGCGACATGAGCGGCCTTCAAGTCTGCGAGGCCCTGAAGGCCGATCCTTCGCTCGCCGATGTGCCCGTGATCTTCGTGAGCAGCCACCAGGAATCGGCGCTCGAAGTCGCCGTCCTGGAAATGGGCGCCGTCGATTTCATCCGCAAGCCTTTCAACGCCCAGCAGGTGCTCGCGCGCGTAAACACGCAGCTCAAGCTGAAGCGGCTTTCAGACGACTTGCGCCGTCTTTCGCGCGTCGATGCGCTCACGGGATTGCCCAACGAGCGTGCCTTTGCGGAGACCATGGCACGCGAGATCGCCCGCGCGGAAGAGGCCGGGAAGGACATCGCGCTGGTGCTGTTCGAAGCCGATTTCTTCCAGTCCTTCGAGGCCCTGTACGACCGCAAGGCGGCGGACGCTTGTCTCGCCGCGATCGGCGACGCATTGCGACGCAGCGTGCGCCGTCCCGGCGACTTCGCGATGAAGCTGGATCGCGAACGATTCGCGCTGGTTCTTCCCGATACATCGGCCAAGGATGCGCTGCACGTCGCCAACCGCGTCCTGCGCGCGGTGGAAGTGCTGGACATCAGCCACCAGGGCTCCGCGGTGTCGCGGCATGTGACCTGCAGTGCAGGCGCGGCATGCCTCGACGCTGCTGCCCGAGGCGCGCTCTCCGCGGCAGGTGCGGCCCCCGGCGAAGCGCTGGCGGCCGCAGCCGGCGCTGCGCTCGCAGCGGCGGCAAGCGCAGGGCGCGCACAAGCCGCTTTGCAGGCGCCGGCGGCCGCGCCAGAGCCAGGCGCCGAGGCGGACTGAGCCTCGCTGTGGGCCTTCGCCACTCCGCTCGATCGCTGATCTGGCTTGTCGTCGGCCTTTGCGGGGCAGGGGGCGCTGCGCTGTGGCAGGCCAACTACAACGAAACACTGTCGCAGGAGCGCTTCGATGCGCTCTCGCGCCGTGCCGTCGAGCAGGTGAGTTCGCGCATGCATGCCTATGAGACCGGCCTGCTGGGTGTGCGCGGTGCCGTCATTGCGGCGGGCGGCGAGACCGGCATTGCCCGGCTGCGCTTTGCGCAGTCCATAGCCTCGCGCGACCTGGGGCGGGAATTTCCCGGTTCGGGCGGCTTCGGATTCATCCGCCGTGTGCCCGTCGCCCAGGAAGCTGCATTCGTCGCCGCCGCGCGCCTCGACGGCAAGCCCGATTTCCAGATCCGGCAGTTGGGCACGAACGATGGCGAGCGCTTCGTCATCCAGTATCTCGAACCTCTCGATGCATCGAGTCCCGCAATCGGACTCGACATCGCGTCCGAGCCGCACCGGCGCGCGGCAGCGGAGGCCGCCATGCGGACCGGCGAGATGACGCTGACCGCGCCGATCACATTGGTGCAGGCGCCGAATGCGCCTCGCGTGGCGCGCTCGGTCGCACTGCTGCTGCCGGTCTATCGCGCCGATGCGCAACTTGGGAGGCTCCAGCAGCGCCAGCGCCGTTCCGCCGCGGCGCGCGGAGGACCGGATGACGTGATCGGCTGGGTCTACTCGCCGCTGCTGATCAATGAAGTGTTGAAGGGGTTCGACTACCAGGACGGCGAATTCGCGATGACCTTGGTCGACGCGACGCCCGGCGCCACGCCCGAGCGCTTCTTCATGTCGCCGGGGCGGATCGGTGCGCAGCCCGAAGCGCTCAAGCGCGCGCTCCCGCTGCAGCTTTATGGCAGAACGTGGATGGTGGAGGTGAGCGCGCAACCGCCGTTCGTCACGGCACTGAACCTGCGCAGTCCCTTGGCTGTCTTCCTGATCGGCGCGATGCTGGCGCTGCTTCTGGCGCTCGTGTCTTTCATCGAGCAGTTGAACCGGCGCCGCAGCGCGCTCGCCGGCGTGCAGCAGTCACGGCTCGCGGCCATCGTGACTAGTTCGAACGACGCTGTCATCGGGCTGCGCCTCGACGGCACGATCACCGACTGGAACGCCGCCGCCAGCAAGATCTTCGGCTACAGCATCGAGGAAGCCCTGGGCAAACCCATACAGGCGCTGCTGCTGCCGCCCGATCATGTCGGAGAAGAAGAGACGCTGCTGCGCCATATGGCGGAAGGCAAGTCGGTTGCCGCGTTCGAGACCTTCCGGCGCCACCGTGACGGCTCCCCCGTGGCGGTCTCTGTCGCGGCGGCGCCGATCCGCTCGGCGCGAGGCCACGTCGTGGGCGCGGCCGAAACGGTGCGCGACATCACGCACGAGAAGGCGAGCAAGGCGCACATCCTCGAACTCAATGCGACGCTCGAACAGCAGGTGCTCGAACGCACCGCGCAGCTGGTGGCGCTGTCGACGCGCGAGCGCGCGATCCTCGAAGGCGCGGCCAGCGCGATCATCGCAACCGACGTCAAGGGCATGGTGACGCTGTTCAACCCCGCCGCGGAGGCACTGCTGGGCTATTCGGCTGCCGAGGTGGTCGATCGCATGGAGATGAACAGCTTCCATGACGCGATCGAAATCCATGGACGCTCCGTTGCGCTCACCACCGAACTGGGCCGTCCGCTGGAAGTGTGCGAGGTGTTCGCGCCGGCAGCGGGCACGGGCCGCGCACAGCCGAGGGAGTGGACCTATGTGCGCAAGGACCGCACCCGCGTCCTTGTGCATCTGAACGTGAGCCCGCTGCGGGATGCCGCCGGCACGGTGATCGGCTTCATCGCCATCGCGACCGATCTCTCCCAGCGCAAGGCCGCCGAAGAAAGAGTGCGCAACAACGAGCGCTTCATGCGCATCGTGACCGACAACATCCCTGGTGTCGTCGCCTACTGGACGCGCGACCTGCGCTGTACCTTCGCCAACAGTGCGCATCTGCGATGGATGGGGCACACGGCGAGGCAGATGATCGGCATGACGTGGACCGAATTGCTCGGGCCGGAAATCTCCCGCATCAACGAGCCCTATGTGCGCTCGGCACTTGCCGGAAAGGACCAGCGCGTGATGCGCACGCGCACGGTGGCTGATGGCTCGCTCCTGCACTACTGGCTGCATTTCGTGCCGGACCGTGACGATCAAGGCGTCGTGCAGGGCTTCATTACCGTCGCCGTGGATGTCACTGACATGCGCGAGGCGCAGGAGCAATTGGAGCGACTGAATCTGGCGCTGAACGAGCGCAGCGCGCAGGCGGAGTCGGCGAGCAAGGCGAAGAGCGAGTTCCTGGCGAATATGAGCCATGAAATCCGCTCGCCGCTCAACACCGTCATCGGATTGGCGTACCTGCTGCGGCAGACTGAACTGGACGATCGGCAGCGCGATTTCCTGCAGAAGATCGACACCGCGGGCAATGCGCTGCTGGGCGTCATCAACGACATCCTGGACATCTCGAAGATCGAAGCCGGCGAGATGGTGCTGGACCAGTCCGACTTCGGCTTGCGCGGACTGCTCGAAGACGTGATCGCCATGACGACGATGGGCGCCGCCAGCAAGGGGATCGCGCTGCAGCTGAATGGGGAACCCGATCTGCCGGCATGCCTGCATGGCGACGTCACGCGCATCCGGCAGATTCTCGTCAACCTGCTGAGCAACGCCGTCAAGTTCACCGCCAAGGGGACGGTGCGGCTTTCCGCGAGCGTGCAAGAAGGATTGCAGGACGGAGTGCCGGACCGAGTGCGCCTGCGGCTTGCCGTCACGGACACAGGCATCGGTATCGAGCCCGAGGTTCTCGACCGGCTCTTCATGCCTTTCACGCAGGCCGACACATCGACGACACGGCGCTTCGGCGGCACGGGGCTCGGCTTGTCGATCGTCAAGCAACTCACCGAACTGATGGGCGGCGAGTTCGGCGTGGAGAGCATGCCGGGAAGTGGAAGCACGTTCTGGGTGGTCCTGCCGCTGGACGTCGTGAGTGAAGACGCCATGGCGCCAGCTGCATCGGGCGGCGGCCTGCAAGAGCGGCGGCTTTCGGGAATGCGCATCCTCGTCGTGGACGACAGTCCTGTCAACCTGGAGGTATGCCAGCACATCCTCGAACGCGAAGGCGCTCGCATCGGCGTTGCATCGGACGGTCGCGAGGCGGTCGAGCGGCTGCGCATGGAGCCGCACGGATTCGATGCGGTGCTGA
The DNA here is from genome assembly GCF_056397405.1 of Variovorax sp. 05N34. NCBI lineage: Bacteria > Pseudomonadati > Pseudomonadota > Betaproteobacteria > Burkholderiales > Comamonadaceae > Variovorax > Variovorax sp. 05N34. Next base: position 388,680 of record NZ_JBFTNI010000004.1, read on the forward strand.
TGGACGTCCACATGCCGATCCTCGATGGCAACGAGGCCACGCGGCTGATTCGCGGCGAACTCGGCCTGCATGCGCTGCCGGTGATTGCGCTGACGGCGAGTGCGCTCATCGCGGAGAGAGAGCGTGTGCTGGAAGCCGGCATGAATGACTTTGTGACCAAACCCTTCGATGTCGACGCCTTGGTGCGCACGGTGCGTCGTTGCGCAGGGTGGGGCAATGCCGCTTCTGCACCGGCGACGCGAGCAACGGCGGTCGCGGCCCCACTGCCCTCGGATTGGCCCGCGATCGAAGGCGTCGATGCGGCGGATGCTTTTCGCCGCCTGGGCGGTGACCGGGCGCTTTTTCTCAGCGTCTTGCGCGGCCTGCTGGGCGAGTTCCGGGACTTGGCGGGCGAGACGATCGCGCTGCCGGCCGGCCAGGCGGAGGCGTTGGCCGCGCGGCTGCACAAGCTGCAGGGCAGCGCCGGGCTGATCGGCATCGACCGCGTGCGCCAATCGGCCAGTGCGGGCGAGGCGGCGTTGAAGTCCGGTGACGCCGATCGGGCCGAGCAGGCGCTTCGCGACTTGGGCGCTGCGCTGCGGAGGGTCGATGCATCCGCGCGGCCCTATCTCGAGTCGGCAGAAGCGGACGAAGTCGACGGACCCGACGAAGCCGATGTCACGGACGCACCGCCAGTCGACCCGGAAGGACTCGCGCGGCTGACCGACACCCTGGAAAGTCAGGACTTCGCGGCCATGACCTGCTTCGAGGAGGTGGGCCCGTCGCTGCGTGCCGCGCTAGGGGCGGAACGCTTCGCGGAACTGGACGGCGCGGTCAAGACGCTCCAGTTCAAGAGAGCGGTCGAGATCCTGCGCGCACACGCTGGCGATTTCATGCCCAAACCTATAATCGAATGTTCAAGCAGATCAAGCAGTTAGGTGGGTTCGATGCAGGGGCTGCCCGCAACCGGCCGCCTTAGCAAAAAGCCAAATTCAAGATGAGCCAGCCCACCTTCAGCGTCGCCGACATCCGCAAGTCGTTCCTCGATTTCTTCGCGACCAAGGGCCACACCGTGGTGCCTTCCAGTTCGCTGGTGCCGGGCAACGATCCGACCCTGATGTTCACCAACTCCGGCATGGTGCAGTTCAAGGACGTGTTCCTCGGCAGCGACAAGCGCCCCTATGTGCGCGCCGCATCCGTCCAGGCCTGCCTCCGAGCCGGCGGCAAGCACAACGACCTCGAGAACGTCGGCTACACCGCCCGGCATCACACCTTCTTCGAGATGCTGGGCAACTGGAGCTTCGGCGACTACTTCAAGCGCGAGTCGCTCAAATGGGCATTCGAGCTGCTCACCCAGGTCTACAAGCTGCCGGCCGAGAAGCTCTGGGCCACCGTCTATATCGAAGACGACGAGGCCTACGACATCTGGACCAAGGACATCGGCCTGCCGCCCGAGCGCGTCGTGCGCATCGGCGACAACAAGGGCGGCCGCTATATGTCCGACAACTTCTGGATGATGGCGGACACCGGCCCCTGCGGCCCGTGCAGCGAGATCTTCTACGACCACGGCCCCGGAATCGCAGGCGGCCCGCCCGGCAGCCCCGATGAAGACGGCGACCGCTACATCGAGATCTGGAACAACGTGTTCATGCAGTTCGACATGCAGCCGGACGGCAGCGTCATCCCGCTGCCCGCGCCCTGCGTCGACACCGGCATGGGGCTCGAACGGCTCGCCGCGATCCTGCAGCACGTTCATAGCAACTACGAAATCGATCTGTTCGATGCGCTCATCAAGGCCGCATCGCGCGAGACCGGCGAAAAAGACCTCGGCAACAAGAGCTTGCGCGTGATTGCCGACCATATTCGCGCCACTGCTTTCCTGGTGGCGGACGGCGTGATTCCGTCGAACGAAGGGCGGGGCTACGTGCAGCGCCGCATCGTTCGCCGTGCCATTCGCCACGGCTACAAGCTCGGCCAGAAGAAGCCTTTCTTCCACAAGCTGGTGCCGGATCTGGTCGCGCTGATGGGCGATGCCTATCCCAAGCTGCGCGCGGACGAAACGCGCATCACAGACACCCTGAAGGCCGAGGAAGAGCGCTTCTTCGAGACGCTCGCCAACGGCATGGAAATCCTCGACGCGGCCTTGGCGGACAACGCCAAGGTTCTGCCGGGCGAAGTAGCGTTCAAGCTGCACGACACCTACGGCTTTCCGCTCGATCTTTCGGCCGACGTGTGCCGCGAACGCGGCGTGGCGGTCGATGAGGCGGGCTTCAATGCCGCCATGGATAAGCAGAAGGCGGCCGGCCGCGCGGCGGGCAAGTTCAAGATGGAGCGCGCCGTCGACTACAGCGGCGCGGCCAATGCCTTCACCGGCTACGAGCATCTCGAAGAAAAGGCGACCGTCGTCGCCTTGTACTTCGAAGGCGCACCGGTCCAGCAACTGAACGAAGGCCAGCCGGGCATCGTCGTGCTCGACACCACGCCTTTCTATTCCGAGAGCGGCGGCCAGGTGGGCGACCAGGGCGTGATCGTCGCCGAGGGCGTGCAGTTCGGGGTCGACGACACCCAGAAGATCAAGGCGGACGTCTACGGCCACCACGGCGCGCAGACGCAGGGCACGCTCAAGATCGGCGACAAGGTCACGGCGCGCGTCGACACCGAGCGCCGTGCTGCCACCATGCGCAATCACAGCGTCACCCACTTGATGCACAAGGCACTGCGTGAAGTGCTCGGCGGCCATGTGCAGCAGAAGGGCTCGCTGGTCGATGCCGACAAGACGCGCTTCGACTTTGCGCACAACGCGCCCGTGACGGCCGAGCAGATCGTCGAGATCGAACGGCGCGTGAACGCTGAAATCCTCGCCAACGAGGCCACGCAGGCGCGCGTGATGGACATGGAGTCGGCCCAGAAGACCGGCGCCGTGATGCTCTTCGGCGAGAAGTACGGCGAAACCGTTCGCGTGCTCGACATCGGCAGCAGCCGCGAGCTTTGCGGCGGCACGCACGTTTCGCGCACGGGTGACATCGGTGTCTTCAAGATCGTGAGCGAAGGCGGCGTGGCTGCCGGCGTTCGGCGCATCGAAGCGGTGACCGGTACCAATGCGCTGGCCTACCTGCAGCAGCTCGAATCCACGGTTCACAGTGCGGCGGCGACGCTGAAAGCGCCCGCCTCGGAGCTGCAGGCGCGTCTGGCACAGGTGCTCGAACAGGTGCGCGCGCTGGAGCGCGAAGTGGGCTCGCTCAAAGGCAAGCTGGCTTCGTCGAAGGGCGACGAGCTCCTGGCGCAGGCTGTCGACGTCAATGGCGTCAAGGTGCTTGCGGCAAAGCTCGACGGCGCCGACGCCAAGACGCTGCGCGACACCATGGACAAGCTCAAGGACAAGCTCAAGTCGGCGGCCATCGTGCTCGCAGCGGTCGACGGTTCCAAGGTGCAGATCGCTGCCGGCGTCACGGCCGACACCATGGCCAAGGTCAAGGCCGGCGAGCTGGTCAACTTTGTCGCCCAACAGGTTGGCGGCAAAGGCGGCGGCAAACCCGACATGGCGATGGCCGGCGGCACCGATGCGGCCGGCGTGCCCGCGGCGCTCAAATCGGTGCAAGCCTGGGTCGCCGAACGCCTGCAAGCGAAGGGATGAAGGGCGACGAACTGCCCGTCGATGTCCTCGTGATGGGGGCCGGCACCATCGGGTGTTTCATCGGGGGCAGTTTGGCGGCAGCCGGCGTGCGCGTCGCATTGGTTGGGCGCCCCCGGGTGCTGGGCGCGCTGGCGTCACGCGGCATCACGCTGACGGATCTGGATGGCGCCAGCCGCCACGTCTCGCCGGACATGATCCAGCTTGCCGAGGCGGTACCGCCCGGCATTCGTCCGGGGCTGGTGCTGCTGACAGTGAAAAGCGGCGCGACCGCAGACGCCGCGGCCGAACTTGCCACGCGGCTTCCGGTGAACACCACAGTGCTTTCCCTGCAGAACGGCATCTCGAACGCGGCCGTGGCATTGGAGGCTGCGCCTTCACTCAACATCCTGCCGGCGATGGTGCCCTACAACGTCGCGCAAATCGGACCGGGCGAATTCCATCGCGGAACCGTGGGCCGGCTCGCTGCCAAGGACGACCTGGCGCTTCGACGCTGGGTTGCGGTGTTCGAGCAAGCCGGCGTTCCGATCGATCTGCACGCCAATCTCCTGCCGATCCAGTGGGGCAAGCTGCTGCTCAACCTGAACAATCCGATCAACGCCTTGTCCGGGCTCCCTCTGCGCGAAGAGTTGCTTCAGCGGGGTTATCGCCGCTGCCTCGCCGCGCTGATGGATGAAGCGCTCGCCGAACTCGCGAGGGCCGGCATTCAACCGGCGCAGTTGGCCGCTGTCCCTGCGGCCAAGCTGCCGGGCATCCTGCGGCTGCCGACACCGCTTTTTCGCATCGTCGCGGCCCGCATGTTGCGCATCGATGCGAAGGCGCGTTCGAGCATGGCGGACGATCTGGCGCTGGGCCGCCGCACGGAAATCGATGCGCTGTGCGGCGAGGTGGTGCGGCTCGCCGCTTCGAACAAGTCGAACGCGCCTCGCAACGCAAAGATGGTCGAACTGCTCGAAGCATGGCCGGAGCGCAAGGAGCGCTGGCCGGCTTCACGGCTGATGGCAGAGCTCGGGTTGTAGCCGGGCCAAACCTGTTTCTAGGCGCCTCGGCCGGCTGGCGCGACGCTCGCGCCCTGGATGCGATGCCGCGCGAGCGCCTCGGCCACGAATCCGCTGGCCTTCATCTCTTCAACAAACGCCGCGAGCGCCGCGCCGGCCTCGGCGCCGCGCGAAGCGGGCGTCCCCATCGCCTGCTGGATCACCATGAACCGACCGGGCAGCAGGCGAAGACCTCCGACACGTGCCGCTTCCGTTTCGAGCACTTGCCGGATGCCCGCGGCAACATCGGCCTGGCCTGCATGAAGACTTTCCGTGACTCCCTTGGCGCCTTGCACGCGCACGATCTGCGCCTGCTTGATCTCGCGCGTCAGAAAGAGGTCGTACGCGCTGCCTGTGCCGACGGCGATGCGGTGTGTGTCGCGGTCCACCTCCTCGTTGCGCGTGACGGGCGACGCCTCCGCGACCAGGTAGCTGCCTTCGATCAGCACATACGGCGCGGTGAACTGCATCCCTTCGCTGCGCAATGGGTCGATCGCGAAGAAGCCGATGTCCGCCTGTTCGTTGCGCACCGCGTCAACCGAGGCGGCGGCCTTTTCGAAGACGACGAGTTCCGCGGAAACGCCGAGCCGCCGTGCGAATTCATGGGCCAGATCAATCGACACGCCGACCGGCTCTCCGGTAGCGGCATCCCGGTTCGCGAGGATGGGATTGCCGAGGTTGATCGAGGCGCGCAGCGCGCCGGTGGGTGCGAAGGCCGAAACCACGGCCGCGGGGAGGGTGGTGCTCATTCCGCGATTCTGCCGCGGGATGGCTTTTCAGCCGCATCCGGCAGGGTCGCCGTCTGACATCGGCAATCCCGGTCACGCCCTAGCGTTGGATGACATCTTCCGAGCGGAGTCATCCAATGGCCACACAGAATGACACGACACCAAAGCGCCCCTTCCGACTGATGGCAGTGCTGCTGGCCATATTTATAGTCGGCGGCATTGTTCTGGTGCTGATCTGGAAAGAAAAGCCGGTCGAGCCCGCTTCGTCGTCACCGGCTGCCCAGCAGCCGATGCACAACTCGAACGCGTCTCCCACCGCTGGCAAACCTTGATCCGGCGCGCATGCGGTGACGACATAATTCGCGTCTCATCCACTTGAGAGCTGCCGAACGGCGCCCGCTGCCGTCACTTGCTCCCGCCATGACTGCCTTTGCTCAATATCCCAGCCTGGTCGATCGCACCGTCCTCATCACCGGCGGTGCCACGGGCATCGGTGCCTGCCTCGTCGAACGCTTCGTCGCGCAAGGCGCGAAGGTCGGCTTCATCGACATCGATGCTTCCGCCGGAGCCACGCTGGCGCAAACGCTCGCCGGCGCGCGCCATCCGCCGTTGTTCGTCGCGGCGGACCTGACCGACATCGCGGCGCTCGAGGCCGCCATTGCGTCGGTACGCCAGCGCTTCGGCCCCATCACCGGGCTGCTGAACAATGCCGCCAACGATCGCCGCCACCGCATCGAGGACACCACGCCGGAGTCGTGGGACGCCGGCGTCGGCGTGAACCTCAAGCACCAGTTCTTTGCGGCACGCAATGTGATGGACGACATGCGCGCGGCAGGCGGCGGATCGATCGTGAATTTCGGCTCGATCAGCTGGAAGCTCAAGCAGGGCGGAATGCCGGTCTACACCACCTCCAAGGCAGCGGTGCAAGGGCTGACGCGCAGCCTGGCGCGGGATCTCGGCGCATTCAACATCCGCGTCAACACACTGGTGCCGGGTTGGGTCATGACCGACAAGCAACTGCGCATGTGGGTGGACGACCAGGCACGCGTCGACATCGCGCGCGGCCAGTGCATCGACAAGCCGCTCATGGCCGATCACATCGCCAGCATGGCGCTTTTTCTCGTCGCGGACGAGAGCGCAATGTGTACCGCGCAGGATTTCATCGTCGACGGAGGCTGGACATGAGGGCAGGGCGCTCACGATTCCTCACGACCCATTCATCTGAAAGCACGACATGACCGCAACCTCCACGACCTCTAGAACCTCGGCCACGACAGCTCGCTACCAGGGCCTTTTTCCGGTGGTGCCGACCACCTTCGACGAGCAAGGCAATCTCGACATCGCCAGCCAGAAGCGCTGCATCGATTTCATGATCGACGCCGGCTCCGAAGGGCTGTGCATCCTGGCTAATTTTTCAGAGCAGTTCTTGCTGTCCGACGATGAACGCGAGGTGCTCACGCGCACGATCCTCGAACACGTCGCCGGCCGCGTTCCGGTGATCGTCACCACCACCCATTTCAGCACCAAGGTCTGCGCCGAACGCAGCCGCCGTGCGCAGGACATGGGGGCCGCGATGCTGATGGTGATGCCGCCCTATCACGGCGCCACCTTTCGCGTCTCCGAGCCGCAGGTCCACGAGTTCTATGCGCAACTGTCGGACGCGGTGGGCATCCCGATCATGATCCAGGACGCTCCTGCCGCCGGCACGCCGTTGTCGGCCGCTTTCCTCGCGCGCATGGCCAGGGAGATCGAACATGTGGCGTACTTCAAGATCGAAACGGCAGGCGCCGCGGCCAAGCTGCGCGAACTGATCCGCCTCGGTGGCGATGCGATCGAAGGACCGTGGGACGGCGAAGAAGCCATCACGCTGCTGCCCGACCTGGAAGCGGGTGCGACCGGTTCGATGACCGGCGGCGGCTTTCCCGACGGCATTCGCCCGATCCTCGATGCCTATCGCGCGGGTCGGCGTGACGAAGCCATTGCCGCATACGAGCGGTGGCTGCCGCTCATCAACCTCGAAAACCGGCAGTGCGGCCTTCTCGCGGCCAAGTCGCTGATGAAGGAAGGCGGCGTGATCGCCTGCGAGGCGCCGCGCCATCCGTTCCCTGCGATCCATCCTGCGAGCCGGTCGCTCTTGATCGAGACTGCGCGCCGCCTCGACGCGCTGGTCCTGCGCTGGGGGCGCTGACGCCGGCTATGCCACTGCGGGCTGGCGGCCCTTGCGATAGAGCGCCAGGGTGGCGCCCAGTCCGCAGACCGCTGCCACGCTCAGCCAGTAGGCTGGCGCGGCCTTGTCGCCGGTAGTCTCGATCAGCCAAGTCGAGATCGCCGGCGTGAAGCCGCCGAACACTGCGGTCGCAAGACTGTAGGCCAGCGAGAAGCCGACGACGCGCACTTCGACCGGCATCACTTCGGTCAGCGCCACGACCATGGCGCCGTTGTACATGCCGAACAGGAACGAGAACCACAGCAGCACGTCGAGCATGCGGCCGAAGCTCGGCGCCGCCGCGAGCCAGTGCATGGCCGGATATGCGGTCACGATGGCGAGGATCGTCACGGCCAACAGCATGGGCTTGCGGCCGATGCGGTCCGAGATCGCACCGCCTATCGGAAGCCAGATGAAGTTGGTCATGGCCACCAGCAGCGTGACGATCAGGCTGTCTCGCGCGCTCAGGTGCAGCACGGTCTTGCCAAAAGTCGGCGTGTAGACGGTGATCAGGTAGAAGGTCGTGGTGGTCATCGCGACCAGCAGCATGCCGGCAAGCACGATGCGCCAGTTGCGCGCCATCGACTGGAACACCTCGCGCGTGGTCGGATGGTGCTTGCGCGCCTGGAAGGCTTCGGTCTCCTGCAGCGAGCGACGCAGAACGAAGATGCACGGAATGATCATGCAGCCGACGAAGAACGGAATGCGCCATCCCCAGGCTGCGAGCGCGGCCGGGTCGAGCATCTCGTTGAGTGCGAAGCCGAGCGCAGCGGCGAGCACGATCGCGACTTGCTGGCTCGCCGATTGCCAAGAGGTGTAGAAGCCCTTGTGCCCGGGCGTCGCCATCTCCGACAGATAGACCGACACGCCACCCAGCTCGGCGCCCGCCGAGAAGCCCTGCAGCAGACGGCCCAGCAGCACGAGCAACGGTGCAATGACGCCGATGCTTGCGTAGCCCGGCACGAAAGCGATCAGTACGGTGCCGCTCGCCATGATTCCGAGCGTCACGATCAGGCCCTTGCGCCGACCCACTTCATCGATATAGGCACCGAGCACGATCGCGCCCAGCGGACGCATCAGGAAGCCTGCGCCGAACACCGCGAAGGTCAGCATCAACGAGGCGAAATCGCTGCTCGCGGGAAAGAAGGCCTTCGAGATGTAGGTCGCGTAGAAGCCGAAGAGAAAGAAGTCGAACTGCTCGAGGAAATTACCGCTCGTCACGCGCAGCACGGCGCCGAGCTTGGAGGTGCTTCGCGGCGGCGCCGTTTGGCCGGGGGCAAGGGTGGCAGTGGTCATGGTGCGTCTCCAGGTGATGGCCAGGGCCGCGAGTGCGGGTGTCCTCATCGTAGGGAGCGAAGCTGTCGAACGGCCGTCCGCGGCGTCGGGGTATGTCCCGGGCGTTGGAGTCAGGCGCTGTTCAGCGTGGTGGGTGTTGAGCGCCCCGGTGCCGCTCACTGAAGGAGTACTGAAGTCGTACGGAGCGTGCTTACAAAAGACTAGGGTTTGTACCTATCTTTCATGACAAGTTTGCGAATATTCTTCGTAGATCGTTCCATTAATAAACCAGTGTTTAATTAGTGAAACGAACCAGCCAAAACGCCGAACCTCGATTCCACCCTTGCACGGATCGCAACCACCATGATGAAGCAGACTCGCCGCCAAGCCCTCGCTCTTGCCCTGTCTCTCGCTAGCGCCGTTTGCGCAGGCCCCGCATGGGCGCAAGCCTTTCCGAGCAAGCCTGTGACGATCGTCGTGGCCTATCCGGCCGGCGGCGATACCGACGCGCTGGCCCGCCTCTTCGCTGAAAAGCTCTCCACACGCATCGGCCAGCCGGTGGTGGTCGACAACCGCCCGGGCGCGAGTGGCGTCATCGGCAGCAACTACGTCTCCAAGGCGCCTGCCGACGGCTACACCTTGCTGCTGGCGCCGAGCACCTTCTCAATCGCCCAACTGGTGCTCAAGACCAACGGTTCGGCCGGTTATGACGTGCTGAACGGCTTCACGCCAATCATCGAGACCGGCACCTTGCCGCTCGCACTCGTCGCGAGTTCCGCCTCGGGCATCAAGAACTTCAAGGACGTTGCGGTCGCCGCCAAGGCGCAGCCGTTGACCTTCGCGAGCCCGGGCAGCGGATCGCCCATGCACATCCTGGGCGAGATGGTCAACAAGGCGACCGGCACGGACATTCGCCACGTGCCGTATCGCGGCGTCGCGCCGGCCGTCAACGACGTGCTTGGCGGCCACGTGCCGCTGACCTACATCACGCTCGGCCCGGTCGAGCCCTACCTGCCGAACGGCAAGATGGTGGTGCTTGCGGTCGCAGACCAGAAGCGCTCGCCGCTCGCGCCCAACGTGCCGACTTTCCAGGAACTGGGTGTCAAGGGCGTTGAAGTGACGGCGTGGCACGGCCTCTTCGGACCCAAGGGCATGCAGCCGGAGACCGTGAAGATGCTCAATGCCCACTTCAACGAAATCCTGAAGATGCCGGACGTCGCATCGCGCATGGCGACGCTGGGCGCGGTCCCGCTGGGCGGTTCGCCGGACGTGCTCGCCAAGACCAATGCTGCGGACTTCGAGCGCTTCGGCCGGATCATCAAGGAACTGGGCATTCAGGCCGACTGACACCGGAAACGATGCCATGACTTCAGTGAACACCACCGCCGACCCCGCCAGCCTGCAGGCGCTGCTTGCCGAACTGCCCGCCAATCTGCTCGCCGGCCGCCGCGTGCTCGTGACCGGCGCCGCCCGCGGACTGGGACTGGCCTTTGCGAAGTGCATCGCGAAATCCGGCGCGAGCGTCGTGCTGGCCGACATCCTGTCGGACCTCGCCGAGACCGAGGCGCACGCCATGCGCGAGGCCGGCTTCACGGCGCACGCGCTCGCGATCGACCTGTCCTACCCGGCTTCGATCGAAAAGGGCGGCGCCGAAGCCGCCCGGCTGCTCGGCGGGCTCGATGGACTGGTCAACAACGCCGCCATTACCAACTCGGGCGGCCGCGACGCGCATGCCCTCGAAATCGACATGTGGGACCGCGTGATGAACGTCAACGTGCGCGGCACCTGGCTCATGAGCCGCGCCTGCCAGCCTGCGCTCGCCAAGAGCGGCCGTGGCGCGATCGTCAATCTCGCGTCTGACACCGCGCTGTGGGGCGCGCCCAACCTGCTGGCCTATGCGTCCAGCAAGGGCGCCGTCATTTCGATGACGCGTTCGCTGTCGCGCGAGTGGGGCGGCGACGGCATCACGGTCAATGCCGTGGCGCCCGGCCTCACGCTCGTCGAAGCGACCGAATACGTGCCCATGGCGCGCCACCAGAAATACCTCGAAGGCCGCGCCATTCCGCGCGAACAGCAGGCGGTCGACGTCTGCGGGGCGGTCCTGTTTGCGCTCTCGGGCCTGTCGCGCTTCGTGACCGGCCAGTTGCTCGCCGTCAACGGCGGCTTCGTGATGCATTGATTTTTTCGAACCCATTTTTCGACCAAGGAGAACCCATGAGCGATCTGTCCGAACAAAAGAACATCGATGAAGCGCCAAGCTGGGCGCAGCCCGAAGGCGCGAGTCTCGAAGCGTGGATGAACACCCGCATCGCGCGCTATTCGACCCGCAAGTACGACTGGGATGCTCTCAAGTTCCAGGCCGACCTGGACCCCAAGTTCCGCCGCGCGCAGATGCGCTACGTGGGCACCGGCGGTACCGGCGTCGCCGCTGACATGAACACCGTGCCGGCCGAGAACTTCACCTTCTCGACCATGGTGATCCCGGCCGGCCATGAAGGCCCGCCGCATTTGCACACCGATGTGGAAGAGGTGTTCTTCCTCATCCGCGGCAAGCTCAAGGTGGTCATCGAGAAGGATGGCGAGCGCTTCGAAACCATCATGACCGACCGTGACCTGATCTCGGTTCCGCCTGGCGTTTATCGCGAGGAGATCAACATCGGCGACGAGGATGCGCTGATGTGCGTGATGCTTGGTGCGAAGAAGCCTGTCACGCCGACATACCCAGCCGACCACCCCCTCGCAAAAATCAAAAGATAGGTTGAGCACTCCCCCAGGCTTGCCCACTTCGTGTGGCCGCCTACCCCCTCGCCGGGGGCAATACCGGCGGCCCGGCAGAGCCGGTTCCGCGGTATTTCTGGAACAACACCCTTATGAACATCGAATCCGCCACTGTGATGCAGAGCTTGCCATTGACCGAAGTTGCGCGGCTGGATGCGCGGTTTCCGGCGCGGAATGTGGTGGTGAGCGGCGGCGTTGTTTCTGTGCGCGAGAGCGGTCGGGGGCCGGTCGTCGTTTGTCTGCATGGCATTGGGTCGGGTGCGGCATCCTGGCTCGATACGGCGATGCTGTTGGAGCCGCGTGCGCGCCTGATTGCGTGGGACGCACCGGGGTACGGGGAATCGACGCCGGTGGATGCTCTCGTGCCGACGGCGGCGGACTATGCACGGCGCCTGCATGCATTGCTGGATGCGCTGGAGATCGATTCCTGCGTGCTGGTGGGGCATTCGCTGGGTGCGCTGACGGCTGCTTCGGCAGCGCGTGCGGATTCGCCGATGGCCTCTCGCATCGATCGGCTCGTTCTCATCAGCCCGGCTGCCGGATATGGAGCGCCGGCGCGCGCCGATGCCCGTCAGCGCGTTCACACGGAGCGACTCGACACGCTCGCAAAGCTCGGCATCGCCGGCATGGCGGCGCAGCGTTCGGGGCGCCTCGTTTCTGAAAACGCCAGCGAACTCGCGCGGCAGTGGGTCCGCTGGAACATGGCGCGTCTCAATGACCACGGCTACCGGCAAGCGGTCGAGCTGCTGTGCGGCGGCGACTTGCTGGCCGATCTGCCACCCGCGATGCCGGTGCGCGTGGCTTGCGGCGCGCTCGACGTCGTCACCACGCCCGCTGCATGCGAAGACGTTGCGCGCCAGTGCGGGGTTGCGCTCGAACTGATCGCAGGTGCCGGACACGCAAGCTATGTCGAACAGCCCGCGACCGTCGCCGCAATGCTGCGCGACGTGCTGTCGGTCTGAATCGACGTCGATCCACAAGCAATCAACAACAAGCAACAAGCAACAAACAACGGGAAGCAGAGACATGACCACCCCTGGCAATGAAGTGATCGAAGAGGGCGCGGACCGCTACAACGTTCCGGCACTGGAGCGTGGGCTGCGCGTGCTGTGCGAATTCAGCCGCGAGAACCGCACGCTGTCAGCGCCCGAACTGGCGCGCCGCTTCGAGCTGCCGCGCTCGACGGTGTTTCGTCTGCTGACGACCCTGGAGAGCATGGGATTCCTGGAGCGCACCGAAGGCGGCCGCGACTACCGCCTGGGCCTTGCCGTGCTGCGCCTGGGCTTCGAATATCTGGCTTCACTGGAGCTGACGCAACTCGGCACGCCGCTGTTGCAGCGCCTGTGCGAAGAGCTGCGCACGCCTTGCAACCTGGTGGTGCGCGACGGCCGCTCCATCGTCTATGTCGCGAAGGTCGCGCCGCCCACGCCTTTTGCCAGCTCGGTCACCGTCGGCACACGCCTGCCAGCGCATGCGACGGTGCTCGGCCGCATCCTGCTCGAAGACCTGAGCCTCGTGCAGTTGCGCGCGCTGTACCCGGAAGGCAAGCTCGAAACCTTCTCGCCGAGCACGCCCAAGACCGTCGACGAGTTGTTCGAGATGGTCCAGAGCGACCGCGAGCGCGGCTACGTGCTGAGCGAAGGCTTCTTCGAATCGAACATCTCCACCATCGCAGCGCCGGTGCGCGACCACAGCGGCCATATCGTGGCTGCGCTGGGTGCCACCATCACCTCGGGCCACATCGAGGAAGTCCGCATGGAAGAGATGGTGCGGCGGGTGCGCGAGACGGCGGACGGCATCTCCAGCTTGCTGAACTACTCGCCCGCCTCCAAGGTGGTTCCGCTGCACGGCGGCAAGCGTGCCTGAAGCGCAGGGGATGACAGTCATGACGACGCCCGCGATTTCCACCTCGTTCTTCTCGTCCGACGCACTGGCGGGCCGCGTGGCCGTGGTCACGGGCGGCTCCTCGGGCATTGGCCTCGCGACGGTGGAGCAGCTGCTGGATTGCGGCGCAGCCGTGGCGCTGTGCGGCCGCAATGCCGAACGGCTCGATGCCGCCGTGGCAGGCTTGCAAGCCAGGCGTCCGCATGCCAAGCTCTTCGCGCGCGTCTGCGACGTGCTCGACCCAGCAGCCGTGAAGAGCTTCGCCGCCGAGAGCGAAGCTGCGCTCGGGCCGGCCTCGATGCTCATCAACAACGCCGGCCAAGGTCGCGTGTCGACCTTTGCCGACACCGAAGACAAGGCCTGGACCGAAGAGCTGAACTTGAAGTTCTTCTCGGTCATCCATCCCACGCGCGCCTTCCTGCCGCAGCTTGCGGCGCAGCGCGTGGTGCTCGGAGACGCGGCCATCGTCTGTGCCAATTCGCTGCTCGCGCGCCAACCCGAGCCGCACATGGTGGCGACGTCGGCCGCACGTGCCGGCCTGCTCAACCTCGTGCGCTCCATGGCCACGGAGTTCGCACCGCAAGGTGTGCGCGTCAACGGCATCCTCATCGGGCTGGTCGAGTCCGGCCAATGGCGCCGCCGCTTCGAGGCGCGCGAAGACAAATCGCTCGACTGGTCCGCCTGGAGCAGCCAGCTCGCGCAGAGCAAACACATTCCCCTCGGCCGTCTCGGACTTCCCGTCGAAGCCGCGCGCGCCATTCTCTTCCTCGCTTCGCCACTCGCTTCGTACACGACGGGTGCCCACATCGACATCTCCGGAGGCCATTCCCGCCATGCATAACCCCACCAACACCGTGACCGTCGGCGCTGTCGTCGCGGCCTTTCTCGAACAGTGCGGCGTGAAGGCTGCATTCGGTGTGATCTCGATCCACAACATGCCGATCCTGGACGCGTTCGCGCAGCGCGGTGCCATCCGCTTCATTTCGGCGCGCGGCGAGGCGGGTGCGGGCAACATGGCCGATGCCTATGCACGCTCCACCGCCAGCCTGGGGGTGTGTGTGACCAGCACCGGGCCGGCAGCGGGCAATATCGCGGGCAGCATGGTCGAGGCGCTGACGGCGGGTGCGCCGCTGTTGCACATCACGGGCCAGATCGAGACGCCCTATATCGACAAGGGCATGTCGTACATCCACGAGGCGCCCGATCAGCTCACGATGCTGAAAGCCATCTCCAAGGCCGCCTTTCGCGTGCGCAGCGTCGAGACCGTGCTCGGCACGCTCAAGCGCGCGGTGCAGGTCGCGATGACCGCGCCGACAGGTCCGGTGAGCATCGAGATCCCGATCGACATCCAGTCGGCGCTCATCACGATGCCTGCGGATCTGTCGCCGCTGCCCATCGATGCCGCCGTGCCTTCGAAGGCAGGTCTCGATGCGCTGGCCGCCAGCCTTGCCAAGGCCAAGCGCCCGATGCTGTGGGTCGGCGGCGGCGCACGCAATGCCGGTGCGGCGATCAAGCGCCTGCAGAAGCTCGGCTTCGGCGTCGTCACCACCACGCAAGGCCGCGGCATCGTGCCCGAGGACGATGCCGGCTCGCTCGGCGCCTACAACATCCAGAAGCCGGTCGAGGAGCTCTACCAGACCTGCGACGCGATGCTTGTGGTGGGCTCGCGCCTGCGCGGCAACGAGACGCTCAAGTACGAACTGAAGCTGCCGCGCCCGCTTTACCGCATCGACGCCGACGCCGCAGCCGAAGGCCGCTGCTACGCCACCGACGCGTTCGTTTGCGGCGACTCGGCGTTGGCCCTCGATGGGTTGGCCGACCGCCTCGAAGCGATCAAGTACAAGGCCGATCCGAAGCTGCTGAGCGATCTGCGCGCCGCCCATGACCTGGCAGTGGCCACTCTGCGTGACGGCCTCGGCCCTTACGCCGAACTCGTGCGCCAGCTGCAAGCCGTGGCCGGCCGCAAGTTCAACTGGGTGCGCGACGTGACTGTGTCCAACAGCACCTGGGGCAATCGCGAGCTGCGCGTGTTCGAACCCAGCGCCGGCGTGCACGCCACGGGCGGCGGCATCGGGCAGGGCATGCCGATGGCGATCGGTGCGGCCATCGGCGCTGCGGTGACAGGCTCGGGCCGCAAGACCTTCTGCCTGGCCGGCGACGGGGGTTTCATCCTCAACCTGGGCGAACTCGCCTGCATGGTGCAGGAGAAGGCTCCGATGGTGATCGTGCTCATGAACGACAAGAGCTACGGCGTCATCAAGAACATTCAGGACGTGCAGTACGGCGGGCGCCGCTGCTACGCCGAACTGCACACGCCTGACTACGACCTGCTGTGCAAGTCGCTCGCGCTGCCGCATGCCCGCGTGCAGAGCCTGAACGACCTCGCGGCGCGACTGGACGAAGCGCTGTCGACCGACGGACCCTTCCTGCTGGAGATCGACATGCTGTCCATTGGCGGCTTCAAGAGTGCGTTCGCGGGCCCGCCGACCAACAAGATCACTCAGATCCCCGCGCTCGGCGTGCTGGGCAAGTGAGAGAGGCCATGAGCATGTCCGTGCTTCGTATCGCACTCATCGGCTGTGGCGCCATCGGCACTGCCGCGCTCGAATTACTGCGCGAAGATGGCGACATCTCGGTGGCTGCGATCGTCGTTCCGGCGGATGGATTGGAGGCAACGCGTGCCATTGCAGAGCGCCTGGCGCCCGGCGCGCAGGTCGTGTCTTCGGTGCCTGTGGTTGGCGTCGACCTCGTGATCGAAGCTGCAGGCCACGCGGCGATTGAAGCGCATGTTCTCCCGGCACTGCAACGCGGCACGCCATGCATCGTGGCCTCGGTGGGCGCCTTGTCGGCGCCGGGGTTGGCGGAGCAACTCGAAGCCGCGGCAACCGCCGGCAAGACGCAGGTGCAGCTGATCGCAGGCGCGATTGGTGCCATCGACGCGCTTGCAGCGGCTCGCATCGGCGGACTCGACAACGTGCACTACACCGGCCGCAAGCCGCCCCATGCGTGGAAGGGAACGCCCGCAGAGCAGGGCCGCGACCTCGCCGCGCTGAAGGGCGAAGCGGTGATCTTTGAAGGCAGCGCCCGCGAGGCTGCGACGCTTTATCCGAAGAACGCCAATGTGGCCGCGACGCTGTCACTGGCGGGCCTCGGTCTTGACCGCACGCACGTGCGCCTCATCGCCGATCCATCGATCGTCGAAAACGTGCACACGGTCGAGGCGACCGGCGCGTTCGGCAGCTTCGAGCTGACGATGCGCAATAAGGCGCTGGCGGCCAACCCCAAGACATCCGCATTGACGGTGTACAGCGCGGTGCGCGCGCTACGCAACCGCGTCGCCTCCCTCTCGATCTGAAACGAGACCCCCATGATTCCTTCTGAACTGCTCCCCCTCAACATCGCTGGCGAATGGCGCCTGGGCGGCGGCGAGACCTATGAGAGCCTCTATCCGGCGACCGGCGAGCCGATCGCACGCCTGCGGGCCGCAAGCCTCGCCGATGTCGAGGAAGCGATCCAGCGCGCCGACCATGCCTTCCGCACCAGCGGGTGGGCGCAGAAGCTGCCGCACGAACGCGCCACAGTGCTGCATCGCGTCGCCCATCTGATCCGGGAACAGGCCGAGAGCCTGGCGCAGAAGCAGCGCCTGGACAACGGCAAGCCCATCAGCGAGACGCGCGCGCTGGTGGCGAGCGCCGCGGGTACCTTCCAGTTTTTCGCCGCCGCGCTGGAGACGCTCGAAGAAGTCATCACGCCTTCGCGCGGCGCCTTCGTGACGATGAGCGTGCATGAGCCGATGGGCGTCGTTGCAGCCATCACGCCGTGGAATTCACCCATCGCGAGCGAAGCGCAGAAGCTCGCGCCTGCTCTGGCGGCAGGCAATGCAGTGGTCGTCAAGCCCGCGGAAGTCACGCCGCTCATGGCGCTCGAACTCGCACGCATCTGCGAAGAAGCCGGCGTGCCGAAGGGCATCGTCAGCGTGCTGCCGGGCAAAGGTTCGGTCATCGGCGATGCGATCACCAAGCATCCGCTGGTCAAGCGCGTGTCGTTCACGGGCGGCACGTCGACCGGCAAGCACATCGCGCACATTGCCGCGGACAAGATGATGCCGGTGTCGCTCGAACTCGGCGGCAAGTCGCCGACGATGGTGCTGGAAGATGCAGACCTCGACCATGCGGTCAACGGCGTGCTCTACGGCATCTTCAGTTCGTCGGGCGAATCGTGCATCGCGGGCTCGCGTCTGTTTGTTGCGCGCTCGATCTACGACGAGTTCTTGACGCGGTTGGCAGAAGGCGCAAACGCATTGCGTGTCGGCGATCCGGCTTCGGAGCGCACACAGATGGGCCCGCTGATCACGGCGCGTCATCGCGAAGGCATCGAACGCTACGTGGAGCTGGGCGTGCACGAAGGCGGCCGCATTCGGACCGGCGGCGTGCGTCCGCATGGCAACGGCCTGGACAAGGGCTACTTCTACACGCCGACCATCCTCGAAGGGCTCACCAACAGCGCGCGAATCAGCCAGGAAGAAATCTTCGGGCCGGTGCTCGTCGCGATGCCCTTCGACAACGAAGAAGAGCTGATCGCGCAGGCCAACGACAGCATCTATGCGCTGGCCGCAGGGGTGTGGAGCCGCGACTTCAAGCGCGCATGGCGCCTGGGGCGCGCGGTGCAGGCCGGGACGGTATGGGTCAACACGTACAAGCAGTTCTCGGTGTCGACGCCATTCGGCGGCTGGCGCGACAGCGGCCTGGGCCGCGAGAAGGGCCGCGAAGGCATCTTCCAGTACATGGAGCAGAAGAGCATGTACTGGGGCACGAACGAACAACCCCTGCCATGGAGTGACCTATGAACACCCCCAGGCTTGCCCACTTCGTGTGGCCGCCCACCCCCTCAAGGGGGCAATACCAGCGGCCCGGCGAAGCCGGTTCCGCGGGGTCTATGAACACCCCCAGGCTTGCCCACTTCGTGTGGCCGCCCACCCCCTCAAGGGGGCAATACCAGCGGCCCGGCAGAGCCGGTTCCGCGGTATTTCTGGAATTCGAATGGAGACTGAGATGAGTGTTTTGGGTATTGATCAGATTACTTATGGGGCGGATGACCTCGCTACGTGCCGCACGTTTTTTCTGGACTGGGGGCTGAGTCTCAAGTCGGAGGCGATGGATGAACTTGTCTTTGAATGCCTTAATGGGTGCCGCGTTATCGTTGCGGCGTTGGACAAGGCTGGGCTGCCACCTGCGATTGAAGAGGGGCCGACGGTGCGTGAAGTGGTCTGGGGTGTCGAGAGCGACGCCGATCTCGACCGCTACGCTGCAGCGATCGCCAAAGATGAAGGCTTCGTCGACGGCATGGTCGAAGGCGCGCGGCGCATTGGCTGCACCGATCCGAACGGGCTCGCGGTGCGCCTGCAGGTCAGCCGCAAGCACGCGGTCGATATCGACTGCGGCGCGATGAACACCTGGAATGCGAAGCCACGTGTGAATCAGGCTGCGCCGGTGTATGAGCGCGGCATGCCGATTGAAGTTGGACACGTGGTGTTCTTCGTCAGCGACGTGCAGGCGACGAGCGCGTTCTATGGCGATCGCTTCGGCTTCGTCGCTTCCGACAGCTATCCCAATCGTGGGTCGTTCATGCGCTGCGCACCGAGCGGCGGTCATCACGATCTCTTCCTGCTGCAGTTGCCGTCGGGCAAGCGCGGGATCAATCACGTGGCTTTCACCGTGCGCGACATCCACGAAGTGTTCGGCGGTGGTCTGCACTTCTCGCGCAAAGGGTGGGAAACGCAGTTGGGCCCGGGGCGGCATCCGGTTTCCTCCGCGTACTTCTGGTACTTCAAGAACCCGGCTGGGGGCTTGATCGAGTACTACGCCGATGAAGACCAGCTCACCGCCGAGTGGCAGCCGCGCGAATTCGAACCGGGCCCGACCGTGTTCGCCGAATGGGCCGTCGATGGCGGACTCGATGGCAACACGCGTCGCCAAAAGAACGTCGAAGGCCCGCAGGGCAAGTTCCTCACTGAAAAGAAATGAACACACTGAATATGAATCGCCGCGTTTCGCTCGTCCGTGTTTTCGGCACGGCGCTCCTTTCCATCGCCGCCGTGATGTCGGCCCATGCACAGACCGATGCGCAGAAGCAGCTTGGAAGCAATCGCTTCACCATCATTTCGCCGTTCCCGCCCGGCGGGCCGGTCGACACGCTGGCGCGGATGCTTTCCGAAGGGCTCGGCAAGCGCTACGGGCAGGCAGCGGTGGTGGAGAACGATGCGGGCGCTGCCGGCAACATCGGCATGGACAAGGTCAAGCGCGCCAAGGCCGATGGGCACACGCTGCTGGTGGTGCCCGCGGGCAATCTCACGATCAACCCGACGCTGATGCCGAACTTCCCGTTCAACATCGAAAAGGACTTTGCGCCCATCACGATGCTCGCGAAGGCGCCGAACGTGCTGGTGGCTTCGCCGGCCTCGGGCATCAAGAGCGCGAAGGATCTCGTTGCGATGGCGAAAGCCAAGCCGAACACGCTGTCGTACGCATCGCCTGGCGTGGGCAGCGGCCTGCATCTCGCGGGCGAGCTGTTCAAGCAGCAAGCCGGTGTTGACCTGCTGCACGTGCCATACAAGGGCACGGGGCCTGCGCTCAATGACGTGCTCGGCGGCGTGGTGCCGCTGATGTTCAGCAACCTGCCCGCGACGCTGCCCTTCATCAAGAGCGGAAAGCTGATCGCGCTCGGCGTGACCGAAGCCAAGCGCACGCCTGTCGCGCCGGAGATCCCGACGCTGGCGGAGCAGGGAATCCAGGGCGTGAACGTGACTTCGTGGTACGGCTTGCTGGCGCCTGCCGGCACGCCGCAGGCGGTCATCGACCAACTGGCGAAGGACGCGGCCGAAATCCTGGCGGAGCCGCAAGCGCGCGAACGCCTGCAGACGCAGGGCATGACCACCGCAGCGATGAAGCCGGCCGAGTTTGCCGCCGCGATGCGTGATGAGACGGCCGTGTGGGCCAAGATCATCAAGGCTCGCAACATCGTCGCCGAATAACGAGAACAAGAAGAGGAGACGCACATGTCAACGAAGCAATCCACCAGCAGCACCGTCGACACCATCGGCATCGTCGGCGCCGGCATCGGCGGCCTGGTCGCTGCCATCGCACTGCGCCGTGCAGGGCACGACGTCATCGTGTTCGAGCAGGCGAAGGAATTCGCCCGCGTCGGCGCCGACATCAACCTGACGCCCAACGCTGTGCGGGCCCTCGACGGCCTCGGCGTGGGCGAAGCTGCCCGCGTGACGGCGGCGCGCCCTTCGCACCGCATCAGCCGGACCTACGACACGGGCGAGGAAACGTCGCGCCTCGAGATGGCCGACTCGGCCGAGCAACGCTATGGCGCGCCACAGCTCACCATCCACCGCGCCGACTTGCTGGCGGCTCTGGCAGAGATGGTGCCTGCCGAATGCGTTGCGCTCGGCAAGCGCGCCAAGTCGATCGCGCCCGATGAGAACGGTGTGAGCCTGAGCTTCGAAGACGGCACCATCGCGCGCGTCGGTGTGCTGATCGGCGCCGACGGAATCCACTCGGCGGTGCGCACTGCGATGTTCGGTGCCGAGAGTCCGCGCTTCACCGGCATCGTTGCCTACCGGGCCATCGTGCCCGCCGAACGCGTGGCCGCCGTGCCGAACCTGGGCGCCTTCACGAAGTGGTGGGGCCCGAATCCGCAGAGCCAGATCGTGACCTTCCCGCTGAACCGCGGCAAGGACATCTTCATCTTCGCGACCACGCCCCAAGACACCTGGCACCTCGAATCGTGGACCGCACCGGGCAGCGTCGATGAGCTGCGCGAGCAATACGTGGCCTATCACCCCGAAGCGCGCGCCTTGCTTGATGCTTGCGACACGGTGCTCAAGACCGCCTTGTATGAACGCGATCCGATGCAAGCCTGGGCCTCCGGCCGCATGGTGCTGCTCGGCGACGCAGCGCATCCCATGCTGCCCTTCATGGCGCAGGGCGCCGGCATGGCGATCGAAGATGCGGTGGTGCTGGCGCGCCATCTCGAAGGCGTGCTCGCCAGCGAGGCTCCCGAAGCGCTCAAGCGCTATGAGCAGGCCCGAATCGAGCGCGCCAGCAAGATCCAGCTCGGCTCGCGCGGCAACAACTGGTTGCGCGAAGGCGGCAACGCCGACTGGCTGTATGCCTACGACGCCTGGGCCATTCCTGTGGCTGTCGATGCCACGAGCGCGAGCGTGCAATGAACACCACGCCCGTCGCTTCGCCGAGCATGCTTCTCACCATCGTGATGAAGCACCACCCCGGCCTCACGCTGGACGACGTGCAGTCGCGCATGAAGGAGAGCGACTGGTGGGAATCCTTCCCGCCCGAGGGCACGCGGGTCGTTTCGTGGACGGTGGCGATGGGCCTGGGCCAGATCCTCACCCTGGAGCTACCGCCCGAGAAGCTGCCGCTGGTGAACCTTGATCTCGAACGTCGTGCATGGGGCGTGTTCAGCACCGAGTGCTATGCGACCTACGACTTCGTTCCGGTGCGCGAACGCATCCGCGAGCGCGTACGCAACGGCGGCCAGTGAGGCCGCGACAACCGACCTCTGTTTTTTCCGCACGTCCAACCTACCTCGATGGAGCGAACCATGACTGACCGAAACCTCGACCCGCACCAGGCGCGCACGCGTACCCCCACCACTTATGAAGACCTGCTCGGCGACGCGATCGAGCGCGCCTTCGCGGCAGGCATCCATGACCTTCCGGGCCTCGTGGAGGCGCTGAACGGCAGCGGCCTGAGCAGCCCCAGCGGCAAGCTCTGGACCGAGGCCATCTACCGCGAAGAGATCGCCGCCCTGGGCGCCTGATTTCGCCCCGACCCCATTTCTTCCCTTCAAGAGGAACCATCATGACAACCACCCACGGTGACCCGGTCGATCAAGTGCTCGAAGCCGGTCTCAAGGATCTCTGGTATCCGATCTGCCCGTCGAGCTACATCAAGGAATCGCCTGTTTCGCTTCGCCGCCTCGGCCGCAAGTTCGCCTTCTGGCGCGATCACGCCGGCAAGCTGCATGCGCTCGAAGACCGCTGCCCGCACCGCGGCGCTCCGCTGTCGCAGGGCGTGATCCTCGGCGATCGCCTGTCGTGTCCCTATCACGGCGTCGAAGTACGCTGCGACGGCGTCGTGACCAAGGTGCCCGGCAGCCCCGGCTGCAAGCTCGAAGGCTCGCAGGCCACGCGCTTCTTCCATGTGGAAGAGAAGGCCGGCGCAGTCTGGCTCTACAACGGCAAGGAATCGGTCGATACGCCGCCGCCGCTGGTGCTGCCCGAGCAGCTGACCAATGACGATGAATACTCTTCCTTCCTCTGCTATGCGGAGTGGAAGGGCGACTACCGCTACGTGCTCGACAACGTGATGGACCCGATGCACGGCACCTTCCTGCACAAGCAGTCGCACTCGATGGCCGAAGGCGATTCGACCGCCAAGTTCGGCATCCGCCAGACCGACACCGGCTTCGTCTTCGAAAAGGAAGGCCAGCGCAACGTCAACTTCGACTGGACCGAATGGGCGGACACCGGCGTGCACTGGATGCGCCTGGAAATTCCCTATCCGAAGACTGGCGGCCCCGGCGGCAACTTCATCATCATCGGCAGCTACACGCCGGTTTCGCCGACGCTGTYGTGCGCCTTCCATTGGCGCGTGCGCAAGCTGCCGAAGGGCTGGGAGCGCGACACCTGGCGCTTCCTCTACAAGAACCGCCTCGAAGCGCGCCACTGGCACGTGCTCGAACAGGACCGCGTGCTGATCGAGAACATGGAGCCCGATGCCAACCAGCACGAGCAGCTCTATCAGCACGACCTGGGCATCGTCCGCCTGCGCCGCCACATGCGCGGCCTGGCGACGCAGCAGCTCGAAGACAGCGCGCAAGCCGCATGACCTCGCAAGCCGCCATGCCGGTCCGTCGCGTCGCCTGCGAAGCGGTGCCTGATCTGCCGCACGCCACCTGGTCCAACGCGCTGGTCGTCGGGCAAGAGGTGGTGCTGTCCGGCCAGACCGCGCATCCCGCAACGCGCGATGCAGCGCAGGCTGGCGCGCCGCTCGGCGCCTATGAGCAGACGGTCGTGGTGCTTCGGAAGATCCAGCAGTTGCTGCAAGCGGCAGGCGGGGGCGTGCACAACATCGTCAAGCTCGTCGTGTACGTGACCGACATCGCGGACAAGGACGAAGTCGGGCGCGCGCGGCGCGAGTTCTTCGCGCAGGCGCCCGGATCGCCTTACCCGGCCTCCACGCTGCTGGCGGTGCAGGCACTGGTGTTTCCTGAGCTCCGCGTCGAGATCGACGCATTCGCGCGGCTCGACGCCGACCTGCGCGCGGCCCAATGAATTGAATCGTTTCCCCCGAGGTTCCCGCCATGTCATCCCCAACGCTGAACGCCCTGGTGCACACGATGCGCTACGAAGCCGACGGCATCGTCAGCGTCGAATTCCGCCCGGCTTCACCGGAAGTGGATTTCCCCGCCTTCGAGGCCGGCTCGCACATCGATCTTCATCTGCCCAACGGGCTGGTTCGCAGCTATTCGCTGTGCAACCCGTCGACCGACCGGCAGCGCTATGTCGTCGGCGTGCTCAACGACCGCAAGAGCCGTGGCGGTTCGCGCTACGTGCACCAGCAGTTGCGCGTCGGCATGACGCTGCCGATCTCGGCGCCGCGCAACAACTTCAAGCTGGAAGAGGGCGCAGAGCGTTCCGTGCTGGTGGCTGGCGGCATCGGCGTGACGCCCATCTGGTGCATGCTGCAGCGCCTCGTGGCGATCGGCAAGCCGGTCGAAATGCTCTATTGCGCGCGCAATCGCAAGGAAGCCGCCTTCTGCGAAGCGATCGGCGCCTTGGCCGCCGAGAAGGGCGTGCCGCTGGCCTGGCATTTCGATGAAGAGAAGGGCGGCCCGCCAGACCTGGCGGCGCTGCTGGCGGACAAGGGCGCCGACAGCCACTACTACTGCTGCGGCCCCACACCGATGCTCGACGGCTTCGAGAAGACTTGCGAGAAGCTCGGCTATCCGCACGCGCACATCGAGCGCTTTGCGGCTGTGCACGTCGAAGCGCCGAGCGCAACCCAGACCTACATGGTCGAGTGCGTAAAGAGCGGCAAGACCGTCGAAGTGCCGCCGGGCAAGTCCATCCTCGACAGCCTGATCGATGCCGGCCTGAACCCCGACCACAGCTGCAAGGAAGGCGTTTGCGGCGCCTGTGAAACAAGGGTCATCTCGGGAGAGATCGACCACCACGACGGCATCCTCAGCAAGCAGGAACGCGCGTCGAACAAGACCATGATGATTTGTGTCTCGGCATGCAAGCGCGGTCCGCTTGTGCTGGACATCTGAGTCCACTCGCCAGCTTTCCTCAACTCCCTGCAAACTCCATGAAGAAGAAAATTGTGGCCGTGGCCGCATGCACGGTCGCGTCCCTGGCCTGCGCGCAATCGAGCGTGACCCTCTTCGGCGTCGTCGACGCCGCGGTGACCTACACGACGGGTTCGGGACCGGTTTCGACCAGCAAATGGCAGCTGACCAACAGCGCCAACACCTTCAGCCGGCTGGGCTTTCGCGGCACGGAAGACCTGGGCGGCGGATATGCCGCGGGCTTCTGGCTCGAAGCCGGCCTGCAGAACGACACCGGCAGCGGCTTTTCGACCAACACCAACAACCAGGCGAGCGGCAACACGCAGCCCGGAGGCCTGACTTTCAACCGCCGCTCGACGGTCAGCTTTCTGGGCCCCTTCGGCGAGGTGCGACTGGGCCGTGACTACACGCCCACCTTCTGGAACACCGCACTGTTCGATCCCTTCGGCACGGGCGGCGGCATCGGCGCCAACCAGATCTACTTCTCGGCCCTGGGCGGCCTCGTTTCGCCGACCGGCACGCGCGCATCGAACAGCGTCGGCTATTTCCTGCCGCCCGTGCTCGGCGGCTTCTATGGGCAGCTGATGTACGCGATGGGCGAGAACGACTCGAATGCGGTGCTGCCGGGCCCCGTGCCGCTTTCGACGAAGAACGACGGCGACTACGCCGGCGCGCGCGTGGGCTACCTCAACGGCCCGTTCAACATCGCACTGTCGACGGGCAAGACCCGCTACGCAATTGGCGACCTGCGTGTGACGAACCTCG
The DNA here is from genome assembly GCF_056397405.1 of Variovorax sp. 05N34. Taxonomy (NCBI): domain Bacteria; kingdom Pseudomonadati; phylum Pseudomonadota; class Betaproteobacteria; order Burkholderiales; family Comamonadaceae; genus Variovorax; species Variovorax sp. 05N34. Next base: position 414,342 of record NZ_JBFTNI010000004.1, read on the forward strand.
GTGCCTACTACGTCTTCGAGCCGCTGATGAGCCTGAAGCTAATGGCCGAGTACTACGAGGAGTCGCAAGGCTCCGTGGACGGCAAGGGGGCGCTCGTGGGCTTCATCCTGCCGATCGGTGCGAGCGAGATCAAGGTCTCGTACGCACGCTACAAGCGCGAGCCCGCGGGCAATCTGCCGGAGCCCACTTCTTCGAAGATCGCGCTCGGCTACATCTACAACCTGTCGAAGCGAAGCGCGGTCTACGCGACCGTCGCACGACTGACGAACAGCAACGGCGCGTCGCAGGCGCTCGGCGGAGTGATGACTTCGCCGAACCACGCGTCGACCGGGACCGAATTCGGAATCCGCCACGCGTTCTAGCGCGGCTACCCAAGGAGCAATGCAATGCAAGCGAAACAGTTTCGTTGGTACGGCGTCATCACGTTGTTCGTGATCGTCGCGATCTCCTACATCGATCGGATCAACATCGCCGTGCTGATCACCGACGCCGGTTTCCTCGATCACGTCGGGATCGCCAGGAGCGATCGCGTCAGCCAGGGACTCCTCGCGACGGCGTTTATGGTCGGCTACGGTGTTTCGGCATTCGTGCTGACGCCGTTCTGCGCGGCGCTCTTCGGGGTACGCAAAAGCCTGATCTTCGGCTTGCTGCTTTGGGGGGTGGTCACCTTCATCACGCCCTGGTTCAGCGGCTACGGCATGTTGTTGGCGTCGCGCGTGCTGCTGGGTGTGTCAGAGGGGCCGTTGTTCTCGCTGGCTTCGTCCTACATCAAGGCGCACTTTGAGTCGCACGAGAACGGCAAGCCCAACTCCTTCGTCAACATGGGCACGGGGCTCGGCCTGGCGCTCGGCTATCCGATGATCGGCCTGTTGCTCGCCAGCTTCCATTGGGAAATGTCGTTCTATGCGCTGGGCTTGCTCAACATCGCCCTCGGCATTCCACTGGTGATCGCCTTCGTTCGCATGCCCGCTTCATACGCCGACATGCGCAAGCCGGCTTCTTTCGGCGAGGCCATGTCGAAGGTGGGCGACATCGTGAAAGGTGCGCTGCACACGCGTTACCTGGTGCTGATCACCGTGCTGACTTCGGCCACGCTCGCCTATCTCTGGGGCAGCAGCAACTGGCTGCCGACCTACCTGAAGGAGGCGCGCGGTTTCTCGCTGCGCGAGATGGGCTGGCTCGCCTCGTTGCCGCAGTACGCCACGGTGGTTGCGGTGATGGTGGGCGGCATGCTCATCGACAAAATCGAGCGGCGGCGCGTGCCATTCATCTTCATGGGGGCGAGCCTCGGCGTTGCATTGGCGGTGCTGTGGGCGATCAATGCGCAGGACCGCTACACGGCCGCCTACGCACTCATTGCGGCCAACTTTTGCTGGGGTCTTGCGAGCCCGGCGATTCCGAGCACGGTGCAGTATTGCTCGCGGCCCGAACACGTGGCCAGCGCATTCGGCGTGGTCAACGGAACCGGCAGCCTGGTTGCCGGCTTCATGCCGGCGGTGATGGGCGGCGTGATCAGCGCGGTCACTGCGGGACAGGGCACTTCCGGCGGAGCGGCTTCGGGCTTCTTCGCCGGGTTCTCGTTGCTGATCGGCACGCAGGCGATCGTGTTCATTTGCGGCTTCATCCTTTGGCTCAGAGAGCGCCACGTGCCGATGTCCAGGGTGAGCGCCACGCCCGCCTGAGAGCCTAGACACCGAGATAGGCACGGCGCACTCGATCGTCTTCGAGCAGTTCCGCGCCCGTCCCTTCGAGCGTCATCGATCCGTTTTCGAGGACGTACGCCCGCTGGCAGAGTTCGAGCGATTCGACGACGTTCTGCTCGACCAGCACCACGCTCAGGCCGCTTTGGTGCAGCGATGCGACGACATCGAACATCTGCCCCGTGAGCGCCGGTGACAGTCCGAGCGAGGGCTCGTCGAACATGATCAGCGAGGGGTTTGCCATCAATGCGCGGCCGATCGCGAGCATCTGCTGCTCGCCGCCGGACAGCGTCCCCGCACTCTGAGTGCGACGTTCGGCGAGCTTCGGAAAGCTGGCGTAGACACGCTCGAAATTGCGGGCCTTGTCCGCGCGCGCACGATTCAGCACGGCGCCGAGCCGGAGGTTCTCTTCGACCGAGAGGCTGGGGAAGATCTGCCGTCCTTCAGGCACCTGCGCAATGCCCAGCTCGCAAACCGCCGGGCTCGACGAGCCGGCGATCTCCCGTCCATTGAATCGGATGCTGCCCGAGCGCACCGGCGTCATGCCGGCAATGGCGCGGATCAACGTCGTCTTGCCCGCGCCGTTGGCGCCGACGATGGAGACGATCTCGCCCGGCAGGATATGGAAGCTGACGCCGCTGAGCGCCTGGGCCTCGCCATAGAAGGCTTGCAGGTCGGTGACTTCGAGCAGGGGTGCGGGACTGCTAGTGGTGCTCACGCTGAGCCTTTCGTCCGAGATAGCTTTCGATGACACGCGGGTCCTGCGTGACTTCGTCGGGTTTGCCTTGCGTGACCAGCTCGCCGTGATGCAGCACCACGACATGGCTCGCCACCGACATGAGGATGCGCATGACGTGTTCGACCAGCATGATCGTGAGCCCGCCTGCGTTGAGTTCGCGCAGCACGTCGATGATGGCGTTGGCTTCGCTGGGGCGCAGCCCCGCCATCACTTCGTCGAGCAGCAGCAGCTTGGGCTGGGTCGCCAGCGCCTTGGCGAGTTCGAGCATCTTGCGATCAGGCAGCGTGAGGTGAACCGCCAGCACGTCGAGCTTGTGGCCGAGCCCGACGCGCCGCAGTGTCTGTGCGGCGACTTCGCGCGCTTCGTGCAAGGTCGGCGCGTGCAGCAGCGCGCCCACGGTGGCGTTCTCCAGCACGGTCATCTCCAGCAGCGGGCGCACGACCTGAAAGGTGCGCGCCACGCCGCGTTTGCAGACCTGCTCCGGCACGAGGCCGGTGAGGGCCTGGCCTTCGAACAGGACCGAACCCGCAGTGGGAGCCTGTGCGCCCGCAATCATGCTGAAGCAGGTCGTCTTGCCGGCACCGTTCGGGCCGATGAGGCCGACGATGGAGCCGGCCTGGACATCGAAGCTGACGTCGTTGACTGCAGTCAGCCCCGTGAAGCGCTTGGTGAGGCCGCGCACGCTCAGGAGGGCGTCGCTCATTGAGTGGCCTCCGCGGCTGCGGCAGGCGCCGCCGGCGCTGCCGAAATCTTGGCGCTCTGTGCATCGCGCCCGCTCAGGCGCCGCACCAGCGATGCGATGGCCGGCGACATGCCGTTGGGAAGAAGCCCGATGACCACCAGCACCAGCACGCCGTAGATCAGCGTGTTGAAGCCGAAGATGTTCATGGTCTGCGCCAACTGGTTCGAGAACTCGGTGACCGGGATCACGAACATCGCTCCAAGGATCGGACCCAGCAAAGTGCCGAGGCCGCCGAGGATCGGCGCGACGATCATCTCGATCGAGAAGTGCATGCCCATGATCGTTTCCGGGAACAGGCTGCCGTTGAAGAGGGCATAGAAGGAACCCCCGACGCTGGTCATTGCCGCGCTGATCATCACCGCGACGATCTTCAGGCGAAGCGCCGGCACGCCGATGGCACGCGCGGCATCCTCGTCTTCGCGGATAGCACGCCAGAGGTAACCCAGTCGCGAGCGCGTCAGGGCGGTACACAGCGCCAGCGCGAGAGCGCACAGTGCCAGGAACGCGAAGTAGTAGAAGGTCGTGCCGCCGCGCAGCGTCAGCAGCGGATGGCCATCGCCCACGGTCTTCAAAAAGTACCCGCCGTTGCCGCCGACGAAGCTCCAGTTCTCGAACACCATCCGGCCCATTTCCGCAAAGGCGATCGTCAGCAGCGTGAAGTAGATGCCACGCACCGCGAACCTGAAGCCGAGCCAGGCGACGATGGCGCCGGCTGCCGCGCTCAGCACGATGCCCACTGCAATGCCCAGCCACGGCGATACGCCGAAGGTGCCGATGGCGACGGCTGCCGAATATGCGCCAATGCCCGCGTAGAGCGCATGGCCGAGTGATAGCTGGCCGACGAAGCCCATCATGAGATTCCATGCCTGTCCGAAGAATGCGCACATCAGCACGAGGGTCAGGAGCGACAGGTGCGAGTCGCCCACCACCAGCGGCAGCAGCGCGAGCGCGACAAAGCACAGCGCCACGGGCAGCAATGCGCGAAGGTGCCAGCGATTCATCGACGCCTCCCGCCGAAAAGGCCTTCAGGACGGACGAGCAGCATGACGATCAGCAGTCCATAGGAGATCATGGATTTCATGGCCGGGTTGATGAGCAATGCGGCCAGGCTTTCCGACACGCCGATGAGAATGCCGCCGACCAGCGCCCCGACCAGGCTACCGAGGCCGCCGATGATCACGGTGATGAAGGCCACCATCGTGAAGCCCTGTGCCAACGTGGGTTGCACGTCGAAGATGGGCGCCACGAGCGCGCCGGCTGCACCGGCGCAGGCGAGCCCGATGCCCGCGGTGACCGCATAGACATGCTTGACCCGAAGACCGATCGCCTGCGCGCCGACCTGGTTGTCGGCGGCAGCGCGGATCGATGCGCCCGTGAGCGAGAAGCGCAGGTAGGCCAGCAGCAGCGCGATCAGCAACAGCGCCGCGGCGCCGCCCTGCAGCCGCACCATGTCCAGCCGCAGCGCACCCAGCTTGACCACCTCGAAGTTGGCCGGCGAGCTGATGCTGCGTGTATCCGGTCCGAAGACCATCAGGTGAATGCCCGTGATGACGAACGCCAGCCCGATGAAAAGGATGAACTGCACATGGTGCGGCCTGCGGATGAAGCGGTTCACGAACGTCGCCTGGAGCAGGTAGCCCAGCCCGAACATTGCCACTGCCGCGATGGGCATCGCGACCCACGGCGGCAGCGCGAAGGCAGTCCAGAGCGCATACCCGACGTACATGCCGATGACCACCATCTCGCCGTGCGCGAAATTCACGATCTTCATCACGCCGAACATGATGGTCAGCCCCAGCGCGACGAGCGCGTAGATGAGGCCGATGAGCACGCCGCCGGCCACGACGTTTGCATAGAGGTCGAACATGGGGCTTGCCGCAGGATCAGCGCTGGTCGAAAGGCCGCATCGGGAAGTTCGGCGCTGCGACGGCGATCTCCTTCGGGCCGACGACGATCGGCGCGCCATCGCGGTTCTGCAGCATCACGACGCCGATGTTCGGGTTCTGCCCCTTTTCGTTGAAAACGATCGGGCCGCCGAACATCACGTGATCGGTGATGTTCGTCGTCTTGAGTGCCGCATGCAGGGCGGCCGGCTCCGAGGACTTCGCGCGCTTGACTGCATCGGCGACGATCTCGACCGCCTCGAAGGAGAAGCCCACGTTGAGTTCGAAGCGCTGGCCCTTCTCGGTGCGCTCGTAGCGCTCGACCAGCGCCTTGGCGCGCGGGTTCTTCGGGTTGTACCAGGGGACGCAGATCATGTAGTCGTCGCCGTACTTGCCCACTGCATCCGTGAAGGCGCGCTCATAGGGGCCGGCGCTGCCCGGGCCGATGATCGCCATCGGATTGAAGCTCTGCTTGACGGCTTCGCGCACGATCATGATGGCGTCGTTCACGCGAGTGAGCGGCAGCAGCAGGTCCGCGCCGGTTGCCTTCGCCTTGGCGACTTCGACGGACAGGTCCTTGGCTTTGACGTCGTAGCCGATCTTGGCGACGATCTGGATCGGCACGTTCTGCTTTTCCCACAGCGCGGAGACGCCGGCCAGCGCGGCCTGGCCGTAGGTGTCGTTCACATAGAGCAGCACGGCTGTCTTCGGCGGCTTGGCCGAGGAAGCAGCGAGTTCCTTGATGCGCACCACCGCGTTTTCGATCAGCGAAGTCACCGGCGTGAAGTTGCGAAAGACCTGCGTGAAACCCTGCTCGGTGATCTGCGGCGCTGATCCGATGTTGATCACCAGCGGCACCTTTGCGGCTTCGGCGGCCTGAGCGGCGGAGATCGTCGCGCCGGTGTCCCATGCGCCGATGAGCACCGAGCAGCCGGCACGGATCAGCTTTTCAGCCGCGACCCGGCCGTTCTCCGGCTTGGATTCGGTGTCGGCGAACATTAGTTCGAGCTCCGGTCCGCCTTGCTCCTTGTTGATGAGCGCGCCGAACTCGATCCCCTTGCGCGCAGCCTGGCCTGAGGACGCATAGACACCGCTGGTCGGGAGCAGTACGCCGACCTTCGTGGGGGTCGCGGCGCGTGCCGAAAGAATGGGCAGCGCGCCCGCGGCGGCCGTGGCGGCCGTCAACTGGACGAGTTTTCTGCGGGTGAAGAGGGGAGCAGTCATTGGGGCTTTCCTGGGGCTGGGGGGCGGAGGTTGAGGGGGAGAGGGAAGGGGCGTTGCGGCAGTGACTTGTCGTCGTGTCACTTGAGGAGGTCGCGCAGCCAGGCCTGGCACTGGTCTGCACCTTCGAGGGGCCAGTCGACGCTGATCGTCCTGTCGGGCTGGCGCACCTCGATGCGGATGAAGCGGCCGGGGCCCGCGAGGGGGGCCGAACGATTTGGTTTGTTGCCAGTCAGGCGTGACCACCATGTCGATTCGTTGCGGGGCTGTGATTCGGCTGCTGCTACTGGCTCGCTGGCGAAACCGGGAGCCGGCTTTGCGGCCGGCGTGACGGCTGCCGGTGCTGGTGTTGCAACCGATGCTGCTGTGGGTGCCTTTGCCACTACAGGCGCCGGCGAAACCCCGCCGTCGATTCGCGCGGCGAGATTGGCGCCGAACTCTTCCCACATGCGGTCGGCCTTGGTCTTCATCACGCTCAGGCCGAACGTGCCCAGACGGCCGAGCACGTCGACCTGCACCTTGATGCGCAACTCCGTGCCGCCCTCGGCCGTCGGTGTCAGGAATATCTCGCTCTGCTGCTTCAGCGAACTCGCGACCGATGCGTCTTCGCCAGTGCCCTCGGCGCGCAGATAGGTCGGCGCGCGCTGTTCGACGATGGTGGTGCGCAGCTTGAACTTGGCGTTGATGAACGCGATCTTCACGTGCATCAGCGCCACGTATTCGACGTCGCTCACCACATCGATGGACTTCATGCCCGGCACGCAGCCGCCCATGACTTGCGGATCGAGCAGCAGCGCCCATACGTGCTGCGGCGATGCCGCGACGGTCAGTGTCTTTTCAATTTCCACGCATCTTCTCCGCGGCGGTCAGGATGGATTCGACGATCTGCGTGTAGCCCGTGCAGCGACAGAGATTGCCGTTGAGGCCATGCCGCACTTCGTCGGCAGTTGGGTCGGGGTTGTTCTTCAGCATGGCGCACGAGGTCATGAGAAAGCCCGGTGTGCAGTAGCCGCACTGCAGGCCGCCGCATTGCATGAAGCTCTCCTGCAGCGGGTGCAATGGCGCGTCCTTGCCGTTCCCTCCGATGCCTCCGGTGCCTCCGAGGCCTTCGACCGTGCTGATCTCACGCCCCCGGACCTGCACCGCCAGCATCAGGCAGGACTTGACGACTTCGCCATCGACCAGAACGGAGCAGGCACCGCAGATACCGGTCTCGCAACCGCGCTTGGTGCCGGTCAGGTGCAGATCGTCGCGCAGAAAGTCAGAGAGCAGCCGGCGTGCGGGAACGTCGACGCTGCAGGCCTCGCCATTGACGGTGCATTCGATGCGGTGCTGGCTCATTGCATGGCCCCTTCATGAAGATCGATGCCGAAGAGCTCGGCGACGGTGCGGCGCGCGACGACCCGCACCATGTCGCGGCGGAATTCCGCCGAGCCGCGCGCGTCGGACACGGGTTCGATGTCGCTGGCCACGATGTCCGCGACTTCGGCCGCGACTTCGGCCGCGATGTCGGACGTGACCGTGCGGCCTTCCAGGAAAGCCTCCGCGCGACGCAACCGCGTCGGGATGGGCGTCGATGCACCCACGGCGATTCGCGCTTCGCGGCACAGAGCACCATCGCGCTGCGCTACGAAGGCGACGCTGGCAAGCGGCCGATGCTCGGCTGCCGTGCGAAGGAAGCGCGAGTACACGCCGGAGCTGTCCGCCACGAGCGGCGGCACACGAATTTCGACGACCATTTCGTCGGGCTCCAGTGCGGTCACGTAATAGTCGACAAGGAATTCCTCGATGCTGAGAACGCGCTCGCCGCGCGCGCTGCCCAGCACCACCTTGGCGTCGAGCGCCATCAGGCAGCCGGGCGGATCGGTCGAAGGATCGGCATAGCAGAGGTTGCCGCCGATGGTTCCCTGGTTGCGCACCTGCGGATTCGCGACGCGCGACGCCATGCTCGCGAGCATCGGAAAGTGCGCGCGCACGAGGGCCGAGTTGGCGACATCCGTGTGCCGCGAGAGGGCGCCGATGCGCAGGCCGTTCCGCTCATCGAAGGCGATGCCGCGGAGCTGCTCGATGCCGGCGAGCGAGACCAGGTGCGTAGGCGTCAGCATGCGCTGGCGCATGCCGAGCATCAGCGCGGTGCCGCCCGCAATCGCGCGGCAGTCGTCGCCGAGGTCGGCGAGCATGCGGCTGGCCTCATCGACGGAGGCCGGTTCGAGGTAATCGAAATCACGCATGGCTGATTTCCTCCCTTGGGGTTTGTGCGCGCAGTGCGGCCAGGATCTTCTGGGGGGTGATGGGCAGATCGGTGATACGCACGCCGACAGCGTCGAAGACAGCGTTCGCAATGGCCGGTGCGCCGGGGAGGATGGCGGTCTCGCTCGCACCCTTGGCGCCGTAGGGCCCGTTCGGGTCGTTCGATTCGACGAAGCCGCCTCGCAGCAGCGGCACCGCGTCGGCCGTCGCCATCGTGTAGTCGGCGAAGTTGCCGTTCATCAAGCGGCCGCCATCGAGCTGCATCTGTTCGTACAGCGTCCAGCCGATGGCCTGCGCCGTCGCTCCGTTGGTCTGGCCGTGGACGGCGATCGGGTTGAGCGCCTTGCCGCAGTCGTCGGCGACATAGCTGTCGACCACGGTGACCTGACCCGTCTCGGTGTCGACTTCGACTTCGACGGCTTGGGCAGCGAACGAATAGGCGGGGGCGATGTTGCCGTACACCTTGTCGTCGTGCATGACGGTCTTGGCGTCCCACGTGCCGCTGACCTGGATGCCTTCGCCGCCATGCGTCCAGACGTGGAGCTTGGCAAGTTCGGCAATGGTCGCGCGGCGCTCGGGTGCGTCCGCGACGAACACTGCGCCACCGGCGATCTTCAGTTGTTCAACGCGCACGACCCACTTCTTCGCCGCCAGCGCGAAGAGCTTGTCGCGCGCCATGCGAGCAGCGAGGATGGCCGCATTGCCCGCCGCAATGGTCACGCGCGAGGCGAGCGATCCGATGGCGATGGGCGATGTGTCGGTGTCCGGCGGCACCACGTACATATGGGCCAGCGGCAAATCCAGTTCGTGCGCGACCACCTGGCTCAACATGGTCATCGCGCCTTGGCCCATGTCGCACTCGCCGCTCATGATGAAGACGCGACCGTCCTCGTTGATCTTGACGATGACGGTCGAGCCGTCCCAGTTGCCGATGGTGCGGTTGCCGCTGACGTGCATCGCCGCCGCCATGCCGACGCCTCGGCGTCTCGGTCCGTTCGGTTTCGGTGCCGCACGCTTGGCTTCCCAACCAATCGCCTGCGTTGCCTGGTCGATGCACTCCACGAGCCCCGTGCTGCCGATGTGCCATCCATGCACGGACACTTCGCCCGCGCCGATGGCATTGCGCTTGTGAATGACCACCGGGTCGAGACCCAGCATGCCGGCCATGGTGTGGATGTGGCTGTTGAGCGCGAACTGCATCTGCGTGCCGCCGAACCCGCGGAAGGCTCCGTGCGGCGGGTTGTTGGTGTAGACCAGCCTGGCGTGCGAGCGCACGTTGGGGTTGCGATGCATGTTGTCGCTGCGCATGGCGCTCACGTGCATCACCTCGCCGGAGAGCCCGCTGTAAGCGCCGCATTCGGCGACGATGCGCACGTCCTTGGCCACGATCAGGCCGTCGCGGTCCATGCCGAGCTTGAGCGTGATGCGCTCCGGCACGCTCGAACAGGCCGCGAGGAAGTCTTCGAGCCGGTTGTTGACCACCCGCACCGGCTTGCCGGTCTTCACTGCCAGCAGCCCGGCGATGAGGTTGTTGGCGTCTTCCACCATCTTTCCGCCGAAGCCGCCGCCGGTGGTCGCCTGGATCACGCGGATGCTGGAGATCGGGCGCTCCAGCGCGGCGGCCAATCGAAGACGCGCCTGCGTGATCGATTGCGTGGAAGTCCACACCACGAGCCGTCCGTCAGGATCGATGCTGGCGACGGTGCCCATCGGCTCCAGGTAGCCGGGGTACTGCGCGTGCGTGTCGTAGGTGGCTTCGTGGGTCACATGCGCTGCCGCGAAGCCGGCTTCGATGTCGCCGCGCTCGAAGCGGATCTCGTGGGCGATGTTGTCGCGGCCCGGATGCACGCCGGGGGCTTCTTCGTCCATCGCCTCTTCGGGCGTGAGGATCGCGGGCATCTCTTCATATTCGACGCGGATCAAGTCCAGCGCATCGCGGGCGATCTCCTCGCTCGTTGCCGCGACTGCCGCCACTTCCTCTCCCGCAAAGCGCACGATGCCTTCGGCCAGGATGCGTCGCTCCTTGTGATGGACGCCCCACATCGCGCGTGGCGCGTCGGCGCCGGTCAGCACAGCCTTCACGCCCGGCAACGCAAGCGCTGGGGAGGCGTCGACCGAGACGATGCGCGCATGGGGGTAGGGACTTCGAAGCACCGCACCGTGCAGCATGCCGGCCAGCTTGATGTCGCCCGCGTACATCGCCCGGCCCAGCACCTTGGAGCGCGCCGTCACCTGCGGAATATCGGTTCCGAGTGTCGATGCGCCGGAAGCGGAAAGATCAGGAGGATTGCGCATGGTGAAGGTCCTCGGACGTGGCGGGCCTGCGCCTCGAACAGCGCAGATGGATTCATTAGTGAAACAGTGATTCGCTAATGAATGGAGATTGTCCGGGAACGAGTTGATGCATCAACTTGCGGCAAACGCCGATTGACGCAAGAAAATAAAATGGTAGGCAACTGAGATGCGATGGACCGCCGCCCGCCCGCCGCACTTGGACCACAATGCGCGCCACATGACAGACGAAAGCAAGACCATTTCCGCTCCCCCTGCCAATGGCCCGGCCGTTCCCGACGCGCAGCCCACCCCCTGGACCCACGTCGACGAAGCCGGCACCTCCCTCACGGTGGACGCCTTCATCACAACCATGATGAGTCAGGTGGGCAATGCCCTGAGGCGCACGATCACGCTGCCGTATGCCGATCAGTTCGGCTTGTCGGTATCCGAATGGCGCGTGCTGGCGCTCGTGGCGCACGCCGGCACGGTGGCCTTCAGCGACCTCGTCGTGCAGTCGACTTCGGACAAGGCGCTCGTCAGCCGCACCCTCAAGCTCCTGGAGGGCCGGGCCTTGGTTCAGCTGAGTTCAGAGGGAAACACGCCGCGCAAGAAAGTCTTCTGCGCGATCACCCCCGAGGGCAAGAAACTGCACGCAGAGGCCATCCCCCTCGCGCGCAAACGCCAAGCCGCCGCCCTCCGCGTGCTGACGCCGTCGGAGCGCGACGCCATGTACCGTGCCCTCATCAAGCTGCGCGATTACTGCCGCCAGGAAGAACAGGGAAAAGAACCCCCCGACCGCCGCAAAGACGACACCCCCGACACCGATATTTAGAGGAACAGGCCGCCGGCCAAAGTCGTGAGCCGCCACGGAACCGGCTCAGCCGGGCCGGCAGCGGCGCCCCCCTTAGAGGGGGGTAGGCGAAGCGACACGAAGTGCGCGCAGCCTGGGGGGGTTAGCTCCTGTATGTGTTATCAGTCCGATCCAGCTTCCGAATCAGCGAAGGCCAGACGAAGGCACCGCCCATTCCCCCTGTCTGCACCTTCATCGCGTGACCGACGCCTTCGACGATGCGCGGATCGACCTGCGTCAACTCACCGCCGCCGGACTGCGCGGCGATCTGGATCTGGCATGTGTTCTCGAAGGTGTACATGCTCAGGAATGCATCGGCGATGGTCTTGCCCACAGTCAGCAGACCGTGGTTGCGCAGCATGAGGAAGTTGGCGTCGCCCATGTCCGCCTGCAGGCGCGGCTTCTCGTCATCGCGGAAGGCCACGCCTTCGTAGTCGTGATAGGCCAGCGATGCCAGCACGAAGGTGGACTGCTGGCTGATCGGCAGCACGCCGTTCTTTTGCGCGCTCACGGCAATGCCGGCGCGTGTGTGGGTATGCAGCACGCACTGGATATCTTCACGCGCCGCATGCACGGCGCTGTGAATCACGAAGCCCGCCGGATTGACGGGGTAGGGCGAGTCGATCACCTTGTTGCAGCTCTGGTCGACCTTGACCAGGCTCGACGCAGTGATCTCGTCGAACATCAGCCCATACGGATTGATGAGGAAGTGGTGTTCCGGGCCCGGCACACGCGCGCTGATGTGCGTGAAGACGAGATCGCTCCAGCCGTACAGCGCAACCAGCCGATAGCAGGCGGCGAGGTCGACGCGCAGCTGCCATTCTTCGGCGCTGACGAGCTTCTGGACTTCGGAGGGGGAGGTGGCGTTCATGGTGAGTCTCCTGGCGGGATCGGTGAAGTTGTGGAAATGGGGTGCGGTGCCGGGCGATGCGCTCAGGCGGCGGTGGGCTCGGACTTCACTGCCGACTTGTAGATGCTCTGGCGCGGCTGCGCCATCACACGCCGCAGCATCGGCTCGAATTCGCTGATCGGCAAGGTCTCGGCCTTCGGGTCGAAAGCCGGGTTGTCATAGAGCTCGCAGAATTCGGCAGTGCGATCGAAATTCGGATGGCCGCGAAAGCTCTCGCGCATGTCGCGGTCCAGCCCGATGTGATGGAAAAAGTAGTGGCCCTGGAAGATCCCGTGGTGCTGCACCATCCAGTGGTTTTCATCGCTCACGAAAGGCTTGAGGATGGCGGCGGCAATGTCGGGATGATTCATCGTCCCGAGCGTGTCGCCGATGTCGTGCAACAGCGCGCACACCACGTATTCATCGTCGCGGCCGTCGCGCAGGGCGCGCGTGGCGGTTTGCAGCGAATGCGAATAGCGGTCGATCGGAAAGCCGCCGTAGTCGCCTTCGAGGATCTGCAGATGCTTGATCACGCGCCCAGGCAACCCGCCCGCGAACTCCATGAATTCGCCGCCGATCAATTGCCAGTCTTCCCGCGTGCTGTCTTGCATGCGGGTGAAATTCGCTCTTGCGTTCATCGTGTCGTCTCCAGTGGTGTGCAGCGTGTGTGAGGCACTGTAGACCTCGGCTTGCCGCCAAACTGTCGTAAATTTGACAGTCGAAGCCCCTGGTAAACCCCGTACGCCCGAACTCCTGACGTCCTGACGTCCTGAACTCTCCCCATGCCTTCGAAAGCCCGCCCGCGCGCCGCAGCCGGAAATCGCTCCGCCATCGAAGCCAACCCATGGTTCGCATCGATGCCTCGCGCGCAGCGAGACGCGCTGCTCGGCGCGGCCGAACTGATCCACCTCCGGCGCGGCGCGATGGTGATACGCCAGGGCGACCCGGTGCATGTCGCGGGCGCGGGCTTCTATGGGCTGGTGTCCGGCACGATCAAGATTTCGACACTGCGGCAAGACGGCCGCGAAGCCATTCTTGCGGTGCTCGAACCGGGCAACTGGTTCGGCGAAATCAGCTTGATCGACGGCTCCCCGCGCACCCACGATGCGACGGCGCTTTCTGCCATCGATCTGCTCGTGGTGCCTTATGAGACTTTCGCGCGGCTGATGCAGGGCGCCGTCTTTGCAGGCGCGATCGCCGCATTGCTCGCAAGCCGCGTGCGGGGGCTTTACGCGCTGATGGAAGACGCCACGTTACGCGGCCTGCGTGCGCGTGTGGCGCGGCGGTCGGTGGCGTTCGCGCACGGCGACGCCACGCAGTCGCCCATCGCGCGGCGGCATTTGACGCTGCCTCAGGAGGCTTTCGCGATGATGCTGGGCGTCACGCGGCAGACGCTGTCGAAAGAACTCAACGCCCTGGCGCGCGACGGCGTGATCGCGCTGGGCTACGGCCGCATCGAACTGCTCTCGCTCGACGAACTGCAAAGGCTCGCCGGCAGCGTCTGAGCGCCTGAGCGTTCCTCGGCATCAACGCAGGATGCGGCCTTCTTTCGTGATGCTCACGAGATCGATGTTGCGCGCCGTGTCGTGCAATGCCGGGCGCAGGTTGATGCGGAAGCCGCCGACGTCGTAGTCGGTCATGCCGGCCATCACGCGCTGCAAGGTCGCGGGCGTGAAGCCCTTGCCGGCGCGGCGAACTGCCTCGCCCGCGGCCTTCGCGGCGATGAACCCTTCAAGCCCTTCGTAGGACGGCGACTGGTCCGAGTTGTCGACCGCGTCCAGGTACTCCTTGACAATCGGGATGGCCGAGGGGCGCGGCGACGGCACGACCTGGGAAATCACGATGCCGCTCACGTCCTTGCCGAGCGCTGTGTAGAGCGGGTCGATGCCGACGATCGAGAAGGCCATGAAGGTGCCGAAGTAGGAGCTCTTTCGCAGCTTGCGAACCACGTTCGCGGTGGTGCCCGAAAGCGACACGAGAACGATGGCTTGCGGCGTCTGCTTCTGCACCGCCTGGAGTCCCGCGTCGAGGTTATCGCCGTTCGGGTGTACCAGCGCGCTCGCGACCAGCGGAGGAAGCTTGAGATCGGCCAAAGCCTGCTGCACGGCGGCCAACCCGGCACGGCCCATCGCGTCGTCATCGCCGATCAGCGCAATGCGCGACTGTCCGACCGCGCCGCATTGGCGCACGATCTTCACGGCCTCGTCGGCCATGCTCGGTCGAACGTGAAAGACGTTGGGGAAGCTCGATCCGCGCAGGTTGTCGGCGGCGGCAAAGGGCGCGAAAAGCACCGCGCCTTGCTGGGTCGCGACGGCGGCTGCGGCGTCGCTGCTGGCCGTCCCGACGAAGCCGAAGAGCATGTCGGCCTTTTCGGTGGAGAGCAGCGTTTTGGCATTCGCGGCGGCGCGCGTGGCGTCGTAGCCGTCGTCCAGCTGGAGCAACTTGATCTGCAATCCGCTTGCCGCGTTGTTGTCGTTGAACTGATTCGCGTAGAGCTTGGACCCCGCAGCGAATGCCAGTCCGATCTCGTTGGCGGCGCCCGTCAGCGGAACCGATTGCCCAAGGATCACGGTGCGTGGCGCCGTGGCAGGAGCGGGAGGGCGCTGGCCCGCCTGCTGCGCGTGGCTTGCGCCCGCGGCCCAGACGCCGGAACCGAGCCAAAGCGTGGCGCCGGCCTTGCCTATCCAACTCCTGCGCGTGAGTGCCATGTGAAACCCTTTGTTGTAAGCCCTCGAAAAATGTAGCAATGTGTCTGTCGCATCCAAAGGGATTACTTCACGGGAACTGCCTCCGTTCAGACACAGGACGCCCCTGCGCGCCGAAATGTCCATGAGAACCGTCCGATGCTGTTAACTTTTGTATCGCTCCTGTGGCTTTTTGCACAGGGGTAAACAAGGTCCCGCTGTCAAGATTCGCAGTGGACCGGAATGCATCCGGCAAGACGAAATGAAGCCAAAGCCAACTGCGAATTCAGCAAACCCAACGGATGTCGCCCTGCTCGAAAGCGCGCTTCTTGCCATCGAGAAAGTCCTTGCGCATGCCGACAGCAACTCGCAAGAAGCCCCGTACGAAGCTGACGGCTCGCAAGCCGCGGCCAACGTCTGCCTGAGCGCCGCCGCAGCGCTCGTCGATGTGAGCCGCACGCTGATCAACACGCGCCGCCGAAGCGTGTCGCAAGACAGCCAGCGCGAGTGGGAAGCGATGATCACCTACACCAAGATCGCCAGCCGATCAGCGCACCGCGCCGCGCTGATGATGGCGGCGCAGCAAAGCGCCCAGGCGGCGCACTATGCGGCATCTGCTGAACCTGGGGAACATGCCGAATCGGCAGACGGCGGGGAGCACTCGGCGTTCGCCGCATTGAGCGGCTGAAAGACTTCGCTCAGACGCGCTCGAACACCACGTCCCAAACGCCGTGGCCCAGCTTGAGGCCGCGGTTCTCGAACTTGGTCAGCGGGCGATAAACCGGCTTCGGCGCATAGGCCTGAGCCGTGTTGCGCAGGAGCGGCTCTTGGGAGAGCACTTCGAGCATCTGCTCGGCATAGGGTTGCCAATCGGTGGCGCAATGCAGATAGCCGCCGGGCGCCAGCCGATCCGCCAGCTTGCGGACAAACGGCGGTTGAATCAGCCGTCGCTTGTTGTGCCGCGTCTTGTGCCATGGGTCCGGAAAGAACACATGCACACCGGCAAGCGTCGCTGGAGGCAGCATGTGGTCGATCACGTCGACAGCATCGTGCGCGCAGATGCGAATGTTTTGCAGGCCGTGCTCGCCGATGCGCTTGAGCAGCGCGCCGACCCCGGGCTCGTGCACTTCGCAGCACAGGAAGTTCTTCTCGGGCATCAGGCCGGCGATGTGCGCGGTGGCCTCGCCCATGCCGAAGCCGATCTCGAGGATGGTCGGTGCCTTGCGGCCGAAAGCGGCTTCGAAATCCAGCGGCTCTGCCTTGTACGGCAGCAGGAACTGCGGGCCGAACTGCTCGTACGCGCGCGCCTGGCCTTCCGTCGTGCGGCCGCCCCGCTTGACGAAGCTTTTGAGGCGGCGGTGCAGCGGGTGCGCTTCGCCAGTGGGTTTGTCGCCAGCGTTGTCGTCGGGCGAGTCGGGGGGGAGGTCGATGGAGGGGCTGATCACGGCCGCGCATTGTAGAGATCGCGCCACTGCGGGATCCAGAGCGCGAGCGCGACGGCCGGGGACGAGGCTGCCGTCGCGCGCAGGCCGAGCACGCGTGCTGCCGCATCCAGAGCTGCCAACGCATCTGCGGGCGTGTCGGTCCGCAGAGGCGCCGCACCGTTCTGCTTGGAGAGCTTGTCGCCATCGGCACCGCGCACCAGCGGCGTGTGCAGATAGGTGGGCGTCGGCACGCCGAGTGCCCGCTGCAGCAGGATCTGGCGCGCCGTGTTGTCCGCAAGATCTTCGCCGCGCACGACGTCCGTCACGCCTTGGTCGGCATCGTCGACGACGACCGCGAGTTGATAGGCCCAGGGTCCGTCCGCTCGCTTGAGGACGAAGTCGCCTACTTCGCGCGTCACGTCCTGCTGCTGTATGCCGATGCGACGATCGCGCCAGCGCATGGGTTCGTGCGCGGGCGATCCCTCGAACTTGGCGGTCGCGAAGCGCCATGCGCGCGCCGGCTTTCCATGCAGGCCGCCGCGGCACGTGCCAGGGTAGACGCGCTCTGCATGGCGCGCATGCACGACGCCACGCCGCGCCAGCGCATCGTCGATGTCCTTGCGGGAGCAGCCGCACGGGTACACCAGGCCCGCTGCCTGCAACTGCTCGAACGCCCGTTGGTAAAGCGCCGTTCGCCGTGTCTGCCACACCGGAGGCTCGTCCGGCAGCAGGGCGCAGGCAGCCAGTTGCGACAGGATGACTTCGCCCACGCCCGGGAGACACCGCTCGGTGTCGGCGTCCTCGATGCGCACCAGCCAGCGCGCCTGCGGCCCGCGCGCTCGCACGTCGAGCCAGCTCGCGAGCGCGGCCACCAGTGAGCCGGCGTGCAAGGGTCCGGTGGGAGATGGGGCGAACCGGCCGATCCGGGTCATGACCTCGGCACGAGGATCAGGCCAGCTTCAGCGCCAGGGTGAGCCCCGACAGGAACGCATCTTCGACGCGATGGCCCGTGCACCAGTCGCCGGCCACGCCGATGCCGGCCTTGGCATCCCACAGGTGCGGCTTGCCCACTGGGACCTGGGTCTGTGCCTCGGGCCAGCAACGGGCTTGCGCATGCGAAGGCTCGGCGCGGATGCCAGTGATTTCGGCAAAGGCGCGAAGCAGCTTGGCTTCGACGCGCGAGGGTTCGTCTCGTAAATGCTCTTGCGACCACGCCGCGCTCGCCTGGACGGTCCAGCGCTCGATGCGGTCGCGGCCGGGCTTGGACGATTCGCGTGCCAGCCAGGCCACGCGATGGTGGTTGCTGCGCGCAGCATTCCACTGGGGGCCGAGGTGCGACAGCGTGGGCTGGTTGGCCTGCGGGAAAGCGATCATCAGCGTCCAGCACGGCGCGATGCGAACCGGGTCGATCTTCTGGCTCAGCTCGGAGGAGAGCCGGCCGTCGCTCAGCAACTCGCGAGCGCGGGCCGGCGGCACCGCCAGCAGCACCCCATCGAATCCGGAGTAAACGTGCTGCGAATCTTCGCTGCCCGAGGTCCGGAGCTGCCACCGCTTCGCGTCCAGCGCATCACGTTCGATGCGCGTGACCTGCGTCTGCGAGATGAGCGAGTCTCCCAGCGGCGCGGCCCAAGCGCTGGCGAGGGCGTCCATGCCGGGCTGCGCGACCCAGTGCTTTTCCATGCCGGGGAGGGCGGCTTCGGCGACGCGGCCGTGCGGATCGAGCACGCGCACGAGGTTGGCGCTCCAGGGCTTGCAGATCTTGGGCGCGGTCTCCAGAGCAAGCGCGAAGCGGGGGTCGCGCACGGTGAAGTACTGCGCGCCGCTGTCGAAGCGGCCGAAGGGCGTCGACACGCTCGCCATGCGGCCCCCAGCCCCTGCTTCTCGTTCGAAGACGGTGACGCGGTGGCCCGCCTGCAGCAGCGTGCGGGCGCACGCCACGCCGGCAATGCCCGCGCCGACGATGGCGAAGTGGCGCGGTGTGGGTCGGTGGCGGTCGGCAATGGGTCGGATGGTCATGACAGTCTCATTGATGTGTGGCAGGCAAGGCACTCTAACCGGGTTGGCGGCCTCATCAGCGGGGGCCCTTCATTTGCTGCGATGGCGCTCGAGGAGCGCGACCCGGCTGCCTTCGTGTTCGAACTGTTCGAGCCACCATTGCAGCGCACGCCCGGGCTTGCCGGCAGTGCGGACGCGCCAGGCGCAATGCATGGTGGCAAGCGGCGGGACGCGCTCGGTCTTTCGTTCGACCAGATGCCCGGCTTCGATGTAAGGCCGGGCCATCGGCTCGGGCAGAAAGCCTCCGCCCAACCCATGCAACTGGGCTGCCAGTTTGGCTTGCATGGTCGGCACGGTCAGCACGTCCTGCCCTCCGACCAGGTTGACTGTCATGCTCGGCCCGGCGCGCGACGAATCCGCAGCGGCCACGGCGCGGTGCTGGCGCAGCACCTCATCGCTCAAGGGCACTTCGATGCGCGCCAACGGATGGTGCGGAGCCACCGCATAGACGAAAGGCAGCTCGCCCAACGGCCGACTGCGAATGCCCGTCGCCGTGAACGCGAGGCTCGCCGCATCGAGCACGGCCCCCACGGCGAGATCCGCTTCCCCGCTCGTCAGCGCTTCGATCGTGCCCAACAGCGTTTCGTCCCGCAGCTTCAGCCGCGTGGGCGGCTCGAGTGCATAGAAGGCGCCGACGAGATCGAGCAGCGGATCACGCGCGATGACGCTGTCGACCGCAATCGTGAGCATCGGCTCCCAGCCTGTCGCGACCCGCTTGACGCGGTTGGCGACGGCATCGATCTCGCCGAGCAGGCGGGTGCCTTCGCGCAGCAACTCGACGCCGGCTTCAGTCACGCGGGCCTGGCGGGCGCTGCGGTCGAAAAGCAGCACATCGAGCGCGTCTTCGATCAGGCGCACCCGGTAGCTCAACGCGCTCGGAACCAGGTTGAGGGACCGCGCCGCTGCGGCGAAGCTCCCGGTGCTCGCCACCGTCTGCAGCATGGACAGCGCGTCGGGGGTCAGGACGTCACGGGCGGTAGGCATTGATGGCCGATCGATCAAAAAAATTGAATGATGCCATCAAACGCCATTGCTTTTGACGGCCATCGCGAGCCCTAAAGTTCTTCACATCCGCTGCGCACAGGGCGCGGCATGAAGAAGGCCCTTCAAGGGCAGGAGTCAAGCAAATGTTGCAAGTCCGTAAATCCCAGGAACGCGGTTATGCCGACCATGGCTGGCTGCGCTCCTTTCACAGTTTTTCGTTCGCCGGCTATTACGATCCCGAGCACATGGGCTTCGGCAACCTGCGCGTGATCAACGAAGACCGCGTGGCGGCCGGCGCCGGGTTCGGCACCCATGGTCACAAGGACATGGAAATCATCAGCTACGTGCTTTCAGGCGAGCTCGCACACAAGGACAGCATGGGGAACGTCGAGTCCATCCCGCCGGGCGATGTCCAGCGCATGAGCGCCGGACGCGGTGTGATGCACAGCGAGTTCAACCACAAGGCCGACGAGACGACGCACTTCCTGCAGATCTGGATCGAGCCGAACGTGCGCGGCATTGAACCGGGCTATGAGCAGAAGACCTTCACGGAAGCGGAAAAGCGCGGCAAGCTGCGCCTGGTCGCTTCGCCGGATGGCGCGGAAGGTTCGGTGCTCGTGCATGCCGATGCGCGGCTGTTCGCAGGCTTGCTCGATGGCGAAGAAAAAGCAGGCCTGGTGCTCGACCCGAAGCGCAAGAGCTACGTGCACCTGGTGCGCGGCGAACTCGAAGCCAACGGCACGAAACTGACCACCGGCGATGCCGCTCTCATCCAGGGCGAATCGCAACTCACGCTCAGCGCTGGCAAGGACGCCGAAGTGCTGGTGTTCGATCTCGCAGCCTGAGCCGGCGAGTTTTCAGTCTCTCGATTTATCTTTCAGTTTTTCAACAGAGGAGTCTTCCGATGAATACCACCACCGCATCCACCTACGCCGCTCCGGCCTCCACGGCCGCCGCGCAAGACACGCTGGCGCTGATCGGCCGCGTGCTGATGGCGCTGCTTTTCATTCCGGCCGGCTTCGGCAAGCTCACTGGCTTTGCAGGCGCCGCCGGCTACATCGCTTCGGCCGGATTGCCGTTGCCGCAACTGGGCGCGGCAATTGCGATCGTGGTTGAACTTGGCTTGGGCATCATGCTGCTGGTCGGCTTCAAGTCTCGGCTTGCGGCGATCGTGATTGCTGTGTTCACCGTCGCGGCCGCGATCTTCTTTCACAACTACTGGGCCATGCCTGCCGAGAAGGCTTACGTGAACCAGCTGATGTTCTTCAAGAACCTCTCGATTGCCGGTGGCCTGCTGCTCATCGCCGCCTTCGGCCCGGGCCGTTTCAGCATCGACAAGCGCTGATCGGAGCTGCCCTGATGCCCGATATCGTCGTTGTCTTCCATTCGGGCTACGGCCACACGCAGCGCGTCGCGCAAGCGGTGGCCGACGGCGCTGGCGCGCACCTGCTCGCCATCGATGCCGACGGCAATCTCCCGGCCCAGGGCTGGGAAATGCTGGCCGCGGCGGACGCGATCATCATGGGATCGCCGACCTACATGGGCGGCGTCAGCTGGCAGTTCAAGAAGTTCGCGGATGCGTCGTCCAAGGTCTGGTACGTCCAGGGCTGGAAGGACAAGCTCTTCGCGGGCTTTACCAACAGCGGCACCATGAACGGCGACAAGGACGCCACGCTGACCTACCTGTGGCACCTTGCCATGCAACATGGCGGCTTGTGGGTCAGCCTCGGCATCATGCCCAGCAGCGACAAAGCCGCCAAGCGCGATTCGATCAACTATGTCGGCGGTTACAACGGCTTGCTGACGACTTCGCCCACCGACGCAAGCCCGGCTGAAATGGCGCGCGGCGATCTCGAAACCGCGATCAAGTTTGGCGAACGCGTGGCGGAAGTGGCAACATCACGCCGCTGAACAACCGCCCGAACCTGGAGAACTTTCGATGACCGCCACGCTGCTGCTGCAACCCCATGACAAGGATTTGGGCGGGGGCTTCAAGGTCCGGCGCCTGTTGCCGGCGGCAAAGCAACGGTCGGTCGGGCCTTTTGTGTTCTTCGATCATTTCGGTCCCGCGACCGAAGTGCCGGGTTCCGAGCACGATGTGCGGCCGCATCCGCATATCGGGCTGTCGACCGTCACCTATCTCTTCGAGGGCGCGATGATGCATCGCGACAGCCTCGGCAGCGTCCAGGAGATTCGCCCCGGCGCGATCAACTGGATGACGGCGGGGCGGGGCATCGTCCACTCCGAACGCAAGCCCGAGCGACTGCTCGGATCGACCTACGAAAACCACGGCCTGCAACTGTGGGCCGCGTTGCCGCAGGCCCACGAAGAAGTCGAGCCAAGCTTTGCGCACACGGCGGCGGAAGACATTCCTTCGCTCCATGTGCAAGGGGTGAAGGTCCGTGTGCTGGTGGGTGAGGCGTTCGGCGCACGTTCGCCCGTTGCGACTTTGTCGAAGACCATCTATCTCGATCTGGCATTGCCTGCTGGGGCGCGCTTCGAGTTGCCCGCTCTCGCGCCTGAACTTGCGATCTACCCGGTCGACGGCGACGTCTCCATCGATGGCGAAGTGGTCGAGCAACACACCATGGCCAAGTTGGCTGAAGGCGAAGGCGCCGTGCTGACGACGCAGGGTGCCGTCCGCGTGATGGTTATCGGCGGCGAGCCACTCGACGGGCCGCGCTTCATCACCTGGAACTTCGTGTCGAGCCGGCGCGAGCGCATTCTCGAAGCGGGCGCGGACTGGGCGGCTCAACGCATGGGCCACGTACCGGGCGAGACTGAATTCATTCCGCTGCCCGGCCATCCGTTCCAGGTGCAGGCGCCGCCGGATACCGGCACGACGCCGGTCTGATAGGCCTCAGCGCTTGTTTGCGATGTCCGGGTCTTCAGCGGCTCGGGCGCTGGCGCCGCTTGCGCGCGCCTTCAGATCCGGCGGCAACGATTCACGGCCATCGAAGACGAAGCACTCGCCCTGGTAGTGCGCGCCGCCCACCTGCTCGAAATACTTGAGGATGCCGCCTTCCAGCTGCAGCACATCGGCGACGCCGACTTCCCGCATCAGGATCGCCGCCTTCTCGCAGCGAATGCCGCCGGTGCAGAAGCTGACCACGGTCTTGCCCGCGAGCCCTTCGCGGTGCTTCTGCAAGGCCTTCGGAAATTCGGTGAACTTGTGAATGCGCCAGTCGATGGCGCCTTCGAAGCTGCCGTAGTCGACCTCGAAGGCATTGCGCGTATCGAGCAGCGCGACCGGCTTGCCCGCATCGTCGTGCCCCTGGTCGAGCCATCGCTTGAGCGTCGGCGCGTCCACCCCCGGCGCGCGACCGGCGGCGGGCTGGATGGCAGGGTGGTCCATGCGGATGATTTCGCGCTTGAGCTTGACCAGCATTCGGCGAAAAGGCTGGCTGGCGGACCAGCTTTCCTTGGCCTCCAGATCGGCAAAGCGCGAATCGGCTCGCATCGACGCCAAAAATTCGTGCACCGAATCCGGCGCGCCCGCGAGAAAAAGGTTGATCCCTTCGGGCGCGATCAGGATCGTGCCCTTGAGCCCGAGCGCGTGGGTGCTCGTCCGGAGTTCTTCACGCAGTTCTGCGGCGTCGTCAATCGGTACGAACTTGTAGGCCGCGATATTCAAAATCTCTTGCACGGGGCGGGATTGTAGGGAGGTAGCGCTTTCTACAATGCACGGATGTTCGTTCACCTGCGCCTGCACACCGAGTTTTCCGTCGTCGACGGCACCAACCGCATCGACGAAGTCGTCAAGGCCGCCGCCAAGGATGGCCAGCCTGCACTGGCGATCACCGACCTCAATAATCTGTTCGGCGGGGTCAAGTTCTACAAGGAAGCGCGCGGCAAGGGCATCAAGCCCGTGCTGGGCGCCGAGGTTTTCGTCGAAGGTTTCGGCGCCGATCCTGGCGCGCTCACACGCATCGTCCTGCTGGTGCAAAACAAGCAGGGCTACCTCAATCTCTCCGAACTGCTCGCGCGGGCCTGGACGCAGAACGTCGGTCGCGGGCAAGCGCAGGCCGCCTGCAAGCTGGCGTGGCTGGAGGAACTGCAGGGCGGTTTGATCGCGCTTTCAGGCGCGTTGGCCGGGCCGCTCGGTGCGCCGCTGCTGCAGGGCAAGGCCGAGCGCGCGGCCGAGGTCGCGCTGCAACTGGCCGGCTTGTTTCCGCATCGCTTCTACATCGAGCTTCAGCGCGCCGGTCGGCCCGAAGACGAGCCGCACGTGGTGGCCGCAGTGCAACTGGCCGCGCGGCTCAAGCTGCCGGTGGTCGCGACGCATCCGGTGCAGTTCGCGACGGCCGACGACTACGAGGCGCATGAGGCGCGCGTCTGCATTTCCGAAGGCGAGATCCTGGGAAATCCGCGCCGGGTGCGCAAGTTCACGCGCGAGCAGTATTTCAAGTCGTCGGCGGAGATGGAGAAGCTCTTCGCCGACGTGCCGAGCGCCATTGCCAATACGGTCGAGATCGCCAAGCGCTGCAACCTGACGCTCGTGCTCGGCAAGCCGCAACTGCCGAATTTCCCGACGCCGAACGGCATGCCGATCGAGGAATACTTTCGGGTCGCTTCGTTCGAAGGCCTGGAAGAGCGGCTCGCGCATTTGTACCCCGATGCCGGCAAGCGCGATGCCGAGCGGCCGCGCTATGTGGAGCGCCTCGAATTCGAGATCAACACCATCCTGAAGATGGGGTTCCCGGGCTACTTCCTGATCGTGGGCGACTTCATCAACTGGGCCAAGAACAACGGCTGCCCGGTCGGACCGGGCCGCGGTTCGGGTGCCGGCTCACTGGTCGCCTACGCGCTGAAGATCACCGACCTCGATCCGCTCGAATACAAGCTGCTGTTCGAACGTTTCCTGAATCCCGAGCGCGTCTCGATGCCTGACTTCGACATCGACTTCTGCCAGGGCAATCGCGACCGGGTCATCGACTACGTCAAGGACAAATACGGCCGCGACGCCGTGAGCCAGATCGCCACGTTCGGAACCATGGCCGCCCGCGCCGCGATTCGCGACGTGGGCCGCGTGCTCGACATGAGCTACATGTTCTGCGACGGCATCAGCAAGCTCATCCCGAACAAGCCGGGCATGTCGGTCACGCTGCAATACCCGCCGAGCCCGAAGGTGGAGGGCGACAAGAACAACTACGCCATCGAGATGGAGCCGCAACTCGCCGCTCGCATCGAGAAGGAAGAAGAAGTCCGCACGCTGGTCGAGTTGGCGCAGAAGCTCGAAGGCATGACCCGCAACATCGGCATGCACGCAGGCGGCGTGCTGATCGCGCCGGGCAAGCTCACCGACTTTTGCCCGCTGTACCAGCAGCCCGGCAGCGATTCGGCCGTGAGCCAATATGACAAGGACGACGTCGAGGCTGTCGGCCTCGTGAAGTTCGACTTTCTGGGGTTGGCGACGCTCACGATCCTGGAGATTGCGAAGGAATTCATCGTCAGGCGCCACAAGGGCCAGGAAAACTTCGCCTACGAGAACATCCGGCTGGACGATGCGCACACCTACAAGCTGTTCGCGGACGGTTTGACCGAGGCCGTGTTCCAGTTCGAATCGCGCGGCATGCAGGGCATGCTGAAGGATGCGCGACCGACGCGTCTTGAAGACCTGATCGCGCTGAACGCGCTGTACCGTCCGGGCCCGATGGACCTGATCCCGAGCTTCGTCGCGCGCAAGCACGGGCGCGAGCCGGTCGAATATCCGCATCCGCTGGTGGCGGACATGCTCTCCGAGACCTACGGGATCATGGTCTACCAGGAACAGGTGATGCAGACCGCGCAGATCCTCGGCGGCTACTCGCTTGGCGGCGCGGACTTGCTTCGCCGCGCCATGGGCAAGAAGAAGGCCGAGGAAATGGCCGAGCACCGCGAGATCTTCCGCAAGGGTGCCGCCAAGAATGGCATCGACCAGAAGAAGGCCGACGAAATCTTCGACTTGATGGAGAAGTTCGCGGGGTATGGCTTCAACAAGTCGCACGCGGCCGCCTACTCGCTGCTGGCCTATCACACGGGTTGGCTCAAGGTGCACTACACCGCCGAGTTCTTCTGCGCCAACATGACTGTCGAAATGGACAACACCGACAAGCTCAAGGTGTTGTTCGAGGACGCGCAGAAGAATTTCGGCATGACCTTCGAGCCGCCGGACGTGAACCGCGGCAACTACCGCTTCGAACCGGTCAACGACAAGGTGATCCGCTATGGGCTCGGTGCCGTCAAGGGCACGGGCCAACTGGCGGTCGAGTCGGTCGTCAGGGCGCGTGAAGAAGGCGGGCCGTTCAAGAGCCTCTTCGACTTCTGCGTTCGCGTGGACCGGCAACGCATCAACAAGCGCACGGTCGAGGCGCTGATCAAGGCCGGCGCCTTCGATTCATTGCAGCAGAACCGCGCTTCGCTGATTGCTTCGCTCGACCGCGCCTTCGAGTTTTCCGCTGCGACCGAGGCCAATTCGGCGCAGGTGGACATCTTCGGAGACAGCGAGCACGGCTCGGCAACGCAAGAGCCCGATCTGATCGACGCCACGCCGTGGGGCGTGAAGGAGCGGCTGACCTACGAGAAGACGGCAATCGGCTTCTACTTGTCGGGGCATCTTTTCGATGAGGTCGCGCATGAAGTGCGGCGCTTCTGCAAGCGGCAGATCGACGACCTCATCGACAGCCGCGAGCAGCAGGTGATCGCGGGCATCGTGAGCGACTTCCGCGTGATCAACGGCCAGCGCGGCCGGCTGGCGATCTTCAAGCTGGACGACAAGTCGGGCTCGATCGAAGCAACGGCCGACGAGGCACTCTGCAACAACAACCGCAACGTTCTCAAGGAAGACGAGCTGGTCATCGTGAGCGGGCGCCTTCAGCCCGGCCGCGGTGGCTTCGAGGCGCGCTTCCAGGTCATGCAGGTGTGGGACTTGGCGGCGGCGCGCTGCCGCTTCGGAAAATATCTGCGCGTGGCAGTCAATGGCAAGGCGCCGGACATCGCGCGGCTGGTACGGGAGTTTCCGCCGCGCACCGAGCAGAGCGAGCACGGGGAACTGCAGCAAGGGCTGGGGGTTCGGCTGTCGATGGCGCGCGGCGGCGCGCAGGTCGAACTGCAATTGGGCGAGCGCGCGAAGTTCTTTCCGACCGACGCGGCGCTTGCGAGCTGGATGGCGCAGGCCGAGGCCGGCAAGGCGGCCGTCGTGTACGAATAAGAGACCAGTTCGGGATCAGTGGCCTTCGTGGCCGCTGTGAGCTCCATGACCGCCGTGGCCCTCATTGCCTTGATGACCTTGGTGGGTGGTTGGCTTGCGTGCGTTGACCGCACGTGAGCCTGCCGTCGGGGCCCGACCCCGCACAGCATCCGGGAGCTCACCTGTGTATTCCCTCGCGACCGTGCCGGCGGGATGCTTGAACCATCCCGGATCGCGATAGTCGCCCGGCTTCTGGTTGTCGCGGACCTTGACCACGCTGAACATGCCGCCCATGCCGATGGCACCGAATGGACCGGTGCCGGTCATCATCGGCAACGTGTTGTCCGGCAGCGGCATTTGCATCTGCGTCATGTCATGCATGCCGCGGTCGCCCATGTGCATGTAGTCAGGGATGAGCCGGGTGATCTTCTCGGCGACGCCGCGGCCGTCGACGCCGAGCATGGTGGGCACGTCATGGCCCATCGCGTTCATGGTGTGATGCGACTTGTGGCAGTGAAACGCCCAATCCCCGGCGCTTGCATTGAACTCGAACGCTCTCATCTGCCCAACCGCTACGTCAGTCGTCACCTCGGGCCAGCGGGCAGACGGCGGCACCCAGCCGCCATCGGTGCCGGTGACCTCGAAATGGTGTCCGTGGAGGTGCATCGGATGGTTGGTCATCGTGAGATTCCCGACGCGGATGCGCACCCGGTCGCCCGTCCTGGCGACCAGCGGATCGATGCCCGGAAACACGCGGCTGTTCCAGGTCCAGAGGTTGAAATCGAGCATGGTGTTCACCCTCGGCGTCGCGGCGCCGGGATCGATGTCGTAGGCGGCGAGCAGGAAGACGAAATCGCGATCGACCTTGAACATGTCCGGCTCCTTGGGGTGCACGATGAACATGCCCATCATTCCCATCGCGATCTGCAGGGTTTCGTCGGCGTGAGGGTGGTACATGAAGGTGCCTGGCTTCTGCAGGACGAACTCATAGACGAAGGTCTTGCCGGGTGCGATCGCCGGTTGCGTCAGCCCGGTCACCCCGTCCATCCCCGACGGCAGCAGCATCCCGTGCCAATGGATGCTCGTCGGCTCCGGCAGCCGGTTGGTCAGGAAGATGCGAACACGATCGCCTTCGACGGCTTCGATGGTCGGGCCGACGCTCGTGCCGTTGTAGCCCCAGAGATTCGCGTTCATGCCCGGCGCCAGTTCACGCACCACGGGCTCGGCGACGAGGTGAAACTCCTTGACGCCGCCTTTCATTCGCCATGGCAGCGACCAGCCGTTGAGGGTGACAACGGGGTTGTAGGGGCGGCCTGTTTTCGGGACCAGCGGCGGCTGCGTGGCCGGCGACGGCTGGACGGGAGCTTCCGGCAGGGAGGCAGCACCGATGCGGCTCACGGCGCCCGTGCCCAGCGCCGTCGCGCCGGCGGTGCGGAGAAAGTTTCTGCGGTTGTTCATTGGGTGGTCTTTCAGTTCTGGCCCGGCGATCGGCCCGGCGATTGCCCCGTCAGTGCCGTCTGAAGGTTCGTTTCGGCAATCCAGTAATCACGCAGCGCATCGATGTACGCCGTGATGCTGGTGATCTGCTCTCGCGCATCGGCCAGAAGCTCGAAGACGCTGATGAGCATGCCGTTGTAGCGAAGCAGGTTCTCGTCGGAGATGCGCTTCTTCAGCGGCACCACCTCGTCGCGGTAATGCCTGGCGAGGTCGTAGGCCGTGCGATAGGCGGCGTACGTTTCCCGCACTTCCGATTGCGCATTGAGCGCCACTTCCGAGGCGCGCTGCATCGACTGCATGTAGATTGCTTCGGCGCGTGCGGTGCGCGTCGTTCCGAAATCGAAGAGCGGCAGTTCGAGTTCGATGTCATACCCGTTCTCTCGCGCTTCGCCCGTCTGGCTCTTGTTGGCATAGCCCAGTTGCAGGACGTTGACCCATCGCGTCGCCTGCGTCAGGCCGAGTGCCTTCGCGCTGGCTTCGGATCTTCGCTTGGCAAGCTGAACGTCAAGCCGCTTGTCCATCGCCGTCTGTTCCGCGTCCTTGGGTTGCATCGGTTCTTTGGGCAGGTCCGGCAGGCGCTCGGGAAGCCGGAAGGCGTTCGGACCGCCCGGCAAGCCGAGCAGCCGGACCAGGCGCTCCCGATCGGCGATCGCCTGATGCTGGGCGCGGGCCAGCTGCGAAATCGCGTCCGCATGGAAGGACTGCTCGCGCATCTGCGACAACTTGTTGAAGTTGCCGGCCTCGGCCATGCGCCGTGCCAGTTCATTGGAAGCGTCCGCGGCTTCCTTGACGCGCTCGTAGTACCTGACGAGGTCCTGCGAGGCCACTGCGCCGAAGAACGCCTTGCGCGTGTCGGCGGCAAGCGCCACGGTGCTGGAAGCCGCTTGGTACTGGGCTTGTTCGAAGCGGCGTTGCTCCACCTCCTGGGCGAGAGGCATCGTCAGCAGGCCCAGGATGTTGAACAGGATGGAGCGGTCGATTTCGGTGACACCGCCGCCGCTCAGCCGCCCGAAGCTGAATGATGGATTGGCGAGGCGCCCGGCCCGCACGAGGTCGGATTCGGCGATGCCGAGATCGGCATAGCTGGCCTGCAATCCGGGGTTGTTGAGAAGCGCGAGTTCAACCGCGCGGTCCGCCGTAAGCGGCTCACCCAGGATTTCGCTGGTGCGCCTCTGGACGGAGTCGGCGTCCGAAGGCGTGCGCTGCCATTTGGCAATTTGCCCGGTGCGCTCCTTCGTCAGTTCGGCGACCTTGTCAAAGCCGCCGTCTTTCGAGAAGGAGGCGCAGCCAGCAAGAACGAGCAGCGTCGCGCCCGCAAATGTCTTGACGTAGATTTTCATTTTGGAAGCATCTGAATCGTTGGCGCGGGCGCGGGCCCGGCCAACCATGGCCCGCGCGATGGACGCGCGAGCGCCTTGTGGCCTCGCGGAGGAGGCCCTGTCAGGTCAGATGCTTCGTGGAGGGCGTTCCTGGCGCTCCGGGAGATAGCCCGGAGAGGGAACGCTAAGGGCCGGAAAGACGACCGGCGCAAGGTCCTGCGGCGCTGGCACGCTGGGCCAACTGCTCGCGAGCGGGGTCAGGGAGCACAGGTCGCAGCAGAGGTTGCATTGCTGGGACGTCTCTAAGGAATTGCCGTGCTGATCGTGAGCATGTTTCGCATGTTTCGCATGTTCGGCGTGATCGCCATGGGCGTCATGGTCGCCATGATCGGCTGCAGCGGCCGATGCGTGCGCCTGCACAGGCGCGTGCATCTGCGGTTCGGCCATCGCACCCCGCAGCGGTAGCGACACGGCGAGCAGAAGCAGCAGGAAGATGCGAAGGAATTTCACTGGAACGATGGGAGCGCAGGGCCGCAAATCTAAAGCTTGCCACTGTGGCAAGGTCAAGGACTCGCTGGCCTACGTCCGATCAGGACAACGGTTGATTTCGATAGTGGCATGCACGACCTCCTCATGCACCGACAGCCAGCTGCGAACCGCATCGGGAGTCAGCTCTTCATCGTGAGTGACCACGCTCACGGCGCAGGCGTAGGTCGCCTTGCCGACGCGCCAGACGTGGAGGTCGGTCACGCGAGTCTCGGTCGCGTGACCCTGTTCTTCGATGACTTCGCGGATTTCGTCGACCACCGGATGATCCATTTCGCGGTCGAGCAGTACCTTGCTCGTATCGGCGATCAGCCGCTTGGCCCAGAGCGCCACGACGATCGCACCCACGATGCCCATGACAGGGTCGAGCCAGGACCAGCCGTAGAGCCAGCCGCCCACGAGGGCGACGATGGCGAGCACCGATGTTGCGGCATCGGCAACCACGTGGACGTACGCCGACTTGAGATTGAGGTCGTGATGGTGTTCATGACCGTGCTCGTGCCCGTGCCCGTGCCCGTGCGCAGGTGCGTGAGCGTGATGGTCATGATGCTCACCGCCGTGATGATGGGCAGCCCCCAGAATGAATGCCGACACGATGTTCACCAGCAGCCCGAGCGCACCAATGACGATGGCCTCGCGGTAGTGGATCGCGGCAGGGGAAATGAGCCGCTCGACCGAGCCGGCGACCATCAGCGCGGCAACCACCAGAAGAAAGATCGCACTGGCGAATCCGCCCAGCACTTCGATCTTCCAGGTACCGAAAGCGAAGCGTCGGTCCCTGGCGTGGCGCCGGGCGGCGGCGTAGGCGAAGGCGCTCAGCCCAATCGCGACCGCATGCGAACTCATGTGGAAGCCGTCGGCCAATAGCGCCATCGAGTTGTAGGCCCAGCCGGCAGTAATTTCGGCCACCATCATGATGGCCGTGATCCACATCACGAGCTTCGTGCCGCGTTCGCCGGCGGCGTTG
This sequence comes from Variovorax sp. 05N34, assembly GCF_056397405.1. NCBI lineage: Bacteria > Pseudomonadati > Pseudomonadota > Betaproteobacteria > Burkholderiales > Comamonadaceae > Variovorax > Variovorax sp. 05N34. Next base: position 445,534 of record NZ_JBFTNI010000004.1, read on the forward strand.
CCTTGATCGAACTGGTGGTCGTGTTGCCACGGGCTCAGGTCGTGGGTGTGCATTTGATGGTCTTTACCGCTTGGGTCTGAGGGCCACCACGAGCCGTGGCGGCACGGTGCCGTCGACGTCGCGTGGAAGCTTTTCTGTTTTCTGCAGCGCGCGCAATGCGGCCTCGTCCCAGTTAGGCAAGCCGCTCGACTTCGTGAGGGTCGGCGTGCCGACGATGGTGCCGTCCGGCGCGAGCCGGATTTCGAACTCAGCGGCGGGATTGCCTGAGACGAGATCTGCGTCCGGGAACACGACGTTGGGCCGCACGGCCGCGGCGACCTTGCCGCCATAGCTTCCGGAAGGTCCCGAAGCCTTCGCCGCCGCACCTTCGCCACCCGTACCCGCCATTGCCTGCATGCGCTTGAGCGTCGCCGCGCGATCCGCAGCGGCTTGGGCCGCTTGCTTGGCTTCGGCTTCCTTCTTCTTCGCGGCTTCGGCCTGCTTGGCCTCGGCTTCTTGCTTGCGCTTCAGTTCGGCCTGCTTCTGTTGTTCTTCCTTCTTGCGCTCGGCTTCGTCTTCTGCGCGCTGCTTCGCTTCGGCCTCTTTCTTTTCCTGCGCTGCCTTCTTGGCGGCGTCGAGCTTCTTCTGCTGCTGTGCCTGCTGCTCCAGTTCGCGCTCCTTCTGCTCTTTTTGTTCCTTGAGTTTCTTCTCGCGTTCGAGGGCGATGTCAGGCGCGCGCGGCGTCGGCGTGGGCTCCGGCGGCTTCACCGCTTGCGGCGGCGGAGGCGGGGGCGGCGGCGGAGGAGGGGCGGGAGTCGGCGTCGGCACCGGTGGCGTAGGTGTTGGCGCGACAGCTCGCGGCGCAGCCTGCTGAACCGTCGATGACCACAGCTCGGCTTCCACCGCGTCGTTCTCGGCTTCCCGGCGCCAGTTGACGCCCCAGGTCAGGGCGGCGATGAGCAGCGCATGCGCGATCAGCGCCAGCACCACCGCGCGCAACGTGCCGCGCTGCGGCGGCGGCGCGAATTCGGGGCGATCTGAGGCGAGCGACATGCCTTACTTCGCGCCCGTGGTCTGCACCGACAGGCCGACGCGCTCGATACCGCTGCGCTTGAGCTGGTTCATCGCCTTGACGACGGTCTCGTACTTGACGGTCTTGTCGGCGCTGATGACCACCGGGCGTTCCGCGTCGCCGCCTTGCGCCGTCTTGGCCGCCGCGCCGATCTGTGTCATCGGGATCGAGCTGCCACCGCTGCCGGTGGACGGGTCTTTCTTGATCTGCACTTCGTCGTCGCTCTTGATGACGATCTCGATCGGCTTGTCGGGCTGCTTGTTGGCGCGATCGACCGTGGGCAGGTTGATCACGCTCGGCGTGATCAGTGGCGCGGTGACCATGAAGATGATCAGCAGCACCAGCATCACGTCGATGAACGGGACCATGTTGATCTCGTTGATCGTTCGGCGGCCGCGGCCGCGGGAGGACATGGCTGGCATGGCGAGGTGCTCCGCTTCAGCGGCCGGTGGCCGCGGTGACGGACGCCGGATGCACGTGCGCCGTCAGGTTGCGCTGAAGGATATTCGAGAACTCTTCGATGAAGGTCTCGAGTGCGATGGCGATCTTGTCGATTTCGCGCGCAAAGCGGTTGTAGGCGACCACCGCCGGAATGGCCGCGAAGAGCCCGATGGCAGTCGCGACCAGCGCTTCGGCGATGCCGGGTGCGACCGTCGAAAGCGTGACCTGCGCAAGCGCGGCGAGCCCTGTGAAGGCATGCATGATCCCCCACACGGTGCCGAAGAGGCCGACGTAAGGCGAGACAGAGCCGACGGTTGCGAGAAAGGAGAGGTTCTGTTCGACAGCGTCGAGTTCTCGCTGGAAGCTCGCGCGCATGGCGCGGCGTGCGCCGTCGAGCAGCGTGCCCGTGTCCGACACGTGGCGCTCGCGCAGCTTTTGGTATTCGCGCATGCCGGACGCGAAGATGCGTTCCATCGGGCCGGCGAACTTGGCGTTCTGCGCGGCCGAGGAGAACAGTTCGTTCAGGCTCGTGCCGGACCAGAAGTCGCGCTCGAAATCTTCGTTGAGCGAACGGGTTCTCTTCAGCGCAAAGTACTTGCGGAAGATCGCGGCCCAGCTCGCGACGGAAACCACGATGAGCAGCAGCACGACGAGCTGTACGGGGATGCTGGCATGCAGCAGCAGGGAGATGATCGAGAGGTCTTGATTCATGGCTTGAGAGGTTGAGACATGGAGCGGGCGTAGCGCTCGAGGGTTCCCGAAACTTGAGGGGGGATGCGCGCGGGCCGCAGTGTGTCGGCCAGGACCCAGCCGATGCGGATCGTGCCTTCGCACAGGAGCGTGGCGTGCGCCATCTCGCCCTCATCGGCGTCTTGCTCTGTTTTTGATAGCACGCGCTGGGCGATTATGAGTGACGCGGAGCCGATCTGGCGAAGCTCGGCTGTAACGAGCAGTTCATCGTCGAGCCGTGCCGGGCGGTGGTATTTGAGCTGCGTTTCGCTCACGACGAAGATGCCGCCGGTTTCCTCGCGCAAACGCCCTTGGGCAATGCCGAGCGAGCGCAGCCATTCGGTGCGCGCGCGTTCCATGAACTTGAGGTAGTTGGCATAGAACACGATGCCGCCCGCATCGGTGTCTTCCCAATAAATGCGGATGGGCAGCGCAAAGCTCATGCGGGAACGGCGGCGCCCGCCCAGGCTCGCAGCCGCGCAATCGATTCTTCGAGGTGCGCCATCGAGCTGGCCGTCGAAAAACGGATGAAGCGCGACGTATCGGCAGCGCCGAAGTCGCGGCCCGGAGTGACGGCGACGTGGGCCTGCTTCATGGCTTCGAAGGCGAAGTCCCAACTGCCGGAGATGCCGAGCTTCTCGGCAAAATCGCTGCAGTCGGCCCAGGCGTAGAAGGCGCCGTCGGGCACCACGGGCACCTTGAGGCCGAGCGCGTCGAGTTGCGGAATGAACCAGTCGCGCCGCGCTTTGAACTCGGCACGGCGGCGTTCGTATTCGGTGATGCTCTCGGGCTCGAAGCAGGCAAGCGCGGCGTATTGCGACACCGTGCTCGCGCAGATGAAAAGGTTCTGCGCCAGGCGTTCGATGGCAGGCACCAGCGAGTCCGGCACCACCATCCAGCCAAGACGCCAGCCGGTCATGTTGAAGTACTTGCTGAAGCTGTTGATGCTGATGACCTGGTCGTCGATGGCGAGCGCGGTCTGGCCGAAGGCATCGTCGTAAGAGAGGCCCAGATAGATTTCGTCGACCAGCGTGATGCCGCCGCGACGGCTGACGACCTCATGGATGCGGCGAAGTTCGTCGGGTGCGATCGATGTGCCCGTCGGATTCGAAGGCGACGCCAGCAGCACGCCGCGCGTGCGGTCGGTCCATGCGTCTTCGACCTTGGCGGCGCTGAGCTGAAAGCGCTCGGCAGCGGTGGTCGGCACCAGCACCGCGCGGCCATCGGCGGCGGTGACGAAATGGCGGTTGCAGGGATAGCTCGGATCAGGCAACAGCATCTCGTCGCCGGCTTCGATCAGGGCAAGGCAGGCCAACTGCAGCGCGGCCGAAGCGCCAGCCGTGATGACGATCCGGCGTGCCGGCACTTCGACGCCAAATCGTTGGGTGTACCAGTGGCTGATGCGCTCGCGCAGGTGGTCGAGGCCAGTGGCCTGCGTGTACTGCGTTGCCCCGGCGCGCACTGCGCGGGCGGCGTGTTCCTGCACCAGCGGAGGTGCCGTGAAATCCGGCTCGCCGATGTTGAGGAAGATCATCGGCCGGTCGGTGAGAGCCACTTCGCGAGCGAGCTTGGACGCCGCCTTGGCGACCTCCATCACATAGAAAGGTTCGATGCGCTCCGCGCGCTTCGAAATCCTCATGGCTTTGCCTTTCCGCTCGCGCGATCGGCCTCGACTTCGAGCGCGCGCAATTGCGGTGCAACGCCGTTGAGCACGGCATTCACATACTTGTGGCCGTCGGTACCGCCAAACTCCTTGGCGAGCTCGATGCATTCGTTCAGGACCACGCGCCAGGGCACGTCGGGGCAATTCTGAAACTCATAAACGCCGATCCACATCACGGCATGCTCGACCGGCGAAATCTCCTCGAGCTTGCGGTCGAGCAGCGGCACGATCAGTGCGTCGAGCTGTTGCGCAGTCTCGATCGATCCATGCAGAAGCGCGTCGTAGTGCGCAGCGTCCGCCTTGTGAAAGCCGGCCAGATCACGCGTGAATTCGTCGATCGCCGCCGGTTCGTTGTGGCCTACCAGATGCTGATAAAGCGCTTGCAATGCGAACTCGCGAGCGCGGCTGCGCGTGGATTTGGCCGAAGCCTTTCGCGCGCCGGTGCTGGTGAGGCCCGTGCGGGTTTGGCGTGGCTTGCCGCCCGGGCTTTTGGTGTCTTCGGTCATGAGAGGGTGGCGAGCAGTCGCGCCATTTCGACGGCGACGCGCGCAGCGTCGCGGCCTTTGTCGGTCTGGCGCGCGATCGCCTGTTCGAGGTTTTCGGTCGTGAGGATCGCGTTGGCGATCGGAAGGCGATAGTCGAGCGCCAGGCGGCTCACGCTGGCGCCCGATTCGTTCGCGACCAGTTCGAAGTGATAGGTCTCTCCGCGAATGATGCAGCCCAGCGCAACCAGCGCGTGATAGCGGTTACGCTCGGCCAGCGCCTGCAGCGCGACAGGGACTTCGAGCGCGCCGGGCACGCTCACGTGGTCGATGTCGGATTTGGCGACGCCCAGCGCGGCAAGCTCGCCCAGACAGGCCTCGGCAAGCGCATTGGTGATGTCTTCATTGAAGCGCGCCTGAACGATGCCGATGCGCAGCCCCTTGCCGTCCACTTCGAGGTCGGCGCCCTTATTGGCGTGCTGCATCAGGCGTTCCGCCTTGCGTGTGGGTGGTTCATTGTTCGTCGTCCTTGGAGAGGTAGCCGGCGATTTCGAGCCCATAGCCCGCCGCCATGCTGGGCATGCGACGCGGCGTGCCCAGAAGATTCATCTTGTGCACGCCGCATTCACGCAGGATTTGCGCGCCGATGCCGTAGCTGCGCAGGTCCATGCGACCGCGCTCGGGCGCCTGCGCCGGGCGCGCGGTGCCGTCGAACTGCGACAGCAACTCGGCGCCGGTTTCTCCGCAGTTCAGCAGCACGGCAACGCCTTTGCCTTCGGCCGCGAGATGCGCGAGGCTGGCATCGAGGCTCCAGGAGTGCAGGGCGCGATTGCGTTCGAGCGCGTCGAGCACCGAAAGCGGCTCGTGCACGCGCACGTCCACGGTGTCGCTGGCGTTCCATTTGCCGCGGACCAGCGCCAGGTGCACGCCGTTGCTCGGCTTGTCCTTGAACGCGTGAGCGGTGAAGGGGCCCCAGGCGGTCTCGATTTCGCGGCATCCCACTTTTTCGACCAGCGATTCCGTGCGGCTGCGGTGTTCGATCAGGGCAGCGATGGTGCCGATCTTGATGCCGTGCTCGGCCGCGAAGAACTGCAGGTCGGGCAGGCGGGCCATCGTGCCGTCTTCGTTCATCACCTCGCAGATCACCGCGGCTGGCGAGCACCCGGCCATGCTGGCGAGATCGCAGCCCGCTTCGGTATGGCCGGCCCGCATGAGCACGCCGCCGTCGACAGCCTGCAGCGGAAAGATGTGCCCCGGCTGGACGAGGTCGGCAGCGACGGCATTCGGCGCGACCGCCGCCTGCACCGTCCGAGAACGGTCCGCCGCCGAGATGCCGGTCGTCACGCCTTCAGCCGCCTCGATCGACACAGTGAACGCGGTGGAATGCTTGGCGCCATTGCGAGCCACCATGGGCGGCAGCTGGAGCCGCTCGCACATTTCGCGCGACAGCGTGAGGCAGATCAGCCCCCGGGCATGGCGCGCCATGAAGTTGATGGCCTCGGGCGTCACGTGGTCGGCCGCCAGGACGATGTCGCCTTCGTTCTCGCGGTCTTCCTCGTCGACGAGGATCACCATGCGGCCGGCGCGCAGCTCGGCGACGATGTCCTCGACCGGCGAGATGGATGCCGGGGCGCGGACGCCCCGCGGGGCTCCGATGGGCGTGACGGAGGCGTTCATGGCGCGTTGTCTTTCTTTGGGAGGGGAAGGGCGCCCGCCTGGAGCATGCGCTCCACGTAGCGCGCCACGGTATCGATTTCGAGGTTGACGCGGCTGCCTTTCGTGAGGCTGCCGAGGGCAGTGTTTTCGACCGTATGGGGGATCAGGTTGATGCTGACTTCGCTTCCGTCCGGGCCGTCGCTCACGCTGTTGACCGTGAGGCTGACGCCGTTCACGGTGATCGAGCCCTTGTAGGCGAGGAAGCGGGCAAGGGCGGGCGGAGCCAGTACGCGAAGCTCCCAGCTTTCGCCGACCGGCGCGAAATGGCTGACCGTGCCGATGCCATCGACGTGGCCGGACACGATATGGCCCCCCAGCCGGTCATTGGCGCGCAGAGCCTTCTCGAGATTGACCCGCGCGGCTTCTTCCGACAGCCCGGCCGTCTTGTCGAGCGATTCGGCCGAGATGTCGATGGTGAAGAGTTGCTGCGGGGGATCGAGCGTGGTGACGGTCATGCAGGCGCCGTTGAGCGCGATGCTGTCACCGAGGCCCACGTCGTCGAGATAGCCGTCAGGCACCGCGATGCTGAGCCGCTTGCCGTGGGATGAAGAACTGCCGAGGTCGTGGACTGCGGCGATGCGCCCCACGCCGGTGATGATTCCGGTGAACATCCCGGCATTTTCGCAGAGATGTGGGGCGCGGCGACGGGCACGCCTTAGAAAGCGTCCCGGCCTGCGATTCGGGCCAGGATCCGGATGTCGGCTCCGAAGCGATCGACGGAGCGGAAATCCAGCGCGAGGGCCCCCGACAGCGCGGTCAGTGGCCCTTCGGCAAAGGGGTGGCTTGCCATTTCCAGGCCGTCGCCGAGAAATTTGGGCGCCAGGTACAGCAGCATTTCATCGACCAGTCCTTCGCGGATCAACGAGCCGTTGAGCTTGTGACCGGCTTCCACATGCAGTTCATTGATTTCGCGATCGGCGAGGTCGCGCAGCATGGCGGAAAGATCCACCTTGCCATCGGCGTTGGGCAGGACCGTGATCGTGGCACCCCGCGCCTCCAGGGCTCGGGCTTTGGGCTCGTCCCTGCTCGCGGCGTAGATCCAGATCTTGCGGCCCGGGACGCCGAAGATCTTCGCCTCGGGCGGCGTTTGCAGGCGGCTGTCCACCACCACCAGATGCGGTTGTCGGGATGTTTCGACCAGGCGCACGTCCAGGCGCGGGTCGTCGTCGATCAGCGTGCCGACACCGGTCAGCACGGCGCTCGCTCGCGCCCGCCATGCATGGCCGTCAGCGCGGGCGGGTTCCGAAGTGATCCATTGGCTCACGCCATTGGTGAGCGCCGTCTTGCCGTCGAGCGAGGCCGCAACCTTGAGGCGCACCCACGGCGTCTTGCGCACCATGCGGCTGAAAAAACCGATGTTGAGTTCGCGCGATTCCGCGGCGCCAGGCCCGACCACGACTTCCACGCCGGCGGCGCGAAGACGCTCGAAGCCCTTGCCACCGACGAGAGGGTTCGGGTCCGAGACGGAAGCAACCACACGGCGAATGCCCGCCGAGACCAAGGCGTCACAGCAAGGGGCGGTGCGGCCGTGATGCGAGCAAGGCTCCAGCGTGACGTAAGCCGTCGCGCCCGCGACCGAATGACCTCTTGCAGCAGCGTTCTGCAAGGCCATCACCTCGGCATGCGGGCCTCCCGTGCGCTGCGTATGGCCGATCCCGATGACCTCGCCTGCGGCGTCCGTCAGGACGCAACCCACGCGCGGATTGGGATCGGTGAGATAGCGCGCTTCGAACGCGAGTTGTTGCGCAGCGGCGATCTGCTGTTCATCGGCATTGAGTGGGGGCACGGAAGCAACCATGTAGTCGAACGGAGTACCGCGGAGCGAGAGTCTGAGGGACATCGCGGGACGCACCGGCCGAATCATACGAGCGGTAGAAAAACCGGGATGAACGGCGAAGGCTCGTCATTAGACTGCGCGGCCAAAGAGGGAGAGGAAAAATCATGGCGTTAAGCAAACGTCCGGCCGGAGGCTTTTCGCTGATCGAGGTGCTCGTCTCGATCGTCGTTCTCAGCCTTGGATTGCTGGGCATGGTGGGGATGTTGTTGACATCCGTGAGGAGCACCAGCGAATCGGCGTCGTTCACCGAAGCGGTCAACCTCGTGCGTGAGCTTTCGGAGAAGACGCGCGTCAACAAGAATGTCGCGGCGCGAAATGGCCGGGCCAATCCTTATCTGGTCGACTTCAAGAGCACGGATGCGCTTCCGGGGCAGGGCGACACCTGCGTCGGCATCGATGCCGCATGCGACGAGGCGAGCCTGGCGGCCTGGGATATGGAGCAGTGGCTCAGTCGTGCCAGACGTGCTCTCCCGCAGGCCCACGTGGTGGTGTGCTTCGATGACGCCGTGGTGAGCGACGACAGCGACGACTTCCGGTACGCATGGAACTGCAGCGACGAGGGCCGCAACCTCGTCGTCAAGCTGGGCTGGGTGCCCCGAATCGGCAGCGAAGACGAAATGGCCCAGCGAGAGCCTCGCATCGTCATGCAGCTGATTCCGGGGCATAACTACGGCGATACCGAGAGCGACGGCGGGAGTTCCTGAATGGAGTCTCGATTGCGGCAACGCGGCGTGACGTTGATCGAGCTGATGATCGCCATGGCGGTCGGCTTGGTCATCGTGCTCGCTGCCTCGACGGCTTTTCTCGCAGGAAAGAGGCTGTTCAACACCAGCGCCGACGCCCAGGCGGTCCACGAATCGCTTCGCTTTGCGCGTCATGTGGTGCAGGGGCAGCTTCGTCAGGCGGGCTACTCGGACTATGCGCCTGACCACCTGACGCAGGGTGTTGTCGTCGGCGGCGGCGACGCAGCGCCGCTCGATGGTGCCGATGGTCTTTTCGACCTTCCTGTCGTGGGTGCCAGCAACACGGCAGTCGGCAAGAACGGCAACAGCTTCGGAGAGGACGACACCGACCTGAGCGCGGGCAACGACTCGCTTGTCGTTCGCTTCTTCGGCCGCAGCAGCGCCAACGATGCCGGCAAGGACGACGGGACCATCATCGACTGCCTGGGTGTGGGTCACGCTGGACCTGCCGAGGCTTCTCCCACCGGTGGCCGTGTGTCCAGCTTCTTCTTCGTGGCTCCCGCGGACGATGGAGAGCCCGAGCTCTACTGCAAGGCGCCATCCAGCACGGGGTCCTTGTATTCGCAGCCCTTGGCGCGCGGTGTCGAAAAATTCAAGGTCGTCTACGGGCATGACGGCGACGGCGACGGCGTGCCTGATGCGTGGCTCGAGGCCAGGGAGATTTCGGCCAAAGCTGCGGGCGGGGGGAGCGTCAATGGCGAGTGGCGCAAGGTCGTGGCAGTTCGCGTGGGCGTGGTGGCCCGGAGCAGTCGCCCCAACGGCGATCTGAGACAGGTCAGCGGCGAAGACTATCGGCGCTACCCACTGGGCAAGGGGTTTGAGAAGATCTACTTCGATCCGCCGGACGATGGGCGCTTTCGTGCCGTTGCGACATTCACCGTGAAGCTGCGAAACGCAGCGAGGAATCCCGCATGAGTCGCGAATCGGGCTTCTCGCTGATCGTCGTGCTGCTCCTGTTGATCGTCGTCACCGTGTTGGGGTTGGGTGCGGCGCAGCTTTCGGTCGTCGATGAAGTTGCGGCAAGGAATGATCGAGACAGGGAGATCGCCTTCCAGGCCGCGGAGGCGGCATTGGTCGATGCCGAACTCGATGTTCTGGGACCGAACAAGCACACCTCTTCGCGTCTTTGCCTGTTCAACAGCAAGGATGTGGCGGCGTTCGTCCCGGGGTGCGGCAGCGCCGGAAATAACCAGGGCCTTTGCGCTCCCGCGCAAAGCGGCGCAACGCCGGCGTGGATGCGCGCCGATCTCTCGCCTGAAAGCCGCACATCGGTTGAATACGGCGCCTTCACTGGACAGAAATACGTGACCGGCACAGGCGCGACACCCGCTGCTCCGCCACGCTACGTCATAGAGGCCATGCGCAACAACGGGGGGTGGGAGTCCGATCGCCTTCAAAGCGCGAGTGCCGGCAAGACGACTTATCTATTTCGGGTCACGGCCATCGGGTTTGGTGTCAGGAAAGAAACGCAGGTGGTTCTACAGACGAGTTTGCACAAGCCAACCGTCAGTAGCGGTTGCCCATAAGAAGATCAGCAAGGGAGTTGAAATTGTTCGGGATTCGAGAGAAAGATTTGAGAAGGGCCGCCTTCGCTATGGCCCTTTATGTCGCCGGCATGTCCACATGGGCTGCTAGTGTTCAGGCTCCGCCAGACGCYGTCCTTCCGGATCTGCCGCTTTACGCCGCGTCATCGCCAGTCAAGCCCAACATGGTGTTGGACCTCTCCGTCACATCTTCGACAACAGGAGCTGCGTATCGAACCTCTTTCGACATCAAGGCGGCCTATGTCGGCTATTGGGACCCGATGGGGTGCTACGACTATTCGACGGCGGACGGGTATTTCAAGCGGACCGCGACGGCGAGCATCTCGAATGAGGCCATTGCCTGTTCGGATCAATGGAGCGGCAACCTGTTGAACTGGGCCGCCTCGTCCGCCGTGGACATGTTGCGATACGCGTTGACAGGCGGCGATCGTGTGAAAGACACACCGAGCGCCACCGTGCTCCAACGCGCGGTGCTTCCGTCCGACTTCTATAACTCGAGCCATTTCTCCCAACGGTCTGTGGAGGGCCATCTCGACAAGTTGACGCCATTGGTCGCGAAGAGGGGCGTCGAGAAAGACGGCACTTTGCACTTTTCCAATTGCAGCAATCTTTTGTTCGTGGGGCCGACGTCGTCCGGAACATGCAGCAACCCAGGAACGGATCAGAGTTTTGGACCTGATGGATCTGGGCCGTATCTGGCGCGCGTCGAGGTTTGCTCGACGTCGGAAGGCCCCGTTCGCAGCGACCTTTGCGTGAGATATCCAAATGGCAAGTTCAAGCCAGCGGGCACGATCCAGGCGTTTGCAGAAAAGATGCGCTTCGCGGCTTTCGGCTATTTGATGGACCAGGGCAATGCCCGTTACGGCGGTGCCCTGCGTGCGCCAATGAAATTCGTGGGCCCGACGACGGAGAGCGACAAGTTCGAGAAGCTCGCCAACGCCGAAGCCGAATGGGATGCCGATAGCGGGGTGTTCCTGGCAAACCCCCTGTCGAGCAGCGAAGGGACCAGCGGCGTCGTTAACTACATCAATCAATACGGACGCACCGGTTCTGCAATCGCCAACTACAAGGATCTCGACCCGGCCGGCGAGATGTATTACGAGTCTCTCCGGTATTTGCAGGGGCTGGAACCGACGACCGCTGCCACCAGAAACATCACTGCAGCAATGGGAGACGGATTTCCTGTTTACAACGAGACGAGGCGCTGGGGCGCAGGTGCAAAGAGCGGTTGGGATCCTATAGTCTCAAGCTGCCAGCGCAATCATGTTGTTGTGATCGGAAGTCCTTACACGGACCATGACGGCTCTCTTCCAGGGCTGATGACGGATGGACTCGACGGATGGGCCGGGCTTCGCCAGGTAGAGGCAGCGGATCCTGACACTGCCTTCTGGTCGAGGATCGTCGGGGCATTCGAGAACAATGAGGCTCTTTCATACCCTGGTCCTTCGGGAAGCAATGCCACTTTGATGACGCGCGGCAATGATGCCGGGCCGCGCGCTATTGCCTATACCGATCATCTTGCGAACAGGCAAACAATCACCTCTGCAAACATCGACACCTTGGATGTCGGGTCCGACCAAGGATCATTGGGATGGGCAGGATTGGCCTATTGGGCCAACACGCAATCCATTCGGGGCGATTACCCGGGCGTGCGCGTCAAGACCTACGCCGTCGACATGGACGAATCGGGCTCGGGCACCATGGGTGAGAAGCAACGCGGCAGTTCGTTCTATTTGGCCGCAAAGTACGGCGGCTTCGACGACAAGAACAACGATGGCAATCCATTCGTGACTTCCATCGGAGCGGGCGCCGATGAATCCTTTTCGAATGCCGAATGGCAATCCGGGGTCGACGACGACGCAAAGCCCAAGCCGGCCAAATATTTCCTCGCCGACGAGCCTCGGAAGATGGTCGCGGCCGTTCGCAGGATTTTTGCGAGTGCAAGTGCCGGCGCGTCGAGCGTGAGCAGCGGGAGCCCTGCAGGGGGTGCATTGTCGAATTCGCGCATTGCGTCCACCGGGGGGACGCTTTACGTTCCTCAAGCGGACAGCACGCGATGGTCTGGCTCGGTGCTCGCCTATAAGTTGCGCCATGAAAACGGTGCAGCAGGCCAGGACGCCACGCCGATCTGGAATGCTGGCGATCGACTGACCGGCAACCTTCAGGCGAATCCGCCGATCCAGGCTCGCGACCCTGATACACGGCGCATCTTCACCATGCTCAGTTCCGGCGCCGGCGCTGAATTCACCTGGAATGCGCTGAAGGAAGACGCCACGTTGAAGGGTCGCCTGGACACGGAACCCTATTCCGCGACAGGTACAAAAGACAATCTCGGCGAGGCCCGCGTCGACTATCTCCGCGGCGATCGTTCGAAGGAAGCCGAAGGCGGCAATGGCCAGTTCAGAACACGTGATTCGGTCATGGGCGACATCGCGAATGCTGCCCCACTGTGGGTCGAAAACGCCGCTGCGCAGGCTGTGTACGTCGGCGCGAACGACGGCATGCTCCACGCGTTCGCAGCCGATAGCGGCGACGAATTGTTTGCCTACGTGCCACGTGCGTTGCACGCAAGGCTCGGCGCCTACACCTCGCCTGACTACGGCCACCAGTCCTATGTCGACGGCAATTCCGTCTCAGGTGAAATCCAATCGGCAAACGGATCGGCGAAGACGGTGCTCGTCTCTGGCATGGGCGGCGGCGCACGCGGCGTCTTCGCACTGGACATCTCCGACCCGGCGCGCTTTTCTGAAGATCGGGTGATGTGGGAGTTCACGGGGGCCGATGACCCGGACATGGGGCACGTCACTCAGGCGCCGCGCATCATGAAGTTTCGGACAGAGGCGGCCGCGGCTGGCCAGGCCGGCGTCTATCGATGGTTTGCCGTGGTGCCCTCGGGCTTCAACAACGGCAATCCGAACAAGGCAGCGGCTCTGTTCCTGCTGGCCTTGGACAAGCAAGCCAACACGCCATGGGTGATCGAGAAGGATTATTTCAAGATCGTGCTGCCTGATCCGGTCGATGCGACTGTCGTCAATGCGTTGGGTCCGGTGGGCGACTACACAAGCGCAGACAACACGACCCTACTGCTCTTCGCCGGCGACACCCAAGGCAATTTGTGGAAGTTCGATTTCACCAAGAGTGCGCCGTGGAACGAGTCGGCCAAGTCTGGCGCGCTGGCACTGAGCGGTGCACCGCTCATGGTCGCGAAAGACGATGCGGGCAAACGGCAGCCCATCACAATTGCGCCGGAGGTGGGTGCAGGGCCGAACGGTGGTGCGATCGTGCTCTTCGGCACCGGCAAATTCGTCGAAGTCGATGACCTGACCAGCCGCAACACGCAGACGCTCTACAGCGTATACGACACCGGCATGGCCATCTCCGACAGCGAGACTCGCACGCACTTGCAGCAGCGACAGGTGAAGGCCGATATCGAGCACGCGGGTCAGTTCACCATCTCCGGCGATGCCTTCGTCTACGGCAACTACAACGCCAAGACGCCGCACCGTCGAGGCTGGTACTTCGATCTGCCGGACGCGGAGAGCCAAGGAGAGCGCCAAGTTTCCCAAATGTTGCTGAGCGATGGCTATTTGGTGTTCAACACGTTGATTCCGGACTCGAACGTTTGCGGCCTGGAAGGCAACGGGGGCGGCGGGCACAGCTGCGCGGTGAATGCGATGACCGGACTGTCATCGGGCAGCACCTGCATTCCGTCCACCGTTGGTGTGCTCGGGGCGCCGCTGTTGATCCAGGAAGGCGAGGGCGCTTTCAGCTCGACCGATACCTTTGGCCGGCGCATCGAGCGCAAGAAGGTTTCTGTCATCAACCTCGGTTCGGGAGAGGGCTCCCGTCCGGGGAGTGCAATCGTCAGCCCTATCGCAGGCGATGCAGGCGGCGTGATCTCGCAAATTGCCGGCCGTCTCAACTGGCGCGAAGTGCTCAACTTCAAGGACATCCGCAAATGAAGCACTCGGCTACCGAACGGCCGTGCTTGTCTGGCGGCTTTACGCTGATCGAAATGCTGATCGTGGTGGCGCTGGTTGCCATCCTTGGCGCTATCGCCTATCCGTCGTACATGGATTCCGTCCGAAAGGGTTGGCGCGCTGAAGCTCGTACCGCACTCATGCAGGAAATGCAGCAGCAGGAGCGCGTCTACACGCAGCGCGCAAGGTACAACAAGGCGCTGTACAAGACAGGCTCGGGCGACAGCGAAGGCACCAGCAAGTACGAGATCGCTCTCGGCGCATGCGACGGACGCGATGACCCTGACCATTGCATCCGCCTGACTGCCACTTTGAGGGCCGGCTTCTCCGACCCTGCCGTAGGCAACATCTGGCTCGAAAGCACCGGAGTCAAGGGATGCGACGGCGACGACCAAAGCAGGTGCTGGCAATGAACGCACGCTTCTTTCGCCCTGCATATCGCCGCGGTGCCCGCGGGTTCACATTGATAGAGATGATGATCGTCGTTGCGCTCGTCGCAATCCTGAGCGCAGTCGCCGTTCCCAGCTTCAGGGATCTGCTGCTCAATCAACGTCTCGCCTCGACCGCGAGCGATTTCATTGCTGCATTGAGTCTTGCGCGATCGGAGGCCATGAAGCGTTCGCAAAAGGCAACGCTGACCGCAATGAGTCGCGACTGGAACAATGGATGGGAGGTGACCACTGCGGTTGATGACGAGTCGGCAGTGCTGCGCACATTCGAAGCGCTCAGGACTGGAATCGAAGTCGATACCAGCACCGGCAACGGCTTCGACAAATCGATCACCTTCGATGCCAATGGCTTCTCGCGAGCGAGCGCTGGGTGCGTGACATTCAGGGCATCGACGGGGCGACGCAGTTCCGTCGTTCTGTCCGTAGCGGGCCGGGCACGAATTTGTGATCCCGACAAAAAGGGCAACTGCGGCGGGGGCGTTTGCGGCAAGGGATGACCGCTCCGGGGCCCTGCGCCCCCTTGGACTGCAGGGTTGAGGTTGACTCTCGCTAGATGTCTCTGAGCAACTGCCTGAACTCGTCCACGTCCTCGAAGCTGCGGTAGACCGAAGCAAAACGGACGTAGGCGACCTTGTCCAGTCGCTTGAGCTCGCGCATCACGAGCTCGCCCACTTTCGTCGATTCGATCTCGCGCAAGCCGCTGGAAAGCAGCTTCTGCTCGATGCGCAGCAACGCCGTGTCGATCTGCTCGATGCTGACCGGGCGCTTGCGCAACGCCAGCATCATCGAGGCGCGGACCTTCGCGGCCACGAAGTCGGCGCGGCTGCCGTCCTTCTTGACCACGACCGGAAAGTTCACGTCCGGCCGCTCGTAGGTGGTGAAGCGCTTGTCGCAAGCGCTGCACTGCCGGCGACGGCGGACGAAGTCGCCGTCCTCCGAAACGCGCGTCTCGACGACCTGCGTTTCGAGGTGGCCGCAGAAAGGGCATTTCATGCGGCGGCTCCGCCGGGCACGGCAGTCATGGGATCAGCGATAGACCGGGAAGCGGCTGGTCAGCGCGTTCACCTTGGCGCGCACCGCCTCGATGTTGGCCGCATCGCGCGGGTTTTCGAGCACGTCGGCGATCAGGTTGGCGGTCATTCGCGCTTCTTCGTCCTTGAAGCCGCGGGTCGTCATCGCCGGCGTGCCGATGCGCACGCCGCTGGTGACCATCGGCTTTTCCGGGTCATGCGGGATGGCGTTCTTGTTGATCGTCATATGGGCGGCACCCAGCACGGCTTCGGCTTCCTTGCCCGTAATGCCCTTGGCGCGCAAGTCGACGAGCATGACGTGGCTTTCGGTGCGGCCGCTCACGATGCGCAGGCCTCGCCCGGTGAGCGTCTCGGCGACGATCTGAGCGTTCTTGACCACCTGCTGCTGGTACGCCTTGAATTCGGGGGAGAGCGCCTCCTTGAAGGCGACCGCCTTGGCGGCAATCACATGCATCAGCGGGCCACCCTGCAGTCCCGGGAAGATCGCGCTGTTGATGGCCTTTTCGTGCTGCGACTTCATCAGGATGATGCCGCCGCGCGGGCCGCGCAGGCTCTTGTGCGTGGTGGAAGTGACGACGTCGGCGTGAGGCACGGGGTTGGGATACACGCCCGCGGCGACCAGCCCGGCGTAGTGGGCGATGTCGACCATGAAGATCGCGCCGACATCCTTGGCCACTTTGGCGAAGCGCTCGAAGTCGATGCGCAGCGAATAGGCCGACGCGCCCGCGATGATGAGCTTGGGCATTGCGTCATGCGCCTTGCGTTCCATCGCGTCGTAGTCGATTTCTTCCTTGTCATTCAGGCCATAGCTCACGACGTTGAACCACTTGCCGCTCATGTTGAGCGGCATGCCGTGCGTCAGGTGCCCCCCTTCTGCCAGGCTCATGCCCATGATGGTGTCGCCGGGCTTCAGGAAGGCCAGCATGACGGCTTCGTTGGCGGAGGCGCCGCAATGCGCCTGGACGTTGGCCGCGTCGGCGCCGAAGAGTTGCTTCGCGCGATCGATGGCCAACTGCTCGGCCACGTCCACGTGCTCGCAACCGCCGTAATAGCGCTTGCCCGGATAGCCTTCGGCGTACTTGTTGGTGAGTTGCGAGCCCTGGGCAGCCATGACAGCCGGCGACGCGTAGTTTTCGCTCGCGATGAGCTCGATGTGGTGTTCCTGGCGGGCGTTTTCGGCCTGGATGGCAGCCCAGATTTCAGGATCGGTCTGTTCGACCAGATGATTGCGGTTGTACATGGCAGTCCTTCAAGACGATGGTCCTTGTTCTTCAACCAAACAAGGGCTGCCCAGGCGAACGGCGGAACGCCTGCTCGAGACTGCAGGCGGCACGCTTCCCAGTGGTAGTCCACGTCAGCGCAAAGCACCTGAAAAGGGTTGCGCCTATCGCCAGTCGCGTGCTGGCCGAGTGTAGCTGACGACGGTCGCCGTCGTCTCGAAAAGCCTACGAATCCCCAAGCAAGGCGACGCGCTCGGGATCAGTCGCCGGCTGCTTGGCGGGCGCTGGGCCCACGACGGGAACAGGATTCGGGCGCGCTGCCGGCGACGGAGCCATGATCGAGGGTGCGCGCCCCGCGACGACCTGGCGCAGACGCTCGTGCTCGGCCAGGACCTTGGAGGCGTAGCCGCCATCGTCGGTGAGATTCGCTGCCCCGACGTAGAAGCGCAGGCCGCCCTCGAGAGAGCCGGCGCGGGCGATGCATTCCTGCAGCACCTTGACGCCGACGCGCATGTTGGTGACGGGATCGAAAGCAGTCAACGTGCCGCCGGCGCTTTCGTATTTTTCGCCGTGGACGCGGGTCATGACCTGCATCAGGCCCTGAGCGCCGACATGGCTCTGGGCGAAAGGATTGAAGCTGGATTCGACGGCCATGATCGCCAGAATGAGCGTCGGATCGAGCTTCGTGCGTTTGCCGAGCTCGAAAGCTTCGCCGACCAAGACGGTCAGGGGCTCGACGGCCACGCGGTATTTCTTGCTCAGCCAGTACGCGACGGCGGCTTGCTGCTTGGGCAATTCCTGAGGGCTGGCGGCCGTGGTCCGCTCAATGGCTGTGGGTTCGAGATCGGTCGTTGCAGCGACTTCGGGGGCCGGCTTGCGTGACTGGAGCCAGCCCATGAGTTGTTCTTCACCAGATTGGCGAAGATCGGGCCGAGCGACCATGGCAATGGCGGCAAAGACGATCGCGAGCCCGACAAGGGCAAACCCGTTGTGGGTGATTTCGAAAAAGCCGTCGACAACGTCGGACGCGAAGGTACGTAGCCCTCGGGCGGTGGCATCAAGCACCTGCTTCATCGCTTTTTTTCCTTTCTGGCGGCGCCTGTTCGCAATGCCCTTGGGCTAAGCAGAACGCAGCAGCGCTTGGATTGGTACGAATCAGGTCCGCGCATGGTGGAGGAGCGCGGTCGCCTGATCAAAGCCGGGGAAAGTCGGCAGCGGAGTTGTGAGAGTCCTGGGCCGTCCGGCGCCAGGGCTGCGGCATTCTAGGAGCGGCTAAATACCCGGTCAAGAATAAGGAATGCAATCGATATTCGAAAACTTGGCCGTTCATGTAAACGTTAGTTCGCGCATCGGGCACCAATTTTCGATTGAAAACCTCACTTGAAAATTCTCCGCGAGGCGCCTACGCTCAAGAGGCCTCGAATTGAGGCGTATCACCAAGGTCCAGCAGCCGAAGGAGGAATCCCGCGGTTCAGCGACTGAGGCCAAATGGTGGCAATCCCTTGCTGCCAGCCTGGCCGGAACATTGAACTTCCGGTCGCGCGAAACGATGGCATGGGCGTTGCGCCCGCCATCAAGCCCGGTGTCTCGGCTCAGCGTCGAGACACCGGGCTTTCTTCTTTGGCAACTCAATGTCAACACCGTTTCGCCTTCAATTGTTTCGGGCACACTCCCGGTCGATGAATGCAGCTTGGCTGAAACAAAACAAATGGGTGCGGCGTGGGATCGTCGCTTTGCTGGTCCTTCTGGGCGTCTGGGCTATCGCGTGGCTGGCGGTTCCGCCGATTGCCAAGAGCCAGCTACAGAAGATCGCGAGCGAGAAGTTGGGCCGACAGGTCACGGTCGGCAAGATCGATTTCAAACCCTGGACACTCGAACTCGCCGTCAACGACTTGAAGATCGCCACGGCCGATGGCGCGCGCTCGCAGTTGGCCATCAAGCGCATCTATATGGATGGGGAGTTGCAGTCCATTCTCCGGTTTGCACCGGTGATCGATGCAGTGACCATCGACTCGCCGGCGATCCTCCTGACTCATCTTGAGGACGGCAAGTACGACATCGATGACATCCTGCAAAAACTGGCCCCCGCGCCGGACGCTCCCAAGGGCGCTCCTCCGCGCTTTGCCATCTACAACATCGGAATCTCGGGCGGGTCTTTCGATTTCGACGACCAGAAGGTCAAGCGCAAGCACGAACTGCGCGACTTCGTGCTCAACGTGCCCTTCCTGAGCAATCTGGCCTCTCAGCGGGAAGTCAAGACCGAGCCCAAGCTCGCTTTCGTGCTCAACGGCAGCAAGTTCGATTCGTCCGCATCGTCCACGCCTTTCGCCGAAAGCCACAAGACTGATGCGCAACTGAGCTTCCAGGGGCTCGACCTCGTTCCTTATCTGGCGTACATGCCGGGCGATCTTCCCGTGTTGGTGCAAGCCGGCAAGCTCGATGCCGACCTGAAGGTGGATTTCGAGCAGGCGGCTACGGCGGGGCTCAAGATCACAGGCACCATCGCCGCGAACGGCATCAAAGTCGCGGACACCAAAGGCAAGGATCTTCTGGGTTTCGACTCGCTGAAGATCGCCCTGGCTGACGTCAGGCCGCTGGACCGGGTCGTTCACCTCAGTGAAGTTGCTCTGGCAGGGCCGCAACTTGCGGTGGCGCGAGACCCGGGCGGCCAGATCAACCTCCTGGCGATCAACCCCAGCACCGGCGCAAAGGAAAAAGTCGTCGCGGTGCCGGCCCCGCCACAAGACGGAGAGGGCGCTGCCAAGGTCGCCGAGCCGCCCGAATGGCGCGTTCAGGTCGACAAGGTCGCACTGACACAGGGCGCCATCGGCTGGCGTGACGAGACCACGCAACCTGCAGCGGCCATCGACGTCAAGGACCTGGCGGTCGAAGTCAATGCGGTGACCTGGCCCATGGAAAAACCCGCGACGTTCAACGGCTCGACTTCCGTCGGCGGCGCGGCCGTCAAATTCAATGGTGAAGCGACCGACAAGGTGGCGCACGTCCAGACTCAGGTCGACGCGCTCCCGTTGTCGCTGGCCGCTCCTTATCTGGCGCAAAGCCTTGAACCGACGCTGGACGGAAAGCTGACCGGGCATGTCGAGATTGCGTGGACGCAACCCGAGCTCAAGCTCAAGGCGAGCAGCGTCGTTGCCGAAGGGCTGGCGCTCACGCAACAAAAGACCGCGCTGGCGAGCCTGGGACGTTTCGAGATCAAGGATGCCGAAGTCGACATGACCGCGCACACGCTCGCGATCGGTTCGTTGACGGCTGGCAGCCCCAAGATTCGTGTCGAACGGGACAACGAGAAGCGATGGATGTTCGAGCGCTGGCTGAAGGCTCCTGCCGGCGGCAGCCGCGGCGGCACTGTGGACGCGAAGGTGGCCGCGCCCAAGAATCCCCAGCCGTCCGAGGCCCCCGAGGGATCCACGCCAGCGGCGAACACCAAGCCATGGGCTCTTTCCATTGGCACGGTGGCAGTGGAAGATGGCGCAGTGTCCTATGCGGACAACGCGAGCGCGACGCCCGTCGCCTTCGAGATCAGCGCCTTGAAGGTGAACGCGCAAAAGATCGCGCCCAATACGCCGACTGTCTCGCCGCTCAAGCTGTCTGGCCGAATCGGGTCGGGCCGAGCAGAGCCGGGGCGCTTCGAATATGACGGCAATCTGGCGCTGAAGCCGTTGGCAGCCGAGGGCCGGCTCCTGGTCGCTTCTCTTCCAGCTCACGCTTTCAAGGCGTACTACGCCGACGCGCTGAACATCGACATCCGCCGCGCATTCGCGAGCTATCGAGGCACCGTCCAATATTCCGACACCGGTAAGGGCATGAATGTCCGGTTGGCCGGGGACACCGCTGTCGATGATTTCCGCGCCAACAGCGCCGCCCTCACGCAAACCGCAGGCTCGTCCAGCAGCAACCAGCTGCTGAGTTGGAAGACCTTGGGTTTGCGCGGCGTGCAGGTCAACATGGTTCGCGGTTCGCCGCTGACGCTCGACGTGCGAGAGACCACGCTGAGCGATTTTTTCGCGCGCGTCATCATCGATCCGACCGGGCGCCTCAATCTGCTGGACTTGACCAAGAAGCCGGGGCAGCCGACGCCGACTGCAGCCGAGAGCGCTCCGCCAACGGAAATCAAGACGCAGCGCAGTTGGCGGGGGACGAATACGACGACTGCCGCGAAGAAGGAGAAGGCACCGCTTTCGGGCGACAAGGCACAGCCTGCGGAACTGGTCGGCGGCGCGCCTTCGGCCCCTTCGGCTTCACCCGCGGCGGGTGCGCAGCCCGCGGAACCGGCCGATCCAATGGCCCCGATCATCAATTTCGGGCCGATGGCGCTGGTCAACGGCAAGATCGACTTCTCCGATCTGTTCATCAAGCCCAACTATTCGGCTGATCTGACGGAGCTCACGGGCAAGCTGAGCGCTTTCTCGTCCAAGCCCCAGGGCGACAGGCCGGCACTGGCGGACCTCGAGCTTAGAGGAAAAGCCCAGCAGACGGCATCGCTGGAGATCAACGGCAAGCTGAATCCGCTCGCCAAGCCGCTCGAACTCGACATCACCGCGAAGATGCGCGAGCTCGACTTGCCGCCTCTGTCGCCGTATTCAATCCGGTTCGCGGGACATGGCATCGAGCGCGGCAAGCTCAGCATGGACGTGACGTACAAGATCGCTCCGGACGGCAGCTTGACAGCGTCGAATCGGCTGATCCTCAATCAACTCCAGTTCGGCGAGCAAGTGGAGGGCGCCCCGGCCAGCCTGCCGGTTCGCCTGGCCGTGGCGCTTCTGGCCGATCGCAACGGCGTGATCGACGTCGATCTGCCGCTGAAGGGATCGATCAACGACCCGGAATTCAGCATAGGACCGCTGATCCTCAAGGCCATCGTCAACTTGATTGCGAAGGCCGCGACGGCGCCCTTCGCCTTGCTGACCGGCGGAGGCGGGGGCGGCGAATCGAGTTCCATCGTGTTTGCATTGGGCAATTCCGACCTGTCTGCCGAAGCCAAGGAAAGCCTGGACAAGGTCGCAAAAGCCATCGTCGACCGGCCGGCCCTGCAGATGACGGTCGTGGGCACGGCCAGCCTGGAGCGCGAGCGCGAGGCCTACCAGCGCCAGCGAGTTCGCGCTCTTGCGCAGACTGAGAAGCGGAGAGCCGCCGTCCGGGCGGGCAAGAATGCGGCCGACGTCGAGCCGCTCACGGACGCCGAGTACCCGGCGCTGCTGGCCGCTGCCTACAAACGTTCGGAGATCACCAAGCCCCGGAACATGGTGGGATTGGCCAAGGATCTGCCAACCGAGGAAATGGAGAAGCTGCTTGCCGCCAACGTCGCCGTCGATGAAGAGTCGATGCGGCAACTGGCCGTGGATCGCGGCGCGGCCGTGCGCGATTACCTGCTGGCGCAAAAGGTGCCGAGCGAGCGTCTTTTCCTCGGCGCGGTGCGGACCAAGGCCGAGGGCGACAATTGGAAACCGGTCGCCGAGCTGAAACTCGCAACCCGCTGAGCCGGGCGCCAGCAAGTCGGTGAAAATGGAGCGGTGCGCCGGCAATTGCCGGCGCCTTCGCTTTTCTTCTACAGATAACGATATTCGCGCAGTGACATCAACTTCTTCCAAGCCTCACGACCTCCAGTCCCTCGACACCCTGACCGGCGGCGCATTCACGGCGTCCACCTCCGGCGAGCGTGCGCAGCGCATTCGCGAGTGGATCGCCGGCAATCCTTCGCCCGAGCAAATGCAGGACGTGTTCAAGGAACTCAGCGGACGCGACAAGGGTGCTGCGCGGTTGCTGCGAGAAAAGCTCGACGAACTCAAGCGCGCCAAAGGCCAGGAGGCGATCGCCGTCGAATGGACGCACAAGGCCGAAGCGCTGCTCGCCCAGCCCAAGCTGAACATCGCCGATGCCCTGGCGTGGCAGCGCGACGCCGCCAAGGCCGGTGCTCCGCTGTCGCGTGAACCGCTCGCGGGCTTCAAGGCGCGCCTGTCCGAGCGCGTGAAGGGCATCGAAGACCTTCAGCATCGCGCACAAGTGCATCGTGAGGCGGCGGTGCTTCTGGCGCAGCGCTTCGAAGTGCTGTCGACAAAGAGCTGGCGCGACGCGCAGGCCGCCGAAGAAGCCTTGCGCGCGGATGTCGCGCACTGGCAGCAACAGGCCGCCGAGATTGCAGCCGACAGCAACTGGAGCAGCCTTGATGCCAAGTTTGCGCCGCAACTCGAGTCCTCCAAGGCACAACTCCTGGTGGTCTCGGATGCATTCCATGCGGCGCTGGCGCAGGCGCTCGCCGCTGCGGCGGATCCTGCCGCGCCGCTCCCGCCGGTGCCGGTTTGGGCCGACGAGCTGCGCATCGCGCGCGGCGGTGCTCCCGAGGCAGCGGCTCCCGCTCCGCAGAAGCCAGCCGGCCCGAGGGTCGACCCTGAAAAACGGGCTATCGCTCAAGAGGCGGTTCAAGCCGCGCTCGCGAAGCTCGAGCAGGAAACGGCTGAAGGTCATGGCAAGGGGAGTGCCGGCGCGGCGGCGGCCCTTCGCGCGGTGCTCAAGGAGCACGGCCGGTTGGTCGACGCACCCCTGGAGGCCCGTGTTCATGCTGCGCTGGTGGCCGCTGGCGAACTCGAAGGCTGGCAGCGCTGGAGCGCCGACAAGGTCCGCGAAGAACTCGTTGCCAAGGCCGAAGGCTTGTTGAAGCGCCCCGAAGGCCAGGCCCTGGGCGGCCGCAAGATGCAGGAGACGCTCCGCGCGCTGCGCGAGCAGTGGAAGCAGTCCGACCAGGGCGGCGTCCCCAATCACGCGCTCTGGAAGCGATTCGATGAGGCATGCAACGAAGCCCACAAGGTGGTCGAGGCCTGGCTCGAAAAAGTCCGCGCCGACGCCGCCGAGCATCGTGCCCAGCGCCTCGCCCTGATCGAAGAGCTCAAGGCCTGGACCGCGGAACACGCCCAGACTTCCGATCTCAAGGCGGTCAATCGTGCGCTGCATCAGTTCGCCGATCGCTGGCGCGATGCGGGACACGTTGGCGAAAAGGTGTTCGCCGATCTGCAAGCGCAGTGGAGCGAGGCTTTCGGCGCCGCGCGTGCGCCGTTCGAGGTCCAGCAGAAGGCGAGCGTCGAGCGTCGCCAGGCCATGATTGCGGAAGCCGCCGAACTCGGCGCCACGCCGGTGCTGCGCATCGATGCGGTCAAGGCGCTCCAGCAGCGTTGGCAAGCCGAAGCTCAAGCCGTGCCTTTGGACCGCCGTCAAGAGCAGAAGCTCTGGGACGCATTCCGCGCGCCGATCGACGAAGCCTTCAACCGAAAGACTGCCGAGCGCGAAAAGGCATCCGCAGCGATGAGCGAGCACGACCGCAACGTGCTGAATGCGTCGAAGGCGCTCGAGGCCGCGAACGCAACCGGCGACGCGCAGAAGATCCGCCTCGCAGTCGCCCAGCTCGAAGCGGCCATCCGCGGCGAGGCCCCTGCACCCACGCCGGCGCCCGCGCCCGCACCCAAGACTGCGCCCGCAGACTCCGCCGCAGCGGATGGCCCTTCGGTGGGGGCGACGGAAGTGGTCGCACCCGGTCAAGCTGCTGCCGAGTTCAGCGAAAGCGCCGAACAGGCGCCTTCCCCGGAAGATGCTGACGCCGTGTCCGCGGAGCCGGCAGCCGCCGAGCCGGGCACGCCAGATCTGGTCGCGCCTGCCGATGGCGCCGACGCATCCGCGCGCGCGGACGCCCAAGCCACCCCTCCGGCGGCACCGCCGAAGCCGGCACCCAAGCCGGTGATCGCCGTGCGAGGCGATGACCGACCCGGCAACAAGAAGGGTGAAGGCGTTCCGGCCGCGCGCGGCGGAAGGTTCGGCGATCGCCGCGACAGCCGTGGGGCTCCTGGCGGCCCGGGCGGTCGTTCCGGCCCCGGCAGCGACCGACCGCAGCGTGGCGCCGAGCGCGGTGCCCCCGCGGGCGCTGGTCGCTTCGGCGACCGCCCGCCGCGATTCGAAGACCGCGGCCCCCGCTTGGGCGATGCCGCCTTCCGCGCGCAACGCGAAGCGCTCGAACGTGCAGAACTCGCGTTGCGCAAGCTTGCGGCGCAAGCACATGGTGAGGCACTCACGCAGGTTCTTGGCGCCTGGGAAAAGCGCGATCCGGCGCAGTTGCCGAGCGCGCAGGAGTTGGGTCGTGCCGTAACGCCTGCGGTGCGAACCAGTTGGTCGCAGGCAGTGGGATCGGCACCTTCAGTGCAAGCTGTCGAGGCCGCCGAAGCGCTGCTGCGCCTTGAGATGGCCGCCGAGGTACCGACGCCGGCGGAGCAACTCGACGCTCGCCGCGCATTGCAACTCAAGCTCCTGACGCGACGCGGCGACCCCACGCCTGCGCAAACCTGGGGCCAGGATGCCGGCAAAGTGCTGGCGGCACCGCACGATGCGGCCACCGCGCGCCGACTGCAGAACGCGCTCAAGGCGCTGCTTCGCAAGTAAGGGAGATCGGCCGGTTTTGCGCCGGCCGATTCCTGAGGATCAAGCCTCGGTCGGCGGCAGGAAGAAATCGTCGAACAAGGCGGCCAGCGCGGGGAAGTCACCCGCAAGCTGGATGCGATTCACGAAATAGGCCTCGCAAGCGACCGCGAAAAATTCGCCCGGTGACTGGGCGCCGTACCCGTCGAGCCAAGGGGGCTCCCCGCCAAAGCGCTCCGCCACGATGGTTTTCTCCCTGAAGGCATCGAAGGCGGGTTGCAGTACTGCCATCCACGCGGCACGCGCTTCGCGCGCATTCGAGGTCCCTCGGAAGTTGGGCGGCAAGGGCGGGCACCCGTCGACCGAACCGCCTCGCATGTCGATCTTGTGGGCGAATTCGTGGATCACGACGTTGTAGCCCTCGGCTTGAGTTGCGCCGCTGGCGAGCACGTCTTGCCAGCTCAACATCACGGGCCCTCGGTCCATGGCCTCGCCGGCGACGATCTCTTCATATTGATGGACTACGCCGGCCGCATCAATGGTCGTTCGTTGGGCCACGACTTCGGACGGATGCACGACGACGCCGACAAAATCGTCATACCAGTTGAGGCCGCCCTTCAGGTGCAGCACCGGGAGAACAGCCTGAGCGGCGATCGCCAGGGCGACTTCATCGGAGATGACGAAACCGTGCGCGCCATGGAAGCGCTTGTCGCGGAGAAATTCGGCCGCCAATTCGCGAAGGCGTTCCACGTCGGCTGCGGGACGTTCTGCAAGGAAGCGATAGCGCGCGAGCGTTGCCCGCCAAGCCGGATCGGGTATGCGGAGCGGCGCGCGCAGCTTGCGCAGCCATGCAAGCATCAGCGGAGATCGACGCGTTGGGCGCCGGCGCTGGAGATGCACAGCAACTGAGCGCGCGGAGGATGGGCGGCGACGTCCCAGTCGCTCAGGACGATGCGTTGGAGCCCTTCGCCCAGCGGGTGGACTGCGGGTTTGTGAGTGTGGCCATGCACCAGCGTTGCGGCGCCCGCCTTGTGCAACCAGTCGCGCGCTGCATCGGCATCAACATCAGCCCAGACCATGTCGGGACTGTGCTTGCGGTCTTCACTCTGCGCGCGAACCGATCGGGCGAGCGTGCGGCGTTCCTCGATGGGCCGCGCAAGCACGGCGTCTTTCCAGGCGGGCGTCCGCACCTGTGCCCTGAACCGCAGGTACTCGGTGTCTTCAAGGCACAGAAGATCGCCGTGGCTCAGGAGCCAACGCTTGCCGTGGAGGACCAGCACCGTCGGATCGTCGATGAGCGTCATGCCGCTTTGCGCCGCGAAGGCGGGGCCGAGCAGGAAGTCCCGATTGCCATGCATGAAGTAGACGGGCCGACGTGCCGTTGCGACGCGGAGCACGTCGGCGCACTGAGCTTCGAAGC
Organism: Variovorax sp. 05N34; assembly: GCF_056397405.1. NCBI lineage: Bacteria > Pseudomonadati > Pseudomonadota > Betaproteobacteria > Burkholderiales > Comamonadaceae > Variovorax > Variovorax sp. 05N34. Next base: position 472,255 of record NZ_JBFTNI010000004.1, read on the forward strand.
CGGGGAGGGTGGCCGCGTCGTCGCCGACCCACACCTCGAAAAGATCGCCGAGGATGAAGATCGCATCGGCCGGCGAGGTTTCGAGGTAGCCGCGCCAGACGTCGAAAGTGGCCTGTTCCGCGGCCTGCAGGTGGAGGTCGGAGATGAGATCGACCGTGCGCCAGGTCACCGGCGCCACGATCTCTGCAAACGCCTCCATGGGAACGTCAGGCCTTGACGACGGCCTTTTCGATCACGACGTCGTCGAGCGGCACGTCGTCATGGAAGCCTTTGCGGCCCGTTTTCACGGCCTTGATCTTGTCCACGACTTCCTTGCCTGCAACGACCTTGCCGAAGACCGCATAGCCCCAGCCCTGGGCCGACGGTGCGGTGTGATTCAGGAAGCCGTTGTCGGCCACGTTGATGAAGAACTGCGCCGTGGCCGAGTGCGGCGCGCTGGTGCGTGCCATTGCCACGGTGTAGTTGTCATTCTTGAGGCCATTGTTGGCCTCGTTCTGGATTTCGGCGCCTGTCGGCTTTTGCGACATGCCGGGTTCGAATCCGCCGCCCTGAACCATGAAGCCAGGGATGACGCGGTGGAACACCGTGTTGTCGTAGTGGCCCTTGTTGACGTAGTCGAGAAAATTCTCGACCGTCTTTGGCGCCTTGTCCTGGTCGAGTTCGAGCGTGATGACGCCCTGGTCCTTGATGTGCAGTTCGACTTGGGGATTGCTCATGAGGGCTCCTTTGATTACTTCGCCACGGTGGCGGACTGGATGGTGATGGTTTCGACGGGGACGTCAGGCATGCCGCCCTTGTTGCCCGTGCGGGCGGTGCGGATTTTGTCGACGACCTCGGTGCCGGAGACGACCTTGCCGAACACCGCATAGCCATAGCCATCGGGGTTTGGCGCATTGAGGTTGGCGTTGTCCTTCACGTTGATGAAGAACTGCGCGGTCGCCGAATTCGGGTCGGACGTGCGGGCCATCGCGATCGTGTACTTGTCGTTCTTGAGGCCGTTCTTGGCTTCGAGCGGAATTGGAGCCCGCGTCGGCTTCTGCTTCATGTCAGGCGTGAAGCCGCCGCCCTGGATCATGAATCCGTCGATGACGCGGTGAAACACCGTGCCGTCATATTGCTTGTCCTTGACGTACTGAAGGAAGTTCTCGACGGTCTTCGGCGCCTTGTCGGGGTAGAGCTCGACGACGATGTCGCCGGCCGACGTGCTCAGCTTGACTCGCGGCGCGTTCTGCGCCTGCGCCCAAGCGGATCCGGTGATGGCCAGCGTGGCGGCCGCAATCAGCGCCGCACGGCGCGAGATGGCTTGAAGAGTCACGGGAGAGTCGCTTTCCGAAAGTTGCGCCGAAGCGCGTTGGAGAAGTGGCCTACCGGCGCACGGGCTTGCGGCCGTCGGCGGGTGCCGGCGGGAGGTCACCGGCGTTTGGCGCGCTGAACATCTGGCGGATCAGTGCGAGCTTTGGCGGCACCGTGGTGTTGGCGGGTTCGAGTTGCTTTGCGCGGCTATAGGACTGCGCCGCGAGTCGGACATACACGTCGCCGAGGTTCTCATGCGCGGTCGCGTAGTCGGGGTTGAGCTTGGTCGCCATTTCGAGCGCCGCGCGCGCCTTGTCGAACTGGCTTTGCGCCGCATACAGCGCGGCGAGGTTGTTGTACGGCTCAGGCAGCTCCGGGAAGTCTTGCGTGAGCTGCGTGAAGGCGGCGATCGCCTCCGTCTGCTTGCCTTGCTCGGTGAGGATCACGCCGCGCAGGAAGCGCATTTGCGGATCGCGAGGCTTGCCGGCGATGTAGGCATCGGCCTTGGCAAGTGCTTCGTCAGGCTTGCCTTGGCGGAGAAGCGCGTTGACATCGCCATAGTCGTCGGCATGTGCCACGCTCAAGGTCAGCGCCAGGGTCAGCGCCAGAAGGGCAGGGAAAAGGCGAAAAAGCGATGAGGTGAAGGTAGCGGCGCTCTGCATGAAGCCTCGAGTATTGGGGAGGACACGGGCCTCGTAAACACGCGGAAAATATCCGTCGGTGGCCGTTTATACTGCGAGGAATTGTAGCCGAGGGGCCACCTCCAACCCCTCGTCCCAACAGTACATTCACCCCTGAAAAACCCGCTGTCTTTCGCCCGTTTTGGCGCGCGCGAACCGACGCTTTTCGAGCTTCATGAGTCTTCGCATCTACAACACGCTTTCGCGTGAACTGGAGGAATTTTCTCCTCTGCAACCAGGCAGGGTGCGCATGTACGTGTGCGGGATGACTGTCTACGACTACTGCCACCTGGGCCATGCGCGTTCGATGATCGCGTTCGATGTCGTGCAGCGATGGCTCAAGGTGTCGGGTCTCATGGTGGACTACGTTCGCAACATCACCGACATCGACGACAAAATCATCCGACGCGCCGTCGAGAACGGCGAGAGCATTCGCGCGCTCACGGATCGGATGATCAACGCGCTGCATGAGGACGCCGACGCGCTCGGAATCGAACGGCCGACGCACGAACCCCGTGCGACGGACTACATCCCGCAAATGCTGTCGATGATCACCACGCTCGAACAAAAGGGGCTGGCCTACCGCGCGCCCAATGGCGACGTGAACTATGCCGTGCGCAAGTTCCCGGGCTACGGCAAGTTGAGCGGCAAGTCGCTGGATGAACTGCACGCCGGTGAACGCGTTGCGGTGCTTGACGGCAAGGATGATCCGCTCGATCCGGTCTTGTGGAAGAGCGCCAAGCCGGCCGAACCCGACGAAGTGAAGTGGCCGAGCGCGTTCGGTCCTGGTCGGCCGGGCTGGCATATCGAGTGCTCGGCGATGGCGTGCGAACTGCTCGGCGAAACCCTCGACATTCACGGCGGTGGCGCGGATCTGCAGTTTCCCCACCATGAGAACGAGATCGCTCAAAGCGAAGGCGCCAACGGCAAGCCCTTGTCTCGCATTTGGATGCACAACGGCTTCATCAACATCGACGATGAAAAGATGTCCAAGAGTTTGGGCAACTTCTTTCTCATTCGCGATGTGCTGAAGGAATTCGACGCCGAGACGATCCGATTCTTTGTGCTGCGAGCGCACTATCGCAGCCCGCTCAACTACAGCGATGCCCACCTGAGCGATGCGCGTGCCTCGCTCAAGCGGCTGTACAACGCGTTACTTGCGGTGGCGCCTGCGCCGCTGGCAAGCATCGATTGGAGCAATACGTATGCCGCGCGCTTCAAGGCGGCGATGGATGAAGACTTCGGTACGCCCGAGGCGGTGGCGGTCCTTTTCGACCTTGCCGGCGAAGTCAACCGCACGCGATCGGCGGAATCGGCAGGGCTCTTGAAGGCGCTGGGCGGTTGCCTCGGTATTCTTCATTCAGATCCGCAAACATTCCTGCAAGCTGGTACGGTGCTTGACGATGCCTCGATCCAGGCGCTGATTCAGCAGCGTGCCGAAGCCAAGGCAGCGAAGAATTTTGCTGAAGCCGACCGAATTCGTAGCGATTTGCTGGCGCAAGGCATCGTCCTGAAAGACTCCCTGACCGGCACGACATGGACGTCGGCTCAGTGAACGCGACAAGAACGATGCCGTCTGCGAAGCAGCCAGAAATCCAGGTTTTCACCCCCGACTACTGGGAAGAGGCCTGCAAGCACCTCGCCAGGAAAGACCGCGTGATGAAGCGGCTGATTCCGCGCTTCGGCGACGCTTGCCTGGAGTCGCGCGGTGACGCATTCACAACCCTGGCGCGAAGCATCGTCGGGCAGCAGATCTCGGTGAAGGCGGCGCAATCGGTCTGGGACCGTTTCGCGGAACTGCCTCGCAAGATGGCGCCGGCCAGCGTGCTCAAGCTCAAGGTCGACGACATGCGCGCGGCCGGGCTTTCGGCGCGCAAGGTGGAGTATTTGGTCGACCTCGCGCTGCATTTCGATTCGGGCGCCGTGCACGTCGACTCGTGGAAGGACATGTCCGATGAGATGATCATCGCGGAACTGGTCGCAATCCGTGGCATCGGCCGCTGGACCGCCGAAATGTTCCTGATCTTCCATTTGATGCGACCCAACGTGCTGCCACTGGACGACCTCGGCCTGATCAACGGGATCAGCCAGAACTACTTCTCGGGCGACCCCGTCAGCCGCAGCGATGCGCGCGAGGTGGCTGTTGCCTGGGCCCCCTATTGCAGCGTGGCGACTTGGTATATTTGGCGATCGCTCGACCCGCTACCGGTCGCATACTGAATAACAGGAGAAGACGTTGGCGAAACGAACCTTTCTCGACTTCGAGCAGCCCGTCGCTGAACTCGAAAGCAAGATCGAAGAACTGCGCTATGTGCAAACAGAGTCGGCAGTCGACATCTCGGAAGAAATCGATCAGCTTGGCAAGAAGAGCCTTCAGCTCACCAAGGATATCTACAGCGACCTGACGCCTTGGCAGATCACGAAGATCGCCCGGCATCCGGAGCGTCCCTACACGCTGGACTACATCAACGAAATCTTCACCGATTTCGTCGAACTGCACGGCGACCGTCACTTTGCCGACGACCTGTCGATCGTCGGCGGTCTGGCGCGATTCAATGGCACGCCCTGCATGGTGCTCGGCCACCAGAAGGGCCGCGACACCAAGGAACGCACCGCACGCAATTTCGGCATGAGCAAGCCGGAAGGCTATCGCAAGGCGCTTCGGCTCATGAAGACGGCCGAGAAGTTCAAGCTGCCGGTCTTCACCTTCGTCGACACGCCTGGCGCATACCCAGGCATCGACGCCGAAGAGCGCGGCCAGTCCGAAGCCATCGGCCGCAACATCTTCGAGATGGCTCAGCTCGAAGTGCCGATCATCGTGACGATCATCGGAGAGGGCGGCTCCGGCGGCGCGCTGGCGATCTCGGTCGGTGACCAGGTGCTGATGCTGCAATATTCCGTCTATTCGGTGATCAGCCCCGAAGGCTGCGCATCGATCCTCTGGAAGACCAGCGACAGGGCGCAGGAAGCTGCTGATGCACTTGGTATTACGGCGCATCGACTCAAGGCGCTGGGGCTGGTCGACAAGATCGTCAACGAGCCGGTCGGCGGTTCGCACCGCGATCATCGGCAAATGGCGGCGTTCCTCAAGCGCGCGTTGAACGACGCCTTCCGCCAGGTCAGCGACCTGAACGTCAAGGAATTGCTGCATCGCCGCTACGAGCGCCTGCAAAGCTACGGTCGCTTCGCCGACACCAAGGCCGACAACGGCAAGTAGGCGCGGAGGCGCGGCGCAGGCCGGAGCCTGTTGCGCAATCCAAGATGGAAAATCCCGCCGACCATGCACTGGCTTCATGGGCGGCGCCGTTGCCGTTTGCCGTGGCCTACAGCGGCGGCGCGGACTCGACCGCACTGCTTCATGCTGCCGCCAGCCGCTGGCCTGGCCAAGTGCATGCGCTCCACGTGCACCACGGTTTGCAAGGCGCCGCAGACGAATTCGAGGCACATTGCACCGCGACTTGCCTGGCGCTTGGCGTTCCTTTGCACGTAGGCCGCATCGATGCTCGGCACGCGCCGGGCGAGAGTCCCGAGGATGCGGCCCGCCGGGCGCGCTACGTCACTCTGGCCTCATTGGCGCTGGCCCATGATCTCGCGCATGTCGTGCTTGCACAGCATGCGGACGATCAGGTCGAGACGATGCTCATCGCGCTCAGCCGTGGTGCTGGGGTCGATGGCTTGGCTGGAATGCCGATGCGTATGCGCCGGCACGGTGTCGAGTTCCATAGGCCGTTGCTCGCGGTGCACGCCGATGCGCTGCGCGAATGGGTCGTCGCCGAACGGGTTCCGCATATCGAGGACCCGAGCAATGCCGATCTTCGATACACACGCAATCGCATCCGCCGGCAAGTGCTGCCGGTGCTCGCAGCTGCGCTGCCGCAGTACCGCGAAACCTTTGCACGCTCGGCGCGCAACGCGGCACGGGCTTCTGCGCTGCTCTCGGATGCTGCGGCACGCGATCTTCTTGACGCGGGCACCCCGCCGTCACTGGCGGCATTGCGCGCATTGCCGCGCGAGAGGCTTGCCAACGTCTTGCGCCATTGGTTGAAGCGCGACCATGCCGCCGTCCCCAGCGAGGCGCAATTGGAGCAGCTGCTCGACCAGATTGCCGCGTGCAGCACGCGTGGCCATCGCATCCAACTGAAGATCGCATCCGGCCGCATCGAGCGGGAGGGCGACACGCTGCGTTGGTACAATTCTTCGCCCTTGCCGTAGCTCACAGACTTTGCGCTGAACCAGGCTGCAGGCGGGTGCATGAATGCCGGTGTGGGCCGTTTTGCCGGTGTGGCCGCCGTTGCGGCATCCGAACTCTTCTCTTTGACTTTACCCATGGCATTGATCGTTCACAAATACGGCGGCACGTCGATGGGCTCCACCGAGCGCATCAGGAATGTCGCCAAGCGGGTCGCCAAATGGGCGCGCGCCGGCCATCAGATGGTCGTGGTCCCCAGCGCGATGAGCGGCGAAACCAATCGCCTGCTCGGCTTGGCAAAAGAACTCGCCACCGGCAAGCCCGGAGACGACTACAACCGCGAACTCGACATGCTCGCCTCGACAGGCGAGCAGGCATCGTCGGCGCTGCTGGCCATCGCGCTGCAAGCCGAAGGTCTCCAAGCAGTGAGCTACGCCGGCTGGCAGGTTCAGGTCAAGACCGACAGCGCCTTCACCAAAGCCCGCATCGAGAGCATCGACGACGAACGCGTGCGTGCGGATCTCGATTCCGGCAAGGTGGTGGTCATCACCGGATTCCAGGGCGTGGACGATGCCGGCAACATAACGACGCTTGGCCGCGGCGGCAGCGACACTTCGGCAGTCGCCATTGCGGCGGCGCTGAAGGCCAGCGAGTGCCTTATCTATACCGACGTGGACGGCGTCTACACCACCGACCCGCGCGTCGAGCCTGATGCACGTCGCCTGGCGACGGTCAGCTTTGAGGAAATGCTCGAAATGGCGAGCCTGGGCTCCAAGGTCCTGCAAATCCGCTCGGTCGAATTTGCCGGCAAGTACAAGGTCCCGCTGCGTGTGCTTTCGAGCTTCACGTCGTGGGACATCGATATCGACGAAGAGGCCAAATCCGGCACGCTGATCACTTTCGAGGAAGACGAAAACATGGAACAAGCCGTCGTATCCGGCATTGCGTTCAATCGCGACGAAGCCAAAATTTCCGTGCTCGGCGTGCCTGATAAGCCGGGCATCGCGTATCACATCCTCGGCGCCATTGCCGACGCGAACATCGAGGTCGACGTGATCATCCAGAACCTGAGCAAGGACGGGCGTACCGACTTCAGCTTCACGGTTCATCGCAACGACTACGCCAAGGCGATCGACCTGCTCAAGGCCAAGGTCCTGCCGACCCTGGGTGCGGCCGATATCGTGGGCGACACCAAGATCTGCAAGGTCAGCATCGTCGGCATCGGCATGCGCAGCCACGTTGGCGTTGCAAGCAAGATGTTCCGCGTGTTGAGCGAGGAGGGGATCAACATCCAGATGATCTCGACCAGCGAAATTAAGACTTCAGTTGTGATCGACGAAAAATATATGGAGCTCGCTGTACGCGCGCTGCATAAAGCCTTCGATTTGGACCAACCGGCGTCCTGAACGCTGGCATAATCGTTGGCTCAGGAACTGTGACCGAGTGGCCGAAGGTGCTCCCCTGCTAAGGGAGTATGGGGTGTAGAGCCTCATCGAGGGTTCGAATCCCTCCGGTTCCGCCAGACATCGTCTTTGACGATCCCAAGAGCCCCCGCGCTGATTTAGCTCGGGGGCTTTTTCGCATCTGGAACCGTCAAGTCTCGCGCCACAACCATCTACGGGTTAACACTAGGTATCGGAATGTCAAGGACATTCAGTACACTTATCGACATTGATTCAGCACACTGAATCGATTCGAGCCCCACAACTGCTTCAAAAGCGCACCGAAGACGCGGCAGACATCAATCCGGAGAACTTGATGACCACCAATTTGCGCCGCACCTTCGACCAAGGACCCATGAGTCGTTTTCAGTGGAGTGCGATCGCCATTTGCGTGACGCTAGTCATGCTCGACGGCTTCGACGTGCTCGTGATGGCGTTTACGGCTGCCAGCATTTCAGCTGAATGGAAGCTCACCGGCGCGCAGTTGGGAGTGCTGTTCAGCGCTGGCCTGCTGGGCATGGCTGCCGGTTCGCTGTTTCTGGCGCCATTGGCCGACCGCTTCGGCCGCCAATCGATCATCCTTCTGTGTCTGACGGTGGTTGCCCTCGGAATGGGAGCCTCCGCGCTTGCGCAAGACAGCATCCAGATGGCGGCCACTCGCGCGTTCACGGGCGTCGGCATTGGCGGAATGCTCGCCAGCGTCGGCGTCATCACGTCGGAATACGCGTCGAACAAATGGCGCAGCACAGCGGTTGCGCTGCAGGCGACGGGCTATCCCATCGGCGCGACCATCGGCGGAAGCATCGCGGCTGTGCTGCTCGAGCTTTACGGTTGGCGCTCGGTGTTCGTCTTTGGTGCCTTGGCCACCGCGTCCATGATTCCGCTCGTGATCTGGCGGTTGCCCGAGTCCGTGGATTTCCTCGCTTCCAAGCGTCCCCGCGGTGCGCTGCGCAAGCTCAACGTCTTGATGCAACGGATGCAGCGCCCGCAACTGGCCGAGTTGCCGCCGCGAGATGCCGAAGCGCTGCGCTCGTCCAATTCGATTTCGGGGCTCTTCGCCGGCGGCCTTGGCCGGTCGACCTTGTTGCTCTGGCTCGCGTTCTTCCTGTTGATGTTCAGCTTCTACTTTGCGCTCAGCTGGACGCCCAAGCTGCTCGTTTCCGCTGGCCTTTCTGCCCGCCAGGGCATCACCGGTGGCGTGCTGCTGAATATCGGCGGCATCATCGGAGGCAGCGTCTTCGGCCTGCTGGCGTCGAAGCTCGATCTGGGTCGCCTCACCGGCGCGAACCTGGCGATCACGGCGCTGGTGATGGCGCTTTTCGGCGCCGTCACAGGTCATCTGAGCGCGTCGTTCAGCGTTGCATTCTTGATCGGGATGTTCATCTTTGCCTCGATGGCCGGGCTCTATGCATTTGCGCCAGCGATCTATCCGGCAGCAGTTCGTACCACCGGCATGGGCTGGGCGATCGGCGTCGGCCGCATCGGCGCGATCGTCGCGCCGCTCACGGCGGGCGCGCTCCTCGACGACGGATGGCAGCCGCCTCAGCTCTATTACGCGTTCGCACTGCCATTGCTGGCCGCGACGGTCTCGGTGCTTGCACTTCGGCGCGGTGCCGCGCCGCGCCAGCCGGGCGACGTGATCCCCGCGCACTGAAGCCGCGCTCCGAACGCTTTTCCCGTACCCCACAGCACAAGGAGTTCCCACATGTTCCCCAAGAACAACTGGTACGTTGCCTGCTCGGGCAGCGAAATCGATGACAAGCCTCTGGGTCGCAAGATCTGCGGCGAAAACCTGGTTCTCTACCGCGCTATCGAGGGCAAGGCCACGGCGCTGGAAGATTTCTGCCCCCACCGCGGCGCTCCGCTGTCGCTGGGTCAGGTGGTCGAAGGAAAGCTCGTCTGCGGCTATCACGGCCTCGAAATGGGCTGCGACGGCAAGACCATTGCCATGCCCGGGCAGCGCGTTCGCGGATTTCCCGCGATCCGGACTTTTCCGGTGATCGAGCGCTATGGCTTCGTCTGGGTGTGGCCGGGCGATCCGGCACTCGCCGATGCGGCCAAGCTGCATCACCTCGAATGGGCCGAGAGCCCCGATTGGGCGTACGGCGGAGGACTGTTCCACATCAATTGCGACTACCGCCTGATGATCGACAACCTGATGGATCTGACGCACGAGACTTACGTGCATTCCACCAGCATCGGCCAGAAGGAAATCGACGAGACGCCCACCACGACCAAGGTCGAGGGCGACATGGTCGTCACCAGCCGGTTCATGGAAAACATTTCCGCGCCGCCGTTCTGGCGGATGGCCCTGCGCGGCAATCACCTCGCCGACGACGTGCCGGTCGATCGCTGGCAAATCTGCCGCTTCACGCCGCCGAGCCATGTCATGATCGAAGTCGGCGTCGCGCATGCGGGTAAGGGCGGCTACAACGCGGACCCGGCGCACAAGGTGTCCAGCATCGTGGTGGACTTCATCACGCCCGAAACCGAGACTTCGCACTGGTACTTCTGGGGCATGGCGCGCAACTTCCAGCCGCACGACAAGGCGCTGACCGCCTCCATCCGCGAAGGCCAGCACAAGATCTTCAGCGAAGACCTGGAGATGCTCGAATCGCAGCAACGCAATCATCTCGCCTACCCGGATCGGCAGTTGCTCAAGCTCAACATCGACGCCGGGGGAGTGCAATCGCGTCGCGTGCTCGATCGATTGATGGCGGAGGAACGCCAGGCGGTGACGTCATGAATGCCGCTGAACTGGAGGTGCGCATCGCGCGCAAGCAGACGGAGGCGGTCGACATTTGCACTTTCGAACTGGTGCAAGCGGATGGTCGACCGCTGCCGGCGTTTTCGGCGGGCTCGCACATTGACGTGAATATGCCCGGCGGCGTCACGCGACAGTATTCGCTGTGCAATGACCCGCGCGAAAGCCATCGCTACCTGATCGGCGTTTTGCGCGATCCCGCTTCGCGGGGCGGCTCGCGGACCATGCACGACGCGATGCAAGAGGGCGCTTCTCTGCGTATCAGTGCGCCGAAGAACCACTTTCCGCTCGCCAACGGTGCCACGCACAGTGTGCTGATTGCAGGCGGGATCGGCGTGACGCCCATTCTGTGCATGGCCGAGCGGCTGGCCATGACGGGTGGCTCTTTCGAGATGCACTATTGCACCCGGTCGCGCGAGCGGACGGCGTTCGTCGACAGGATCGGGCAATCGAGTTTCGCCTCGCAGGTTCAGTTTCACTTCGACGATGGCGATGCTTCGCAGAAGCTCGCACTCGGGCCCTTGGTCGGCACGCCGAAAGCGGGCGTACACCTGTATGTCTGCGGCCCAAAGGGATTCATGGATTGGGTACTCGACGCCGCACGCACCGCGGGATGGCCGGCCGAGCAACTCCACTATGAATTCTTCTCGGCCGAGATCGCCAAGTCGGATGCCGACGCGTCCTTCGAAGTCAAGCTGGCGAGTTCGGGCCGCGTGGTGACCGTGCCCAAGGACCAGACGGTGGTACAGGCGCTGGCTGCCATCGGCGTGGAGGTCGCGACTTCCTGCGAGCAGGGCGTGTGCGGCACCTGCCTCACACGAGTCCTCGAAGGGGAGCCGGACCACAAGGACATGTACCTCACGCCGGAAGAGCAAGCGGCCAACGACCAGTTCACGCCCTGTTGCTCTCGGTCCCGTTCGCCGATGCTGGTGCTCGATTTGTAGAGCAGAAACAGCATTCGATAATGGCGGGTTAAGTACTACGTTCGCCATCATGCAGTGCAAAGTATCCAATGCTGTCGAGATCGATCTGAATGACCAGCCGGGCCATCTGATCCGTCGCGCGCACCAGATCTCGGTGTCGGTCTTCTACGAAACGCTGGGGCGTGAAGTGACCCCGGTGCAATATGCGGTGATGCGCACTCTGCAGAACAACCCCGGCATCGATCAGGTCACGCTGGCCCAGCAGGTTGCGCTGGACACGTCCAGCGCCGCCGATATCGCGGTACGGCTCGAGGGCAAGGGCTGGATCTCGCGCAAGTTGCTGGCGCGAGGCCAGCGCGAACTGCGGCTGACCGAGCTCGGCGAAAGTCTCCTGGCCCAGATGGTGCCGGGCATGCAGGAGATGCAGAACGAACTCCTTGGCATGCTCACCGAAGAAGAGCGGCGCGACTTCATGCAGCTCCTGAGCAAGTTCGTCACGGTCAACAACGACCGAAGCCGCGCGCCGATGCGGACCTAGCGATACACCTATCTGGCGATGGCGTCGAACGGGCACTATCCTCGCGGTGACCCGCCCAAGGAGACGCCCGATGACTCATGAGACAGCCCGCCGCCAGACGCTGGCCGACCTTTTGCGACGCAGCGCGAGGCGCGAGCCCGGCAAACTGGCGATTGCCTGCGGCACCACGCGGTGGACCTATGCGGAGTTCGATGCCATTTGCAGCCGGGTGGCCAGCGGCCTCGCACAACAAGGGGTGGGCAAGGGTGCCCGTGTGGCGGTCCTCGCCCGAAACTCGCACGCATTCGCGGCCCTTCGCTTCGCGCTGGCACGACTCGGCGCGGTGCTGGTGCCGATCAACTTCATGCTGAAGGCCGATGAAGTGGCGTACATCCTGCGGCATGCCGGGGCCTCTCTTCTGGCCACCGATTCCGGCTTGGCCGGCCTGGCGCGCGAAGCCGCGGCGCTCGACACCTCCGTGGGTGAGTTTCTCTGGTTGCCCTCCGAAGACCCAAGCGATCCGGCGCCGGGCATGCTGCGATTCGACCAGCTCGCCGAAGCGGGTTCCGAGCCGCCCGATGTGGATTTGCAAGGCAGCGACCTCGCGCAGATCGTCTACACCAGCGGCACCGAATCCACACCCAAGGGCGCGATGCTCACGCACGACGCAGTGATCTCGCAATATGTCAGTTGCCTCGTCGATGCCGAAATCAGCGCCGGCGACTTGACCTTGCATGCATTGCCGCTCTATCACTGCGCGCAACTCGATGTGTTCCTCGGGCCCTCGCTCTACGCCGGCGGCACCAACGTCATCACGGCGAAGCCCACGCCAGACAACCTGCTTCCGCTGATCGAGCGCTTTCGGATCGGCTCTTTCTTCGCGCCGCCCACCGTGTGGATCTCGCTGCTGCGCTCGCCGAAATTCGACAGCACCGATCTCAGCAGCTTGCGAAAGGGCTACTACGGCGCGTCCATCATGCCGGTCGAGGTGCTGCGCGAACTCAGTCGCCGACTCCCGCAGGTGCGGCTATGGAACCTCTACGGCCAGACGGAGATCGCGCCGCTCGCGACGATGCTCGGCCCTGACGATCAACTGCGCAAGCCAGGCTCCGCGGGACGCGCCGTGCTGAATGTCGAGACCCGCGTGGTCGACGACCGGATGAAGGATGTCGCGGTGGGCGAAGTCGGCGAGGTGGTGCACCGTTCGCCGCACCTGATGCTTGGCTATTTTCACGACGATGAACGCACCAAGGCCGCGTTCGAAGGCGGCTGGTTTCATTCGGGCGATCTCGCGGTGATCGACGACGAGGGCTTCATCACGATCGTCGACCGCAAGAAAGACATGATCAAGACCGGTGGCGAAAACGTCGCGAGCCGCGAGGTCGAGGAAATGATCTACCGTCTGCCGCAGGTGTCGGAAGTCGCCGTGGTCGGCGTGCCGCATCCGCGCTGGGTCGAGGCTGTCGTGGCTGTCGTAGTCGCCAAGGCGGGCCACGCGCTCGACGAGGCGGAGGTTCTCGCCCATTGCGCGAAGCATCTGGCCGGCTTCAAGGCGCCCAAGCGGGTGGTGCTCGTCGAAGCCCTGCCCAAGAATCCGAGCGGAAAGCTACTGAAGCGCGAATTGCGCAAGGCTCACGAGGGCCTTTTCGCGCGGGAGTGAGGATTGCATTCGTCCAGCACCGCGATCGACTGCTCGACACGCTCTGCGATTTCGTTGCTGAGGAGCCGCAGCGGCCGTCCCACGTTCACCAACAGCATGCCGGCGCCCAGGATCAGAAGGTAGAAACCGGCAATGAGAGCCATCGGTGTCAAGAAAATGCTCATCAAGATTCTCCGAAAACGTGGCGGCGTGAGCCGAACGAGAGGCACTCTCGTGGCGGCTGCTCAACGCTGAAGTACGTTTTTGGGAGAGACGGCAGTCGGACGCGGCCTACAGAACCTTTATTCGACGATGAGTCCTTTCAGCGCCGGGTCGAACGGCGGCGTCGAAAGGCCCATGTCCTTCAGCGACTTCACGAGCAGTTCGGCGACCATGAGATTGCGGTGGCGCTTGCTGTCCGCCGGCACGACGTACCAAGGCGCGTGGTCGGTCGAGGTCGCAGCTAGCGCATTTCCGTAGGCGCGTTCGTAGGCGTCCCACTTCTTGCGAACGTCGAGGTCGCCCATGGCGAACTTCCAGTTCTTGCCCGGATCGTCGACGCGCGCCTGCAGCCGCGCGCGCTGCTCGTCTTTGCTGATGTGCAGCATGCATTTGATGATCACGGTCCCGGTCTCGGAAAGCATCCGCTCGAAGTCGTTGATCTGCGCATAGCGGCGGCGCGTTTCGGCCTTGTCGATCCAGCCTTCGACCACCGGAACGAGTACGTCTTCATAGTGGCTGCGGTTCCATACGCCGATTTCTCCGGACCGCGGCACGTTGGCGTGGCAGCGCCACAGGAAGTCGTGGTCGCGCTCTTCCTCGCTCGGCGCCTTGAAGGCCGTCACCCGGACGCCCAAGGGCGAGGTGCGAGAAAAAACCCAGCGGATCGTGCCGTCCTTGCCGCTCGTGTCCAGGCCCTGCAGCACGAGAAGCAACTTGCGCCTGCCTTCGGCGTGGAGCAGGTTCTGCAGGTCGTCCAGCCGCCCGGCCAGGGAGTCCAGTGCCTCGCGTTGTACTTCTTCGGCGCCTTTCTGAAAAGGCACGGCGGCCGGATCGATGTCCGCGAGCTTGAACTTCTTGCCCACGCGGTATTTCTTGAAGCTGGCCATGAGTTGGGATTCCTCGCGCAAAGCCCGCAGCGTACGCGATGGCGCCCCGGCAAGTGGGCCTATTCGTCCGTATCGATCGACGCGCTCCAGCGGTTGTCCCAATCACCCCGGCGGGCGCCGTCCAGTTCGCGGCGATCGCGCTTGGTCGGGCGTCCCTGCTCAATGCTGAGCGCCGGCTCGCTGCCCAGGCGCCTTTGCTCGCGCGCGGCCGCCTGCGCGGCAAGGCTTTCTGGCGTCTCTTCGTAGAGTTGCTGTGCGACTGGCGCCGGTCCGCGCTGTCCGCTGATGCCCAGAACCCGTACCACTCGCGTGACCGGGCCCAGCCGGATCGCCACCGTGTCGCCGGGCTTGACCTCCCGCGACGCCTTGGCCACATCGCCGTTGAGTTGCACGCGGTGCTTGCCGATCTCATCAGCCGCCAGCGAGCGCGTCTTGAAGAAGCGCGCGGCCCAGAGCCATTTGTCTATGCGAAGACGATCCATGTATGCATCCACGTATCAATGATTGTCGCGCGCCAGCGGCAGATGCACGAGAGCATCCAGCCCGATCTTGTGTCCGCCGGATTCCCGGTTGTCCAGCGCAATGTGGCCCCCGAGCGCCAGCACGATTTCGCGGCAGATGGCGAGGCCGAGGCCTGAGCCGCTGGCGAGGTCGCCGGCAGCGAAAGGCGCAAACAGCCGCTGCCGCAGTTCGTCCGAAATGCCAGGCCCGTGGTCACTGACGGTCAGGACCGCGAAACCTTCGGCGGCTTCGACACGGACCACCAGCGCGGCCTCCTGCGGACTGTGCTTGATCGCGTTGTGCAGCAGGTTGCGCGCAAGCTCCTGCAGCATCCAGCGGTGCGCCCGCACCGGTACCGGCGCCGGCGCGTAGAGCTCGAAATCGAGCGCCTTGTCGGCCACCAGCGGCGACAGGTCGAGCGCTATCTCGCGCACCGTCTGCGCCAGGTCGAGCACCATCGATTCGGGTTGCTGCCGCAACTGCTCGACCTTGGCGAGCGACAGCATCTGGTTGGCGAGCGTGGTCGCGCGTTCCACTGTCTGGCCGATTTCGGCGTAGGCCTGCTCGGGCGGCACATCGCCGCGGCGGGCCGACTGCACCTGTGCCTTCAACACGGCCAGCGGGGTGCGCAACTGGTGGGCACTGTCGCGCACGAAGCGCTTCTGATGGTCCAGCAGCCGTTGCAGGCGTCCCATGACTTCGGTGGTCGCGTCGATCAGCGGTCGGAGTTCGCGCGGCGCATCGGGCGCATCGATGGGGGACAGGTCGTCGGCCGGGCGCGCCTCRATCGCCTCGCCGAGTTCACGCACCGGCCGCGTCGCGCGTTGGACGACGATCACGGTGACCGCCGCGATGACCGATATCAGCACCAGTTGCCGCCACAGCGTGTCGAGCAGCAGTTTGCGCGCGAGCGTCTGGCGCAATTCGAGCGTCTCCGCGACCTGCACAACGGCCATGCCGCGGCCGTTCGCACTCGCAACGGGCTGCAGCAGGACCGCAACTCGTACCGGCATGCCCCGGAATTGCGCGTTATAGAAATCCACCAGCGCGGCGTAGGGCGGTCGGTCCGGCAGCTTGCCGGTCCAGAACGGAACCTCGTCGAATCCGGAAACCAATTCACCGTCGAGCGTGGACACCCGGTAGTACATCCGGCTCTGGTTGTCTGCCTCGAAGGCTTCGAGCGCCGAATACGGGACGATGGCACGCAGCGAAGCCGCTTCGTCATAGCCGACCACGTCGAGCTGCTCGCCGATGGTCTTGGCGGAAGCGAGGAGGGTGCGGTCATAGGCGGTCGTCGCCGCCGCGAGGCTCTGGCGATACAGGCTGACGCTGTTGACGATCACGAACAATGCGATCGGCGCGAGGATGCCGACCAGCAGCCTCGCTCGCAGCGAGCGGACTCGGCTCATGCGTCTTCACGCAAGAGATAGCCCAGTCCGCGCAGCGTCATCAGCGTGACGCCGGTGCCGGCGAGTTTCTTGCGCAGCCGATACACCACGACTTCCACCGCCTCGTACTGCACGTCCATCTCGCCTGGAAAGACCAGCTCGAAAAGGCGTTCCTTGGACACCGCATGGCCCGGCTTGACCATCAATGCCTTCAGCATTGCAAGCTCCCTGGGCGTCAGTTCGAGCACGTCGGCGCGGTGGTAGATCGCGCCGCTGTCGGGGTCGTAGCGAAGGCCGCCGACTTCAGGCAGCTTGGCCGGCAGATCGGTGCCGGCATTCTGCTGCCTGCGATGCAGGGCGCGGATGCGGGCTTCGAGTTCATCGAGGTCGAAGGGCTTGGGCAGGTAGTCGTCAGCGCCCGCGTTCAGGCCCATGATCCGGTCGCCGACCGTGCCGCGCGCAGTCAGCAGCAGCACCGGCGTGCGCAGCCCAGCGGCGCGCGCCTGCGCCAGCACCTGCAAGCCATCGAGGTTGGGCAGGCTGAGGTCGAGCGCGACGACATCGGGTTCCAGCGCCTGCCATTGGGCGACGGCAAGCGCGCCATCGCCGCACAGGCGCACGTCGATCTGTCGCCGGCCCAGCGTGCGCTGCAGCGTGGTTTGCATCGACGGATCGTCTTCGACCAGCAGCAACTTCATCCCTGTATTTTCGGTGTTTACCCCAGTTCGCTGGACAGCCAACTGACAGCGGGGCGGCGCATCATAGCGAAGTCAGGTCCTAATCAGCTTTCAGCATCAAGGAGACATGCATGCGTCGAGATACCTTTTTGAAGTCATTGGCCGCGATGGCCGCCACCGGTGCCCTGCCGCTTTCGGCATGGGCCGCGACCAACGTCAAGATGATGATCCCGGCCAATCCGGGCGGCGGCTGGGACACCACCGGGCGCGCGCTCGGCAAGGCGCTGACCGAGGGCAAGCTCGCCGACACGGTGACTTACGACAACAAGGGTGGCGCGGCCGGTGCGCTGGGGCTGGCCCAGTTCGTCAACGGCTCGAAAGGTGACCCGAACGCGATGATGATCATGGGGGCGGTGATGCTGGGCGGCATCATCACCGGGAAGCCACCGGTCAGCCTCTCGCAGGCCACGCCGATCGCCCGCATCACGAGCGAATACAACGTCTTCGTGCTTCCGGCGAATTCCCCGCTGAAGACCATGAAGGACGTGGTCGACCAGCTCAAGAAAGACCCGGGCAGCGTCAAATGGGGCGGCGGCTCGCGCGGATCGACCGAGCACATCGCGGCGGCCATGATCGCCCAGAAGGTCGGCGTCGATCCGTCCAAGATCAACTACGTTGCTTTCCGCGGAGGCGGCGAGGCAACGGCAGCCATCCTCGGCGGCAATGTCACCGTCGGCGGCAGCGGCTTCAGCGAATTCGCCGAATACATCAACGCCGGCAAGATGAAGGCGATTGCGGTCACGTCCGCACAGCGCCTGCCCGGCATCAACGTGCCGACGCTGAAGGAGCAGGGCATCGACGTCGAGATCGGCAACTGGCGCGGCGTCTATGGCGCGCCCGGCATCACGCCCGAGCAGCGCAAGGCGCTGACCGACATGGTTCTGGCGGCGCTGAAGACGCCAAGCTGGGCCGAGGCGGTCAAGAAGAACGACTGGACGCCTGCCGTCCTGTCGGGCGACGCCTTCGCCAAGTTCGTGGACGATGAGTTCGCGAGCCTGCGTGCGACGATGGTCAAGTCCGGAATGGTCTGAACGTGTCCTCGATCGATATTGCAGTCCCGAGGCCGGCGATCTGGCCCCAGACGCTGGTCGGCGTAGGCGTTCTGGTTGCCGGGCTGGCCCTGGCATTCGGCGCGATCGGCATCTCGTCCGAAGCGGGCTATGGGGGCGTCGGCCCCAACTTCCTGCCTTGGCTGGTATCGATCGCGCTCACGGCCTGCGGCGCGTGGATCATCTGGGAATCACGCACCGGCGGCTTTCGCGAGATGGAAGAACCCTCCGGCGCGGTCCAGCCGTACTGGGGCGGGTTCGTCTGGGTTTCTGCCGGGCTGCTGCTCAATGCGGCGCTCATCACGACCATCGGATTCATCTTCAGCTGCACGTTGTGCTACCTGCTCGCCGTACAGGGCCTGCGGCGCGCCAGCGGGCAGGGCGGGGTCAATGCGCCTCGCACCTGGCTGATCGACATCGTGACCGGCCTGCTGATCTCTGCGCCTGTGTTCTGGATGTTCACGCAGTTCCTGGCCATCAACCTGCCGGGTCTTACCAACACAGGGTGGCTCTAGGATGGAAATCTTCAACGCATTGATGCACGGCTTCGCGCTGGCGATCACGCCCGTGAACCTGCTGTGGTGCCTGGTGGGCTGCGCCCTCGGCACGGCTGTCGGCGTGCTGCCCGGCATCGGCCCCGCGGTTGCGGTAGCGATGCTGCTGCCGATCACGGGCAAGGTCGACGTCACGGCTTCGATGATCTTCTTTTCGGGGATCTATTACGGCGCCATGTACGGCGGCTCGACCACCTCCATCCTGCTGAACACGCCCGGCGAGACCGCCAGCATGGTGACGGCGATGGAGGGCAACAAGATGGCGAAGAGCGGCCGCGCAGGCGCCGCGCTCGCGACCGCGGCGATCGGTTCCTTCGTGGCCGGCACCATTGCGACGGTCATCGTCACGCTGTTCGCGCCCTTCGTGGCGGACTTCGCGGTCAAGCTCGGGCCACCGGAGTATTTCCTGCTGATGCTGCTGGCCTTTACCACCGTCAGCGCGGTGCTCGGCAAGAGCACGCTGCGGGGCATGACGGCACTGTTCATCGGGCTCGCGGCGGGATGCATCGGGCTCGACCAGATCTCGGGACAGGGGCGTTACACGGGGGGCATTCCCGAGCTGCTCGACGGCATCGAGATCGTGTTGGTCGCCGTCGGTCTCTTCGCCGTGGCCGAAGTGCTCTACGCGGTTCTCTACGAAGGCAAGGTGGTCGAAGACCAGAACAAGCTCAGCCGAGTCCACATGACGGCGCGCGACTGGAAGCGTTCGATTCCTGCGTGGCTGCGCGGTACCGCGATCGGCACGCCCTTCGGCTGCATCCCGGCCGGCGGCACGGAGATCCCGACCTTCCTGAGCTACGCCGCCGAAAAGAAGCTCGCCAAGGATGCCGATGCCAAGGCGGAGTTCGGCACCAAGGGTGCGATCGAAGGCGTCGCCGGCCCGGAGGCAGCCAACAATGCAACGGTGACCGCGGCGCTGATCCCGCTGCTGACGCTGGGCATTCCGACATCGAACACCACAGCGATCCTGCTCGGGGCGTTCCAGAACTACGGCATCCAGCCCGGTCCGCAACTCTTCACCACGTCGGCGGCGCTCGTGTGGGCGCTGATCGCGTCGCTCTATATCGGCAACGTGATGCTGCTGGTGTTGAATCTTCCAATGGTGGGCCTGTGGGTCAAGCTGCTCAAGATTCCGAAGCCGCAGCTTTACGCGGGCATCCTGATCTTTGCGACGGTGGGCGCCTATGGCATGCGCCAAAGTGCGTTCGACCTGCTGCTGCTCTATGCCATCGGTGTGCTGGGCGTGGTCATGCGCCGCTTCGATTTTCCGACCGCGCCGGTGGTGGTCGGGATGATCCTCGGGCCGCTGGCCGAGGCGCAATTGCGCAACGCAATGTCGATCGGCGAAGGCAGCGCGGCGGTGTTCTTCCAGCGTCCGATGTCGATCGTGCTGATCGTCATCGTGCTCGGCGTGCTCATCCTGCCGCGACTCGCAAAGCGAATGGGCAAGTAGCTCCTTGATCTGGGCAATCGCCTCGGTCCGGCTCAACCGGCTCCGAGGTGTTTGTCATCGGCTTCATCGGCCGTCAATTCCCGGCCGGCGCGGGCTCCATCTGCGCGGTCGTCGCCGTCTTACCTTGCTTGCGCTGGACTTCCGCCAGGAACTGCGGGCCATTGCGCATCCGCTGGTAAGACGCAAACTGCGCACGATACGCCGCGCTCGTCGGATCGAAGCTGTCCGAATTGGCCACCTGGCTCATTCCAGACTTGATCCACAGGCTCAGGTCGGCTGCGACTTCTGCGCGGCTTTCAGCGCCGGGGACAGGGTCTGCAGGGCCGACGCGCAATTCCGGCGCGGCAGCCGTGAACGAGCGACTGGTGTTGAAATCCGCCGCGACCTCGGCGCGAGTGAAATGACTCGCCGTCGGGATCGCCGCGCCGACCCATTGCTCCGCAGGCACGGTTTGCGCGGACACGGCGCCAGCCAACGCGAGTGCGGACAAGCCGACAAATAGCTTCGCATTCATGATGAAATCTCCTTGAGGCTACGGGTGTGTGACAGCGGAAATCGCGGACATCACGGGGTGCAACTGTGGCGATTCATCTGCTTTCACGCTGTGCGTTTGCGCACAGGTTTTCTCAACGGCTTTTCAACGGCTCTTCAACGCTGTTCTCAACCGCTTTCCGGGCGTGAGAGGTCGAGCATGACAGTCCATCGTTCCAGTCTTGCCCTGCGGCACATTGCGCTGCTGGAAGGCTTGTCGCAAGAGCGCCTGGACGACATCGCCCAGCGTTGCGCGTGGCAGAGCATTCCGG
The DNA here is from genome assembly GCF_056397405.1 of Variovorax sp. 05N34. NCBI lineage: Bacteria > Pseudomonadati > Pseudomonadota > Betaproteobacteria > Burkholderiales > Comamonadaceae > Variovorax > Variovorax sp. 05N34. Next base: position 493,296 of record NZ_JBFTNI010000004.1, read on the forward strand.
CGGCCAGGCCGCTGCTGCTTCGCTCGGAAGAAAAGAGCGATGTCTTCTTCCTGGTGTCGGGCCAGTTGCGCGTGACGACCTATTCACCGAACGGGCGGCAGGTCACGTTTCGCGACTCGAATGAAGGCGACTATTTCGGCGATCTGTCCGCCATCGATGGCAAGCCGCGGTCCGCCGACGTCGTGACCCTCAGGCCCAGCGTGGTCGCCAGCCTGGATCGCACCGCTTTCATGTCGCTGCTGCGCGAAGAGCCGATCGTTGCCGAACGCGTGATGCGCGGCTTGGTCGGGCTCGTGCGGCAACTGTCAGAGCGCGTGATCGACCTCAGCACCATGGGCGTTCAGAACCGGGTACATGCCGAACTTCTTCGACTGGCGCGAGCGGCCGGTATCGCCGACAACCAGGCTCGCCTGGAGCCCGCGCCGACGCACGTCGAGCTTGCAAGTCAGGTCAGCACGAACCGCGAGCAGGTGACGCGTGAACTCAATACGCTTCGTCGCGATGGAGTGCTCGCGCGCGACGGCAAGGCGCTCGTGATCTTGAACGCACGCCGGCTCGAAGCCATGGTGGCGGCGGTGCGGGGCGTCGCCTGAAGACGAACGAACCCTGTTCTGATCAGCGCGAAGGCTGGTTGGCTGGGGGCACCACCGTCGACCGGCCTTCGGGCGACCTCGCCGAGGCCGTGCCGCTGGAGGGCACCTGCGAGCCGTCGGGTGACACCACCGTCGATCGGCGATCAGGAGTCCGCTTGGTCGTGGTTCCGCTGGCAGGCACCGGGGCGCCTTCAGGGGTCACGACGGTAGAGCGCCGATCGGGTGTCCGGGTGGTGACATGGCGCGGAGGACCTCCGCGCGCGCGATCGAGGTCGTGGCCTGYCTTGCGCACGCAGGCTTCTCGCTCGGGTGCCGGGAGCTTTCCGCTATTGCACTCGGCGATTTGCGCGTCGAAGCGCTGCTGCGCATCGGCGTGGCCGGTGTGAGTCTGTGCGACAGACGCCGACGAGAGGCCCAGGATCGCGCTGGAAATCGCAGCAAGCCGAAGAATTCTGATCACGGTGTACCCCTGTCGATCGACGATTCGCCGAGTCTATCGCGCGGCTCATGAGCGCCAATGGAGCCGCGGATGCGCCGCGTCGTCTTGCGAATCCAATGCTCGATGTCGTCGATGTAGGTGAACACCGCCGGCACCACTAGCAGGCTCAGCACCGTCGATGTGATGAGTCCGCCTATCACGGCCATCGCCATTGGCGAGCGGAAACTGGAGTCGGCAGCGCCAAATCCGAGTGCGATGGGCGTCATGCCCGCGCCCATGGCGAGCGTGGTCATGATGATCGGGCGCGCGCGCTTGTGGCAGGCGTCCCGCAGTGCGTCCCAGCGGCTCATGCCATGGTCGCGGCGCGCGACGATGGCGTATTCGACCAACAGGATCGAGTTCTTGGTTGCAATGCCCATGAGCATGATCAGCCCGATCAGCGAAGGCATCGACAGTGCCTTCTGGCCGATCAGCAGCCCCACGAAGGCGCCGCCCAGTGCCAGCGGCAGCGCGCAAAGAATCGTGATCGGATGCAGGAAATCCTTGAACAGCAGCACCAGCACCACGTAGATGCAAAGCACGCCCGTCAGCATCGCCAGCCCGAAGCTCTGGAACAGCTCGGTCATGACTTCGGCGTCGCCCACCTCGGCCACGCGCACGCCGGGCGGCAGATGGCGAATCGAGGGCAGCTTCATCGCGGCGTCTTTTGCATCGCCAAGGCCGACGCCTGAGAGTTCGATCTCGAAATTGACGTTGCGCGACCGGTCGTAGCGGTCGATCACGGCCGGGCCGCCTTCCACCGTGAGCTGTGCGACCTGCTCGAGCATCACTGGTCCGTTGGTGCCCGGCAGCGCAAGGCGTCCGAGAAGTGCGAGATCTTGCCGCGCGGAATCTTCCAGCTTGACGACGATCGGCACCTGGCGCTGTGCAAGGTTCAGCTTGGGCAGGTTCTGGTCGTAGTCGCCGAGCGTGGCGACTCGCAGGGTGTCGGCGATGGCTGAACTGGTCACGCCGAGATCGGCTGCGGCCGCAAAATCCGGGCGCACTGCGATTTCCGGCCGGATCAGGCTTGCGGTCGAAGTGATGTTGCCGAGGCCGGGAATCGTGCGCAGGTCGCGTTCGACGGCGCGCGCGGCCTGGGTCAGCGCGGCCGGATCGTCGCCGCTCAAGGCCAGGATGTACTTTTCACCTGAGCCACCGAGGCCCACGGTACTGCGCACGCCGGGCAGGGTTTCAAGCGCGGCGCGGATCTTGTTCTCGATCACTTGCTTGCGGGGGCGATCGCCGCGAGGGTCGAGCTGGACGGTGAGCGTCGCCCTGCGTGTTTCCGGCGTGCCGAAATTCGCGAACGGGTCGCCGCCCGCGCTGCCACCGCCCACGGTGGTGTAGACGCTGCGCACATGCTCGATCGCCATCACGCGTCGCCGGGTTTCCTCGGCCGCGGCCGTGGTCTGCGCCAGCGTCGAACCCGGCGCCAGAGAGAGATACACCTGCGTCTGCGAGTTGTCGTCTGGCGGAATGAATCCGGTCTTGAGCAACGGGATCATCGCCACCGAACCGAAGAAGAAGAGGGTGGCCAGCACCATCGTCGTGAACCGATGCCTCAGGCACCACTCGGCCATGTGCATGTAGGCCGCGAGCCAGCGGGGCTCCTTCTCGGCCGTGACGATCGGCTTGAGGATGTAGGCCGCCATCATCGGCGTGAGCATCCGCGCCACGACCAGTGAAGCGAACACCGCGAGCGCAGCCGTCCACCCGAATTGCTTGAAGAACTTGCCAGCCACCCCGCTCATGAAAGCCGTCGGCAGAAAAACGGCGATCAGCGTGAAAGTGGTGGCGATCACCGCGAGCCCGATCTCGTCGGCCGCTTCCATCGCGGCCTGGTACGGCGTCTTGCCCATGCGCAAGTGGCGCACGATGTTCTCGACCTCGACGATGGCGTCGTCCACCAGGATGCCGACCACGAGAGACAACGCCAGCAGCGAGACCACGTTGATCGAAAAGCCGAGCAAATACATCCCGATGAATGCCGGAATGGCCGACATGGGCAGCGCCACCGCCGACACGAAAGTCGCGCGCCAGTCACGCAGGAACAGCCACACCACGACCACCGCCAGGATGGCGCCTTCATAAAGCAGATGCAGCGAGCCTTCGTATTCCTCGCGCACGGGCTCCACGAAATTGAAGGCTTCGGTGAGTTGAATGTCCGGCCGCTCGACACGCAACTGCTCAAGCGACTTCTGCACCGCCGCACCGACCTCGACCTCGCTCGCGCCGCGGCTGCGAGCGACCTCGAATCCGACCACCGGCTTGCCGTTCAGGAGGGCTGCCGCGCGTGGCTCGGCGATGGTGTCGCTGATGCGCCCGACCTGGTCGAGCCGTATGCGCCGGCCGTCCGAAAGCGCGATCTGCATGTCGGCGAGTTCGTCGGCAGACTGCACTGTCGCGAGCGTGCGCACCGGCTGCTCGCTGCCGCCCACGTCCGTGCGACCGCCAGCGCTTTCGGTTTGCACCTGGCGCAATTGGCGCGAGATGTCAGCGGCAGTGGCGCCCAGGGCTTGCAGCTTGCCGGGGTCGAGGTCGACGTGTACCTGCCGCGTCACACCGCCCACGCGGTTGACTGCGCCCACCCCGCTGATCGCCAGCAGCCGCCGCGTCACGTCGTTGTCGACGAACCACGACAGCGCTTCGTCGTCCATGCGGGTCGATGCGATGGTGAACGCAAGCACCGGTTGCGCCGCCAGGTCGAGTTTGGTGACGACCGGATCCCGCACATCGGCCGGCAAGTCGGCCCGCACGCGTTGCACGGCCGATCGCACGTCGTCTACGGCTTCCTGAACAGGCTTTTCGAGGCGGAACTCGACGATCAGCGTGACCGCGCCGTCCTGCACCTTCGTCGTGATGTGCTTCAGTCCCTGAACCGTGGCGATCGAGTTCTCGAGCTTGCGCGCGACATCGTTCTCAAGCTGCGACGGGGCCGCGCCGGGCAGCGATGCGGACACGGTCACCGTCGGCAGGTCGATGTCCGGGAAGTTCTGCACCTTCATCGCGTTGAAGGACAGCAGTCCCGCAAAGGTGAGCAGCACGAACAACATCACCGCCGGGATCGGGTTGCGGATGGACCAGGCCGACACATTCATGGTGGCTGCTCCTTACCTGGCGGCTTCGATCGAGGGCTTGACGCTGGCGGATTGCGATGCGGTGCCTTCGACGACGCGCACGAGGTCGCCGTCATTGAGGAAACCGGCGCCTTGCACGACCACGCGCGCGTTCGCGGGCAGCGGCGTCGTCACTTCAACGCGATCGCCCAGGCGCCGGCCGGTTTCGATGCGCACCATCGAGACGCGGTTGTCCGGCTGCAACACCAGCAGGTGATTGAATCCATCGCGCGGCACGACCGAAGCCTGCGGCACGGTGAGCGCACTGCTGTGGCCCAGCAGGAAATCGCCGCGCGCGAACATGCCGGCCTTGATGCCGGTGTTCTGCAGCACGTTGGGGATGTCGACATAGACGAGCGCGGCACGCGTCTTCGGGTCGACGGTCGGCGCCACGCTGCGCACCTTGCCCTCGACCTGCGCACCGCTCGCGCTGACGACGACTGCCGGCGTTCCGACGGCGATGCGGCCCAGTTCCGAGGAAGTGATTTCGGCGCGCCATTCGAGGCGGCCCTGCCGGATGAGCCGGAACAATTCGGTGCCCGCGGGAACCACGCTGCCCACGGTTGCCGTGCGCGAAGAGATCACGCCGTCATCGGGTGCCAGCACCTGGGTATTGCGGCCACGCACCTGCTGCGCTGCGAGCACCGCTTCGGCCGCCTCGACGCGCGCTTTCGCGGTCTGCTCTGCCGTCTGGTACTGGTTGATCTGCTGCTGGCTCATCGCGCCCGTGGCCTGCAGCGTGCGTGCCCGCGCGGCGGTGCCGGCCGCATCGGCGGCAGTGACGCGCGCCTCCGCCAGCGAGGCGCGCGCCTGGGCGACGTCGGCCTGCACGGTGTCGGCCGAGAAGACGGCCAGGACTTGGCCCTTCTTGACCACGTCACCCACGTTCACCCGCACTTCCGCGAGCTTCAAACCGGCGGATTCGGACCCGACGCTCGCTTCCTGCCATGCTGCGACATTGCCGTTGGCGGAGAGGGTGACGTTGAGTTCGCTCGTCTCCGGCTTGGCGACCGTCACGGTCAAGGTCGGCCGCGCGGTCGCGGCTTCGCTGGGCGGGGGTCGGTCGGCTTGCTTGGCGCGCACGAGCCAGAAGGCCGCGCCGGCAAGGACCAGCACGATGACCAGTCCGGCGATGAGGGTGGAACGCTTCATTCTTTTCATGGTGACGGGGCAGCGGAAGATGTCGTGGTTGCCATGAATTCGGGGCGCGACCAGCCGCCGCCCATGGCGCGATAGAGCGCGACCCAGGCGTCGGCGCGCTCGCGCTGCAGCGCCACGCGCGCGGTCTGCGAGGTGAACAGCGTACGCCGCGCGTCCTCCAGGTCGAACAGGCTTGCAAGGCCGGTTGCGTAACGTGCCTGCGTGGCATTGAAGGAGGTCTGGTAGTTGCTGACCGCGACCTCGGCGTCGTTGGCGCGTTCGTTCGTGCTCTGCAGGTTGATCAGCGCCTCCTCGACTTCGCGCACGGCCTGGCGCACCTTGGCGCGGTAGAGGGCGGCGGCTTCGTCATACCGCACCTTCGCGGCCTCGGAATTGGCGGCGAGGGTGCCGCCGTTGAAGATCGGAACGCTCAGCGCCAGCGGCCCGATCGTCCAGGTGTCGAAACTTTCCCGGAAGACGCCGGCGCGCACTTGCAGGGTCGCAATGGAGCCCTGCAGCGTCAGCCGAGGAAAGCGTTGCGCCAGGGCCGCACCGGCATCGGCGCTGGCGGCTGCAACAGCCTGCTGGGCTGCAAAGACATCGGGACGTTGCGCCAGCGCTTCGGCCGGCACGCTGTGGACCGCCTGCACCGCTGGAAGCGCGACGTCGATCGGAGCGGCATCGAGGCGCGCCTTGAGCGTGGTGTCCTCGATGCCGGTCAATGCGACCAGTGCTTGTTGCTGGACCGCGCACAGGGCGCGCTGCTGCGTGAGGCGCCCGGATGCCTCGGCGGCGCTCGCACGCGCCAGCGCGGCATCCGCCGGTGCCGTGAAGCCGGCCCGCATCGACAGGTCGGTCAGCCGTGCCGTTTCGGCGCGCGATTGCGCATCGGACGTCGACACGACGAGCTGACGCCGGCAGGCGCGTTCGGCGAGGTAGCTGTTGGCCGTCTCGGCCGCGACCGAGACTCGCGCGTCGTCCCAATTGGCATCGGCGCCCATGAGCCGCGCCTGGCTCGCATCGCGGCTGGCACGCAGGCCTCCGAACAGATCGATTTCCCAGTTCGATTGCAGTCCCGCTTGCAGGGTGGTGATCGCGGGCAGCGTGGTGCTGAGGCCATCCGTTGCGGTGCCTGACGCTGGCGCGGTGAGGCCGCTGGTCGGCGAGTTGCCGCGGCTGGCCGAAGCGGTGCCGTTGAGATTCGGCACGAGCGCTGCGCCCGCTGCGACGCGCGTGGCCCGCGCTTCGGCGATTCGCGCACCGGCGCTGGCGACGGTCGGAGCAGCGGCTTCGGCTGCGAAGATCAGGTCGACCAGCAACGGATCGTCCAGTTGGCGCCACCATTCCGCGAGGCTCGGGAGCGAACCGCCGTGAGGCAGGGCGGCCGTGGAAGCGGGCAGTGGCGTGCTCCACTGGGCCGGTGTCGGTGCCTCGACCTTTTCAGGCGGGCGTGGGACTGCGCAGGCGGTGAGCAGCAGCACAGAGGCGACGAGCGTGAGCGCCGGAAGCCGGGGATTCCTCATGAGTTCGGGGTTCCGCAAAAAAGGAGGCGTGTCGGGCGAGCCGGTAAGGACGGGCGTGAACCGGTGGATTGCCCGCGCGCCGCCATGGGCCGATGAGCCCTGCAAGGGGCGGAGCATAGCAAGCCGGCACGCCGCAAATCGTCGGTGCCCGCCGCGTGACAAAGGGCATCGGCCGAAGCCGCGCGCTACGATCCCGCCATGCCATCCGCCACCGCCGCTCCACCCGCATTGCCGCTCGATGCCGAAGGCATCCTTGCGCTCGCCGCGCGATCGATGTTCCATCTGTTCTCGAGCATCAGCCAGGGGATGTTCCTCGTCGATCGAGGCGGCCGCATCGTCTGGGTCAACGAGGGCTACCGCCGGTTTTTGCCGGCGCTCGGCTTTTCATCGATCGACCAGTTTCTCGGCCATCAGGTGGAAGACGTGATCCCGAACACGCAGATGGGCCGCGTGCTGGAAACCGGCGAGCCGATCCTGATCGACCTGCTGACCAACAAGGCCGGCACCTTCGTCGTCAGCCGCATTCCGCTGCGTGAGGAAGGCGAGGGCGCCGCGCTCGGGGACGTCATCGGCGCGATCGGCATCGTGCTGTTCGATCATCCTGAAACCACCCTGCAGCCGCTCATCAGCAAGTTTGCACTGCTGCAGCGCGACCTGGACGACGCACGCCGCGAGCTGGCGAGCCAGCGCAACAACCCGCTCTATCAGCAGTCACCCGACGGCCAGCGGCGCTCCAAATACACCTTTGCCAGCTTTATCGGCAGCAGCCCGGCTGCGGTGGAGGTCAAGCGCCATGCGCGACGCGCGGCGCAGTCGTCCAGCCCGGTGCTGCTGCTCGGCGAAACCGGCACGGGCAAGGAACTGCTCGCCCATGCCATCCACGCGGCATCGACCCGGGCCAAAGGTCCCTTCGTCAGCGTCAACATTGCGGCCGTGCCCGACACGCTGCTCGAAGCCGAATTCTTCGGCGTCGCGCCCGGCGCTTTCACCGGCGCCGACCGCAAGGCGCGCGAGGGCAAGTTCAAGCTGGCGGACGGCGGCACCTTGTTCCTCGACGAAATCGGTGACATGCCGCTCGGGCTGCAGGCCAAGCTGTTGCGTGCACTTCAGGAAGGCGAGATCGAGCCATTGGGATCGAACAAGCTGGTGCCTTTCGATGCCCGCGTGATTGCCGCGACCTCGCGTGATCTGGCGGCGCTGGTGCGCGAGGGCCGCTTTCGTGAAGACCTGTACTACCGCCTCAACGTGCTGCCGGTGCGCGTGCCGCCCTTGCGCGAGCGGCGCAGTGATATCCCCGCCCTCGTCGAAGCATTGGGCGAGGACATGGCCTTTCGCAGCGGCGAGGCGCCGCCCGAACTCACGCCCGACGCCATGGCGCTGCTCGCCGCGCAGCACTGGCGCGGCAACATCCGCGAACTGCGCAACGTGCTGGAGCAGGTGACCATGCGCAGCGATTCGCAGCGCATCGACGCAGCGCAGCTCGAACGCATCCTGCGCGAAGCCGGCCAGGAGCAGATCGCCGCACCGACAAAGATGCAGGCCGAACCCTCGAGCGCCGAGGAAGAAAGCGCCGCCTTGCTGCGACCCCTCGCCCAGCAGGTCGCCGAACTGGAGCGCAAGGCAATCGCCGCCGCCATGTCAGCCACCGGCGGCAACAAGCTAGCAACCTCGCGCCTGCTCGGCATCTCCCGCGCGACCCTGTACGAACGTCTGGAAAACCCTGAATAAACAAAATACAAATGTCTGAAATAAAGACATAAACACCGTCTGAATTTCAGCCATTCCCATCGGGTACCAGAAACCCCGCGGAACCGGCTTCGCCGGGCCGCTGGGGTTGCCCCCGGTAGGGGGTTGGCGAAGCGACACGAAGTGCGCGAGCCTGGGGGCGAGCAATAGGAACCCCGCGGAACCGGCTTCGCCGGGCCGCTGGGGTTGCCCCCGGTAGGGGGTTGGCGAAGCGACACGAAGTGCGCGCAGCCTGGGGGCGAGCAACAGCCTGGCATGAACTGTGCAATATTCAGCCACACATTTTCAGGAGACAAAGAATGCAACGTCGTTACCTCGTCGCGCTGGCAACCCTTGCCATCGCGGGAGCCTCCGCCTTGACCGCTCCGGCCTGGGCCCAGTCCAACGAGATCCGCATCGCCCACATCTACAGCAAGACCGGTCCGCTCGAAGCCTATGGCAAGCAGACGCAGACCGGCCTCATGATGGGCTTCGATTACGCGACCGGCGGCACGATGGAGGTCAACGGCAAGAAGATCGTCGTGATCGAAAAGGATGATCAAGGCAAGCCCGATCTTGGCAAGTCGCTGTTGGCCGCGGCCTACGCCGACGACAAGGCCGCGCTGGCGATTGGCCCGACGTCATCCGGCGTCGCGCTGGCAATGCTGCCGGTCGCTGAGGAATACAAGAAGATCCTGCTGGTCGAGCCCGCGGTGGCCGATTCCATCACTGGCGACAAGTGGAACAAGTACATCTTCCGCACCGGCCGCAACAGCTCGCAGGACGCCATCAGCAATGCGGTCGCGATCGACAAGCCCGGTGTCACAGTCGCCACGCTTGCGCAGGACAACGCCTTCGGCCGCGACGGCGTGAAGGCTTTCAAGGACGCCCTCAAGAAGGCCAAGCTCGCGCATGAGGAATACCTCCCGCCCGCGACGACCGACTTCACCGCGGGTGCGCAACGCCTCATCGACGCGCTCAAGGACAAGCCGGGCCGCAAGATCATCTGGATCGTCTGGGCGGGCGCGGGCAATCCGTTCAAGATCGTCGACCTCGACCTGAAGCGCTACAACATCGAGATCGCGACAGGCGGCAACATCCTGCCGGCCATGGCGGCCTACAAGGCGCTGCCGGGGATGGAGGGTGCGGCCTACTACTACTTCGGAATCCCGAAGAACCCGGTCAACGACGCGATGGTGTCGATGCACTACAAGGAATTCAAGTCGCCGCCGGACTTCTTCACCGCTGGTGGTTTCTCTGCGGCAATGGCGGTGGTGACTGCGCTCAAGAAGACGGGCGGCGACACCAACACCAACAAGCTCATCTCGACCATGGAAGGCATGAGCTTCGACACGCCCAAGGGCAAGATGACTTTCCGCAAGGAAGACCATCAGGCGATGCAGAGCATGTACCACTTCAAGATCAAGGTGGACCCAGCATTCGCGTGGGGCGTGCCTGAACTCGTGCACGAGATCAAGCCCGAAGAGATGGACATCCCGATCCGGAATAAGCGGTAGAGCGCTACCCCCAGGCTGAGCGCACTTCGTGTCGCTCCGCCTACCCCCTTTCAGGGGGCAACACCAGCGGCCCGGCAAAGCCGGTTCCGCGGTGTTTCACGAACTGGCTTCGCTGCGCTTGCCGGGAGACGGGGCGCGGTGTGCGGAATACTTGATGCTCGAAACTCGAAATCTCACGATTCGCTTTGGCGGACACGTGGCGGTGAATGCCGTCAGCTGCGCTTTCGCGCCTGGCACATTGACTGCGATTGTTGGCCCGAATGGAGCTGGCAAGACGACGTACTTCAATCTCATCTCTGGGCAGTTGAAGGCTACGGAGGGGACTGTCTCGCTCGACGGGCAATTGCTGTCCGGATTGCCGGCTTCGGCTCGCACGCGGGCGGGGCTGGGGCGTGCTTTTCAGCTGACCAATCTTTTTCCGAACCTCACGGTTCTGGAAAACGTGCGGCTGGCCGTGCAGGCGACGCGCGAAGGTGCGCATCGACGGGGCCTCAATCTCTGGAGCATCTGGAGTGATCACCGGGCGCTGACCAAGCGGGCCGACCAGATCCTGGCGGACGTCGCGCTGAAGTCGAAGGAGCACGCGAGCGTCGCGAGCCTGCCGCATGGCGATCAGCGCAAGCTCGAAGTCGCACTGCTGATGGCGCTGGAGCCGAAGGTGTTCATGTTCGATGAGCCGACCGCTGGCATGAATGCAGCGGAGGCGCCGGTCATCCTCGACCTGATCCGCGCGCTGAAGAAAGACAAGACAAAGACGATCCTGCTGGTGGAGCACAAGATGGATGTGGTGCGCGAACTGGCCGACCGGATCATCGTGCTGCACAACGGCCAGTTGGTGGCCGATGGCGAACCGGCCGAGGTCATTGCGTCGCCGGTGGTGCAGGAAGCCTATCTGGGCGTCGCGAAGGAGGGCGCATGAGCGACAACCTGCTGGAGATGACCGGCGTGCACACGCACATCGGCGCGTATCACATCTTGCACGGCGTTGAACTCGCGGTGCCGAAGGGGCAGCTCACGATGCTGCTGGGCCGCAATGGCGCGGGCAAGACCACGACGCTGCGAACGATCATGGGCCTGTGGCACGCATCGCAGGGCACTGTTCGCTTCGGCGGCAAGGACATCACCGCGCTGCACACGCCGCAGATCGCCGAGCTCGGCATTGCCTATGTGCCGGAGAACATGGGCATCTTCTCGGATCTGACGGTCAAGGAGAACATGCTGCTTGCCGCACGCGGTGCGAAGAACGCCGAGCAGATGGACGACAAGCGCCTGCAGTGGATCTTCAAGCTGTTCCCGGCCGTCGAGAAGTTCTGGAATCATCCCGCAGGCAAGCTGTCGGGTGGGCAGAAGCAGATGCTGGCGGTGTCGCGTGCCATCGTCGAGCCGCGTGAGTTGCTCATCATCGATGAGCCGAGCAAGGGTCTTGCGCCGGCCATCATCAACAACATGATCGATGCTTTCAGCGAACTGAAGCGCAGCGGCGTGACGATCCTGCTGGTCGAGCAGAACATCAACTTTGCGCAACGTCTCGGTGACACCGTGACCGTGATGGACAACGGCGTCGTCGTGCACAGCGGAAGCATGGCGGCGTTCTCTGCGGACGAGCAGTTGCAGCAGTCGCTGCTGGGGTTGGCATTATGAAGATCGAATTCGACTGGAAGCCACTGGCCCTGGTGCCAGTGCTTGCGCTCGTCGCGCTGCCGCTGACGGGCTCCTTCTCGACCTGGCTCACGCTGACGGTTGCGGGGCTCGCGATGGGCATGATCATCTTCATCATTGCCTCGGGCCTCACATTGGTTTTCGGGCTGATGGACGTGCTGAATTTCGGCCACGGCGTGTTCATCGCACTCGGCGCCTTTGTCGCCAGCAGCGTGCTTGGCGGCATGAGCGACTGGACCGGTTCGCAGGAGCTCTGGCGCAACCTCGTTGCCGTGTTCCCTGCGATGCTGGTTGCGATGGCCGTCGCGGGCGCGGTCGGACTGGCGTTCGAACGCTTCATCGTGCGGCCCGTGTACGGACAGCACCTGAAGCAGATCCTCATCACGATGGGCGGAATGATCATCGGCGAGGAGATGATCAAGGTCATCTGGGGCCCTGGGCAGATTCCGCTGCCCTTGCCCGATGCACTGCGCGGTTCGCTGCTCGTGGGAGACGCGGCCATCAGCAAATACCGAATCCTCGCGGTCATCGTCGGTGCTTTCGTATTTGGCCTCTTGGCCTGGACGCTGGGCCGTACCAAGATCGGACTGCTGATTCGCGCGGGCGTGCAGGATCGCGAAATGGTCGAGTCGCTCGGCTATCGCATCGGACGGCTTTTCATCGGCGTCTTCGTGGTGGGCAGTGCGCTCGCGGGCCTCGGCGGCGTGATGTGGGGGCTCTTCCAGCAGAACCTGGTTCCGCAGATGGGTTCGCAGGTCAACGTGCTGATCTTCATCGTGATCATCATCGGTGGCCTGGGCTCGACCACTGGCGCGCTGATCGGCGCCTTGCTCGTCGGGCTGATGAACAACTACACGGGGTTCTTGCTGCCGGCGTTGACGCAGTTCGCCAGCATCTTCCTGATGGTGGCCGTGCTGCTGTGGCGTCCGCAGGGTGTGTACCCGGTGGCGAACCGTTGAAGGGACGACCATGCTGACCCGTCTTCTTTCCAACGACCTGCCGCGCAGCCGGCTGCTGGCAGTGTTGCTCGCGGTGCTGGTGCTCGGCCTTGCATTCGCGCCCTTCATCTTCCCGGGCGTCAAGGCGCTCAGTGTTGCCGCCAAGGTGCTGGTGTTCATCGTGCTGGTCGCGAGCTTCGACCTGCTGCTGGGCTACACGGGCATTGTGAGCTTTGCGCAGACGATGTTCTTCGGCATCGGCGCCTATGGCATTGCGATCTCGGCGAGCCGGCTCGGCGCAGGGTGGGGCGCGCTGCTCATCGGGCTGGGTGCGGCGCTTGCGATCTCGCTCGTGCTGTCGCTTGCAATCGGGCTCTTTTCGCTGCGTGTGCGCGCAATCTTCTTCGCGATGATCACGCTGGCGGTGGCTTCGGCGTTCCAGACGCTGGCCTCGCAACTGTCGGATTTCACCGGCGGGGAAGACGGGCTGACCTTCAAGCTGCCTGAACTGATCTCGCCGAGCTTCGAGTTTTCGGAAGAGCCGTTCCTCGGTGTGTCACTCGACGGGCGCTTGCTGTGCTACTACCTGCTCTTTGTGCTGGCGGTAGTGCTCGTGCTGGCGCTGCTGCGCATCGTGAATTCGCCGTTCGGCCGCGTGCTGCAGGCGATCCGCGAAAACGAGTTCCGCGCCGAGGCGATCGGCTATCGGGTGGTGGTCTATCGCACGACAGCATCCGTGCTGTCGGCACTGTTTGCCACGCTGGCGGGCGCGATGCTCGCGGTCTGGCTGCGCTACAACGGGCCGGACACTTCACTGAGCTTCGAAATCATGATCGATGTGCTGCTGATCGTGGTGATCGGCGGCATGGGCACGATCTACGGCGCGGTGATCGGCGCTGTGATCTTCGTCATCGCGCAGAGCTATCTGCAGGACCTGCTCCGCCTCGGGAGTGAAGCCGTGAGCGGCGTGCCTTTGCTCGCCGCGCTGCTGTCGCCTGACCGCTGGCTGCTGTGGCTCGGCGTTCTGTTCGTGCTCTCGGTCTACTACTTTCCGACCGGCATCGTCGGCCGTCTCCGTGCAAGGGCATCGCGATGAAATCACCGACTTCGAACTACGCGCAACTCGCGGGCCGCGAGATCCACTGGATGGATTGGGGCCAAGCGGACGGCCAGGTGATCGTCGCCTGGCATGGTCTCGCGCGCACCTGCCGCGACATGGACGAACTCGCGGCGCATTTCGCCGAGCGGGGCTTTCGCGTGATCTGCCCGGACACCATCGGCCGTGGTCTGAGCCAATGGAGCCCTGCGCCGGACGATGAATACCAGTTGTCCTTTTACGCGCGGGTGGCGACGGCGTTCTTCGATGAATTGAAGCTCACGAATGTCCATTGGGTCGGCACGTCGATGGGCGGGGCGATCGGCATGGTTTGCTCGGGCGGGATCGCCGAACCTTCGATGAAGCCGCGCATCGCAAGCCTGGTGCTCAACGACAACGCGCCCCAGATCGCCGATGCGGCGGTCGAACGCATTCGCTCGTACGCCGGCAAGCCGCCGGCCTTCGACACGGTGGCCGAGCTCGAAGTCTTCTTTCGCACCGTCTACAAGCCTTACGGATGGCTCAGCGATGCGCAGTGGCGGCGGCTCACCGAGACGTCGACACGCCGGTTGCCCGATGGCCGGGTGACGCCGCATTACGACCCCGCCATGGTTCGGCAGTTCACCGCGCATCCCGACGACTACCTGCTGTGGTCGCACTATGACGCGATCGACGTGCCCCTGCTGTGCCTGCGTGGTGTCGATTCGGATCTGGTCTTGCGCGAGACGCTCGACGAAATGCGCGCCCGAGGCCCCGGCGTGAAGGGGCGGCTGCAGATCATCGAGGTGCCGGGTTGCGGCCATGCGCCCGCGCTCAACGTGCCCGAGCACCTGGCGCCGATCGAAGCCTTTATTCGCGCCGCCAGCATCTGAGCGCCGGGGGCCGCACAATCGTGCCGCCTCTTTCAACTCGGAGTCATTTCATGGCGCTCTCGCTCTACGACGTTTCCGTCCCGGTGTTCATTCGCGGACTCGGCCAACTCACGCACATCCTGGACAAAGGCCTTGCACACGCGCAAGAAGCCGGCATCGATCCTTCGGAACTCGTCAGCGCGCGCCTCGCGCCGGACATGTTCACGCTGGCCGGGCAGGTCCAGAGTGCGAGCGATGCCGCGAAATTCGGCACCGCGCGCCTCGCGGGCGTTACCGCGCCGAGCTTTGCGGACGACGAAACGACCTACGCACAGCTGCAGGCACGCATCGCAAAGACGGTCGACTATCTGCAGACGGTCGAGCGGTCGTTGATCGATGGCGCCGAGGAGCGCGAGATCACGATGAAGGTGCGCGGCACTGAACTGAAGTTTCCGGCCCAGCGCTACCTGCTGCAGTTCTCGCTGCCCAACTTCTTTTTCCATGTCACCACGGCGTATGACGTGCTGCGTCACAGTGGCGTACCTGTGGGCAAGCCCGACTATCTGGGACGCCTCTGATCCGCTCAGGCTGCCCGAGTGGGCCAGCCCGCAAGATGGCGGTCAGCGATGGCTGCCAGCGCCGTGATCCACGCGTTGCTGTCGTTGAGACAGGGGATGTAGTGAAAGGCCTTGCCGCCGGCTTCGAGGAATGCATTGCGCCCCTCCATGGCGATCTCTTCGAGGGTCTCGAGGCAGTCCGCCGGAAAGCCGGGACACATCACGTCGACGCGCGAAACACGCGCGCTGCCGAGTTCGCGCAGGGTGGGCTCGGTGTAGGGCTGTAGCCATTTCGCGCGGCCGAAGCGTGACTGGAAGGTGACGCGATATTGAGCCGGCGTCAGGCGCAAGCGTTCGGCCAGGAGCCGCGCCGTGGCAAGGCATTGCGCCTGGTAGGGGTCGCCAAGCTTGATGTTGCGCTGCGGAATCCCGTGGAAGCTCATCACGAGCTGGTCGGGCCGTCCGTTCTGCTGCCAGTAGCGCATCACGCTCTGCGCCAGCGCGTCGATATAGCCTGGGTCGTCGTGATAGTCGTTGACGAAGCGAAATTCCGGCAAGCGGCGCACGCGTGCGCTCCACGCATTCACGGCGTCGACCACGCTCGCGGTGGTGGTGGACGAATACTGCGGATAGGCCTGCAGCACGAGCACCCGGGTCACGCCTTGCGCCTTGAGTTCGTCCAGGCGGCTCGCGATTGAAGGCTGGCCGTAGCGCATCGCGTCTCGAACCGACACGCGGTGCCCGCTTTCGCCGAGCCAGCCGTTCAAGAGAGTCGCTTGCTTTTTCGTCCAGACCTTGAGGGGGGAGCCCTCCGGTGTCCAGATGCTGGCGTACTTGGCGGCTGACTTCGCGGGCCGTGTGCGCAGGATGATTCCGTGCAGGATCAGCGCCCAGACTGCGCGCGGTATCTCGACCACGCGCGGGTCGCCGAGAAAGTCTGCAAGGTAAGGGCGCACCGCCTGCGCCGTAGGCTCGTCGGGGGAGCCCAGGTTGCACCAGAGCACGGCAGTGCGGTCCTGGGCATTCTCGGCAGCGGGCGGTTCGTCTCGAAAGGGCATGCGATATTCTCGACCATGGCCCACGCGACCCCCGATTCCATCACCCTCGACGTGAAGCGCATCGCCGCGATTTCGCTCGATCTCGACGACACGCTGTGGCCGATCTGGCCCACCATCGAACGCGCAGAGCGCGTCTTGCACGAATGGCTGCTGCGTGAAGCGCCCAAGACCGCCAACCTGCTCATCACGCCGGGCATCCTGCGCGAACTGCGCGAAGCCACTGAAAAAGAGCGTTCCGATTTGGCACACGATCTCAGCGCAATGCGGCGCGAATCGATTCGCGCGGCGTTGCGCCGGTCGGGTGAAGACCCTGCGCTGGCGGAGCCGGCCTTCGATGTCTTCTTTGCCGAGCGCCAACGCGTCGAGCTCTACGACGACGCCTTGCCCGCGCTCAAATGGCTCAGCGAGCGCTATCCGCTGGTAGCGATTTCCAACGGCAATGCCGACGTGCATCGGACCGGCGTCGGGCGCTGGTTTCGTGCCGCGTTCAACGCACGTGAATTCGGCAGTGGCAAACCGCATGCCGCGATCTTCCGCGCTGCGGCCGCGTCCGTCGCAGTGCAACCCGAAGCCGTGCTGCACGTCGGTGATGACGCGGCGCTGGACGTGGTCGGCGCGCTCGGCGCCGGTATGCAGGCCGCATGGCTGGTGCGCGACGAGCGGCCGTGGGAGCACGACGCGCATCCGCAGCTCATCGTGCCGAACCTGCACGCACTCTGCGTGGCGCTGATGCCCGGCAGCAGCCGCGCGGATTGAGGTCGAGTCGCTCAGCGCGAGCCGACGGCGCGCAACAGGCTGTCGTTCAGTGTCGACAGTGTGTTCAGGTTCTTGACCATTCCGGCTGAGTTGCTGCTCGCGTTGATCACCGTCTGATTCACGATGTGTTGGTTGTCCAGCGTGTTCTGGATCACGGTGCCGAAGGCGACGCCGCCTTGCTGCGCCTGAACGGAATTACCCGGGCCGTTCTGGACCAGGTTCAAGCTCGCCATCTGCTTGTTGAGCTGCGTGGCCTGGGCCGGAGTGAGGTCTCTGACATGGCTGAAGTCGAGCGTCGTCTGTGTCACGAGGCTRCCGTTGATGTAGGTCGCGCGCGAGATTCCGAAGCTCACCAGCAGGCCGGTGCCCGGGTCGAAGCCGCCGCGCATGTGGTCCAGTTTCTGGTCGCTGACGGTCATCCATACGCCGGCGCTGGGTTCTTCGGGATCGGGTTCGGCCGCTTGTGCCGGCAGCGCTGGCAAAAGGGCGCTGCCGAAAAGCAGGCACAGGCCGAGCCGCAATCCTGCGCGCGCAAAAGGGAAGCCAGAAGGCAAGCCAAAAGGGAAGCGGAAGTCATTCATCAGAATTCCCCGGGTCCCAGTTTCGGCATCGTGACCTGCCAGAGCCCGTCGCGGCTGATGCCTTGCTGCCCGATGGGCGCATGCGGAGCGACGCGCCAGTCAGCGGCCAGGTTGAACTTGGCCGTGTCCATGCGGTTGTGAATGACGAAGAGCAGCCCGTTCTTCCAGCTCTCGTCGAAGGCCTTGCGCGCCACCGCACGCGTGCCCTGGGCAGGGTCGCCGATCAGCACGCGATCGTCCTGCAGGCCCTTGACCACGACGAAGTGGTGATAGCCGTTCGTGTTGATCAGGACGATGGCGGGGATGCGCGCGTCGCGCAGCCTTTCGAGCGGCTGCTCGAAGCCATCCGCATCGAAGCCGTGCGCAGCCAGGTATCTCTTCATGTCGAGCAGCGAGAAGCCCTCCTTGTGGATCTTCTCCTGGTCGCCGTTCTCGTACATCTCCTTGAACACCGCCTCTTCGGTGACCGGATAGTTGTAGTGGTGCGTGAGCAGAGTGGCAACAGCGGCCGATCCGCAACTGAAGTCGTACTTCTGGATCAGCGTGCGCCCCGTCTTCGCCTGCTTCAGGCTCGTGATGGGCATGGTGACGTCACCCATCCCCAAGGACAGGTAGGCGCGCTGGGCCGGCGCTGCGGTGGCTGCAGCGAGCAGTGCGACGGAAAGCAGCATGCGGCGCAAGGCGCTCTCCTCAGTTCATCTGCAAATGAAGAATCACCGCGTTCTGTATGAGCACATTCGCGCCGCTGTTCTGGATCACGACCGGCAAGCCGTTCATGTTCGCGAACGAGCCCGCACTGATGGTGTTGTCGCCCGTATTGACGTTGCGTGCCGAGTTGTCGGCGGTGGTGCCGTTCAGCGTCATGTCGTTGCGAACCATGTCGGTGCCGCCCCGATAGCCCGACAGCTTGTCCGTGTCGACGGGCGTTGCGACGAAGGCCACACGCTCGGCCTTGGCCGGCGCATCGCCGACCGGCTCGATGCCTTGCGCCGTTGCAAGCGTGGGCAGCAGGAACCCGAGGGCCGCGCAAGCGGTCCCGCAGAGAGTGATGAATTTCATGGCGTCTCCCCCTTGGCCAGCTATTGAGGCGAGCCGACTCACGCCCGCGCAGCCGTCACGCTGCACAGGCGCTCGTCGACTTCGCTGCCGATCAGCGACCCACGCTCAGGTTCGCCTGGACGTTCACGCTCTGCTGCACCAGCGACGACACGCCGCTGTTCTGGTTCGCGACCATGATGCCGGCTGCTGTTTGACCGACGCTCGTCATGGTGTTGGACATGTTGAACGTGCCGGCATTGACCGTCACCGTTCCGCCGCCGCCACCCACGCCGCCATTGCCCACACCGCCGGTTCCACCGTTGCCGGTGTTGGTTCCGCCTGCGCCGCCTGCGCCGCCCGTGCCGCTACCGCCTGCACCGCCAGCGCCGGCAGTGTTGTTGCCGTTGCTCGCGCTGCCGTTGGTGGCGCTGCCGTTCGTGCTCGAGCCGCCTGCGCCGCCCGTGCCCGCGCCGCCGGTCTGGGTATTGGTTGCAGTGCTGGTGGCCGCTCCGCCGCCGCCGCCTGAACCGCCCGCTCCGCCGGCACCCGTGGCGCCGCTTGCTCCGCCTGCGCCTGCCGTGCTGGTCGATGTGCCGGCTCCGCCTGCACCGCTCGCGCCGCCTGCGCCTGCCGTGCCGCTGGCACCGCCCGCACCGCCTGCGCCGCCCGATGCGCCGGCACCGCCAGAACCGCCAGAACCCAAGCCGCCCAGTCCACCTGAACCGCCGCCGCCGCCGTTGCCGCCCGAGCCTGCCGAGGTGCCGCCGGAGCTTCCGCCGCCACCACCACCGCCGCTCCTGCCGCCCAAGGCCGCTGACAAGCTGCCGCTGCTTCCGCCACGGCCGCTGTCGCCGCTCGAGCCGCCGCGTCCGCCGTCGCCGCCACTGGAGGAGGCGCGTCCGCTGTTGGCGAAGCCAGCCGCGATGCCGCCGAGGCCGTTACCGCCGTCACCCGCTGCCGAACCGCCGTTCGTGGCGCTGCCATGCGTGATGGCGCCGTTGGATGCGCTCCCTCCCACCGCACCGACTGCGCCGGCGCCAGTGGCGCCGTTGCCGCCCGTGCCCGAGGCCGTGCCGCCCCTGCCTGTACCGCCGGTGCCGCCCGCGCCGCGTCCACCAGCCGCGGAACCCAGGTTGTAGGCCACGTTGCCGATGCCGGAGACGGAGTTGTTCGACACCGTACCGCTGAGATTGCTGCTCGCCGTCGCGGTCGTCTTGTTGAAGTTGAAAGCGTTGTCGAACGTCCCCGTCGAACCGTTGTTCAGCGCTGCGGAACGAGCGGCACTGGCCTCGGCATCACCGGTCCGGGTGCGCGTGTGCGTGCTGCTGTCGGTGCGTGTTCGCGTACTGCTGTCCGTGTAGGTACTGCTGTCGGTGTACGAATGCGTACTGCTGTCCGTATTCGTATTGGTGTCCGCGCCACGCCCTGATGGTCCAGTCGTCTGATCGGCCCACACCGCCCCGCTGAACCCGAAGGCAAGCGCAATGGCCGAAGCCAAAAGTGTCTTTTTCATGAACCCTCCAAAAAGTTGAACAAGCTTGGTATTGACGTGCGTCGCCGCAAATCAGAGGCCGCGGTGCAACTTCGGTGCCAGCAAATTACGGCTTGTTGCGCGCAGGCGCTCCCTCATTGGGACAAGCGTGCACGCGACGATTCGGGCGACTTGCGTACCACGCCTTTCACGTGTCCCAAAGGGGCTGTTTTTCACTGGGGGTGTCACATCCGCTTGACGGCAAATCGTGCGCGAATCGGCGCGGCGAGGGCGCAGCGCCAGCGCTGACCGCGCTTGCGCCGGAATGCATCGAGAGTCGTGCTGTGTCTCAACCGTGGGACACGGGCGCCGGACCTCATCGCGCGCTCTCGCGAGTGCTGCGAGTAGACGCGCGCAAGGCCGCCAAGTCGTGCCGTCGACCCCATCCGCGAACGCTTTCGTGTGTCGACTGCAACACCTTCGAGACACCACCACGGCTGCCCCTCGGTCGCTTACCTTTGTTTTCAAATTCGCCTTGGCGAAAAGTTAACAAAACGTATACGCTGCCGCCGGGACCTCGCGTACGAAGAAGCAGAACGAGAGGGAAAGATGCAGACAATTCGCCCGCACAGGGCGCTGGTGCTACTTGCATGCTCTTCCGTGGCATGGTCGAGCGCCATCGCGCAATCACAAGGTCAAGGCACATCGGCTGCCCGCAATGCCAACAAGCGCATAGAGACGCTTCAGCATCAGGTGACAGAGCAGGGTCGCCAGATCGACGCCTTGCGGCAGCAGGCTGCAGAGCAGGAGAGCCGCTACAAGGAACTCTCCGATCGTCTCAATGCCCAGGCGCAGACGGTCAACCAGGTTGCCCAGGAGCCGCGCGTGCTGCGTGCTCCGGGCTCGAAGCCGGAGCTGGAGAGCGCCCCAATACCAAATGCAGCCGGCCAAGCCGCCGAGGACACGTCGACGAGGCCCGTGCGCGTCGGCGTCGCGCCCAGCGAGGAAATCCAGGCACCGCCGGTGGCGCAGATCTTCGAGGAACCCGGCATCCTCACGCCGAAGGGCAAATTCGTCTTCGAGCCATCGCTGCAATACGGCTACTCGTCAAGCAATCAGGTGGCGCTCGTGGGGTACACAGTCATCCCGGCGATCCTGATCGGCCTCGTCGACGTGCGGCAATACAAGAACAACACCTTCGTTGCCGCACTGACCGGTCGCTGGGGCGTGACCAACCGCACGGAGCTTGAATTGAAGCTCCCATACCTCAACCGTTCGAACAACACCATCAGCCGCGAAATCTTCACCGGCTCTGCTTTCGACAACGTGTTCGATACACACGGCAACGGCATGGGCGACCTCGAGGCCGCGGTGCGCTATCAGATCGCAGATGGGCGAGACAACAACAAGCCCTACATCGTCGGCGGCCTGCGCTTCAAGGCGCGCAACGGCAAGGACCCCTTCGAGGTAGCGACCGATTGCGTGACGCGCTGCATCGGCAACACCACGGGCACGGGGCTGCCGCTCGAACTCCCGACAGGCTCCGGCTTCTATTCATTGCAGCCGAGCCTCAACTTCCTGCTGCCATCCGATCCGGCCGTCTTCTTCGGCGGACTCAGCTACACCTACAACTTCGCGCGCAAGGATGTCAGCCGCACCGTGCTGAACGGCCAGACCGAGTTTCTCGGCGACGTGCAGGCGGGTGGCGTGTTCGGCATGAATTTCGGGATGGGCATGGCACTCAATGAGCGCTCGTCCTTCAGCCTCGGCGTGGAACTCTATTCCGTCGCGCCCACGAAGCAGAACGGCCAGACGGTGCTCGGCTCGGTACGCACGCAGCTCGCATCGCTGCTGCTGGGTTACTCGTATCGCTACAGCGACAAGACAGTCTTCAACGTGAGCGTGGGTGCGGGCCTGACGCGCGACACCCCGGACCTCCAGCTGACCGTCAGGCTGCCGATGTCGTTCTAACCGTCTGGTGCCTCGCGATGCAACCCGGGAGCATTCTCTGCGTGACGCTGGGTGGCGGCGCGGCCGACGTGGTGGATCGGCTGGTCGCGCGCGGATGGGACGTGACGCAGGTCGGCGACCTGGTGGCGGCCGGCCGCATGCAGGCGCACCGGCATTTCAAAGTCGGCATGTTGATCGTGGGGCCGACGCTGAATGCGCCCGAGGCCGCCGTTGAAGCCTGTGTCAATGGCTCGCCGGGTTCCGAATGGGTGAGCGTGTGCGACCCGCATGCGCTGGAGTCCGCCGGATTTCGCGAACTGGTGCTCGGATGCTTCTTCGATCATCAGGTGATGCCGGTCGATCTTCAGGAGCTGGAGCGAACCTTGGCGCATGCCAGCCAGCGCGCGATGCTTCGCCATCGGCACGACGCGGCGCACAGCCACGCCATCGACGCGCTCGGCATGGTGGGGCAGGGGCCCGCGATCACGCGCTTGCGCCAACAGATCCGCAAGGTCGCGGCGACCGATGCGCCGGTGCTGATCGGCGGCGAAAGCGGCAGCGGCAAGGAGCTTGCCGCGCGCGCAATCCATCAATGCTCACAGCGATCGGCCGGACCTTTCGTCGCGGTCAACTGCGGAGCCATCTCGCCGTCATTGATCCAGTCGGAACTGTTCGGGCATGAGCGCGGCGCATTCACGGGGGCTTCGTCGGAGCGGCGCGGGCTGATCGAAGCTGCGAACGGCGGCACGATCTTCCTCGACGAAATCGGCGATCTCCCGCTCGAGCTGCAAACCAATCTGCTGCGCTTCCTGCAAGAGAAGACCATCAGCCGGGTCGGGGCTGTTCGCAACCTGCATGTCGATGTGCGCGTGGTGGCCGCGTCGCACGTGGACTTGGCGGAGGCCGTGGCTGTCGGGCAGTTTCGGGACGATCTTTTCTATCGGCTGAACGTTCTGTCGATCGAAGTCGCGCCATTGCGGCGGCGCATGGAAGACGTGCCGATCCTCGCGGAGTATTTCTTTCAGCGCTGTGCCGCCAAGAGCAGGGCACGCGTGAAGGGGTTCAGCCGCCAGGCGGTCGCGGCCATGCTGGCGCACGCCTGGCCAGGCAATGTGCGGGAGCTCTTCAACCGTGTGCAGCGCGCCGTCGTCATGACGGACCGTCGTCTGATCGGGCCGACCGATCTAGGCCTCATGCCAGCGGACAACCCGGTCGGCATGGGATTGGATGCGGCGCGCACGGCGGCCGAGCGCGACGTCATCGTGCTCACACTGACGCGCGTTGGCCGCAACGTCACGCATGCGGCGCGCGAACTCGGCGTCTCGCGAATGACCTTGTACCGGCTGATGGACAAGCACAGCATTGCGCTCGATACGCAGCCGCGTCCGCACGTGACGCCGCAGTGGCCATCGCCTGCGCCATTGCGAACGGCGCCGGCCACCGCGGTTCGGCCGATCGATGCGATCCTGAACGCGAACGCTCCGGCCAGTGGCTTTCTGGCTGACTGGGAGGGGGCAGGCAAGCCAGTCGGCCGAGCTTGAATCGGCGCAGTTGCTGCGCGATCAGATCGTTGCAGCAGCGGCAATGGCGCTGCGAACGGCGCCTTCGAGCGTTCCGGGATAGCCGCTTTCGACATAGTCGCCGCAGGCAACAAGACCCGGCGCCACATGCATCGATGGCCTGACCAACCCCGGCGCGCATGCGAAGGTCGCGCGCCGTTCGATCACCGTCAACACCGGCTGCAATCCGTCTTGCCCCAGCTGAGAGCGCGCCTGTGCCTGCACCTGCCGCTGAAGTGCCTCGCGATCGTCGGTGCTCGCGCTGATCACGAAAGCGAGCAGGCCACGCGGACCACCGAGCCGGCCGCGATCGAACGCGAACTGCGCCGGCGCCTCGGGCGTGCTGCGCAAGGCAAGAAAGGGTGCGGAGAGCGCCGCCCCTTCGCCATAAAGATAGACCGTGGTGATCGCTTCGTGCGTCAGCGCCTCGGCCACGGCGGACCAGCGCGGCGCGAGGTCCGCCGCAAGACGCGCGGCTTCCCAGGGCGCGCAGGCGAGCACGACCCGATCGAAGGGCTCATCGTCAACCAGCCAGCCGTCGCCTTGCCGAGTGATGGCGCGCACGCGGCGTCCAAGTTCAGTCCTCGCCCCTTGCCGGCGCAACCAGCGGTCCGCGGCATCCGGAAAGATCGCCCCGAGATCGACCCGCGGCAGCAGCAAGTGCGAGCCGCCCGGCGTGCGAAACAGCGCCTGCTCCAACACGTGCAGGAAGACCTTGCCGCTGGCCTGATCGGCCGGCGTGTTGAGCGCGGAGACGCACAGCGGATCGGTGAGTTCGGCGCGCACTCGCGGCGTGAGCGTGGCGCAAAGGCCGGCCACCGTTTGCCGTACATCGCAGACAAAGCCTTGCCGCTGCCATTGCAAGGAGGTCCTGAGCAACGACAACTTGTCCTGCCAGGACCACCCGCGCGCGCCGACGACGCCCGCCAGCACATCCAGCGGCGCGATCCGTCGCGTTGCCGCATCGAGCCAAGCGGGCAGTAGCGGCAGCGAGAGCCCTGTGCCGTCCGGAAACCGAAGCGTGAGCGGCATCCGCTGCAAAGCGGCATCCACGTCCACGCCAACACGCGCCATCAGACCCAGCGAATCGGTATAGGCACCAATCAGGATGTGCTGCCCGTTGTCCAGCATCACCCGTTCCCCGTCGGGCAAAGTCGCCGCGAGTGCGCGCGCCCGCCCGCCCCAATTGCGCGCCGCTTCAAAGACACTGACCGAATGCCCCGCACGCACCGCCTCCACGGCGCACGCCAACCCAGCCCATCCCCCGCCAACAATCAAAACATTCAAGGCTCGCTCACTTCGTGTAGCCGAGGGCCTGTTGCTCCCCCCAGCTGGCCCGGCACTCCGTGTCCGGGCGCCCACCTCCTTCAGGGGGCGCCGCGCTGCGGCCCGGCAAAGCCAGTTCCGCCGCAGCCCACCAACAGGCGCCCTGCGCGCGCTCCCGCAACAACCGCAGCGCGCGTTCGCCGAGGCCGGCGCAGCCAGGCCCGTTGGTGAAACACCGCGGAACTGGCTTCGCCAGGCCGCTGGTGTTGCCCCCGGCAGGGGGTGGGCGCCCGGACACAAAGTGCCGGGCAACCTGGGGGGGAGTCATAACCAGCCTAGCGCCTGGACGCGCCATGCCAGCCAGAGTTTGCGCACGGGGGTCAGGCTCACACGCTGGTTGAGTACCTGGAAGTTGTCGCGCTCGATCTCCGTCAACAACGTGCGGTAGATGCTCGCCATCATCAGTCCGGGCTTCTGCATGCGCCGGTCCGCTGGGGGGAGCAGGGCGAGGGCTTCGTCGTACGCGGCCTGCGCGCGATCCGCCTGGAACTTCATCAGTGCGACGAAGCGATCCGAGTGCACGCGGTTGAGGATCTCATGCGCCTTGACGTCGAACTGCTGCAGTTCATTGACCGGCAGGTAGATTCGTCCGCGCAAGGCGTCTTCTCCGATATCGCGAATGATGTTGGTCAACTGAAGCGCAAGGCCGAGCTTGTGCGCGTATTGCGTGGTTTGCGGATCGGTCTGCCCGAAGATGCGCGCCGCGCCTTCTCCGACCACGCCGGCCACCAGATGGCAGTAGCGCCGCAAGGCTGGAAAGTCGAGATAGCGCGTCTGGTCGAGGTCCATCTGGCAGCCGTCGATCACCTCGTGCAACTGGCGTTCCTCGATGCCGTAGGCCGCCGCATGCGGCATCAGCGCCTGCATCACCGGATGGTGTGGCTGGCCTGCGAACGACTGCGCGACTTCGGTGCGCCACCAGGCGAGCTTGGTGGCGGCGACACCCGGATCGCTTGTTTCGTCGACCACGTCGTCGACTTCCCTGCAGAACGCATAGAAGGCGGTGATCGCCGCACGGCGCGGCTTCGGGAGAAACAGGAACGCGTAATAAAAACTGCTGCCCGACGCAGCGGCCTTGTCCTGGACGTACTGCTCGGGGGTCATCGTGCGGGCCTCTTCATGCGGGCGATTGTCTCCGCATCCGCAGGGCCCGCCATGCGAGCAGCGGCACATCGGACTTGCCGATGGTAGGGCGATGCGAGAAGGTGTCGCAGCCCAGCGCCTCGATCTTGTCGAGGATGCGGCTGCCACCCTGGACGACGAAGCGCAGTTCCCATCCGGCGCGGCCGGGCAGGCGATGAACGAGCGGTTTGCCTTCATGCATCAGTTCGCGTGCCCAGGCGACCTGCTCGGCGACCAGCGAAATCGCACCCGGCGGTGCGGGCGCAGGCGCCAGTGGCCGGAAGGCATTGAAGTCGTGCGCATTCAGCCCGTGCGCGGTGACGTCGCTGCGCGGGAGGTAATGGCGGCCGCGCGGCAGATCGACACTCAGGTCCTGCCAGAAATTGATCAGTTGCAGCGCCGTGCAAATCGCATCGCTCTGGCCGAGCGCGTGCGCGTCGTTCACGCCATACAAATGAAGCAGCAATCTGCCGACGGGGTTGGCCGAGCGGCGGCAGTAGTCGAGCAACTCGGCGCGGTCGGCGTAGCCCGCGCCGTCGCGGGTCTTCTGGATGTCCTGCATGAAGGCCGAGAGAAGATCGGCGAGCAAGCTCTCAGGGAGCGCGAAGGCATGCATGGCGTGCGCGAGCGGGCCGAAGACTTCGGGCCAGCGATTCGAGGGTGCTGCCTTGCGCGCGACAGCGGCCAGATCAGCGCGAAACGCCCGAAGATCGTCCAGGCGCTGCGCGGCGCTGGCGTCGCCTTCGTCGGCAATATCGTCCGCCGTGCGTGCGAATTGGTAGATGGCGGCAATCGGCGGCCGCAAGCGGGGCGGACACAACCACGAGGCGACGGGGAAATTCTCGTAGTGGGCCGGCGAGGCGGCGATAGCGGGAGGCGGGATGGATGACACGCCGCGGATTGTGCGACACGGCCAAGGGGGCGGGCACGGGTACGATCCGCCCCTGGGGAGATTCCACTCATCATGAACACAACGTCGCAGAACCTCGGCCTTTCGGATCCGGGATCTCATCCCAAGGCGGGGCCGGTCGTGATGATTGCGGCGCTAGGCGTGGTCTTCGGCGACATCGGCACGTCGCCGCTGTATGCCTTCAAGGAGACGCTCAACCCGGAGCACGGCATTCCCTTTTCACCTGAAACGGTGCTGGGGCTGTTGTCGCTGATCTTCTGGGGGCTGATGTTCGTGGTCACGCTGAAGTACGTGGTTTTTGTGCTGCGCGCGGACCATGACGGCGAAGGCGGCATCCTCGCGCTGCAGGCGCTGGCGCGCAATGCGGTGACCGGCACGCCGACGCGCGCGTGGGTCTCTTCCTTGATCGCGCTGCTGGGTCTGGTCGGAGCCGCGATGTTCTATGGCGACAGTCTCATCACTCCGGCGATTTCGGTTCTTTCCGCGGTCGAGGGGCTGGAGGTGGAGGCGCCCGGGCTTCAACCCTTCGTGATTCCGATCACCATGGCGATCCTGGTCGGCTTGTTCGCCGTGCAGCGCCATGGCACCGGGCTTGTCGGTCGGGTTTTCGGGCCGGTCATGCTGTTGTGGTTTGTCGTGATTGCCGCGGGAGGCCTGTTGCAGGTGCTCAAGCAACCGGAGGTGCTCGCCGCGCTCGATCCGCGCCACGCAGCCAACTTCCTGGTCACGCATCGGACGCAATCGCTTGCCGTGTTGGGCGCTGTGTTTCTCGCGTTTACCGGTGGCGAGGCGCTTTACGCCGACATGGGGCATTTCGGCGCGAAGCCGATTCGCTTCGCCTGGATATTCATTGCTTTGCCGGGGCTGGTGCTGAACTATTTCGGCCAGGGCGCGCTGGTGCTTTCCAATCCGGCAGCGATCGACAACCCCTTCTTCAGGCTCTTTCCGTCGTGGGCGGTGCTGCCAATGGTCATCCTCGCCGCGATGGCGACCGTGATTGCATCGCAGGCAGTCATCTCCGGCGCCTTTTCGCTGACGGCGCAGGCGATTCGCATGGCCTATTTGCCGCGCATGCGCGTCGTGCAGACTTCGGGCGAAGCCATCGGGCAGATCTATATCCCGACGGTGAACTGGATGCTGATGGTCGGCGTGCTGCTGCTGGTGCTGGGCTTCCGCAGTTCGAGCGCGTTGTCGGCGGCGTACGGCATTGCCGTCTCGATCACGATGGTGACGACGACGCTGCTCGCCGGCATCGTCGCTTACAAGCTCTGGCGGTGGAATCGGCCGGCCGTCGTGATCGGCGTGCTGATCTTCGCATCGGTCGATGTGATGTTCGTCGTGGCCAACAGCTTGAAGATCGCCGAAGGAGGCTGGCTCACGCTGGCGGTCGCAGTGCTGGTCATGGTGATCTTCACGACTTGGGCCAAGGGCCGGCGCCTCGGCTTGCAGGCAGCGGAAGCGGAGCGCCTGCCGCTCGTGCCTTTCGTGCAGTCGCTCGCCGAAGGCATGCCGCACCGGGTGAGGGGCACGGCGGTGTTCCTCAACCCCGACGCTGAATCCGTGCCGCATGCGCTGCTGTTGAACCTCAAGCACAACCAGGTGCTTCACTCGAAGGTCATCGTGCTCAGGGTGTTGTCGTGCGACACGCCGCGCGTTGACGCACGTCAGCGAATCGAAGCTGAAACCCTGGGCGAAGGCATATGGGTCGCTACCGCGCGCTACGGCTTCATGGAGCGCCCTGACGTGCCCGAATTCATCCGCATCCTGGCCTATCAGAAGGGTCTGGCTTGCGACTCGATGACGACCTCGTATTTCGTCTCGCGCGCTTCTGTCGGCGATGAGCATCTGCCGAACATGAACCCGTTGCGGCGGGCGCTCTTCGGCTGGCTGCAGCGCAACGCGGGCCGCGCGTCCGACTACTTCGTGCTTCCCGACAACCGGCTCGTGGAAATGGGACAACGCACCTGAGGCGCCCGGAACCCGGATCGCCGCTTCGCTGGCGAATTCGTTGACAGCGATTGGCGTTTACCCTAGATTACTAACCCGCTGGTCAGTAATGACCCCGCTGGTTTTGAAGGGTGATTCATGTCCGCCTCATCTGTATCGCGCGTCCGTACTCGTGCCGGGCTGCTGCTCGCCGTGGTCCTCATTGCCGGATGTTCTCGTCCGCCGCCAGCTGAGGAGCCCATCCGTTCCGTCAAGGTCATCGCCGTCGGCGTCAGCTCCTACGACACCGAGCCCGAGTTCTCCGGCGAAGTGCGGGCAAGAGTCGAATCGCGCCTGGGCTTTCGAGTCGCCGGAAAGATCACGCGGCGCCAGGCCGAACTCGGCCAGCACGTTCAGGCTGGCCAGGTGCTCGCGCAGCTCGATCCCCAGGATTTCCGCCTCGCAGCGGAGGGCGCCCGGGCGCAATATGCCGCGGCCCTGACCAATCGCGATCTGGCGGCGGCGGACCTCAAGCGCTATCGCGCGCTGCGCGACCAGAACTTCATCAGCGGCGCCGATCTGGAGCGTCGCGAAAGCACGTTCAAGGCGGCACAGGCGCAACTCGAACAGGCGCAAGCGCAACTCAGCGCGCAGGGAAACCAGGCGAACTACACGACGCTCGTGGCGGACGTGCCGGGCATCATCACAGCGATCGAGGCCGAACCGGGGCAGGTGGTCGCCGCGGGTACGCCGGTCGTGCGCATCGCCC
The DNA here is from genome assembly GCF_056397405.1 of Variovorax sp. 05N34. Lineage (NCBI taxonomy): Bacteria > Pseudomonadati > Pseudomonadota > Betaproteobacteria > Burkholderiales > Comamonadaceae > Variovorax > Variovorax sp. 05N34. Next base: position 522,958 of record NZ_JBFTNI010000004.1, read on the forward strand.
AGGACGGCGCGCGCGATGTGGTGTTCGCGGTGCCGGAAGATCGCGCGGGGCAGGTCAAGGCGGACTCCCCGGTTGCGATACGCGGATGGGCCGGCGGAAGCGAATTCGAAGGCAAGGTGCGCGAGGTCGCGGCCAGCGCCGACGCAGTCACGCGCACCTACACCGTCAAGACCACGATCGATCCGGCCAAGGCGCCGGCGTTGGGTGCCACGGTCTACGCCCGGCCGAAGGCACTTTCGCACAGCGGCACGCCGGTGCTCAAGGTTCCGACCAGCGCCTTGCGCCAGGAAGGCAAGGGCAGTGCCGTCTGGGTGTTGGACAAGTCCAGCATGACCGTGCGCTCGCAAGCGGTCGAAGTGGTGACTGCAGACGGCAACGAAGCTGTCATCGGCAAGGGCCTCCTGCCGGGCGAACTGGTCGTCGCCGCAGGCGTGCATGTGCTCTCGCCAGGGCAGAAGGTCGCCATCTATCGCAATCGGGCGGCAGCGACTGCAGGCGGGCGTCAGGACGCAGTTGCTGTACCAGCAGCGCCCGTAGCGCCTGTGGCAACGCGCTGAGGACGCCCGCATGACGTCACAGAACGCCGACACCGGCAGGGCCGGATTCAACCTGTCGAAATGGGCACTCGAGCACGCGGCGCTCACGCGCTACTTGATGCTTGTGTTGATGGTCCTGGGCTTTGCGTCGTACTTCCAGCTGGGCCAGGACGAAGACCCGCCGTTCACCTTTCGCGCGATGGTGGTTCGCACGTACTGGCCCGGGGCCACGGCGCAGCAGGTGGCGGAGCAAGTCACCGACAAGCTCGAACGCACCCTTCAAGAGGCGCCCTACGCCGACAAGATCCGCAGCTATTCGAAGCCCGGCGAATCGCAGATCATCTTTCAGATCAAGGATTCGTCCAAGGCTGGCGAAGTCGCGAACGTCTGGTACACGGTCCGCAAGAAGATCAGCGACATGCGCTCCACCTTGCCCGCTGGCGTGCAGGGGCCGTTCTTCAATGACGATTTCGGCGATGTCTATGGCGTGATCTACGCACTGGAGAGCGACGGATTCAGCTACGCCGAGCTGAAGACGTTTGCCGATGACGTGCGCCAGCGCTTGCTGCGCGTGAAAGACGTGGCCAAGGTCGAGCAGTTCGGCGTGCAGGACGAGAAGGTCTACATCGAGGTATCTCAGAAGCGCCTCGCGCAACTTGGCCTCGACTTCAACACCGTGATCGGGCAACTCGGTTCGCAAAACGCCATCGAGAGCGCCGGGACCATCCAGGCGCCGCAGGACGTGGTGCAGGTCCGGGTGGGCGGCCAGTTCACGAGCGTGGAGCAATTGCGCGCCATGCCGATTCGCGGCAGCTCCGGCAACCACCTTCGCCTCGGCGACATCGCCGACATCCACCGCGGCTATGTCGATCCGCCAGCCGTGAAGGTGCGGCATCAAGGCAAGGAAGTGATCGCACTCGGCGTCTCGATGGCCAAGGGCGGCGACATCATCGCGCTCGGAAAGGCGCTGCATGCTGCCACGGCCGAGATTGACAAGCAGTTGCCGCTCGGTGTGCAACTCGTGCAGGTGCAAGACCAGCCCGTCGCGGTCGCCAATTCGGTCAATGAATTCGTGAGCGTGCTGATCGAAGCCGTGGCGATCGTGCTGGCGGTGAGCTTCATATCGCTCGGGCTGCACAAGGGCGGCCGCTTCGGCTGGTATGTGGACATTCGACCGGGGCTCGTTGTCGCAATCACCATCCCGCTCGTGCTGGCGGTGACCTTCCTCGCGATGAACTACTTCGACATCGGCCTGCACAAGATATCGCTGGGCTCGCTGATCATCGCGCTGGGCCTGCTCGTCGACGACGCCATCATCGCCGTCGAGATGATGGTGCGAAAGATGGAAGAGGGCTATGACAAGGTCCGAGCCGCCACCTTTGCCTATGACGTCACGGCCAAGCCGATGCTCACCGGCACGTTGATCACAGCGGCGGGCTTTTTGCCCATCGGCATTGCGAAGTCCATCACGGGCGAGTACACGTTTGCGATTTTCGCGGTCACGGTGATTGCGCTGGTGCTGAGCTGGCTCGTGTCGGTCTATTTCGTGCCTTATCTCGGCACGCTGCTGCTCAAAGTCAAGCCGCACGACCCCGACGCACCCCCGCACGAACTGTTCGACACGCCGTTCTACAACACCTTTCGCCGCACGGTGAACTGGTGCGTGGCGCATCGCTGGATCACCATTGGCGCTACGTTGCTGATGTTTGCGCTCGGCATCGTTGGCATGGGCAAGGTGCAGCAGCAGTTCTTTCCGGATTCGAGCCGGCCGGAGATTCTGGTCGAGTTGTGGTTCCCGGAAGGTACGTCCTTCGCGGCCAATGAAGAAGTCGCCAAGCGAGTGGAGGAGCGGCTGCGCACCGAAGAGGGTGTCACGACCGTCACGAGCTGGATCGGATCGGGCGTGCCGCGCTTCTATTTGCCGCTCGACCAGGTGTTTCCGCAGACCAACGTGTCGCAGATGATTCTGCTGGCGAAGGATCTCCACTACCGCGAAAGCCTGCGCCTGAAATTGCCCGCGCTGCTGGCGCAGGAATTCCCCGAAGCACGTGGCCGCGTCAAGCTGCTGCCCAATGGGCCGCCGGTGCCGTATCCGGTGCAGTTCCGCGTGATCGGCACGGACCCGGCGGATCTGCGCGCGCGCGCTGACGAGGTCAAGGCTGTGATGCGCGACAACCCGAACATGCGCGGCGTCAACGACAACTGGAACGAATCAGTCAAGGTGATCCGGCTCGGAGTCGATCAGGACAAGGCGCGTTCGCTCGGCGTGACCAGCCAGGCCATCGCGCAGGCCTCCCGGACCATGTTCAGCGGCACGACGGTAGGCCAATACCGCGAGAACGACTTGCTGATCGACATCGTGCTGCGCCAATCGCCCGACGAACGTGGGGCGATTTCGGACATCGGCAACGCTTATCTGCCCACGAGTTCAGGCCAGGCGATTCCGCTGACGCAGATCGCCAAGCCGGTCTTCACCTGGGAGCCCGGCGTGATGTGGCGCGAGAACCGCGACTATGCGATCACCGTCCAGGGCGACATCGTCGAGGGGCTTCAGGGCGCGACGGTGACTGATCAGCTACTACCAAAACTGCGCGCACTCGAAGCGAAGTGGCAAGCGGCGGGGCAGAGCGCGTATCGCATCGAAGTGGCCGGCGCGGTGGAAGAAAGCAGCAAGGGCTCGGCGTCGATCGTCGCCGGGGTGCCGATCATGCTGTTTCTGGTCTTTACTTTGCTGATGCTGCAACTGCACAGTTTCAGCCGCTCGGTGCTTGTCTTCATCACGGGCCCGCTGGGCATTGTCGGAGTGGCGGGTGCGCTGTTGGCGCTGAACCGGCCTTTCGGCTTCGTGGCGCTGTTGGGCGTGATTGCGCTCATGGGCATGATCCAGCGCAATGCGGTGATTCTGGTCGACCAGATCGAACACGACCGTGCGGCCGGTGTGCCGGCCTGGGATGCGATCGTCGAATCGGCGGTGCGGCGGCTGCGGCCGATCGTGCTGACCGCTGCAGCGGCCGTGCTGGCGATGATCCCGCTGTCGCGCAGCGTCTTCTGGGGGCCGATGGCCGTTGCCATCATGGGTGGCCTGATTGTCGCCACGGTGCTCACTTTGCTGGCGCTGCCAGCCATGTACGCGGCCTGGTTTCGGGTAAAGCGTGAGCCGGCCGGGAGCACGGATGCCCCGCCGCCGCATGCGGCCGAAATGCTTTCGGCGTGACGGTGCATGAGTCGCTGGAGCGGCTTTCGTTCCAGCATAAAATACGTGGTTGACCGATTTCGAGCGGGTGGTCTGCATCAAGGACCGCCCGTTTTTCGTTGAATTCTTCGGACCGCGCGGGTGGCGAAATTGGTAGACGCACCAGGTTTAGGTCCTGACGCCAGCAATGGCGTGCCGGTTCGAGTCCGGCCCCGCGCACCAGCCCAATAAGACCTCTCACCAGGAAGACAGAAAATGACCGTGAACGTTGAAACCCTCGACAAGCTCGAACGCAAGATCACGCTGACCTTGCCGGTCGGCACCATCCAGTCCGAGGTCGATTCGCGCCTCAAGAAGCTGGCCCGCACCGTCAAAATGGACGGCTTCCGGCCCGGCAAGGTGCCGATGAACGTCGTGGCCCAGCGCTATGGCTATTCGGTCCATTACGAAGTCATGAACGACAAGGTGGGCGAGGCCTTCTCGCAGGCTGCCAACGAGGCCAAGCTCCGAGTGGCCGGCCAGCCCCGCATCACCGAAAAAGAGAATTCGCCCGAAGGCGAGCTTGCCTTCGACGCCGTCTTCGAAGTCTTCCCCGAAGTCAAGATCAACGACCTGTCCAACGCCGAAGTCGAGAAGCTCAGCGCTGACGTGGGCGACGACGCCATCGACAAGACGCTCGACATCCTGCGCAAGCAGCGTCGCACCTTCGCACAGCGCGCGCAAGACGCCGCTGTCCAGGACGGCGACCGCGTGACCGTCGATTTCGAAGGCAAGATCGAAGGCGAGCCCTTCCAGGGCGGCAAGGCCGACGACTTCCAGTTCATCGTGGGCGAAGGCCAGATGCTCAAGGAATTCGAAGACGCCGTGCGCGGCATGAAGGCAGGCGACAGCCGCACTTTCCCGCTTTCGTTTCCTGCCGACTATCACGGCAAGGACGTCGCCGGCAAGCAAGCCGACTTCATGGTCACCGTGAAGAAAATCGAAGCTTCGCACCTGCCTGAAATCAACGAGCAACTCGCCAAATCGCTTGGCATCGCTGACGCAACGGTCGAAGGTCTTCGTGCAGACATCAAGAAAAACCTCGAGCGGGAAGTCAAATTCCGCCTCCTCGCCCGCAACAAGACCGCGGTCATGGACGCACTGGTCGCCAACGCCGAACTCGACCTGCCGAAGTCCAGTGTCCAGGCAGAAGTCGATCGCATGATCGAAGGCGCCCGCGCCGAACTCAAGCAGCGCGGCATCAAGGACGCCGACAAGGCGCCGATCCCCGACGACGTGTTCCGCCCCCAGGCCGAGCGCCGCGTGCGCCTTGGCCTCGTGGTGGCCGAGCTGGTCCGCGCCAACAACCTGCAAGCCAAGCCCGAGCAGATCAAGGCCCACATCGACGAACTGGCCGCCAGCTACGAGAAGCCCGCTGACGTGGTTCGTTGGTATTTCAGCGACAACCGCCGTTTGGCCGAAGTCGAGGCCGTCGTGATCGAAAACAATGTGACCGACTTCGTGCTCGGCAAGGTCAAGGTCAACGACAAGTCTGTATCCTTCGACGAACTGATGGCCCAACAAGGCTAAATCAGGGCCGCCAGCCGGCAAGCAATCCATGGGGCTTGTGCTTTGTGGCACGAGCCCCATTTCGTCTGGGTAAAGTACAAACCCCTCTGGAGAGCAAACATGAGCGCACAGGAAATTCAAGGCCTCGGCATGGTTCCGATGGTCATCGAGCAGTCAGGCCGCGGCGAGCGTTCGTATGACATCTATTCGCGCCTGCTCAAGGAGCGCGTGATCTTCCTGGTCGGCGAAGTCAACGACCAGACCGCCAACCTCGTGGTGGCGCAGTTGCTGTTCCTCGAGAGCGAAAACCCAGACAAGGACATTTCGTTCTACATCAACTCCCCCGGCGGCAGCGTCAGCGCCGGCATGGCGATCTACGACACCATGCAGTTCATCAAGCCGGACGTGTCGACGCTGTGCATCGGCTTTGCGGCGAGCATGGGCGCATTCCTCCTGGCTGCAGGCGAAAAGGGCAAGCGCTTTTCGCTGCCGAATTCCAAGATCATGATTCACCAGGTCCTGGGCGGTGCACGCGGACAAGCGACGGACATCGAGATCCATGCACGCGACATCCTCAAGACCCGTGAGCAAATGAACCGCATCCTGGCGGACCGGACCGGCCAGTCACTCGAGAAAATCGCCCGTGATACCGAGCGCGACTACTTCCTGACTGCCGACGAATCCAAGGATTACGGCCTCATCGACCAGGTGATCGCCAAGCGCACCTGACCGCCGCCATTAAGGCGCCCGAGCAACGACGGCGTTTTCCCACACGGGAAACGCCGTTTTTGTTTCGCTATCATTGTTAAACCCCAGTTACGAGGCATTTGTCCATGGCCGAGAAAAAAGGCTCCTCCAGCGAAAAAACGCTCTACTGCTCGTTCTGCGGGAAGAGCCAGCACGAGGTCAAGAAGCTGATCGCGGGGCCTTCGGTATTCATTTGCGACGAATGCATCGATCTTTGCAACGAGATCATCCGTGACGAGCTTCCAGCTGGCGAAGAATCGCGCGAAGCGCGCAGCGACCTGCCCACGCCGCTGGAAATCAAGTCCAACCTCGACAACTACGTGATCGGACAGGAGCCGGCAAAGCGAATGCTGTCGGTTGCGGTCTACAACCACTACAAGCGTCTGCGCCACAAGGAAAAATCCAAGGGCGAGGATGTCGAACTCAGCAAGAGCAACATCCTGCTGATCGGACCGACCGGCTCGGGCAAGACGCTGCTGGCGCAAACGCTCGCGCGCATGCTCGACGTTCCTTTCGTCATGGCCGATGCAACCACGTTGACCGAAGCCGGCTATGTTGGCGAAGACGTCGAGAACATCATCCAGAAGCTGCTTCAAAGCTGCAACTACGAGGTGGAGCGCGCGCAGCGCGGCATCGTCTACATCGACGAAATCGACAAGATCTCGCGCAAGTCCGACAACCCCTCGATCACCCGCGACGTGTCGGGCGAGGGCGTGCAGCAGGCTCTGCTGAAGCTGATCGAAGGCACCATGGCCAGCGTGCCGCCGCAGGGCGGCCGCAAGCATCCCAACCAGGATTTCCTGCAAATCGACACGACCAACATCCTCTTCATCTGCGGAGGTGCTTTCGCCGGCCTCGAGAAGGTGATTGAAAACCGGACCGAAGCCTCGGGTATCGGCTTTGGTGCGTCGGTCAAGAGCAAGAAGCAGCGCAGCCTCACCGAGGTATTCCGCGAGGTCGAGCCCGAAGATCTGATCAAGTTTGGCCTCATTCCCGAATTGGTCGGTCGCATGCCGGTCGTGGCGTCGCTCGCTGAACTCAGCGAGGACGCGCTCGTCCAGATCCTCACCGAACCCAAGAACGCTGTCGTCAAGCAGTTCACTAAGCTGCTGCAGATGGAAGGCGTCGACCTCGAGATCCGCCCTGCGGCGCTCAAGGCGATCGCGCGCAAGGCGCTGGCGCGCAAGACTGGCGCGCGAGGCTTGCGTTCGATCCTGGAGCAGTCGCTCATCGACACCATGTTCGAGCTGCCGAATGCGACCAATGTCGACAAGGTGGTGGTCGAAGAATCGACGATCGACGAGAACAAGCCGCCGCTGCTCGTCTATCGCGAAGCCGCGAAGAAGGCTTGATGACCTCGGACCCGGCCGCTTTCAGACAGGCGTCCGGCGTCTTCGGCGAATACTCTGCCCGCGGGCTTGAAAAGCGCGCGCGGCCGACCATCTTTCCATGATCAATTAAAGGATTTCCATGTCCGGTCATACCCCCCTGCCTGCTACCGAACTCGACTTGCCGCTGCTTCCGTTGCGCGATGTGGTCGTGTTTCCCCACATGGTGATTCCGCTGTTCGTGGGACGTCCCAAGAGCATCAAGGCGCTCGAACTCGCCATGGAAGCGGAACGCCGCATCATGCTTGTGGCCCAGAAGGCCGCCGCCAAGGATGAGCCTTCGGTCGAAGACATGTTCGAGGTCGGTTGCATCTCGACCATCCTGCAGATGCTGAAGCTGCCCGACGGCACCGTCAAGGTGCTGGTCGAAGGCCAGCAGCGCGCACGCGTCAACCGCATCGACGACAGCGAAACGCACTTTTCCGCAAACGTGACACCCGTCGAACTGGCCGATATTGCGCCGCAGAAGGGCACCGAAGTCGAAGCACTGCGCCGCGCGGTAATGCAGCAGTTCGACCAGTACGTCAAGCTCAACAAGAAGATCCCCCCGGAGATCCTCACGTCGATCTCGAGCATCGATGATCCGGGCCGTCTTGCGGACACCATTGCCGCGCATCTGCCTCTGAAACTCGACAACAAACAGGCTGTGCTCGACCTCGACGACATCAAGTCGCGGCTCGAAAACCTGTTTGGCCAGTTGGAGCGCGAGGTCGACATCCTCAACGTCGATAAGAAGATTCGCGGGCGTGTCAAGCGCCAGATGGAAAAGAACCAGCGCGACTTCTACCTGAACGAACAAGTCAAGGCGATCCAGAAAGAACTTGGCGAAGGCGAAGAGGGTGCCGACATCGAGGAGATCGAGAAGAAGATCAAGCTCGCCAAGATGCCGAAGGAAGCGCTCAAGAAGGCTGAAGGCGAGCTCAAGAAGCTCAAGCTCATGTCGCCGATGTCAGCCGAAGCGACCGTCGTGCGCAACTACATCGATGTGCTGATCGGCCTGCCGTGGAGCAAGAAGACAAAGATCAAGCACGACCTGGCGCATGCCGAAGAAGTGCTCAACGAGGACCACTACGGGCTCGAAAAGGTTAAGGACCGCATTCTTGAATATCTTGCAGTGCAGCAACGCGTGGACAAGGTCAAGGCGCCGATTCTGTGCCTCGTCGGGCCACCCGGGGTGGGCAAGACCTCGCTCGGGCAGTCGATTGCCAAGGCGACCGGCCGCAAGTACACGCGCATGGCGCTGGGCGGCATGCGAGACGAGGCCGAGATTCGCGGCCACCGCCGCACCTACATCGGCGCGCTGCCGGGCAAGGTGCTGCAAAGCCTGAACAAGGTCGGCACGCGCAACCCACTGTTCCTGCTGGACGAAATCGACAAGCTGGGCACCGACTTCCGCGGCGATCCGTCGAGCGCTCTGCTCGAAGTGCTGGACCCGGAGCAGAACCACACGTTCGGCGATCACTACGTGGAGGTCGATTTCGATCTGAGCGACGTGATGTTCGTCGCGACCTCTAACTCGATGAACATCCCTCCGGCCCTCTTGGACCGAATGGAAGTGATTCGACTCGCGGGCTACACCGAAGACGAGAAGACGCACATCGCGCTGAAGTATCTGCTGCCCAAGCAGATGAAGAACAACGGCGTGAAGGATGACGAACTGCTCATCTCCGAAGAGGCGGTGCGTGACATCGTGCGCTACTACACGCGCGAGGCGGGCGTTCGTTCGCTCGAACGCGAACTCTCCAAGATCTGCCGCAAGGTGGTCAAGGGACTGCTGCTCAAGAAGATGGTGCCGCAGGTTGTCGTGAACGGCGAGAACCTCAACGATTTCCTGGGCGTGCGCAAATACACGTTCGGCCTTGCAGAGAAGCAGAACCAGGTCGGGCAGGTCGTTGGGCTCGCGTGGACGGAAGTCGGCGGCGACTTGCTCACGATCGAAGCCGTCACGATGCCCGGCAAGGGTGTGATCAGTCGCACGGGTTCGCTCGGTGACGTGATGAAGGAGTCCGTCGAAGCCGCACGCACTGTGGTCCGCAGCAGGTCTCGTCGACTTGGTATCAAGGACGAAGTGTTCGAGAAGCGTGACATTCACATCCACGTACCGGACGGCGCCACCCCCAAGGACGGCCCGAGCGCGGGTGCTGCAATGACGACGGCTTTCGTGTCGGCGCTCACAGGCATCCCGGTGCGTGCTGATGTCGCCATGACGGGCGAGATCACTTTGCGCGGCGAAGTCACGGCCATCGGCGGCTTAAAGGAAAAGTTGCTGGCTGCCTTGCGTGGCGGTATCAAGACCGTGCTGATCCCGGAAGAGAACGCCAAGGACCTGCAGGATATCCCCGAGAACGTGAAGAACGGCCTCGAGATCGTGCCTGTGAAGTGGATCGACAAGGTGCTGGAAATTGCTCTCGAGAAGTCGCCAACGCCGCTGTCGGACGAAGAGGTTGCCGCCTCAGCGGCGGCAGTCGCCGAGCTGGCCAAGCAGCGCGCTGCGCAACCGGCGGAAGGTTCGATCAAGCACTGACACGTCGATGCGTTCGAGTTGCGAGAGACTAAAAATATGCTCTATAATTCGAGGCTCGAAACGCGGGAATAGCTCAGTTGGTAGAGCGCAACCTTGCCAAGGTTGAGGTCGAGAGTTCGAGACTCTTTTCCCGCTCCAGTTTTGAAAAAGGGAAGCGCAGGCTTCCCTTTTTTTCGCTGATTTCTTACGACTTCAAAATCTCGGCAACGAGAGTGGCGCGATAGCAAAGCGGTTATGCAACGGATTGCAAATCCGTCTAGCCCGGTTCGACTCCGGGTCGCGCCTCCACCGATTCCAATGCCAAAACACAGTCCCGCCAAACAACGTTGTCGGGACTGTTTTCGTTTGGGGTATCGTCGACGTTCGACGGGAAGCCCGGATGGTGAAATTGGTAGACACATCGGACTTAAAATCCGCCGCTTCCTGCATAAGGGGCGTACCGGTTCGACCCCGGTTCCGGGCACCACCACACTACAAGGGAGCAAGACATGCCTCGCTATAACGCTCCGTTCGAAATCCATGTACACGGCGATGTGCCGCTGCGCTCGGATGCGAATTTCGAGCAGATCCAGGAAGCGCTGAAGCCGCTGTGGAAATATGCCGGCGCACGATCGCTCGCCGACGGCGCGACCAGCGTCTATGAAGAAGAGCCCGGGATCCGCTTCGAACAGAAAGAGCACATGCTCCAGATCTGCTGGACCGTGGCCGGGGACGACGATTTCCGTCAGGCGCTCGACGAAATGTGCATGGCTCTCAATGAGCTCGCTGAGCAGGGCGCCGCGCTCGAAGTCACCTTCTACGACACCGACTTCGACGAAGAGGAAGGCGACCCCGACCAGGAGTCGCGTGATGACTTCCTGATGCTGTTCGTCGGCCCCAACCCTGCCGCGATCATGCAGGTCCAGCGCGACCTGCTCGTGGAAGATGTGGTGAACCTGATGGAGCGTCACTTCGATGGTGCTGAACTCGGCGGCGTCGTGGCGGAGATCGACAAGCTCTTCGGCGATCGGTTCGACGCACTGGTCAATTCGCTCGAAATCGGAAAACGGCCGCGTGGCGGCACCGGTGGCGCCGGCAGCGGCGGACACGGCGGTGGTCGTCGTCCGCGTCATCTGCACTAGCCCAGAGCGCGCTAGCGAGCCAACAAGCGTTCGCGACACGGAGCGGTAAGGTCGCTCCGCTATGCTCGGCGACGATCTTTGCAGAGGAACGTCGCTTGGCTCTATTTCCCCAGTCCGCCCTCCGACCCGGCGTGCGCAAGCGCGAAGTGTTCGGCTGGGCCATGTACGACTTCGCAAACTCCGGCTATACGACCGTCGTCATCACAGCCGTGTTCGCCGCCTACTTCGTCGGCGGCATCGCGCAGGGCGCGGCGTGGGGCGCATTGGCGTGGTCGGTGGCGCTGAGCATTTCGTACGCGCTCGTAATGTTGACCATGCCGGCGATCGGTGCCTGGGCCGACATGCGAGCGGCCAAGAAGCGCGTGTTGATCCTGTCCACCGTCGGGTGTGTGATCGGCACCGCTGCGCTTGCCTTTACGCCACGCGTCGTCGGAATGCAGGGGGTTCTCGTGGCCATGGCGCTGGTCGTCGTCTCCAACACGTTCTATTCGTACGGCGAATCCATTACCGGTGCATTCCTGCCAGAGCTCGCGACTGTCGAAGGCATGGGCAAGGTGAGTGGCTGGGGCTGGGCCTTCGGCTATCTGGGAGGCATGCTTGCGCTGGGGCTGTGCCTGGCGTACGTCCTGTGGGCGCAAGCCAGGGGCTTGCCTGCTGCGCACTTCGTGCCGGTCACGATGCTGATCACCGCCGCCCTCTATGGCGTAGCCGCTTGTGCCACGTTCGTCCTGCTGCCGGAGCGAGCGATGCCTCGGGCGAACGAGACTGCGCCCAGCGCATGGCGGCAGTTGCAGAGCACCTTCCGCGAGGCTCGCGCGTACCGCGATTTCATGTGGCTCCTTGCGTGCACTGTTTCTTACCAGGGGGGCGTGGCCGTGGCGATCACGCTTGCCGCCATCTATGCCGAGCAAGTGATTGGCTTCGTGCCGAGCGAAACCATGGTGCTGATTTTTGTGCTGAACATTGCCGCGGCGCTCGGCGCCTTCATTTTTGGCTATTGGCAGGACAGCCTGGGGCACAAGCGTTCGCTGGCGGGAACGCTTGTAGCTTGGATCCTTGTCTGTCTGATTGCTGCGTCCGTGACGACCAAAAGCGGGTTCTGGTTGGCGGCCACCATCGCAGGACTTGCGATGGGATCAAGTCAATCGGCGGGCCGTGCGATGACTGGCGTGTTGGCCCCGCCGCGCCAACTCGCGGAGTTCTTTGGCTTGTGGACTTTCGCGACCCGCCTCGCCAGCATCGTGGGGCCGCTGAGCTACGGTGTCATCACCTGGATGTCCGGCGGCAACCAGCGAATTGCGATCCTCGCGACCACGGTCTTGTTCGTCGCCGGCCTCGTCATGCTGCTGCCGATCGATATGCGGCGCGGCCGCGAGGCGGCCTTGCGGGCCTGACTAGCCCGCTGCAGCCCGTTTCGACGCGCGGTAAACGGTGCCATCAAAGCGCAGCAGGGTCGATTTGAATTTCGTCGGGAGTTGCTGCGACACACATTCCTCGCCCTGGAGGAGCGACTGGCTTTCCGAGCGCGCCTCACGCAGCATCAGGTCCGCGCTCCCGTTCGTCGCCGTGTGCATGACCGACAGCGTACCGCGGACGGTCTCGAAATCGCCCGTGCAGTTGGTGTCCCATTCGCCGCGCTCGAGCGTTGTCTCAAGTCCATCGAGCACCTTGGCGAGCTTTGCGCCTTGCGGCAGGTACAGCGACAGCGTTTCGCTCGCGTATGGATTCGCTCGCGAAGAGCCCTGCCGCAGGATCCTCAAGCCGAACGCGCGCGCATCCGGGGCCAGTGTGTAGCGCGCCGTATCGACCCGGATCTCGGCAATACGTACCGCGTCTTCGGTGAGAGCGTCCTCGTCGAGGAGTCTGCTGACGATCCTTGCGCGTTCGGTGTTCCCGTTGTCCGCCTGCTGGACGACCAGAACGTCCAGGTCGAACTGCGTGGCGTCGGACTCCGAACCAGTTCGCGGCATGGGCAGCACGACGACAAAGCGGCCGGGAAAGCCCCTCCAGGGCTCGCACACAGCGCGTTCATGGTCAAGGATGCGCTTGGGATGCAGCTTGGCGTGCATGCGTTCGGCCAGGCCGGTGTCGCAAGCGGCATGCGCAGCGATGCTGAAGAAGCCGAGGAGCCAGGCAATGACGAACGCGCGGCGCATGCTTGGGGCGGCTCAGGCGGTTGCTGCGTCTTGGGTGCGGGCAAGGCTTGCTCGGCCGCCCGGTCGCGCAAGCCAGCGCGCGGCAGCGGCCTCGAGCGATTCCGGTGCGTCGCTGCTGAGCAGTCTGACGGCACCTTCGCCATCTTCGGCAAGCTGACCGGACCGTTCCAGCAAACGGCGTGTCTGCTGCGCCACCGGAGCACCAGTGTCGATGAAGCTCACCGAATCGCCTGTCACTCGCCGCAGGGCGCCAGCGATGAAGGGGTAATGCGTGCAGCCGAGAACCAGCGTGTCGATTTCCCCTGGCTCTCCGCCGAAACGGCCGACATCGCCAAGATATTTTTGGCACAGTTCGGCGATTCGGGCGGCGTCACCGCGTTCGATGGCACCTGCAAGCCCATCGCAGGGGACGATGCTGAAGGTCGCTTGTGCATCGAGAGAGGATCGCAGCGCCTCGAACTTGCGACTCTCGAGCGTCACGCGTGTCGCAATCACGGCGATGTGCCTCGTGCTGCTGCGCGCGACCGCCGGTTTGAGAGCGGGTTCGACGCCAATGATCGGGAGCGTTGGGTGGTCGGCGCGCAACAGGTGGATCGCAGCCGCCGTCGCTGTGTTGCAAGCGACGACAAGCGCCTTGATTCGATGACGTTCGAGCAGGTGGCGTGTGACAACGCGGCTGCGGTCGCCGACGAATGCATCGCCCCGCTCCCCGTAAGGTGCGTGAGCGGTGTCGGCGAAATAGACGAATCGTTCGCGCGGCAACTCGCCGCAGAGCGCATTGAGAACGCTCAGTCCTCCGATCCCGCTATCGAAAACGCCGATCGGCCGATCGGCGCCATCGCCCACGTCGACCGCCGTCGCGCTCAAGCCGGTTCCAGCGTGATCGTCTTGAATTCGCCGCTGGCGATTCGCTTCTGCCATTCGGCGGGGCCGGTGATGTGGGCACTCGTGCCGCCGGAATCGACCGCCACCGTCACCGGCATGTCGACGACGTCGAACTCGTAGATCGCTTCCATGCCGAGGTCCGCAAAGCCGACGACCTTGGCGGTCTTGATCGCCTTGCTCACGAGGTACGCCGCACCGCCAACGGCCATGAGGTAGGCGCTCTGGTGCTTCTTGATGGCCTCGATGGCGACCGGGCCTCGCTCGGCCTTGCCGATCATGGCGATCAGGCCGGTCTGGGCCAGCATCATTTCTGTGAAGCCGTCCATGCGCGTTGCCGTTGTCGGGCCGGCAGGGCCGACGGCCTCGTTCTTGACCGGATCGACCGGTCCGACGTAGTAGATCACGCGGTTGGTGAAGTCCACCGGCAGCTTCTCGCCCTTGGCGAGCATGTCGGCGATGCGCTTGTGCGCGGCGTCGCGGCCGGTCAGCATCTTGCCGTTGAGCAACAGCGTGTCGCCGGGCTTCCAGCTGGCGACTTCCGCCGGCGTGAGTTTGTCGAGGTCGACACGCTTGCTCTTGTTGTAGTCGGGCGCCCAGTCGATCTTCGGCCAGAGGTCGAGTGATGGTGCTTCCAGGTAAACGGGCCCGGAGCCGTCGAGCACGAAGTGCGCGTGCCGCGTCGCCGCGCAATTCGGAATCATCGCGACCGGCTTGCTCGCGGCATGCGTCGGGTACATCTTGATCTTGATGTCGAGCACGGTCGAAAGCCCACCGAGGCCTTGTGCGCCGATGCCCAGCGCATTTACTTTCTCGTAGAGCTCGATGCGCAGCGCTTCGACCTTCGTGAGCTCGGCGCCGGAAGCCTTCTTGGCTTGCAACTCGTGCATGTCGAGGTCGTCCATCAGGCTTTCCTTGGCCATCAGCGCGGCCTTCTCGGCGGTGCCGCCAATGCCGATGCCCAGCATGCCTGGCGGACACCAGCCGGCGCCCATCGTCGGCACAGTCTTCAGCACCCAGTCGACGACGCTGTCGCCCGGGTTTAGCATGGCCAGCTTGCTCTTGTTTTCGCTGCCGCCGCCCTTGGCCGCGACGGTGACTTCGACGGTGTTGCCCGGAACGATCTCGGTGAAGATCACAGCCGGCGTGTTGTCCTTGGTGTTCTTGCGATCGAACTGGGGGTCGGCAACGACCGATGCGCGCAGCGTGTTGTCCGGATGGTTGTAGCCCTGGCGCACACCTTCGTTGACGGCATCTTCGAGGCTTCCCGTGAAGCCGCCCCAGCGCACATCCATGCCAACCTTGAGAAACACGTTGACGATGCCCGTGTCCTGGCAGATCGGGCGATGACCGGTGGCGCTCATCTTGCTGTTGGTCAGGATCTGCGCCATTGCATCCTTGGCGGCGGGGCTTTGCTCCCGCTCGTACGCCTTGGCGAGGTGAGCGATGTAGTCGGTGGGATGGTAGTAGCTGATGTACTGGAGCGCAGCGGCGACCGATTCGATCAGGTCGCCCTGCTGGATGGTGGTGGTCATGGTGGGAAGGTTCTTGGAATTGGGGACGCCCGCCGATTATCTCAGCCCCACCAACGGCGGACGGATGCCCGGCTCAGGTGTCGCCAGCGAGCGCCTGTTCGATCCAGCCGTCGAACTGCTGCTGGTGAACCCTGATCCAGCCGTCGACGTGGCGCTCGATGTCCCTCTGCGTGTTCGCGCCCTGGCTCATGCGCAAGTTCTGGGCGTTGATGTCGGCGATCGGGAGGCTCATCACTTCGAACAGCCGGCCTGCAACGGGGTTCGCCTCGGCGAACTGGCGGTTGGCGACGATTTGTTGCTGGTCGGCGGGAAAGCCATAGTCCTTCCCGTTCGGAAGGCGGGTTTCGCTCGGCTCACCTTGCGCGTTCGATGCGGGCACCTGGAGCCACACCACGTCGATCCCGGGTCGCAGCACCGCGCTCACCCAATAAGGAGTCCAGGTGTAGTAGATGACCGGCTGACCCTCCTTGAAGCGGGCGATGGTGTCGGCCATCAGGGCGGCATAGCTTCCTTGCTTGTGCGTGACGGCGTCATGCAACCGGTAGGCCGACAGGTGCTTTTCGATCGCGAGCTCGCATCCCCATCCGGGGTTGCAGCCGGTCAGGTCCGCCTTGCCATCGCCGTCGGTATCGAACAGCTTTGCAATCTCGGGGTCCTTCAGCTGCCCGATGTTCGTGATGTTGTATTGATCGGCAGTCTTTTTGTCGATCAAGTAGCCCTGGACCGCGCCGTCTGCATAGACACCCTTGCGCAAGAGCTTGGCGTCACCGCCGCTGTTCTTGTAGAAGTCGGCATGCAGGGTGTGYCAGTGACTCGCCATGAAGGTGGCGTCGCCATTGGCGATCGCCAGGTGCTCGGTGGCGGGTTCGAGATCCTTGACCGGTGCCACCGTGTAGCCCAATTTTTCGAGCGCCCTGGACACCAGAAGTGTCTGGAACATCTCTTCTGCCAGTGAACTCTTGAGCGGTTGCACCGTAATGCCTTTGCCCGGCAGGTTTTCGGCACGGGCTTGAACGCCCAGACCGAGACCGAGGACCAGCATGCCGGTGGCCCACAAGGCGAGCGCGAAAGGGCGCTTGAACGAATGCGTAAGGTGTGTTCTCTTCATGCCTTGAATCCTTGGGTCGAGAGTTCCGGCGCCGCTGAGTCGGCGGTGCGCGGCCCGGCCATGGTTCTTTGCAACAGGCGCAGCGCGGAGCCGACCGGGCCTGCCTGCCACCAGTGGCGTGCGCTGCTCCGGCGCGACCGGCCCATCGCCTGGGTGAGGCGGTCCAGCGAAATCGCCAGCAGCACGATGCCCAAGCCGCCCACCGTTGCCAGACCCATGTCGAGCCGGCCGATGCCGCGCAGCACCATCTGGCCGAGTCCGCCCACAGCGATCATCGAAGCGATCACGACCATCGAGAGCGACAGCATCAGCGCCTGGTTGATGCCCGCCATGATCGATGGCATGGCCAGCGGCAATTGCACTTTCACGAGCATCTGCCAGGGCGAAGCGCCATAGGCGCGCGCCGCTTCGATCAGGTCGGGCCGCACCTGCCGGATGCCCAGGGTGGTCAGGCGCACCAGTGGCGCCAGCGCGAAGATGATGGTCACGATCACGCCGGGCACATTGCCAATGCCGAAAAGCATCACAACCGGTACCAGATAGACGAAGGCGGGCGTGGTCTGCATGGCATCGAGCACCGGCCGCATGACCCGCTCCGCGCGATCACTGTTCGCCAGCAGCACGCCCAGCGGCAGGCCAATGAGCAGGCAGAACAGCAGCGAGGTCAGCACCAGGGACAGCGTCACCATGGCTTCCGGCCAGATGCCGAGCATCGCCACCGCGAGCAGCGACAGCATGGTTCCGACCGCGAGTGCGCGGCCCGCAAACTGCCAGGCCAAGAGGCCGATCAACACGATCATCGCAAGCGCGGGCATTCCGTTGAGAAGACCCTGCATCCACGTCAACGTGCCGTCGATGGGCAACCGCACGCTCTGGAAAAACGGTCGGAAGTTCTGGACGACCCAGCCCAATCCTTGATTGATCCACGATTCGATTGGCAAAGAGCCGTCCCAGAGTTGATGCAATTGAAAGCCGCTCGCGGCGGAGTCCGCCGAAGCCGCCAGTGTGTGGACCGAATCTGCTGGAGCATCGAGCCACGCGCTTGAAGATGAAGGGTCGGGCGCAATCGACAACGCGGCCCAAGGATCGGTCGGAGTTTCCGGTGGTAGCGACGTCATGGCATCGTTCAGCGGAGCAAGTTCAGTCGGAAGTGCTGTGTCGTTCATGGCGAGATCCTTCGCAATCAGAGGGCTTCAGCGATGGCCGCAAGCGGTGTGGCCGGCACCGGCTCCACCGGCGGCGTATCGCGATCGAGGAATTTCAGCAAGGTGGTCTTGCTGATGGCGCCGCAGAAACGGCCGTCGCCAGCCACGACGGGCACGGCGCAGGGCGCTTGCGCCACTTGGCCGAAAAGGCCGGCGACATGCGCATCCGCGGCGATCGGCGCCAGCGCGGGCAGGAATGCGTGATGCAAGCCGAGGGGGCCTGAGTGGCCCTCCAGGGCAGAGCGCAGCGCGTCGGCCGATACCGTTCCGAGGTATTTCTTGCCGGGTGACACCACGTAGGCGAAGTCGCGGTCCTGTTCTTCGAGCAACTTGAGCGCTGCGCGCGCCCCGCGGTCGGTATGTTCCGAGACCACGGTGAGCGATTTGCGCGCGATATCCGCCGCCTTGAACACAGCCGCCGCATCGACCCCGCGCACGAAACTGCGGACGAAGTCGTCGGCAGGGCTGCGAAGGATTTCATCGGGCGTGCCCACCTGGATCACGCGCCCGTCTTTCATGATCGCGATGCGGTCGCCGATGCGCATGGCTTCGTCGAGATCGTGCGAGATGAAGACAATGGTCCGGCGTCGCACCTGTTGGAGACGCAGCAATTCAGACTGCATCTCCGTGCGGATGATCGGATCGAGCGCCGAAAAAGCCTCGTCCATCAAGAGGATCGAGGGGTCTGAAGCGAGTGCGCGCGCCAGTCCGACACGCTGTTGCATGCCCCCCGACAACTCGTCCGGATAGCTGTCGCCCCAGCCGGCCAGGCCGACTTGCGCCAGCGCCTGTTCGGCTTGCTCCAGCCGTTCCTTCTTGCTGGCGCCCGCGAGTTCCAGCCCGAAGGCGGTGTTCTCGCGCACTGTCATGTGCGGCATCAGTGCGAACGACTGGAACACCATGCTGATGTCCTTGCGCCGGAGGTCGCGCAGTTTCGCGTCCGAGTGGCCGTTGATGTCGGCACCGTTGATGACGATGCGCCCGGACGTCGGTTCGATCAGGCGATTGAGCAATCGCACCAGCGTGGACTTGCCTGAGCCCGACAGGCCCATGATGACGAAGATCTCGCCCGCATGAATATCGAAGGTCGCGTCGAAGACGCCGATCGACTGCCCTGTGCGAGCCAGGATTTCTTCTTTGGAAAGTCCTTGCTTGACCAGGTCCAGTGCCTGTTCCGGCTGGTCGCCGAATACCTTGAACACATGATCGATGAGAATTCCTTTGGCCATACGCCCGGGCTCCTTTGTTGAGTTTGAAAAGAGCGCCCTCGCGAGGGCGACCCGCAGCCGCGCCGTCGGTCAATAGGATCAGTCGGCGACTGCGCTGGAGTCGTCGCGAACCTGAGTGAGCTTGGCTTGGCAGTGGGGCCGGAACAGGCCGGCCGTGGCTCGGGCCGAGGCCCGGAGCCGAACCTCCACCGCGACGGGATTCGAAAATGATCCGCGAGTAGTGGAGGGGACGATCGACATGACTCGTCGATCGATTGAAGGGTTAAGACTATAACCGCATCGAATAAGCGCTGCCGCGCTTGCCGCCAATTGCCCGCACGGTGCGAGTCATTTGCGCTGCGGCCATACTTGACGAATCACTCCGAAGTCCCGCCGGGGGCTTCGCCATCCTTTCGAACATGGAGCCCCGAATGACCTCACCCCCCCAGACACGCGTCGAACGCGACACCTTTGGCCCGATCGAGGTGCCAGCCGGCAAGCTGTGGGGGGCGCAGACCCAGCGTTCGCTGCAGAACTTCGACATTTCCGGGGAGCAGCAGCCGCGCGAAATCATCCGGGCCCTTGCTCAAGTCAAGCGCTCTTCGGCCGTGGTGAACCATGCGCTCGGACTGCAGGACGAGAAGAAGACCCAAGCCATCGTGGCCGCGGCCGATGAAGTCATCGAAGGCAAGCACGCCGGCGAATTTCCGCTCGTGGTCTGGCAAACCGGCTCCGGCACCCAGACCAACATGAACGTGAACGAGGTACTGGCAAATCGCGCGAGCGAACTGCTCGGCGGCGAACGAGGCGAAGGGCGGATGGTGCACCCTAACGACGATGTGAACCGGAGCCAATCGTCCAACGATGTGTTTCCGACCGCCATGCATGTGGCGGCGGTAGAGGCGATCACGCACAAGCTGTTGCCGGCCATCGCGAAGCTGCGCGCGACGCTCGACAAGAAATCCAGGGATTTTGCGGAGATCGTGAAGATCGGCCGCACTCATTTGCAGGACGCGACCCCGCTCACGCTGGGCCAGGAGTTTTCGGGCTACGCCGCGCAGCTTGCCCATGGCGCCGCGCATGTTCGCGCCGCGCTGCCGCACCTGTGCGAACTTGCGCTTGGCGGAACGGCGGTCGGCACCGGCCTCAACGCGCCCAAAGGCTACGCCGAGCAGGTCGCAGCCGAGCTGGCAAGGCTCACCGGGCTGCCCTTTGTGACGGCTCCGAACAAGTTCGAGGCCATGGCGTCCGTCGATGCGCTGGTGCATGCGCATGGCGCGCTGAAGACCCTTGCCGCCAGCATGAACAAGATCGCCAACGATGTTCGCTGGCTCGCGAGCGGCCCTCGCAGCGGCATCGGCGAGCTGAGCATCCCTGAAAACGAACCCGGCTCGTCCATCATGCCGGGCAAGGTCAACCCCACGCAGAGTGAAGCTGTCACAATGCTTGCCGCACAGGTGTTCGGCAATGACGTCGCAATCAACATCGGCGGCGCGTCAGGCAACTTTGAACTGAACGTTTTCCGCCCGATGGTGGCGCACAATTTCCTGCAGAGCGTTCGGCTGTTGGCCGACGGCATGGTGAGCTTCAACGATCATTGCGCCGTCGGCATCGAGCCGAACCGCGAGCGCATCACCGAATTGGTTCAACGCTCATTGATGCTCGTGACCGCGCTCAACACCCACATCGGCTACGACAAGGCCGCCTTCATCGCGAAGAAGGCGCACAAGGAAGGCTCCAGCCTGCGCGAAGCGGCGATTGCCTCGGGGCACTTGACGGCGGAACAGTTCGACCAGTGGGTGGTGCCTGAGCAGATGACCGGAAGGTGACGGCCAGTGTTCTGCTGTCCTGCTGTTCAGCTTCGCCGGAGCGGCGCCGTCAGTGGTCGTCGCCCGATGGCGGCCGCATCATCAGCCGGTCGGTCACGGCGATAGCCATGGCTGAAAGCAGGAAGGTGATATGAATCGCGGTCTGGGCTATCAGCACGCGGTCGGTGTAGTTGTCCGCGTTGATGAAGGTCTTCAGCAGATGGATCGAGCTGATGCCGATGATCGCCGTCGCCAGCTTGACCTTCAGCACCGACGCATTGACGTGGCTCAGCCATTCCGGCTGGTCGCGATGGCCTTCGAGGTTCATGCGGCTCACGAAGGTCTCGTAGCCCCCGACGATGACCATGATCAGGAGGTTCGAGATCATCACGACGTCGATCAACGCCAGCACGACCAGCATGATGACCGTCTCGTTGAGCGATGTGACGGGCGCGCTGGTCTTGTAGCCGATGCTGTTGATCAGTGCCTCGAGCGCGTCTGTGCTGCCGAAGGCGGCCTGCACGAGGTGCGACAACTCGACCAGGAAATGCACCACATACACCGCCTGTGCGACTATCAGCCCCAGGTAGAGCGGAAGCTGGAGCCACCGGCTCGCAAAGATGATGTTTGGCAGCGGGCGAAGCGGCGAGGTCCTG
Source organism: Variovorax sp. 05N34 (assembly GCF_056397405.1). Taxonomy (NCBI): domain Bacteria; kingdom Pseudomonadati; phylum Pseudomonadota; class Betaproteobacteria; order Burkholderiales; family Comamonadaceae; genus Variovorax; species Variovorax sp. 05N34. The sequence continues at coordinate 544,573 of NZ_JBFTNI010000004.1, forward strand.
CCTGCGGCCGGGGGGAACTGGTCGGTGTTTGACATCGGTTGCGTTCGGTTGGCTTCGTTAACGACTGCAAAACGCGCGATTCTAGGGGGCGATGCAGCCGTCCTGGCGGCGATTCCTCCGCCGGCCTGTGGCATCTGCCGTCAGTCATCCGTAAGTGCGCGGGCAGACATTCGAAACTTGATGACCGGAGCAGGTCGCAACAGCAGTCGGTAAGTCGGTAAAGGAGACAAAGAGATGAGCAGCGCTTCCACGATCGAATCCGTCCTGGTAGAAAACAGGGTGTTTCCGCCTGACGCCCGCGCCAGCAAAGGCGCGCGCATCGGCAGCATGGCCGCCTATGACGCACTGTGCAAAGAAGCCGCCGACGACTTCGATGGCTTTTGGGCTCGGCAGGCGAAGGCCAACGTGGTTTGGACCAAGCCCTTCACGCGTACGCTGGACGAGTCGAACGCGCCTTTCTACAAGTGGTTCGAAGACGGCGAACTCAACGCGTCGGCCAACTGCCTCGACAAGCACATTGGCACGCCCGTCGAGAACAAGACCGCCATCGTGTTCGAAGCCGACGACGGCGCGGTCACCAAGATCACCTACAAGGAGCTGCTGGCGCGTGTGTCGCAGTTTGCCAATGCGCTGAAGGCGCAGGGCATCACGAAGGGCGACCGCGTCATCATCTACATGCCGATGACCATCGAGGGTGTGATCGCCATGCAGGCCTGCGCCCGCATCGGCGCCACGCACAGCGTCGTCTTCGGCGGCTTCTCGGCCAAGGCGCTCCAGGAGCGCATCATCGATGCCGGCGCGGTGGCAGTGATCACAGCCAACTTCCAATTGCGCGGCGGCAAGGAACTTCCGCTGAAGGCCATCGTTGACGACGGCATTGCGTTGGGCGGCTGCGAGTCGATCAAGACCGTGCTGGTCTTCCAGCGCACCGCGAGCCCCTGCAACATGGTGGCCGGGCGCGACAAGACTTTCGACGAGGCGCTCAAGGGTCAGAGCACCGAATGTCCGCCGGTTCCGGTCGGTGCCGAGCATCCCCTGTTCATCCTCTACACCTCGGGTTCGACGGGCAAGCCCAAGGGCGTGCAGCACGCGACGGGTGGCTATCTGCTGTGGGCCAAGCTCACGATGGACTGGACCTTCGACATCCGTCCCGAGGACGTCTTCTGGTGCACCGCCGACATCGGATGGATCACCGGGCACACCTATGTCGCCTACGGGCCGCTCGCCGCGGGCGCAACACAGGTGGTGTTCGAAGGCATCCCGACCTTTCCGCACGCGGGCCGGTTCTGGCAGATGATCGAGAAGCACAAGGTGTCGATCTTCTACACGGCGCCCACGGCGATCCGGTCGCTCATCAAGGCAGCCGAGAGCGACGAAAAGGTGCACCCGAAGAATTGGGATCTTTCGTCATTGCGCATTCTTGGTACGGTGGGCGAACCCATCAATCCGGAAGCCTGGATGTGGTACTACCGCAATGTCGGCGGGGAGCAATGCCCGGTCATCGACACCTTTTGGCAGACAGAGACAGGCGGCCACGTCATCACGCCGCTGCCAGGGGCGACGCCACTGGTGCCGGGTTCGTGCACGTTGCCGTTGCCAGGCATCATGGCGGCGATCGTCGACGAGACCGGCAAGGACATCCCGAACGGCGGCGGCGGCATGCTGGTCATCAAGCGCCCCTGGCCATCGATGATCCGCACGATCTGGAATGACCCCGAGCGCTTCAAGAAAAGCTACTTTCCCGAAGAGATGGGCGGCACCATCTACCTGGCCGGCGACGGCGCCGTGCGCAGCACCGACCGCGCCTATTTCCGGATCACCGGGCGCATCGACGACGTGCTCAACGTGTCCGGCCATCGGCTTGGCACGATGGAGATCGAATCGGCTTTGGTCGCCAAGACAGATCTGGTGGCCGAGGCCGCCGTGGTTGGCCGGCCCGACGACCTGACGGGCGAGGCGGTGTGCGCCTTCGTCGTGCTCAAGCGCGGCCGTCCCAGCCCTGAAGAAGCCAAGCAGATCGCGGCGGACTTGCGCAACTGGGTGGCAAAAGAAATCGGCCCGATTGCCAAGCCCAAGGACATCCGCTTCGGCGAGAACCTTCCGAAGACGCGCAGCGGCAAGATCATGCGGCGCCTGCTGCGCAGCATTGCGAAAGGCGAGGCGATCACGCAGGACACATCGACGTTGGAAAACCCCGCCATCCTCGAGCAGTTGGGGCAAGCCTATTGACTCCGCCGCGCATGCGGTACAAACGACCTCTCCAATCACAACGGGAGTAGGTCATGGGAGTCAGAACAGGTGTATTGCTGGTAGTCGTGCTGCTGATCGCAGCGCTGGCTGCATTCAACTGGGGCATCGTCGTCTCCCCGACGACGATGTCCATCGGCTTCATGCAGGTCACGGCGCCTTTCGGGCTGATCATGCTGGGGCTGACGGCGCTGTTGGGCGTTTTCTTCGTGGTGTATGTGGTCTACCTGCAAAGCTCGATCCTGATCGAGACGCGGCGGCATACCAAGGAAATGCAGATGCAGCGCGACCTCGCGGACAAGGCGGAGGCATCGCGCTTCACCGAGCTGCGCAATTTCCTCGAGGCGCAAGAAAACGCGCACATGACACGCAATGCCGAACGGCACGCCGCCTTGCTCGCGCGGGTCGAGCAGCTCGAAACGGCAATCAAGACGCGATCCGACCAGACGGACAACACGCTGGCGGCTCACATCGGCCAGCTGGAAGATCGCTTCGATCGCCGAAGCGGAGCTTCCGCAGCCGGCATGCCGCCAGCCGTCTGAGTTCTAACGGCTGAAGGGTGCTTACTTGGTCGTCAGGATCCAGGCGGCCAGCTTCTTCGCATCCGCTTCGCTGACCTGATTGTTCGCGGGCATGGGCACCGGGCCCCAGACGCCCGAGCCGCCCTTGATGATCTTGCTCGCGAGCAGGTCGACGGCGTCCTTGTTGTCCTTGTACTTGACCGCGATGTCCTGGAACGAAGGGCCCAGCACCTTGCGATCGACGGCATGGCAACTCATGCAGTTCTTCGATGTGGCCAGAGCCAGGTCCGCCAGGGCGGGGGCCGCACAGCCAAGGCTGAGCACGGTGACGACGAGCGCTTTTTTCATGGGGTCCAATCGCATCGGTGCGTTAAAGTCGATCCAGCGCGATTGTAGGGAGAGCGAAGACGCTCTTCACCCCCGCGCCATGACAACGACGGAGGAGTTCGCGATGTGGTTCCTGATGCTGGGCGTGCTGGGTGTGGCGCTCAAATGGCTCGAGGTCGGCTTTGTGGCGGCCCTGAGTTGGTGGATCGTGTTGATCCCTTTCGCGCTTGCGGTCGCGTGGTGGGCTTGGGCTGATGCCTCCGGCTATACCAAGCGCAAGGTGATCGAAAAGGAAAACGCGCGCAAGCAGGAGCGCATCGATCGGCAGCGCAGTCGGCTCGGCATGTTGAAAAAGAAATAGCTCGCCCCCAGGCTCGCGCACTTCGTGTCGCTCTCCACCCCCTGACCGGGGGCAACACCAGCGGCCCGGCGAAGCCGGTTCCGCGGTGTTTCTGGAAGGGCAGGGTGGCGGGGCGGTTTTGGGCCGACGGGGCTTCCTTTTTCCCTTTTTAGAACTTGTCGAGGACGGCGCCGGAGCTGGCGCTGGAGGCGTTGAAGGCGAACTTGGCTTGGACGCCGCGGGTGTAGCGGGGGGCGGGCGCTTTCCAGCCTTCGCGGCGCTTGGCGATTTCGGACTCGGGGACGTTGAGGTCGAGCTTGAGTTGGTGCGCGTCGATGGTGATCGAATCGCCCTCTTTGACGAAGGCGATGGTGCCGCCCGCGGCTGCTTCGGGGGCTACGTGGCCTACGACCATGCCCCAGGTGCCGCCGGAGAAACGGCCGTCAGTGATCAGGCCCACGCTTTCACCAAGGCCGGCGCCGATCAAGGCGCCGGTGGGGGCGAGCATCTCGGGCATGCCGGGGCCACCCTTGGGGCCCAGGTAGCGGAGGACCATGACGTCGCCGGCCTTGATCTTGCCGTCGAGAATGGCTTGCAGGGCTGACTGTTCGTCATCGAACACTCTTGCAGGCCCGGTGATGACGGGGTTCTTCAGGCCAGTGATCTTTGCGACTGCGCCTTCGGGCGAAAGGTTGCCCTTCAAAATCGCCAGGTGCCCTTCGGCATACATTGGATTGTCGATGGGGCGAATCACGTCCTGGTCGGCGCGTGGCTGGTCGGGCACGTCCTTCAGCACTTCGGCAATGGTCTGGCCGGTGATGGTGATGCAGTCGCCGTGCAGCAGGCCGGCGTTCAGGAGAACCTTCATCACCTGCGGGATGCCGCCGGCCTGATGCAGGTCGACGGCGAGGTACTTGCCACTGGGCTTGAGGTCGCAGATCACTGGGACCTTCTTGCGCATGCGCTCGAAATCGTCGATGGACCATTTCACATCCGCAGCGTGCGCGATGGCGAGGAAGTGCAGCACCGCATTCGTCGAACCGCCCGTTGCCATGATGACTGCAACGGCGTTCTCGATGGCCTTCTTGGTCACGATGTCGCGCGGCTTGATGTCCTTCTTGATGGCTTCGATGAGCACCTTGGCCGATTCCTTGGCCGAGTTCTCCTTTTCGTCGTGCGGATTGGCCATGGTCGACGAATACGGCAGCGACATGCCCAGCGCCTCGAACGCGCTCGACATGGTGTTGGCGGTGTACATGCCGCCGCACGAGCCGGTGCCGGGAATGGCGCGCATCTCGATTTGCTTGAGGTCCTCGTCGCTCATGTTGCCGGCCGCGTTCTGGCCGACCGCCTCGAACACGCTGACGATGTTCAGGTCCTGGCCCTTGTAGCGGCCCGGCAGGATCGTGCCGCCGTAGACATAGATCGCCGGCACGTTGGCGCGCAGCATGCCCATCATGCCGCCGGGCATGTTCTTGTCGCAGCCGCCGACCACGAGCACGCCGTCCATCCACTGGCCGCCCACGCACGTTTCGATGCAGTCCGAGATGACTTCGCGGCTCACCAGCGAGTACTTCATGCCTTCGGTGCCCATGGCCATGCCGTCGGAGATGGTGGGCGTGCCGAACACCTGCGCGTTGCCGCCCGCTTCCTCGATGCCGGCGATGGCCGCGTCGGCCAGCTTCTGCAGGCCCGAGTTGCACGGCGTGATGGTGCTGTGGCCGTTGGCAACACCGACCATCGGCTTCTTGAAATCGCCTTCTTCGTAGCCCATGGCGTAGAACATCGACCGGTTGGGCGCGCGGCTCTTGCCTTCGACGATGTTGGCGCTGCGGCGGTTGATCTGGATCGGTTTGGTGTCCATCGTGTCTCTCGTGCTCGGAATCGGGGAGGTCAAGTATCGGACGATTAATTGATTGGTTCCAATCCATTTTTTGTGTCCGATTGATATGCTGTGCATATGAATGATGCGTCGATCGACCTGCGAGTCTGGCGGCAGTTCCTCGCCGTCGCGGAGGAACTGCACTTTGGCCGCGCCGCCGTGCGCCTGCACATGACCCAGCCGCCCGTCACGCAGGCGATCGCGCTGCTCGAGAAGTCGCTGGGCGTGGTGCTTTTCGATCGGACGCGGCGCCGCGTGGCGCTCACGCCGGCCGGCGAGGCGTTGCTGCCCGACGTGCGGGACTTGCTGGCCCGCGCGCAGGCGTTGCCCGGGCGCGCCCGGGCGGCCGCGGCGGGGGAAGTCGGACGGGTGCGATTGGCCTTTGTATCGACCATCGGATTCGAGCGGCTGCCGCTGTGGGTGAAGGAGTTTCGGGTGCGGTGCCCGCAGGTCGCCCTCGAACTGGTCGAGGCGACGGGCGACGTGCAACTGGAAGGCTTTTCCCGCGGAGAGATCGATGCCGGGCTGATGCTGCATTCGCCCGGTTTTGCGCCGCCTGGCCTGGAGCGGCTGACGATCTCGGAAGAGCCTTTGGTGCTGGCGCTGCCGGCCGGACATCCGCTGGCCAAGGTCGACAAACTGCCTCTGCAGGCGGCGCTCGCCGAGCCCGTGGTGATCTTTCCGCGCCGAATCGTGCCGTCGCTGCACGATGCGATCTTTGCGCTCTATCACGCCACTGGCCGCACACCGCAGATCGCTCAGGAAGCCATTCAGATGCAGACGATCGTCAACCTCGTCTGGGGCGGCCTGGGAGTCGCCTGGGTGCCGCGGAGCGTCATGCAGTTTCGGCGCACCGGAGTGGTGTACCGGACCGCGAGCGAATTCGAGCCTTCGGGCCGTCGCCGAAGCGCCGCGCCGCTTCCGAGTTGCGAAACCAGCCTGGTCTGGCCGGCCGACGCAGACAACCCCGCGCTGGCGCGCTTCGTCGACTTCATCCGCGCCCAAGGCGTGGCACCGCATTGAGGCGAGAATCGCGTCCATGTTGATGTATCCGCAGATCAATCCGATCGCGCTCCAGCTGGGGCCGATCGCGATTCACTGGTATGGGCTGACCTACCTGGCCGCTTTCGCGCTGTTCTACTTCCTGGGCACGCGCCGGCTGCGGCACGAGCCTTACCGTTCCATCACCGGACCGGGCGCGTGGTCGCGCAAGGACCTCGAAGACATCCTCTTCCTCGGTGTAATGGGCGTAATCGTCGGGGGTCGCCTGGGCTACTGCTTTTTCTACAAGCCTGGTTTCTATCTCACCCATCCGCTGGAGATTTTCTTCGTCTGGCAGGGTGGCATGAGCTTTCATGGCGGGCTGCTGGGCGTGATTGCCTCGATGGTGTGGTTCTCGCACTCGCGGGCGCGACCGTTCTGGCAGGTCATGGATTTCGTTGCGCCTTGCGTGCCGACCGGGCTCGCGGCCGGCCGGGTCGGCAACTTCATCAACGGCGAACTCTGGGGGCGTTTTTCGAGCCCCGATCTTCCGTGGGGCATGGTCTTTCCCCAGAGCGGCTCGATGCTTCCGCGCCATCCGTCGCAGGTCTACCAGTTCCTGCTCGAAGGCTTGCTGCTCTTCGCGTTGCTTTGGCTCTACGCCCGCAAGGAGCGCCGCGAACGCCGCGTCTCGGCAGTGTTCCTGGTCGGATACGGGCTCATGCGCTTCATCGCCGAATACTTCCGCGAACCCGATGACTTCCTCGGTTTGCTGGCGCTCAACATGAGCATGGGGCAGTGGCTTTGCGTCCCGATGATCGTCTTCGGAATCTGGCTCTACGTGAGCGCGCCCGCGCAGCGCCGCGCTGCGACCGCGACGGCATAAGGGGATTAGCGGCTGCGCCTGACCCCTACAGCGTATGGTCAGCCTTGAGCACAGGCTGGACGGAGCGTCCTTTCGGCTAGTGCTTCTGGTGAATGCGCCGCGGTGTCGTGCGCTGTAGAGTGGGTGCTCACGACAGGGGATTCGACGTCATGTCAATGCTGGTTTGTATCGTGCGCAGCACGCAATGAGCTCGCGATGGCACTCGACCTGCATACAGTGCCTGGCTCGGTCACCGGCCGCGATGCGGAAGCGGCATCGGCGCTGGAGTGGAGCGACGCCGACAGATCCACCGCGCACACGCTGCCCGAAGGCCTGCGGCTCCTCGACTACGAAATCGTCGGCCCGATCGGCGAGGGCGGCTTCGGCATCGTGTACCTCGCTTGGGATCACGCGCTCGAACAGCACGTCGCGATCAAGGAATACCTGCCGGCCATCCTCGCTTCGCGCGCCAGCGTATCGCCGGCAGTGGTCGTCAAGTCGCAGCGGCACAGGGAAGGTTTTCGCCTTGGGCTGCGCAGCTTCCTGAACGAGGCGCGAATCCTCGCGCGCTTCGATCATCCGTCGCTGGTCCGGGTGCTGCACTTCTGGGAAGGCAACGGCACCGCTTACATGGCGATGCCTTACTACGACGGCCCGACGCTCGCCCACGCGCTCGAGGATCTGGGGCGTCCACCGAACGAAGCGGAGCTTTGCGGCTGGCTGCGCCCCTTGCTCGACGCGCTCGGCACCATGCATGCGGCGAGCTGCTTTCACCGCGATGTCTCTCCGGACAACATCCTCCTGACCCAGAGCGGCCCGGTGCTGCTGGACTTCGGCGCAGCGCGGCGCGTCATCGACGGCATGACCTCGTCGCCGACCGTCGTCTTCAAGCCTGGGTTCGCGCCGATCGAGCAGTACGGCGAAGTGGCTTCGATGAAGCAGGGCGCGTGGACCGACCTGTATGCGGTGGCGGGTGTGGTCCATGCCGCCATTACCGGCCATCCGCCGACGCCGTCGATCGAACGCTTGATGAACGACCAGTTGAAGCCGCTCACGCAGGTGGCGCGGGGCCGCTACAGCGAACCTTTCCTCGCAGCGGTCGATGCCGCGTTGGCGCTGCATCCGCGGAACAGGCCGCAGAGTGCGGCCGAATTCTGGACGATGCTGAGTTGCGGCGAGCAATTGCAGGACCTGGAACTCGCGCGCGCGGTGCGGCGGGGCGATGTCTCGTCGGGGAGGCAGTCTCCCGGCGATGCAAGTCTGGATGAAGAGCTTTCACTACCGCCGGATCTGGTGCGAGAAAGCGAAACGCCAATATCAACGCCAGATCCAGCACCAACGTCAAGGCCAACGACGTCGGCGCCGGCAGAACGGGCACTCAGTGCAGCCTTGCATTGGGCCGGGCCCGTCAAGCGCTGGAACCGCGCGCCCGTTTCGAATTGGCCGCCGTTGCGCGAGGCGCCGAGTCCGGGCGGGCAACCGGGCAGCCGATGGAAAACTTATGCGCTGGCTGCTTCAGTCGTGCTGTTGGGTGCTGCGGCGTACGGCTACTACCGCTTCAATGATCGTCACGGGGCGGCATCGTCGCAGCCTCCGGAGACCACCTTGGCACCCCAGAAGGCTTCGGCGCCCCCGTCAATTGCGCCAGCCGCACCCGTCGCCCCAGTTGAACCGGATGCACCGGCTGCACCGGCAGTGAAGCCCGTCGCTCCGACGGTTGCACCCCCTCTGCCGACGCCCCAGCCGCAGCTTTCCGTTTCCAGCGCCGAAGATGAGAAATCAACAGAGGCGATGCCGGCGAAAAGCCCGTCGGCTGAGGCCATCGAACCTGCGGCATCGGCGAAAGCCGCGCCCGCGCGCAAAACCGCATGGCGTTCGCGCAGCGACGCCCAGAAGACCGTGCGTCGCGAGCCGCGCAATGTCGAGTCCGAAGCCTCGTTTCCGGCCCGGGTGGTCCAGCCTGCGTCGCCGCTGGAGGCCGCACAAATCCATTCCAGCTGCACCGATCTGCTTCAGCGAGCATCGCTCGGTCCGCTGGCGCCAGGCGAAGCCGCGCTCTTGAGAAAGGGATGTGAATGATGACCTCCACGACCTTCTCGCGTTGGGCGCAAGCCCTGTTCCTGTCGGCTGTTGCCGCACTGGCGGCCGGTTGCGCCACGGCCCCAGGTTCGTCCAATGCAGAGCTTCCGTTCGACCAGGCCGTCGCCGCGGCCACCGATGGGCTTGCCAGCCAGACGCAGGGCTTTCTGGCTTCGATCAGCGGCAAGCGTGGCGTGGTGGTCGACCCGATGATCGACGCCGGCAGCGCCCAGCAGACGGTGGCAACGCAGATGCTGCAGGAGCGCGTGGCCGACCGGATGACTTCGAAAGCCGACTCGCTGGAGATCATGCCGTTTCAGGGGGCGAGCATGGGCAAGGCCCGCTACCTGCTGACGGGCACGATGACCCGCCTGGCTGTCGACAAGCCGCAAGGACCGATCCGGATCGACCTGGCGCTGACCGAGCTTGCCAGTGGCAACGTGGTCGCGCAGTCGTCCGCGGTGACGCGCGACGAGGGTCTCGACCACACGCCGCTGCCGTACTACAGGGACACGCCGATGGCGGTCAAGGACCGTGTGATCGAAGGCTATATCCGCACCACCGCCACGCCGCCTGGCCAGCGCGCCGACGCGTACTACTTCGAACGCATCGCGGTGGCGCCGGCCATCAAGGATGCGACCAGCGCCTACAACGCGCAGCGCTACCAGGATGCTTATGCGCAATACAGCGCCGCCAGCGGCTCGCCCGTCGGCGATCAGCTGAGGGTGCTCAACGGCATGTACCTGAGCTCGGCCAAGCTGGGCCGCACCGCGCAGGCGCAGGACGCATTCGGCAAGCTCGTGGCCTACGGCATCGCGAACCAGCAGCTCGGCGTGAAGTTCCTGTTCAACCCGAACAGCACCGTGTTCTGGTCGGAGACGCAGATCAGCGGTCCGTATCCGATGTGGTTGCATGAAATCGCCAAGGCGAGCGCCGATGCAAAGGTGTGCCTGGACATCATCGGCCACACCAGCCATACCGGGCCTGTGGCCTACAACGACGTGCTTTCGATGCAGCGCGCACGCTACGTGCAGCAGCGCCTGGTCGACGAATCCACTTCGCTGAGCGAGCGCACCACGCCCAGCGGCCGGGGATTCCGCGAGAACATCATCGGAAGCGGCACCGACGACGCCGTCGATGCGCTGGACCGCCGAGTCGAATTCAAGATCGTCAATTGCAGCTGATCCGGCGACGAGCACGCGGGTAATATTCCGGATTGCCGTCCGCCCGCCCCCTTTTCGCCCCGCGCCCCGGCGCGAGGCCGTGCGGGCCTTTGCGCTTCACAAAAGGCCAAGCTCATCCATGAATGCCAGCGACTGGATCACGCGCAGCGTTTCGCGCCTGCGGCCGACCCACACTGCCGAAGGCGGCAAGTCAGCGACTGCGCCCCGACCCCTTTCAGAGCGTCTGGAAGCCACGCTGCGCCGACCGGGCGAAGCACTCGCGCCGCGCGCCTTGCGGCGCGCGCTGGTGGAGTTGCAGGCGGTGGTCGACCCCAGCATCAGCGACGTCGAAGCCGGCCGCCGCGCACACGCCGTCGTGCAGTGGTATGCCGGGCGCGAACTCGACGAGCGGCGCGACATCTGGCTGCTGATGAGCGAGCGTTTCGCGCCCGACGTGCAAAAGCTCAGTAGCGCGCGCGACCTGCATGAGGCCGCGGTCGGCACGCCCGACGAAGGGCAGGCCGAGATCGACCTGCGCCGCGCGCTGGTTTCGCCGCGCGCACGCCTGCTGCAGCGATTCGCGATCGATCCGGACGGCATGCGCTTCCTGGTCGAGTTGCGCGCACAGCTTCTGCCGCACCTGAAGGGCGACCGCCGGCTGCTTCCGCTGGACGCCGAACTCGAACATCTGTTTTCGACCTGGTTCGACGTCGCTTTCCTCGATTTGCGGCGCATCAGCTGGGATTCACCGGCCTCACTGATCGAGAAACTGATCCAGTACGAAGCCGTGCACGACATCAAGAGCTGGGCCGACGTCAAGAACCGGCTCGACAGCGACCGCCGCTGCTACGGATTCTTTCATCCGCGGCTGCCCAACACACCGCTGATCTTCGTCGAGGTGGCACTGGTCGACCGCATCAGCGAAGGCATCGTTCCATTGCTGGACGAAGCGGCGGCGGTCGTCAAGCCGGACAAGGCGACGACGGCGATCTTCTATTCGATCAGCAATACGCAGACGGGCCTGCGCGGCGTGAGCTTCGGCGATTCGCTGATCAAGCGCGTGGTCGAAACCCTGCAGGACGAGCTTCCGCGTCTGAAGACCTTCGCAACCTTGTCGCCGATTCCCGGCTTTCGCGCCTGGCTCGGCAAGAACGCGGCGGCGATGGTGGAACGACTCGATGAAAAGCGCGCGACGGAACTGGGCCGCGTGGTCGGTTCGTTGCCGCCGACGGGGGAGCGGTTTCTCGCCGCCGCCGAAGACGCGGGGTCGCTGGATGCGAAGTCGCCGGTGCGGCAACTGCTGCTGCAATCGGCCGCGGAGTATCTCGGTCGAGCCACGGCGGACGGCAAGCCGATCGATCCGGTTGCGCGTTTTCATCTCGGGAACGGCGCGCGCGTCGAGAAACTCAACTGGGCCGGCGATCCATCCTCGAAGGGGCTGAAGCAGTCCTACGGTCTCATGGTCAATTACCTCTACGATCTCAAGCGGCTTGACAAGCATCGCGCACTGCTGGCGCAGGGCAAAGTGGCGGTGTCGGGCGAAGTCGACGATCTTTTTCTCAAGAGCTGAGCTCCATGCAGTCCGTTCAAAACAAGGAGACAAGCCGGATGGCAAGTTCGATCACGCTGCGCGGCGAGGGTCCGATCGCGGTCGTGACGCTGACGAACGCAGGACGCCTGAACGCCATGTCGCGAGCGATGTGGCGCGAACTGCGCGCCGTGTTCGAAGGATTGGCGCAAGACGCATCCTTGCGCTGCGTGATCGTGCGTGGGGAGGGCGGGGCCTTCTGCGCAGGGGGCGATATTTCCGAATACCCGTCGTTCCGCTTCGACGAAGGCAGCCTTCGCGAATTCCACGAGAACGAAGTCTGGGCTGCATTGGCGGCCATGCTCGCTTGCGAAGTGCCGCTCATCGCGCAGATCGAGGGTGCCTGCATGGGTGCGGGCGTCGAAATCGCAAGCTGCTGTGACATTCGGCTGGCTGGCGAATCCGCGAAGTTCGGCGCGCCGATTGCGAAGCTGGGTTTTCCGATGGCGCCGCGTGAGGCTGCGCTGGTCAGCGGCGCGCTCGGCGATGCGCTCGCGCGAGACATGCTGCTCGCGGCGAGCGTGCATGGCGCAAAACGCCTGTATGAGGCGGGGTTTCTTCTCAGCGTGGTGCCCGACGCGGAGTTGCCGGCGACAGCGCTCGCGCATGCGAAACGTGTCGCGGCTCTCGCGCCGGAAGCCGCCCGCCTCAACAAACGCACCTTGTCGGCGCTTCGGCGCTCCGCTGCCGTGGATGGGGAAGACCCGATGGCGCCGTTGGTGGCGGTCGCTTATGACTACGCCGACTCCGACGAACATCGCGAAGGCATTGCTGCCTTCCTTGCCAAACGCAGCCCCGCTTTTTGAACCCGCCATGACCGAAACGACGACAAACGCCAATCTCTACGCCGCATTGCGCGCCGCTTTTCCCTCCGATCTGGACAAGATCGCGGTTGAAACCGACGACGGCCTTTTCTATTCATGGCGCGATCTCGTGCGGGCAAGCGCGATGATTGCGAATCTGCTAGATTCGCTCAAGCTCGAGAAGGGCGCTCGCATCGCGGTACAGGTCGAAAAATCGGTCGAGGCCATGCTGCTCTATCTCGCGAGCCTGCGCGGGGGCTATGTCTTCGTGCCACTCAACACGGCCTATCGCGCTGCGGAGATCGAATATTTCATCGGCAACTCGGGGCCGGCAGTGGTCGTCTGCAGCAGCGCCAATGCGTCGTGGGTCGCGCCCATCGCAAAGAGGGCCGGCACGCGCCACGTCTTCACGCTCAACGACGACCGCACCGGCACGCTGCTCGAAAAAGCGGCGCAGTGCGGCGACCAGCACGCCGTGGCGCCAAAGAGCGCCGACGACATCGCGGCCATCATCTACACCAGCGGCACGACGGGCCGCAGCAAGGGCGCGATGCTTTCGCATGGCAACCTGCTGTCGAATGCGCAAGTGCTCAAGGACTACTGGGGCTGGCGGAGCTCGAGGCAGGGTGGCGACGTGCTCATCCACGCGCTGCCGATCTTTCACGTGCATGGGTTGTTCGTCGCCATTCACGGCGCGCTGATCAGCGGAAGCCAGATGATCTGGCTGAACCGCTTCGACGCGCAGCGGGTGGTGGCGCGCCTGCCCGATGCGACTGTGTTCATGGGCGTGCCCACGCTCTACGTGCGCATGCTGGCCGAGCCGGGCCTGACGCGCGACGCGTGCAGCAATATGCGTCTTTTCATTTCGGGATCGGCACCGCTGTTGATCGAGACCTTCAACGAATGGCGTGACCGGACCGATCACACGATTCTGGAGCGCTATGGAATGAGCGAGACGGTCATGCTCACCTCCAACCCTTACAGCGCGGTGCAAGGCGAGCGCCGAGGCGGGACGGTGGGCTTTCCGCTGCCCGGCGTCGCATTGCGCGTGCACGATGATCGTGGAGAGCCTTGCGCGACTGGCGAGATCGGCAACATCGAAGTGGACGGTCCCAATGTGTTTTCCGGCTATTGGCGCATGCCGGAGAAGACGAAGGAAGAGTTCACCGCCGATGGCTACTTCAAGACCGGTGACGTCGGCAAGATTGACGGCCTGGGCTACGTCACCATCGTGGGACGCAGCAAGGATCTGATCATCAGTGGGGGCTACAACGTCTACCCGGCGGAAGTCGAGGGCTACATCAACGAGATGCCAGGCGTCGCCGAAAGTGCCATCGTCGGCGTGCCGCATTCGGACTTCGGCGAGGTGGGCGTTGCGATCGTGATTCCGCGCCCGGGCGCTTCGGTCGACGGTGAACGCGTCATTGCCGAACTGAAAGCGAAGCTGGCCAATTTCAAAATTCCCAAGCGCTGCTTCGTGGTGCCCGAGCTGCCTCGCAACGCGATGGGCAAGGTGCAGAAGGCGCTGCTGCGCGAACAGCACAAGGACCTGTTCGGCAGCGCCTGAAGCCGTCGCGCTGGCTCGCGTTGAATCGCGGTAGCTTTCGCTTATTGCACCAGCAGCACCGAGACGTCAGTCTCCGACACCACCTTGGTCGCGACGGAACCCATGAGTGCGCGGCCCAGGATGCCGTGGCCATGCGTGCCCATCACGATCAGCTCGGCCCCCAAGCTGGTGGCCGCGTTGATGATCTCTTCCGCGGCATGGCCATGGCGCCGGTCGATCGTGTAGTTCGTGATGTTGTGTTCGGCGAGCTGTGCTTCGAGCGGCTCGACCACCTTCGCGGTTTCTTCGGCGTAGTAGTCGGAGATCACGCCCTTGCTGAGATGCCGCGCCACGTGTCCGGGCACACCGACGCAGACGTGCACCATGACGAGCTCGTTGCCTTCGACGAACATGCCGCGATGCCGGGCCAGGTAGTCGATGGCCTTCCTGGTGTGCGAACTGCCGTCGACGGCGATCAGGATTTTCATGCTGTTCCTTTGGTTGTGAGCTCTACACGCGACGGCCATCGATGGCGACGGCATGCGCTGCGTGCCGACTTTATACGGCACGTCGCGAACGACCAAAAAAAAGCCACGATCCCGAACAGGGCCGTGGCTTTCTCAAATGAGGTGTCTGCGAGTGAGGCCGGACTCGCATCCTGAACCGGGGTTCAGGTGGGCGAGGGCAGCAAGGCTTCGGGTTCATCTGACGCGAGATGATCACACCCGCCAAGCGATATACCAAGCCCTGCTCGGTAGAGCATTGGAACAAGGACATATAGAGCCCGACACGCACCGCAGACAAGGTGGATTTTACGCCTCTCGGGCGCTGTGGCTAGAGCAAATGTCCATCGCCCGCGAGGGCCTGATCGAGCCGCTGAATCAATTGCGCGGCACGGGCCTCGTCGGCAGGGTCGTCGGCTGCATCTCCCGCGACGGCGGGGGCGGGCGCCGGAGCCGTAGCTGGTTGTGCCTCTCGTTGCACGAGGTCGAACGCCAGATTGAGCGAAGCCAGCACGGCGATGCGGTCGCGGGCCTTGACCTTTCCTGCATCGCGAATCTTGCACATCGCGGCATCGACGCGTTCGACGGCTTCACGCAATTGCGCTTCGCCGCCTTCGGGGCAGCCGAGCAGATAACCCTGGCCCATGATCTGGACTTCGATTTGTTTCATCAACGTGAGCTTGCGTCTTGAGTGGGATCGGCCGGTAGCTGTTCGAGCAGCGCATCGAGCCGCGTGCGCGCGGCGGCAAGCCGCGATTTGAGCGCGTCGCGTTCGCGCGTGAGCGCGTCCACCTGGTCCTGAAGCAAAGCGTTGGTGCGCTGTACTTCTTCGTGGCGCACGAGCAGGCGTTCGACGCGCTCGGCGATCTGGTCAATACGGCTCGGTGCGGGCATGGGGTGCGATTGTAGTTTCCGGGGCAGGCGGACACCCTACAATTCCACGCGTTGGTGCTCGCTGCGTGGTTCACGCGCCGCAGTTCAACGGGAAGCAGGAGTCGAGGTCCCCCGGGACCGAGCCAGCCTGCGCTGCCCCCGCAACGGTCAAGCAGTCGGCGCCCATCGGGCGCCACCTTCGTCAATCAGCCACTGGGTGCCCTGAAACAGGCATCTGGGAAGGCGACGAGGGCCGTACTGCCAGCCCGGATACCGGCCAACGAGGCGGCTGCCGCATGCGCAAGCGTGCAGCAGCCATGACGTCCAAGCGTTGGCGGGGAAGCCGGCGAAGGACATTGATCTTTGTTGTCTCCTCATGAATCACTGCGTTTTTTCCGCGCCCGCCCAGAGGTGTGCTCGTCCGTGGCCGCTCGCGCGCCTTCGTTCGGTTTCCCTGGCTGTCGTCGCCTTGATGGGCATGACATCGACGGCCATGGCCCAGAGCGCCAATCCCACGCTCCCCGAAACCGTCGTGACAGCGACGCGCACGCCCACTCGCACCAACGATCTGGTGTCGGACACCGTCGTCATCGACCGCGCTCAAATCGAAGAACAGTCGAACCGCACGCTGCCCGAAATCCTCGCGCGAATTCCGGGCATTCAGATATCGTCGACCGGCAGCGGACCCGGCAAACAGACTGGCGTGCTCATCCGCGGGGCCGAGAGCCGTCACACCATCTTGCTGATCGATGGTGTGCGCTACGGCTCCGCGACGCTCGGAACACCGTCCTGGGACAACATCCCGGTCGAGATGATCGACCACATCGAAGTGGTGAAAGGCCCGGTTTCCGCGCTCTACGGCAGTGACGGGGTGGGCGGTGTGGTGCAGATCTTCACGCGCAAGGCCACTCGGGGCGAGGACCTGTTCGTCCCCCGCGTGTCTTCGACGATCGGCACGGACAGCTACAAGCAGATCGCCGGCGGCTTCAGCGGCGCGTCCGGGGCCGCGACCTACGCGCTCGATGTTCAGCGCACCTTGGTCAACAGCATTTCGGCGACGAACAGTCGCGTGCCGTTCAACAACTACAACCCCGACCGCGATCCCTTCAACCAGAGCGCCGCGAACGCATCGTTCGGCTATCAGTTCAACCCGGACTGGAAGTTCGATGCCGGCCTGCTGTATTCCGATGGCCTGAACCACTACGACGACGGCCTGGGCCGCGACACGCGCGGCGTGCAGCGCACGCAGAACGGCTACGCCGGCGTGCGCGGGGCTGTGACATCGAACTGGACCACGCAGCTGCGATACGGCCGCAGCGACGACGACACGCACGCCATCGTGGCTGCGCCGGGGAACGTTCCGGGTCTTTTCGAGACGACGCAAAACCAGTACCTGTGGCAGAACGACATCGTCACGCCCATCGGCACGGTGCTCGCGGGCTTCGAGCGCCTCGAACAAAAGGTGAACAGCGACACCCGCTATAGCGTGACCGAACGCGACATCGACTCGGTGTTTGTCGGCCTCAATGGCAACGCGGGCCCGCACAGTTGGCAGGTCAACGGGCGGCACGACAGCAACTCGCAGTTCGGCGACCATGACACGTGGTTCGCGGGCTACGGGTACCGCTTCACCGAGAACTGGCGCGTCAACGTCTCGCATGGCACCAGCTTCGTCGCGCCGTCTTTCAATCAGCTCTACTACCCGGCGTTCGGCAACCCCAACCTGAAGCCGGAAGAGGGCGAGAACACCGATCTCGGAGTCACGTGGACACAGGGCGCGCATACCGTGAAACTGGTGGCGTATCAGAATGACATCGATGGGTTCATCACAAACACCACGCTGCCCCAGAACATTCCCCGGGCACGCATACAGGGTGCGACGCTGAGCTACGATGGCCAATACGGCGACCTTGGATTGCATGCAAGCTACGACTCCCTCGATCCAAAAAACGAGATCTCCGGCAAACAACTGCCGCGCCGCGCGAAGGATGTTGCGACGCTTGGCGCTGACTACGCCGTCGGCCCGTGGAAGTTCGGCGGCTCGGCGCTCTACGTGGGCAAGCGCTATGACGATGCGGCCAACAAACTGGTGCTCAACGCCTACACGACGGTCGACCTCTATGCTGAATACCGCGTCTCGAAAAACTGGTCAGTGCAGGGACGCATCGTGAACGTCGGAGACGCAACCTACGAGACCGCCTATGGCTATAACCAGCCCGGGCGCGGCTTCTTCCTCACGGTGCGGTGGCAACCCAAGTGACCACGGCTTGCCGCGAACTGATCCTGGGCGGCCAGCGTAGCGGCAAGTCGCGCCGCGGCGAACAAGTCGCTGCGGCGTGGCTCTCTCGTTCGACGGCGCATCGCGCGGTTCTCGTTGCGACCGCACTGGCGCGCGACGAGGAAATGCGGGACCGCATTGCGCGGCATCGCAGCGATCGCGCAGTGCGCGTGCCGGCAATGATCACCATCGAGGAGCCATTCGCGCTTGCGGAGGCGATTCGGGAGCACAGCACGCCTGAGACCTTGGTGCTCGTCGATTGCCTCACGCTCTGGCTCACGAATCTGCTGATGCCGGCAGACGCTGTGGTCGGCCTCGATGAGGCTGCGGCGGAGCCTGCCAGTGCGGCGCTCGTGCGAGAAATCAGCGCGGCGCGAGGTCCGCTGGTGCTCATCGGCAATGAAATCGGCCTCGGGGTGATTCCGCTCGGACGCGACGTCCGCGCTTTTGTCGATGCACTCGGGCGCCTCAACCAGGAAGTCGCGGCGGCTTGCGATCGCGTCACGTTCATGGCGGCCGGGCTGCCGTTGACCTTGAAGGAGCCCGGGTGAATTGCCTCGTGAGACTGTCTATTGCCGCGTTCCTCGCCGTCTTTGTGGTGGCGGCGCAGGCTGTCATCGTGACGGACGAGCGAGGCGTGGGCGTCGACATCCCGAAGCCGCCACAACGCATCGTGACGCTGCTGCCATCATTGACCGAGTCCGTCTGCACGCTCGGCGCATGCGATCGACTGGTCGGCGTGGACCGCTATTCGAACTGGCCCGCATCCGTGCGGGTCCTGCCGCAGGTGGGCGGAGGCATCGATCCGAATGTCGAGGCCATCGTCGCGCTCAAGCCCGACGTCGTGCTGCTCGCAAAATCTTCGCGTGTGACCGAACGACTGGAAGCCTTGGGGCTCAAGGTGGTGGTGCTCGAACCCAAGAACCATGCCGATGTGCGGCGCGTGCTGGAGGCGCTTGCCCGATTGCTGGGCGCTGGCGATGCGCAACAGGTCTGGCGCACCATCGACGCCAGCGTCTCCGCGGCGGCGCAGTCGCTGCCGGAGAGCGTGAAGCACACGCGTGTGTACTTCGAAGTCAACAACGGGCCCTATGCGGCCGGCGAGTCTTCATTCATCGGCGAGACGCTCACGCGGCTCGGTGCAAGGAACATCGTCCCTGCATCGCTCGGTCCGTTTCCCAAGCTGAATCCGGAGTTCGTCGTGCGCGCCGATCCTGACCTCATCATGGTGGGCGAGCGCAGCGGGCAAGGCATGGAACAGCGGCCGGGCTGGGGCCACATCAAGGCCGTTCGCAGTGGGCGTATCTGCCGCTTCACCGCGGATGAATCGGACGTGCTGGTGCGGCCTGGACCGCGCATGGGCGAAGCTGCAAGGCTGATGGCGCAATGCCTGTTGGCGAAGGCGCCGTGATGCGCGCGGAGGGCCGATGAAAACCCAGCATCGCCGCGCGCTCGCGCTCGGCATCGCCTTGCTGGTCCTGGGCGCCGCCGTATTGATGCTCGGCGCGGGTGTCGGGAGCACGGGATTCGAAAGCGTCCTCAGGGCCTGGGGCGATCCGGTTGCGCTGCAGATCGTCTGGGACATCCGGCTTCCGCGAACCCTGGGTGCGTGGCTCGCGGGCGCGCTGCTCGGGTTCTCGGGCGCCGTGGCGCAAGGGCTCTTCCGAAATCCCCTGGCCGATCCCTACTTGCTGGGCAGCGCGTCCGGCGCATCGCTCGGCGTGGCGCTCGCGCTGTGGATGTTCGGTGCTTCGCCGACCAGCATGCAATGGGTGGCACGCCTCGGGGTGACGGGCGCTGCCTTCCTTGGCGCCGTCCTGGCGGTGATGTTCACGCTGGTGCTGGCGCGAGGCGTTCAGCAAACGCTCCGGCTCTTGCTCGCAGGGGTGATCGTCGGCGTGGTGCTCGGCGCGGTGAAAGACTTGATCACCATTGCATCGACCGATGTCCTGCAGGCGATCCAGGGCTTCATGCTCGGCAGCACCGGCCTGGTGGGCTGGAGTGCCTGCGCGGTGATGGGCGGCGTGGGGGTGATCTGCCTTCTGCTCGGATGGGCGCTCGCGCCCGTGCTCGATGGCCTGGCGCTTGGCGAGTCGACGGCGAGCAGTCTGGGGCTTCCGCTCGGAGCGATGCGAGCCGCACTCGTCGCCGTGCTGGCGCTGGCAACGGGTGCAGCTGTCGCGCAGACGGGGCTGATCGCTTTCGTCGGGCTGGCGGCGCCGCATCTGGTGCGCTCCGCGGTCAAGACGACGCATGCGCGGCTGATCCTGCTGTCGAGTGCGGTGGGCGGTCTGCTGCTGATGTCGGCCGATCTGCTCGCGCGCTGGCTGGTGGCGCCGCAGGAACTGCCCGTCGGTGTGCTGACGGCTGTGCTCGGCGGGAGCTATCTGCTCTGGCTCATGCATCGGCGGCGCGCGCGGGGGGGCATGTGATGGCGCAGGTCGCGATTGGCGAACCGGCGCTGGAGGCGCGGCATCTCAGTGCGGCGCTCGGCGGCACGGAGGTGTTGCACGGCATCGATCTCGCCCTGGCTCAGGCTCGATGGACGAGCATCGTCGGACCGAACGGTGCCGGAAAGTCGACCTTGCTCAAGGCCATTGCGGGGCTCTTGCCCTGCGAAGGCGAAGTGCGCTTGCTGGGTCAGCCGCTTTCGGCAGTCACCGGCCGCGCGCGCGCGCGGCGGATGTCCTGGCTCGGCCAGGGCGGTGCGGGCGAGGGCAGCGCGGACGATCTCATGGTGTTCGACGTCGCGATGCTGGGCCGCCTGCCGCATCAGCGATGGCTCGCGACTCCGAGCGAAGCCGATCGCGCAGCGGTCGAACACGCATTGCGCAGCACCCAGGCCTGGGAGTGGCGCGACAGGCCGCTCGGCCATCTGTCGGGCGGCGAACGCCAGCGGGTGTTGCTGGCGCGCGCGCTGGCGGTCGAGGCCGACGTGCTGCTGATGGACGAACCGCTCGCCAACCTCGATCCGCCGCACCAGGCGGACTGGATCCAGACCACCCGCAGTCTCGTCGCCAGTGGCCGAACCGTGATCAGCGTGCTGCACGAACTCAACGTCGCGCTGGCCGCCGACGACATGGTGCTCATGGCGCAAGGGCGGGTGATCCATCATGGGCGTTGCGGCGAGGCGGCCACGCATAGCGCACTGGAATCCGTATTCGATCGCCGTGTGGCCGTTCACAGTGTGGCGGGGCACTGGATGGTCATTCCCCGCTAGCAAACTTCCGAGAACTCATGCAAATCGAAACACCTCCCAGCGAAAAGCCGTACGAAAAACCCGAAGGCGAGCGCCGCGGCATCGTCATCGTCAACACCGGCGACGGCAAAGGCAAGAGCACTGCGGCTTTCGGCTTGGCGCTGCGGGCGCATGGCCGCGGCAAGGCGGTGAAGATCTTTCAGTTCATGAAGGTGCCCAGCGCGCGATTCGGCGAACACCGCATGTTCGAGCAGATCGGCATCCCGATCGAAGGTCTGGGCGACGGCTTCAGCTGGAAGAGCCAGGACCTGGAGCACTCCGCCCAGCTTGCGCGTGACGGATGGCAGAAGGCGAAGGCGGCCATCCTCTCCGGCGACTACTTTCTCGTGGTGCTCGACGAGATCACCTATCCGCTCATCTACGGCTGGTTGCCACTTGATGGCGTGCTCGAAACACTTCGTACGCGGCCCAAGGAAGTGCATGTGGTGCTGACTGGCCGGCGCTGTCCGCCGGAGATCATCGAACTGGCCGACACCGTGACCGACATGCAGATGGTCAAGCATGCGTTCAAAGCCGGCATTCCGGCGCAGCGAGGCATCGAGGACTGACGAGGGAAGAAGGCGCGGGATGTCGGCCTTGATCTCGATAGCGGCCCTCTGGCTTGCGCTCGCCATCGATCGCTGGCTCGGCGAGCCGGCTGCACGCTGGCATCCGGTGGTCTGGATGGGGCGCTATCTGGACGGCGCCGGAAAACGCATCGCGCCGATGGCTGGTACGCCCGAGCGCAAGTTCGCGGCATTTGCCGGAGGTGCGATCGGCTGGTGTGTGGGTGCCGCCCTGGCCCTGGCCGTCGCGTGCCTGTTGAATCGGATTGCGAGCAAGGTTCCAGTTTGGGCCGCAATATTGCTGATCGGAATTGCCCTGAAGCCGTTGCTTGCGTGGCGCATGCTGTGCGACGAAGTGCTGGCCGTCGAGGCCGCGCTCGGCACATCGCTTGAGGCGGGCCGCGTACAGCTTGCGAGACTGGTGAGCCGCGACGCGAGTGCATTGAGCGGCACCGAGGTTCGAGAAAGCGCCATCGAGTCCTTGGCGGAGAACCTCAACGATTCCGTGGTCGCGCCGCTCTTTTGGTTCGTGCTCTTCGGCCTGCCGGGCGCGGCGGTCTATCGCTTCGCCAACACTGCCGACGCGATGTGGGGCTATCGGGGTGATCGCGGCGGCCGGCAGTGGGAGTGGGCGGGCAAATGGGCAGCTCGCGCGGACGACGTTCTGTCTTGGATTCCTGCGCGACTCACGGCGATGCTGCTGTGGGGTCGGGTCGGCTTCTCGGCTTGCCGGCGAGAAGCGGCCAGGACCCCTTCGCCGAACAGTGGGTGGCCGATGGCGGCGATGGCGCTGCGGCTGGGCGTGCGGCTTGCCAAGCCGGACGTCTATGCACTCAACGCGGCGGGCCGGGAAGCAACTGCGAGCGACACCGTCGACGCCATCGCCTTGGCTTCGCGCGCAGTCGTGCTGGCTGCCGTATGCGCCACGGTCGTGGCGTGGGGCAGGGCGGCATGGAGCCAAGGATGAGCATGGTTGAAGCGATCGAGCCGTTGCATGGAGGCCCGGACGCGCGCGGCACGGTGCCGCATGATTTTTCGACCAACAGCAATGCTTGCGGACCCTGCCCGGAGGCACTGCTGGCGGTGCGACGGGCGGATGCCAGCCGCTATCCGGACCCGCTCTATGCGGCGCTGCGCGAACGACTGGCGCGCTTTCACGGCGTCGAGGCCGGGCGCATCGTGATTGCTGCGAGCGCGAGCGAGTTCATCGGCCGCATCACCGCGGCGGTGGCGCGTCGCGGCGGACGGTGCGTGCGCGTACCGGCGTATTGCTATGGCGACTATCTTCGTGCGGCGAGCGCATGGGGACTTGAAGCGGTCAAGGCCGATCGTGCAGACCTGGTCTGGTATTGCGATCCATCGAGCCCGCTGGGCCAGCCGTGCACTGAATTGGCTGAAGTCGTCGAAATGCCGACCTGCAACGCGGTCCGCGTGCTCGATCTCGCCTACGAACCGCTGCGGCTGGAGGGCGCGTTGTCGCTCACCGCCGAGGGGCTGGACGCGGTATGGCAACTATGGACGCCCAACAAGGCGTTCGGCCTGACCGGCATTCGCGCCGCCTACGCAATCGCGCCCGTCGTCGCGGACGAAATGGTTTTGGACATGAACCGGCTCGCGCCTTCATGGCCGCTGGGTTCGCACGGCATTGCGTTGCTTGAGTGCTGGACCAGCGACACGGCGCAGCATTGGCTCAACGAGAGCCGGACCACGCTGCGGATGTGGAAGTCAGCGCAAATTGCCCTGTGCGAATCGCTCGATTGGCATTGCCTCCCCGGCGTCGCCAACTATTTTTGTGCGCAGCCAAATATCCCGTATTCGATGGATCGGGTTGAAGCGCTCAGAGCGGTGGGCATCAAGCTCCGGGACACGGCTTCGTTCGGCTTGCCCGGACATGTGAGGCTCGGCGTCCTGCCTCCGGCCAGCCAGGAGGCGCTGCGCCGCGCCTGGTGTTGATTGGGCGGCGCCGGGCCACGGCGACGGTACGGACCTACCTGCGACGCATCTTCGACAAGCTGGGCATTGAAAGACGCTCGGCGCTTTCGGGCTGGGCGAGGCGCTGAGCCGCAGGGTCTACTTCGCCTTCGGCGGCGGCAAGCGGCCCAGCTCGCGTTCAACCGCCAGCCCGATGGCCAGAAGCTTGCGGTCGCTGCCTGCCGGCCCGTCCAGTTCCAACCCCACCGGCAAGCCTGTCGTGGCGCCCAGGCCGGCGGGCAGTTGTATGCCCGGGATGCCTGCATTGCTGCCCGGGTCGGTGTTCTGGATCAGCGCACTGAAGTTCTCCGGGCTGCTGGCCTCGGGCGTCGCCGCCAGCGCCACACGCGGCACGGTCGGAAAGATCAAAGCATCGAGCTTGTTCCTCGCGAACGTCTCGGCGTAGAGCTTCTGCAATTGCGGTCGAGCGACGCGCATTGCGTTGTCGTAGGCGGGCTTGGCGTCGACTACGCCATTGGCGGCCGGCAACTTGCGCGGCATCACCAGTCCTTCGAATGTGCCCTTGACGTCCGGGCTGGCGATGCCCGCCGTCAGCTTGGCAATGTCGATCCCTGTCGGGTACCTGGCGAGGTAGGCCACCATGTCGTCGTGTGCTTCGTAAAGCGCCACGGGGAAGCCGACTGCTCCGTTGATTTCCATGAGATGGGGCATGTCCACGTCCACCAGCGTCACGCCGGCGGCGCGCAGCTTGTCCAGCGCGGCATCGGTGGCGGCCTTGGTGTCGGCATCCAGATTGGCGTAGAAGGCCGGCACCACGCCGAGACGCACCCGCTTCAAACTGGCGGCCTCGATAGGCTTGCCGCCAGCGATCACCCGATCGAGAAGCGCAACGTCGGCCATGGACAAAGCCATCGGGCCCGCCGTGTCGCGCGTGTGCGAAATGGGCGCGATGCCCTGCTGCGAGTAGCGTCCGACCGTCGGTCGCAGCGAAGCGCAGCCGTTGAAGGCGCATGGGATGCGCACGGAGCCGCCCGTATCGGTGCCGAGAGCGGCCGGTGCCATGCGGGCGCCGAGCGCCGCGCCGTTGCCGGAAGACGAGCCGCCGGCGATCCGTGTCGGGTCGTAGGCATTGCGCACGCCGACCTCGGGACCGCTCTGGAAAGTGGGGTTGTAGCCAGTCACCCCAAAGGCGAGCTCGTGCATGTTCGTCTTGCCCATGATGACTGCGCCGGCCGCCCGCAGCTTGGCGACCACGGGCGCATCGGAGGTGGGCACGAAGGACTTCAGCGCTGGCGTCCCGGCCGTGGCGGGCAAGCCCTGCACCTGGATGTTGTCCTTGATGACGATCGGCAGCCCCGCCAGCGGCTTGCACGGACCGCCGCGTTTTCTGGCCGCATCGGCAGCCTTGGCAGCCTTCAGGGCGCCGGCTTCGTCGAGCGTGACGAAAGCGTTGAGGTTTGTTCTGGCCTTGGCCCGCGCCAGATAGGCGGAGACCAATTGCTCGCTGCTCAGCGAACCGGCGCACAGTTGCCGCACGGCTTCGCTCGCAGTCAGCGTGGCGATGTCCGGAGTGCCGGATGCGGCGCGCGCCGTCGGCGACAGGGCAGCAACGCACAGCAAAGGAAGGGCCAAGACTGCAGATGCGGATTTGGGGATGAACATTGGCGATCTCCGATAGAGGGTTCGCCATGCTGCGCCCTTTGCGCTGCGCCGTCTGTCATCGAAATCGATGACACGCCAATTCCCGCTACGCAGCGCTCAGGCGGGGCTGTCCGGCGCGGGTCGCAGCAGCCCGGCCGCGGCACGGGCGCCCAGCGTCATCTCGGTCATCCATGAGACCAGGAGCATGCCGTAGGCCTGGCGGCTTCGCTCGTCAGACAGCGCATGATCGGCTCCGGCGATGCATCGATAGGTGACCGATTTGACATGCTTGAAGGCGCCCAGATAGCTCTCGATCACGGCGTGGGGCACGGTCTTGTCGTTCTCGGATTCGACGATGAGCGCGTCGCCTCGGAATTGCGCACAAGCGGCCAGCGCGCGGTTGTCCGGCGGCGCCACGACGGACCTTCGGTACTCCGCCAGATCGCTGCGGCTCAAGTCTCCCTTCGGAACGTTCCAGTCGGCGTCCCGGTAGAGGGCCGGAACGCGAAGCGCCAGCCACCGGACAGGCCGAAGCGTCGTGGCGATGGCCGCGAGGTAGCCGCCGTAGCTGCTCCCGACAATGGCGATCGATTCCGGATCGACAGTGGGATGGTGAACGAGAACATCGTAGGCGGCGAGCACGTCCCGCAGGTTCTCCTCGCGGCTCACCGATTGCCGTTGGGCGACATGCCGGGCGTGGCCGCGCAGGTCGAACGTGAGGCAGACGCAACCCAGCGCGGCGATCTCGTGCGCGCGCGCCTTGTATTGCTCCTGGCTGCCGTCCCAGCCATGCACGAGCAGCACGCCGGGCACGGCGTTCGAGGCAGCGACCAGCGTGCCCTCGATGTGCTGCCCGTCCACGGCGATCTCGACCTGTTTATGCCGGGTCGCCATGGGCTTCTACAAAGCTGTATTTCATCAATCGGCCCACGTCCGGGTCATGGCCGCTGTAGTTGACGCAGGCTCCGGGCGGAAGCTCGGCTTCGCCGAACACCTCGAAGCACGATGCGCGCACCAGCGAGCGCTCGGGCTGCGTCTTGAAGACTTCGAGCGCTGCCACTTCCGCGCCGGTCGCGCCGCCGAGACGCCATGACTGCTCCAGCACGCCCGAACGCCATTGGCCTGCATCGTCATGGCCTTGTGCGACGTCGTAGTTGATGCGCGACGCCATGAAACCGGGAAAGCTCTCGACCACGGCTGCGTGATAGACCGCTGCCTGCTCGATCGCCAATTGCAGCGAGGGTTGAAGCTGCAACTGGTCGAGCGCATCGAAGCCGCCTCGCACGGCGGTCAGGTCGGAGCCTCCGTAGACCCAATGTCCACGATGGTTCTGCGTGAGCCGCTGCAGGCCGTAATAGCTGATGGTCAGCCCGCCGATCTTCACCTGACCGACGCTGAGGGTGCGCGGGTCGTGGAGATTGCGCTCGAGGACGACGCCGTCCGTCGCGATGTCCGGAATGTTGGCCAGCGTTCGGTCGAGAGAAGCGGCGTCCCTCACCACTGTCTGCCCATTGCCGCCCGTGGCTCGCACCGGTTTCAGCCTGACATCGCCTTTGGACAACAGCACACGGCCGGCGCGGCGCGCATCGGCTTCGCTGAATGCGGTCGTGCCGGGCAAGACGCACTTGCGGACGCGCGGTGCAAACGATTCGACCCAGTCACGCGGGCCTTCCGCGCTGTCATCGTGCAGCGGATGGCTGATGGCCTTGGTCGCGACATAGCGGAAGGGCACCGCGCCGCCGAAGAAATCGTCTTCGCTGCGAATGCCGATGGCCTGCGCCCGGTGGGTTTCCACGGTATCGCTCGGTACGAAGTACAGGGGGCCCGGCGGCGGCGGACGATGGCTCACCAGCCCGTAGTACTGCAGCCCCCGCAATGCGGCGATGCGTTCGGCGAGAGCGCGTCGCGTGAGGCGCTCGTGTTCGCCGCAGTAGTTTGCCGAATCGATGACCCACTCCATCACATATCCGGCTTCCCCAAGCGCAGGGTCGCCAGATGCCTGGCGCGGGATCTGCTCGTTCCGCAAGCTGTTCATGTCGCCTCCTCACGGGCAAACTGCTCGCCAAGTGCACACCGCCGTGTCGGAGGAAGGCGCATGACACTGCGCGACAAGGCTGCAATGCGCGCCTTCCGCCGCTACTTCCTCCGCCGACTTCAAATGCGCTGCAGTTGCGGATGCTTCGCGAACAGTTCCGCGGCCCAGTCGACGAAGGCGCGAACCTTGGCGCTCAGGTGCCGGTTGGGCGGATACACCACATGCACCGGAAGCGGCGGCCGGGTCCAGTCCGGCAGGATCTGAACCAACTCGCCGCTGGCAATGTAAGGCTCCGCCATATAAGTAATGACCTGTGAGAGGCCGAAGCCCCCCAGCACGGCCGTCATGTGCGCATTGCTGTCGTTGACGGAGACGCGATAGGGCCCCGCGATCTCCAGTTGCTCTTCGCCGCGATGGAATTCATGTGGATACACGCGGCGGGTGCTGCCGGAGAAGAAGCTCACCACGAGGTGGCGCTTTTCGATGTCCGAAGGGTGCTGCGGCACGCCATAGCGCTTGATGTATGCGGGCGAGGCCACGGTCATCCAGGGCAGGTTGCCGATGCGCCGGGCCACCAGTGACTGGTCGGTCAAATCGCCGCCCCGAATCACGCAGTCGACGTTGTCCGTAATGAGGTCGACGGGCCGATCGCTGACCCCCACGTCGACCTGAATGTCCGGATAACGGTCGCAAAAGGTTGCAAGCGACGGCAGGATGACGAGCCGCGCCATTGACGAGCCGACATCGATCCGCAATCGCCCCGTGGGATTGGCCTGCGCGTTGGTCATGCTCGACTCGATGTCGTCGAAGTCATTCAGCAGCCGGGCGGTGCGTTCGTAATAGGCGGCGCCGTCAGGCGTGACAGTGACGCGCCGCGTCGTGCGATTGAGCAGCTTCACGTGCAGGCGCGACTCCAGCGCCTGGATCTGCTTGGTGACGGTGCCTTTGGGCAGGCCGAGCGAATCCGCTGCGCGGGTGAAAGTGCCTGCCTCGACGACGCGGACAAAGATCCGCATGGCCTGGATCTGATCCATCTATGCTGCTCCTGGGATGGGACGGGCGCCAGTTGGCGGGGGGGCCGGGGGAGCGGGATTCTCACACGGCCTCTCAGGTCGATTGTTCTTCCAATGGAAACAGAGTGGGGTCCGGTGTCTGGTTGCAGCAACGGACCAGAGACTTATATTCCACCTATCGTCCATCCACAGAGGTCGTCCATGTCAACCCCAACATCCCCGTCGATCGCCGAAGGCTCCCCGGCCACCGTGCGGGATGCCGAAAAGGACATCCGCATCGAACTGCCCGGCCGCGAGGCGGTACGGGCCCGCGTCTACGGCGAGCGCGCCAGGGGTGCCACGGTGCCGCTGGTGCTGCATTTCCATGGCGGCACCTTTGTCTGCGGTGACCTGGACAACGGCCGCAATGTGGCCCGGCTGCTGGTCGGCGCCGGTGCGGTGGTGGTGTCGCTGGACTATCCACTCGCCCCGAAGGCTCCGTTCCCCGAACCCATCGAAGTCGGCTTCGCGTCGCTCGAGTGGCTTTACAAGCAGCGGACCAAACTGGGCGGCAAGGGCGCGGAGGTGTTTCTTGCTGGCGAAGAGGCTGGCGGCAACCTGGCCGCGGCGGTCGCCCTGATGGCGCGCGACCGGTCACATCCTCCGCTGGCCGGGCAGATCCTGCTGTCGCCGATGCTTGACCCGTGCACGGGAACGGCATCGCTGCGGCAGGCGAAAGGCGATGCCGTGCAGTGCCGCTGGGCGTCGGGCTGGCAGGAGTACCTGAGCCGACCCGTCAATGCGACGCACCCCTATGCGGTTCCGGGCGGCTCGCTCAGGCTGGCCCAGGTGGCGCGAACGCTGGTGCTGGTCGGCAAGGACGATCCGATGCGCGACGAAGCCCTGGCCTTTGCGCAGCGGCTGGGCGGGGCCGGCATCGACGTCAGCGCCAATGTGCTGCCCGCCGCTTCGAACTGGCCCGAAGCACTGTTCAAGCCCGACGACCCCGGCTGCGCGGCCTGCGAAGCTGTCGTTCAGAAACACTTCCGCGAGTTTTTCAGCGCGGCACCGCCGCCTCACTGAGCGGCGACGCACGGCAGACGTGCGCCGAGATCCCGTTGCGCGGGATGGACCCCGAAAGCTGAGGTGACCTCACCTCGATCGGTGCGATGAACGACCGTCGCACCGGTGACGCTTTCGTCTGCGCAACGCTATTTCGGCACACGCCCCCGCGCTCCCAAGTCGATCCCCATGTTTTTCCCGCTGTCCTGCGCTACCCGCGCGGGAGGGCGATTTGCATCCCAAGAAGTCTCCAAAAGGACGAACCATGTCGAACTCCAAGCTTTCTTCCCTGACCCGGCGCGGTCTCTGGCCGGCAGTGACCGGCGTCACCGCCATCGTCGCCATCGCGTCCGCAGCGCTCGGCTTTCACAGCCTCAATGCCCAGGCCAACAGCCCGAGCGCTTCGGCGCCACAGGCGGTGCCTGTGTCCGTGGCAACGGTGGCGGCGAGCGACATCAACACCTGGGACGAGTTCTCGGGCAGGCTCGAAGCGGTCGAGCGGGTGGACGTGCGATCCAGGGTCGCCGGTGCGGTGCAGGCCGTGCATTTCCGCGAGGGCGCGTTGGTCAAATCGGGCGAATTGCTGATCACGATCGATCCGGCGCCGTACGCCGCCGAGGTGGACCGCGCCGAAGCGCAAGTCGCTTCGGCTCAGGCGCGGGTGGCCTTCACCCGCAGCGAGCAGGAGCGTGCACGCCGTCTTTGGGCCGAGCAGGCGATTGCCCAGCGCGAGCTCGACGAACGCACCAATGCCGGTCGCGAGGCCGAGGCCAGCCTCCGCGCGGCGCAAGCATCGCTGCAAAGCGCGCGGCTCAATCTCGGCTACACGCAGGTGCGCGCGCCGGTCGCCGGGCGCATCGGCAAGCTGGAGGTGACGGTGGGCAATCTGGTGGCGGCCGGCCCTGGCGCACCGGTGCTGACGACGCTGGTTTCCGTCAGCCCCATCTATGCGAGTTTCGACGCCGACGAGCAGATCGTGGTGCGCGCGCTCAGGGACTTGCCGGGAGGCTCGAGCGCCCGTTCGACCATCGAGGGCATTCCTGTCCAGATGGGCACCGCCGGCACGGACGGCACGCCCTACGTCGGCCGCTTGCAGCTCATCGACAACCAGGTCGATGCAAAGAGCGGCACCGTGCGGGTGCGCGCGGCCTTCGACAACAAGGACGGCGCGCTCATCCCTGGACAGTTCGCGCGCATCCGCATGGGCCAGGCGCACAGCGACATGGCCTTGCTCGTGAACGAGCGCGCAGTCGGCACCGACCAGAACAAGAAGTTCGTGATGGTCATCGGCGAAGACAACAAGGCCGAGTACCGCGAAGTCGCGCTCGGTGCGCCCGTCAACGGCTTGCGCGTCGTGACCAAGGGGCTCAAGCCAGGCGAGCGCGTGGTGGTCAACGGCCTGCAGCACATCAGGCCCGGCGCGATCGTGACGCCGCAGACGGTGACGATGGACGCCAAGTCCGAGATAAGCCCGCAAACACAGCGCGTCGCGGACGCGAAATCCTGATCCCGGCCATGACGGGGGAATCACCATGAATCTTTCCAAGTTCTTCATCGACCGGCCGATCTTTGCCGGCGTGCTCTCGCTCCTGATGCTGATCGCGGGCCTGATCGCGCTGCGCGGGCTGCCGATCTCCGAGTATCCCGAAGTGGTGCCGCCATCGATCGTGGTGCGGGCCAACTACCCCGGCGCGAACCCGAAGGTGATCGCCGAGACCGTGGCCACGCCGCTTGAGGAATCCATCAACGGGGTCGAAGGCATGCTCTACATGAGCAGCCAGGCCACTACCGATGGCCTGCTCACGCTGACGGTGACCTTCAAGCTCGGCACCGATCCCGACAAGGCGCAGCAACTGGTGCAGAACCGCGTCTCGCAAGCCGAGCCCAGGCTGCCCGAAGAAGTGCGCCGGCTCGGTATCACGACCATCAAGAGCTCGCCAGATCTCACGATGGTGGTGCACCTGCTGTCGCCCAACGGCCGCTATGACATGACCTACCTGCGCAACTACGCGGTGCTCAACGTCAAGGACCGGCTGGCGCGCGTACAGGGTGTCGGCGACGTGCAGCTGTTCGGCTCGGGTGACTATTCGATGCGCGTCTGGCTCGATCCGCAGAAGATGGCGCAGCGCGGACTTTCGGCAAGCGACGTGGTGCGAGCCATCCGCGAACAGAACGTGCAGGCAGCCGCGGGCGTGGTCGGTGCATCGCCGGGCCTGCCGGGTGTGGACATGCAGATTTCGATCAACGCACAAGGCCGCCTGCAGACCGAGGACGAGTTCGGCGACATCATCGTGAAGGCCAGTTCGGACGGCGCCGTGACGCGGCTGCGTGACGTGGCGCGCCTCGAGCTCGGTGCGTCGAGCTATGCGCTGCGCTCGCTGCTCGACAACAAGGATGCCGTCGCGGTGCCGATCTTCGCGGCGCCAGGCTCGAACGCGATTCAAATCTCGAACGACGTGCGCGCCACGATGACCGAGCTGAAGAAGAACATGCCCGACGGCGTGGACTACAGCATCGTCTACGACCCGACGCAGTTCGTGCGTGCCTCGATCGAGTCGGTGATCCACACGCTGCTGGAGGCCATCGCGCTGGTGGTCCTGGTCGTCATCCTGTTCCTGCAGACATGGCGCGCGTCGATCATTCCGCTGCTCGCAGTCCCAATCTCGGTGATCGGCACCTTCGCGGTGATGCATCTCTTCGGCTTCTCGATCAACGCGCTGAGCCTGTTCGGTCTGGTGCTTGCGATCGGTATCGTGGTGGACGACGCGATCGTGGTGGTCGAGAACGTGGAGCGCAACATCGAGGCCGGCCTGAGTCCGCGCGAGGCCACCTACAGGGCGATGCGCGAGGTGTCGGGGCCGATCATCGCGATCGCGCTGGTGCTGGTCGCGGTGTTCGTGCCGCTGGCTTTCATCAGCGGCCTGACGGGGCAGTTCTATCGCCAGTTCGCGCTGACGATTGCGATCTCGACGGTGATCTCGGCGATCAATTCGCTGACCTTGTCGCCGGCGCTCGCGGCATTGCTGCTGCGCGGCCACGATGCGCCAAAGGATGCGCTGACGCGCGGCATGGACCGTGTGTTCGGCCGCTTCTTCCGTGGCTTCAACCGGGTGTTCCACCGCGGCGCCGAGGGCTACAGCAGCGGCGTGAAGGGGGCTATCTCGCGCAAGGCGCTGATGATGGTGATCTATCTCGCGCTGGTGGGCGTGACCTTCGGGCTCTTCAAGGCGGTGCCGGGCGGCTTCGTGCCCGCGCAGGACAAGCAATATCTGATCGGCTTCGCGCAGTTGCCTGATGGCGCCACGCTCGACCGAACGGAAGAAGTCACGCGCCGCATGAACGACATCGTGATGAAGCAACCGGGGGTGGAGCACGCGATCACCTTCCCGGGCTTGTCGATCAACGGCTTCACGAACAGCTCGAACTCCGGCATCGTCTTCGTGAGCCTGAAGGACTTCGACGAGCGCAAGGCCGCGAACCTCAGCGCAGGTGCGATCGCCGGGCAGCTCAATGCGCAGTTCAGCCAGATCCAGGATGCATTCATTGCGATCTTTCCGCCGCCGCCGGTCCAGGGGCTGGGGACCACCGGCGGATTCAAGCTGCAGTTGGAAGACCGGGGCTCCCTGGGCTACGCGGCCATGGATGGCGCGGTGAAGGCCTTCATGGCCAAGGCCTACCAGACGCCGGAACTCGCGGGCATGTTCACGAGCTGGCAGGTCAACGTGCCGCAGCTCTACGCCGACATCGACCGCACGAAGGCGCGCCAGCTGGGCGTCTCTGTGACGGACGTCTTCGACACCATGCAGATCTACCTCGGCAGCCTGTATGCGAATGACTTCAATCGCTTCGGCCGCACGTACAGCGTGCGTGTGCAAGCCGATGCGCCGTACCGGGCTCGCGCCGAGGATGTCGGCCTGCTCAAGGTGCGTTCGGCCAGCGGCGAGATGGTGCCTTTGTCCGCGCTGATGAACATCCAGCCGAGCTATGGGCCGGAACGCGCGATGCGCTACAACGGGTTCCTTTCGGCCGACATCAACGGGGGACCGGCGCCCGGCTTCTCGTCGGGGCAGGCGCAGGCCGCCATCGAGCGCATCGCCGCGGAGACGCTGCCCAAGGGCATCAGCTTCGAGTGGACGGAGCTGACCTACCAGGAGATCCTTGCAGGCAACTCCGCGCTGTGGGTGTTTCCGCTCGCGATCCTGCTGGTGTTCCTGGTGTTGGCCGCGCAGTACGAGAGCCTCACGCTGCCGATCGCGATCATCCTGATCGTGCCGATGGGCTTGCTCGCGGCAATGACCGGCGTGTGGCTGTCGAAGGGCGACAACAACGTCTTCACGCAGATCGGGCTGATGGTGCTCGTCGGCCTGTCGGCGAAGAACGCGATCCTGATCGTGGAGTTCGCGCGCGAGCTGGAGTTTGCCGGGCGCTCGCCGATACAGGCAGCGGTCGAGGCAGCCCGGTTGCGGCTGCGGCCCATCCTGATGACTTCGATGGCGTTCGTCATGGGCGTGCTGCCGCTCGTGTTGTCCACGGGTGCGGGCGCCGAGATGCGCAAGGCCATGGGCATCGCGGTGTTCTCCGGAATGATCGGCGTGACGGCTTTCGGTTTGTTCCTGACGCCCGTGTTCTATGTGCTGCTGCGGCGCATGACGGGCAATCGCCCGCTCAGGCTGCACGGCGAGGTGCCGCATGTCGACGCATTCGCTACCGCGCCGGCTGGCGGCGGACCGCTGCGGCCGATGCCCGCCGCACCCCTGAAGTCTTTGGAAAGCTGACCATGAAAAACAAGACACAAGGAAACGCAAGTCCTTGGCGCGCGGCATTGCTGCCGCTTCTCGCGGCACTGGTGCTCGCCGGTTGCGCGAGCACGCCGGCCGAGCCGCCATCCTTCACGCCGCCAGCGCAGTTCAAGGAATTGGCAGCCAAGCCCGGCGAAGGCGCCTGGACGCGCACCCAGCCTGCGGAGGCGCAACCACGCGGCGAGTGGTGGCGCGCCTTCAACGATCCGGTGCTGGACAAGCTGATCGAAAGCGCGAACGCCCGCAACACCAACATCCAGGCTGCGGCTGCGCGCCTTGCCGAAGCGCGTGCCTTGGCTCGCAGCACCGATGCCGATCGGTCGCCGCAGCTTCGCGCAGTGGCGGGCGGAGTGCGCAGCGCCGGGCTGGACCGCAACCTGAGCCCGAAGCCCTCGTCGCTCATCACCGCGGGGGCCGATCTGTCGTACGAGGTCGATCTGTTCGGCAAGCTCTCGCGAGCAAGCGATGCAGCGCGCCTTGATGCGGATTCGCGCGAGGGACTGCTGCAGAGCACGCGGCTGCTGATCGAGGCCGAAACGGCTCAGACCTATCTGCTGCTGCGCTCGGTGGACGCCGAACGCGAGTTGGTGCGCGACACGGTCGAGGCTTACCGCGACACGCTGAAACTCACCCAGAGCCGCCAGCGAGCAGGAGACATCGCCGAACTCGATGTCGCACGCGTGGAGACCGAAGTCGCTTCCACGGAGTCCRACGGCCTCACGCTCGATCGGCGTCGGGCCGAACTGGAACACGCGCTCGCCGTCCTCGCCGGAGACAACGCCTCGGAGTTCGGCGTGACGACCGAGAGCTGGTCGACGGCATTGCCGACGATCCCGGCCGGCGTGCCCGCGACGGTGCTGACCCGCCGGCCGGACATCTCCGCCGCGCAGAAATCGGTGCTGGCAGCGCAGGCGCGCGTCGGCGTCGCGCAAGCTGCGTGGTTCCCGAACATTGCACTGACGGCCGGCGGCGGTTATGCGTCGTCCGACTTCAGCGATCTGCTCAATTGGTCGGCGAAATCGTGGGGAATCGGTGCGCTGCTCGCCTTGCCGATCTTCGATGGTGGACGGCGCGAGGCGGGGGTGCAGAACGCGTCAGCGCAACTCGATGGTGCGCTCGTCAGCTATCGGGCCCAGGTGCTGGAGGCTTTCAGGGAAGTCGAAGACCAGCTCTCGTCACTGCGCATTCTTTCGGAACAGTCCCAGGTGCAGGGCAGGGCGGTGACGTCCGCGACCAGGGCGACGGCGCTGTCGAATTCGCGCTATCGCAATGGGCTGGTCAGCCAGCTCGATTTGCTCGACGCCCGCCGCCAGGAACTGCAGAACCGTCGGCAGGCATTGCAAGTGCGCTCGGCGCAATACCAGGCGACGGTCAGCCTGATCCGCGCCTTGGGCGGGAGCTGGGACACGCAAGTCGCTGCAGGGGATTCGAGCGCGCACGTCGCGGCGCGCTGAGACGGGTCATGGGCGGACGAGCCTGCGCAGCTCACGTGAAGGACAATCGCGCCCATGATTTCCAATGTGCCAGGGCCTCGAGCCCGCTGCGTCATGGTGCTGGGCACCACCAGCGGCGCTGGCAAGAGCTGGATCGCAACTGCGCTGTGTCGCTGGTATGCGCGGCAGGGGCTCAAGGTGGCGCCTTTCAAGGCCCAGAACATGAGCAACAACGCGCGGGTCGTGCTGGGTGGCGAGATCGGTAGCGCTCAGTACTTCCAGGCGCTTGCCGCTCGCGCCGAGCCTGACGTGCGCATGAATCCCTTGCTGCTGAAACCCGAGCGGGATACCCACAGCCAGGTCGTGCTGCTGGGGCAGGTCAGTCCCGAATTGACCGCGCTTCCGTGGCGCGGGCGCAGTGAACGCGTCTGGCCGCAGATCGCCGGCGCGCTCGATGAGCTTCGCGCGGAGAACGACGTCGTCGTCATCGAAGGCGCGGGCTCGCCGGCCGAGATCAACCTGATGGCGAGCGACATCGTCAACTTGCGCGTTGCCCGCCACGTGAATGCGCGCTGCCTGCTGGTGACCGACATCGATCGCGGCGGTGCTTTCGCGCACCTCTACGGCACCTGGGCGCTGATGCCGCCCGCTGACCGTGACCTGCTGGCCGGCTTCGTGCTCAACAAATTTCGCGGCGATGAATCGCTGCTCGCGCCGGCGCCGCGGCAACTGCAGGATCTGACCGGTGTGCCGACCGTTGCGACCCTCCCGATGTGGTGGCAGCACGGGTTGCCGGAAGAAGACGGCTTGTTCGATGACCGCAGCACCGCCAGCGGCGAGGTGACGCGCACGATCGCGGTGGTGGCCTATCCGCGCATCAGCAACCTCGACGAGTTCCAGCCGCTCAAGAACATTGCCGGCGTGCGACTGCAATGGGCGCGCAGCCCTGCCGATGTGGCGGGCGCGGACTGGATCATCCTGCCCGGCTCCAAGCACACCAGTGGCGACTTGGCCTGGATGCGCCAGCAGGGCCTGGACCGCGCGGTGACCGCACATGCGGCGCGCGGCGGCGCGGTGCTCGGTGTCTGCGGCGGACTGCAGATGCTGGGCGAGGCGCTCATCGATCCGCACGGCGTCGATGGCAACGGGCCGGGGCTCGGACTGCTGCCGGTGGTCACGCTGTTCGCGTCGGACAAGACCGTGCGCCATCGCGAAGCCACCTTCGCGTCAGTGTCTGGCGAATGGGCCGCGCTGTCGGGCATCATCGTGCGCGGCTATGAAATCCACCACGGGCAGACGGCCGAGCATGCGGCCATGGCTGCGGCGGGCGATCGCGCCATTGCCGTCATGCCTGACGAATTGGCTTGGCAGAATGCGGCAGGCAATGTGCTCGGGCTCTATCTGCACGGCCTGTTTGAGGACCCGGCGGTGCTGCAGGCGCTTTTCGGTGTCGCTGCCCGCACCCTGGACACCGTGTTCGATGGCCTCGCCGACCATGTTGACGCCCACTTTCAACCGGGTGTGCTCCGTTCCCTGATCGAATGACCGAATGACGTTAAACCTTCCCCCCGTCGAAGACATCGCCGACACCGCCCTGGCCGAGCGCCTGCAACACCTCCTGGACAGCAAGACCAAGCCGGTCGGCGCATTGGGCGCGCTGGAGGCGCTGGCCCTGCGGCTGGGGTCCATCCTCAGCACGTCGGAGCCGGTGCTCGATCGGCCGCAGATGCTGGTCTGCGCTGCGGACCACGGGCTGGCCGCTCGGGGGGTCTCGGCCTACCCAAGCGACGTGACATGGCAGATGGTTGAAAACTTCCTGGCCGGCGGCGCGGCCGTGAGCGTGCTCGCGCGGCAGCACGGCCTGGCGTTGACCGTGGTGGACTGCGGCGTCCGACACGATTTCGATCCGCGCGAGGGTCTGCTCATTCGCAAGATCGCCTCTGGCACGGCGGACGCCTCCGTCGGCCCGGCCATGACCGCGGCGCAGTGCGAACAGGCCATCACCAACGGCATGGCTCTCGTGCGAGAACTTCCCGGCAACGTGGTGCTGCTGGGTGAAATGGGCATCGGCAACTCGTCGGCCGCCGCCATGCTGCTGGCACGCCTGACCCACCAGGACATCGACGCCTGCACCGGCGCCGGCACCGGGCTCGATGCCGCCGGCCGAGCCCACAAGCGGCAGGTGCTGCGGAGAGTGCTTGAACTGCATGCAGAGGCCACCGATCCGTTTGGTGCACTGGCGGCGCTGGGCGGATTCGAGATCGCCACCCTCGTGGGCGCCGTGTTGCAGGCAGCGGATGAGCGACGGGTGATCGTGCTCGACGGCTTCATTGCCAGCGCTGCGGTTCTGGTCGCGCAGGCGCTGCGCCCGAACGTCGTGCAGCGTTGTGTGGCGGCTCATGAGTCCGCGGAGCCGGGCCATCGCCTGCTGTTGCACTTCCTCGGACTTCAGCCTTTGCTGAAGCTCGATTTGCGGCTCGGCGAAGGCTCGGGCGCGGCACTCGCTTGGCCGTTGCTCGAATCCTCCTGCCGCATCCTGCGTGAGATGGCCAGTTTCGAATCCGCGGGCGTTTCGCGGCAGGACGCCCCATGAACGGCGTGCGCCACTTCTTGCTGGCGCTGCAGTTTTTCACGCGCGTTCCGGTCACGGGACAGCTGGCGGGATGGGTCGGTTTCAGTCCCGCGATGCTGCGGGCGAGTGCCGCGCATTTTCCGGGCGTCGGCTGGCTGGTGGGCGCGGTCGGCGCGGGCGTGTTCTGTGTCGCGCAGGTCGGGCTTCCGGGCTTGGCGGGTGCGTTGGTGGCAGCGGTGCTCTCGACGGCGGCAACCGTGTGGATGACGGGCGCGTTCCACGAAGATGGCTTGGCCGATGTCGCGGACGGACTCGGCGGGTCGGTCGATCGTGTGCGGGCGCTGGAGATCATGAAGGACTCGCGCATTGGCGCCTTCGGCGCGATCGCGCTGGTGCTGGCGCTGGGCCTGAAGATCGCACTGCTGGCGGCGCTGGCGGGGCAGGGCATGCCCACGGTGGCGCTGGCGCTCGTCTGCGCCCATGTGCTTTCGCGCCTTGCGCCCCTGTTCCTGATTCGCTGGCTGCCCTATGTCGGCGATGAAGGCGCGGCGAGCAAGTCCAAGCCGTTGGCCGATGCGATCGGCAGCGGTGCGTTGCTGGCCGGTGTTGCGTGGTCGCTGCCTGCGGCGGCGTGGCTGCTGGCGGCGCTCGGATGGACGCGGGGATTGGCGGCGATGCTCTTGTGTGCGCTGGCTGCGCTGTACATCGCGCGCTTGCTGAAGCGTAGGCTTCGTGGCTTCACGGGCGATGGCCTGGGCGCTACCCAGCAGGTTTGCGAACTGGCGATCTATCTCGCGCTGGCCTGGCAGGCATGAAGGTTCTGCGGGCATGAGGCTTCTGCTCGTGCGCCATGCGCAAACCACTGCCGCCGAGGGCCTTTGCTATGGACGCACCGATGTTACGGTGCTGCCTGAAGTGACGCGCGCCACGGCCGAGCGCGTTGCGCAGCACTTGCCTGTCGGCGCACCGATGATTTGCTCGCCGTTGTCGCGTTGCGCCGAACTCGCGGAAGCCATCGTCGCGTTGCGGCCCGACTTGCGAGCCAATCACGACTCGCGCCTCGCCGAGATGGACCTCGGCCATTGGGAGGGACGTCCCTGGTCCGCCATTGACGCCGCCGAATTCGAGGCGTGGACCCGCGACTTCGCGGATACGCGCGCCGGCGCCAGTGGCGAAAGCACGCGCCAATTCATGCAGCGGGTGGGGCACGCCTTCGATGCGTGGCGCGCAGGCGGGCGCGACGCCATCTGGATCACGCATGCCGGCGTAATTCGCGCGGTGTGGCTGCTGCGAGACGGCATGCGATGCGTCGAGCGATCGGATCAGTGGCCCGCGCAACCGATCGCGTTCGGCGAGTGTGTGAGCATCGAACTCGGCGAACCTGGCGAAATGGATCTTCAGGGCGGCGGCGTCTTGGGCTTGTAGTCGCAGTAGGGCGCCACCGCGCATTTCCAGCATATCGGCTTGCGCGCCACGCAGACGTAGCGTCCGTGCAGGATCAGCCAATGATGAGCGTGTAACCGGTATTCGGGCGGTACCCGCTTCTCCAGCTTGAGTTCGACCTCCAGCGGCGTCTTGCCCGGCGCCAGCCCCGTGCGGTTGCTGACGCGGAAGATGTGCGTGTCGACCGCCATCGTCGGTTCGCCGAAGGCGACGTTGAGCACCACATTCGCCGTCTTGCGGCCGACGCCCGGCAGCGCTTCGAGCTCGGCGCGTGTCCTCGGGACTTCACCGCCGTGATGCTCCACCAGCATGCGGCACGCTTCCATCAGATGCTTTGCCTTGCTGCGGTAGAGGCCGATGGTCTTGATATAGCTCTCGAGCCCTTCGATGCCGAGGTCGAGAATGCCTTGCGGTGTGTTGGCGACCGGAAAAAGCTTGCGCGTCGCCTTGTTCACGCCCACATCCGTCGCCTGCGCCGACAGCAGCACGGCGGCGAGCAACTCGAAGGGCGTGCTGTATTCGAGTTCGGTTTCGGGGGTGGGATTTGCGGCCTGGAGCGTCGCGAAGAAAGGTTCGATCTCGGCTTTTTTCATGTGGCCGAAGTTTAGGGCGAGTACGACAAACTCCCGGTGCGTTGAAACCGCTGAGGCAAGGCTGTCCGGCGCGTGTGAGGCTCACACTGCCTGTCACGGAGCGTCTGCTCGACCAAGCAGCGAGCCCTGGATTTGTGCACATTTCGAAGAGGGGATCGATTGCCTCGCGTTGACCTGTCGGCAGGCGGAATCGTCCGTTCCGCCCCTCGCCTGCACGCGTTAAGCCCCGTGTGACTGCGCCGTGTCTGGCGGCTCACGCGGGCCGTCGTCCGGTATGGCGGCAAGCGCCGTGCCAATAGAGTGCTTGATCAATTCAGTGTCGTTCGCCACCCCGAGCTTACGCATCGCGTTGGATTTCTGTGAGCTGATGGTCTGTTTGCTGCGCTTGAGCTCAGCCGCGATCTCGTTGACCGAACGCCCTGATACGAAGAGCCGGATCACTTCGGATTCGCGATGAGTGAGCGCCCGGCTACTGGAGGTTTGCGTTTCGACGTCGAGTTGCCAGACGATTCCCGAAATACTGGGAGAAAAATAACGACCCTGCGCATACGCGCCGTGAATCGCAGCGAGCAAATGGCTCAGCCCGTCGGCCTTGCTGAGAATGCACTGAATGCCAAGCTTGAGTAGGGAGCGGATGGTCCCCGCGTTGTCGACCATCGTCAGCACAACAATCCGCATGGCCGGAAATCGGCGCCGCAGAAAAGAAAACAGAGTAATGCCGTCACCGTACTCACCGCCCGGCATGGAGTAATCGGACACCAGCACATCGCATGGCTGGGTGCCGAGTGCCGCGATCAGTTCGGTCGAGTTCGCGCAGGTGCCAACGATCTTGAGGGTGCGGTCTTCTCTAAGCAGGTGGAGCAGTCCGGCAACGATGAAGGGGTGATCATCGGCAAGCATGACGCGGATGGAGAGATCGTCCATTTCGGGGCGTCCTTTATCTGTCGAGCATAACGACCTGTTTTTGCAACGTGCCCGCAATCAGAAGACATCGGACTTGACGGACTTGAACCGTATTGCATTGGTAGGGGTATGAACGTAACGGGTGAAAAACCCGCTGGGCACTGAATCAGCACAGGGGAGACAGACGCAAGGCAAATTCGTACTGGTCCTGCCCCGCTGTTGCCGTTGTCTGATTTCGCCGGGTGACTGATCTTCCGACAATTGGGGCCCTTACGAAATTTCATGCTTCGTTCATCAAGTCACGCGAAGTTAGCCGAATCGACCCTTTAAACGACGAACCTTATTTCATTGTTCTGCGTGGCGGGGTCCGGTTCAATCATCGCGCCACATACGAGCAATCTAACCGGTTCCGATTATGACTCAAGACGTTTTGCCTGACATGCAGGCCGCGCCCCAGGCGCTCACCAACGAGGATGGCCTCCTCGGTTCCGTGATGTGGATCTGTGAGCGCTACGGCTGTGGCAGGACGGCGGA
Source organism: Variovorax sp. 05N34 (assembly GCF_056397405.1). Classification (NCBI taxonomy): domain Bacteria; kingdom Pseudomonadati; phylum Pseudomonadota; class Betaproteobacteria; order Burkholderiales; family Comamonadaceae; genus Variovorax; species Variovorax sp. 05N34. The sequence goes on from NZ_JBFTNI010000004.1 coordinate 586,312, forward strand.
GGCACTGACCGCCGGGCTGCCGAAGAGCGGCATGCTTGCGCCGTCACTGGCGCTGGATGCCCTGTCAAATGCGGGCCTTACGGCGGGCTTGGTGGAGCGCCGCCTGCAATTGCTGCCGGGGCACGTGCTGCCGGTCATTTTGCTGCATCGCCGCATGGGCGGCTGCGTTCTGCTAGGCCGTCGGGCGAACCCGGACAACGAAGCCAAAAGCCGCGTCCTGTATCAGGTGATGGTGCCGGAATTCGGCCCCGAGCCGGTGGAGTACACCCAAGAAGAAATGGATGAGATCTATGCGGGCTACGCCATTCTGGTCAAGCCGACGGCTCGGGTCGAACTGCGCGAGGGAGACAACGGCGAGCCGGCCGGTCACTGGCTGCTGGGCACGCTGTGGCGTTATCGGCGCTACTACGCGAGTGCGGCGCTCGGCGCGTTGCTGATTAATGTGCTGGGTCTTGCCACCGTCTTTTTCACGATGAATGTGTACGACCGCGTGGTACCCAACCAAGCCTACGTCACGCTCTGGTCGCTGGCGATCGGGGTGGGCATTGCGATGCTGTTCGAAGGGATCTCGCGGCATGTGCGGAGCCGTTTGCTGGACGTGGCCGGCAAGAAGGCTGACCTCGTCATGGGCACGCGTCTGTTCCGGCAGGCGCTCTCGATCCGAATGGAGCACAAGCCGGCGTCGGCGGGTTCATTCGCCAACCAACTGCGCGAGTTCGAGTCGGTGCGCGACTTCGCGTCCTCCGCGACGCTCTCGGCGATCTCCGATCTGCCGTTCGTGCTGGTCTTCGTGGGCGTAGTGTTCGCGGTTGGCGGTTCGCTCGGCTGGGTGCCATTGCTGATGATCCCACTGATCATCGGGGCGAGTCTGTTCGTGCAGTGGCCGCTTGCCCGGATCATGAAAGATAACCTCAATGAGGCGTCGCTTAAGCAGGGCGTGCTGATCGAGTCGGTGGAGGGCCTGGAAACCCTCAAGGCGGTGGGTGGCGAAGGCCACATGCAAAAGCGTTGGGAGACCTTTAGCGCCATGGCTGCGTCCTCGTCGATGAAGTCGCGCCAGATTTCCAGCAAGGCCACGAGCTTCATCACTTTCTTGCAGCAGCTGCAGACGGTGGTGCTGGTCGTGCTAGGCGTGTACTTGATTGATGCAGGCGAGCTGACGCAAGGTGCGCTGATCGGTACCGTGATATTGGCCGGCCGTATTACTGCACCGCTGAGCCAAGTGATGGGACTGGCCTTGCGCTTCCAGCAAGCGAAGGCCGCGCTGCATTCGTTGAACAGCCTGATGGCGATGCCCGTCGATCGAGATCCGTCACGCACGTATCTGCCCAAGCCGCCGCTCTCGGGGCAAATCACCTTGAAGGACGTCTGCTTCTCGTACCCTGCGCAGACGACGCAACCGAGTCCGCCGGTTCTGAAGGACGTCAACCTGAGCATCGAGGCCGGGGAACGGGTTGCCGTCCTGGGCCGCATTGGTAGCGGTAAATCGACCTTGCTGCGTGTGATGGCGCGTCTCTACGCACCGGTCGGAGGTCAGATGTTCACGGGCGGTCTGGACGTCGAGCAGATTGATCTGGCCGACTGGCGCAAGGCCGTGGGTTACGTGGGCCAAGACGCGCGTCTCTTTCACGGCAGCCTGCGCGAAAACGTGATGATCGGCCGACCAGAAGCGAGCGCCGACGAGTTTCTGCGCGTGATCCGTCTGACCGGACTTGACCAGATCGCCAGCCGCCATCCCCAGGGCATCAACCTTCCGATCGGAGAAGGCGGACAGGGCATCTCAGGGGGCCAGCGTCAACTGGTGTCGTTGGCACGCAGCCTGCTCGCCCGGCCGCAGCTTCTGCTGCTCGATGAACCGACCAGCGCGATGGACACCCAGACCGAGGCGGTCTTCCTTGAGCACCTGGCGCGCGCAACCGCTGGGCAGGCGATCGTTGTGGTGACACATCGGCCCTCCCTGCTGGCGCTGGTAGACAGGATTGTCGTCGTCGAGGAAGGCAAAGTCGTGGCCGACGGTCCAAAGGACAGGATCCTCGCCGCACTGTCGGGTACGAGCGGGCCGGCACCGATGGATGGAGCGCAGACGCGCGCAAAGCCGCGCGCCGCGCCAGGCGTCGTGGCCGCCACTACGGGTATCAGGATCATGGCCGGCAAAAAGGTCGTGCCGGCCACCGCTGCGCAAGCGGGTAACTCGCAGGCAGGCATGCCGAACAAGGAGCAATTGCAATGAACGTCAATATTCTCAGACGCGGTGCCAAAAAAGCGAAGCTGGGCAAAGCCGACGCCGCATTCATGAGCGACATCCAGGAATCGCTGCTCACGCAGTCGACGCCGGGCTCGATGATCGTGCTCTACTTAATTCTCGCGGTCCTGGCTGGCGGTCTGACCTGGGCGTACTTTGCGCGCGTGGAAGAGATCACGCTTGGCGAGGGCACCATCATTTCGAAGAGCCGCGAACAGGTCATCCAGAGTCTCGAGGGCGGGATTCTCGAACAACTGGATGTACGCGAAGGCGATATCGTCAAGAAGGGCCAGGTGTTGGCAAAGATCGACCCCACGCGTGCCCAGACAAGCTATCGAGAAGCGTGGTCCAAATCAGTCGGCCTGAAGGCGACGATTGCGCGTTTGCGCGCCGAGGCGTACGGCCAACCGCTGACGTTTCCGGACGACGTGAAAGCAGTGCCTGCGGTCGTGAAGCAGGAGACGCTCGCCTACAACGCGCGACGTCGTGCGCTCGACGACAGCGTGGCGGCGCTGGAAAAGAGCTATTCGCTTTCGGGCAAGGAAATCGGCCTGGCCGAGCCGCTGGCGGCCAAGGGACTGCTGTCCGAGGTCGAACTGCTTCGCATGCGCCGTCAGGCAAACGACCTGCGCTCGCAGATGGTCGAGCGGCGCAACAAGTTTCAGGCCGATGCGAACTCGGAGCTGACGAAGCTGGAACTGGAACTGGCGCAAACCAGCGAAACCGTAGTGGGACGCGCCGATGTCCTGCAGCGCACGACGGTGATGGCACCGGTGTACGGCACGGTGAAGAACGTGCGCTTCAATACGATTGGCGGGGTCATCCAGCCGGGCGAGCACATCATGGAAATCGTTCCGCTGGAGGACCAGTTGCTCGTGGAGGCCCGCATCAAGCCTGCGGACGTGGCGTTCCTGCATCCCGGTCAACCGGCCACGGTGAAGATCACCGCCTACGACTACGGCATTTATGGTGGCCTGACGGGCAAGGTTGAGCACATCAGCCCCGACACCCTCAAGGACGACCAGAAGGCCGCAGCCGGCCGAGCCGATGCAACCTATTACCGCGTGCTTGTGCTGACGGACTCGAGTGTGTTGCAGGCAGGCGGGAATAGTCTGCCCATCCTGCCGGGGATGGTGGCGACGGCCGAGATCCGTACCGGTGAAAAAACCATTCTTGACTACATTCTGAAGCCGATTTTCAAGGCTCGTGAAGCGTTCCGGGAGCGCTAATCGAGGTGTAGCAGTGCCGCGTTGCTGCGGCGGGGCACCCTTGAACGGAGCGGCTCGCTGCTGTGCAGATTTGCGAAAGACGATTTCGTGGTGTGCAGGCGTCGAGTTCGACCGGCGTCAACTGGTCGCGGTCCGTCAAGGGGCGCAATATTCGCGCGGCTGCTTTTCGGGACCACGACGTGCGCGTTGTCTTAGACCTTCTCTGAGAGGTCACCAGGTCAAGCACGAGGCAATGCACTCCGTCGTCGTCGCTTCGTCACGCAGATCCTCGAGGTAGACAAGCCCTTTGTGTAGTCGGGCGTCGGTGCGCCAGCCGTCGCGCTGCAGACCCGTTCCTTGACCGCCATCCAACTCGCGGGACCGCGTCCGGTTCCGCAAAGGCCGCCATCATTTTTCGAACAACTTCCGTCTGCGACGGTTTGTTGCGGTCAGGATTGCGACGGGATTTGTTGCAGCCTGATACCGCACCAAAGGTCACCTTCAGATCAGTGGGACCTCTGAAAGGGCCTGCATCGCCCGAAGCAATTGCAAAACACTGGCTTCGCAATCCTCTATTTCGTTAAGAAGGCAATGCAAATTCGTACTGGTCCTGCCATGCCGGTGAGGCCGTCCGATTTCGCGGCATGACTGATTTTTCGAAAATTGGAGCCGGTACGAAATTTCGTGTTTCGTTCATCAAGTCACCGCGAAGTAGCCGAATAGACCCTTTAAACGAGATTTGCTTCATCGTTCTGTGAGTCGAGATTCCGGTTCGGCTACCGCGCCACACACAATCAATTAACCGGTTCCGATCATGACTCAAGACATTTTTCCTGAGATTCAAATTACGGGGCAAGCCCTCACCCACGAGGACGGCCCCCCTGGTTTGCCCACCCGTCCCGTGGCATGGCTGGTTTCGTCACTCTTGGTGTTGCTCGCCCTGGCAGGGAGCGAAGCCGCGCAGGCTCAGGCCAGCCTCGCTGGCGCATCGGGACGTGCTGAAGATCTGCGTTCTGTACAGCAGGGCGCGCCCCGGCCACTGGTGCCGCCGCAAGCGGCACAGCCGACGAAACCGCCAACGCAGGCGCTGGGGAGCGATGCCACCAGTGCGCTGAGATCGACTTTGGCCGAGGTAAAGCAGCCGTCGACGCCGGTAAGCCGCACGCCCCCGGCGACGTTCGCACAGTGGCTTGACACGCAACCGTCCCGTACCGGTAGCGGGTCGATGGATTCCGCCACGCTGCGCCGCATCTTCCTGCGCGCCGTCGAGGAGGCAGAGAAGCGCAGTCCCGAAGTGGGGCAGGCGTATGCCACCTACCAAGCCGCGAATGCAGACGTCGACGAAGCCAAAGGCCTGCGGTGGCCACAAGTGGACATCGGCTCGCAAACGCAGGGTTTGCAATTCGGTCCCAATCGAGATGGCAGCAACAACGGCAATGCGGTGGCGGCGACGGTAACTACGACGGTGTACGACTGGGGCCGCACCAAGAACACGATTGGAAGCCGTGAGCAGCTCTCGGACGCTGCGCGCAGCAACTACACCGTGGCCCGCGACCAGAATGCGTTCGAGGTGACGGGCACGCTGGTCGAGCTGGGCAAGCAACGCGAGATCGTTGAGCTGAGCCAGCAATTCGTCGAGCGCATGGCCACGCTCGTGAAAATGCTGGGTGAAATTGTGGCAGTCGATCGCGGTCGTGGCAGCGAACTCACGCAGGCCAAGGCGCGTCTGCTGCAAGCTGAAGCCGCGCGCGATTCCGCAGAGGCCAGGGTGCGCGATGCGGAACTGAAGCTGCAAAAACTGGTGGGCGAGAACGCACCGCCGATTCCACGCGCGCGCAACTGGCCGATCCGGCCGGGCAATCTGCCGCAACTCCTGCAGCAGGCGGATGCTCACCCTAGCCTGGCTCAGATTCAGTCCGAAGCCAGTGCAGCCGACCTGAATGCCAAGGTGGTGAAAGCGTCGGGTCTCCCCACGGTGAACTGGGTTGTCAGTGCGAATACCGGCTTCGGAGGTGGGAGCGCGGGACAACGGGGCGCCCAGACCATGCTGACGCTCAACTGGGCGGCATTCCGCGGCGGTTCGACGAAGGCGGCGACGGCTGCGGCCGGGTATCGGGCACAGGCCACGTGGCAGCGCCTCGATCAGCAGCGGCGTGACCTCGAATATGGCATTCGTGCCGCGCATCAGGATGCGCACACCATGCTCAGCCGCGCGGACCAGTACGAACGACTTTCCGGCGAGACCGATCAGGTGCGCAAGGCCTTCTTCGAACAGTGGTACCACCTGGGCAAACGGACCCTGCTCGATGTGTTGACCGCGGAGAACGATCACTACGGCAACGGCGTGAATGAAGTGACGAACCGTTTCGATGGCTACGCGGCGGTGCTGCGCGAATACGCGACTGCGGGTGCGCTGGTTGACTGGCTGACGACGGGCCGCACCAGCGATTAAACCGACGAATCAAACCGCACGTGTGCAGAGCTTCGTGATGGGCCGCCTTCCTTTCTGGCTGGCGGCCTTTTTTGAGCGTGACGCCCGCTCTGGCCATCGACGGCTGAGAGGCGAAATCCCAGATGCCCGCCTGTTTCGCCAATCGAAATAACGCGTGAGCACTATTGCTCGCGACTCTCAACCGACGCCCGCAATAGACCCGGATTTCGTTCCAGTCCTATCCAGAACCAAACCGGTCCCATGCCGTTTCCAGGGCCCCTCGTAAAAAATACAGGTAGATCAGCAGCCCGGCGGCTGCCGTGTCGTTTTCATACCCATTTCTTACCAATTTCTATCCATACGCTGGCAAAACTCGCCGGCACATGCACTCTAAAAAGGAATCATCTGTGAGTTCGAATTCAGTGAAGATGGCCGTCGTTGACGGTAGCACCATCAAACAAACAGTCGAATTGCGCGGTTCCGCGCAAGGCGCCCCCGTTCGTATTAACGCCATCAAGGGTGGCAAATTCATTCTGGCCCAGGTCAATACCGGCCACGCTCCGGAAAACATTACCGTGCGCCGTTCCGGCAAGAACCTTCTTGTCAGCCTGGAAGGGACCGAACTCGACCAGCCGCAACTGATCATCGAAGACTTCTACGGCAATGAAGGCGAGCTGGTTGGCCTGGGTGAAGACGGCTCGTACCACGAATATGTTGCCGCAGATGGCGAGCATGACCACGAAGCGGCTTTCCTTGTGGAGGGCGCGGATTCGCCTCTCGTTCTGGGCGCAGAGCAACTGACTGGCTTTGGCGCCGGCCTTATTGCGGCCCCTGGTGTTGGTCTGGCGGGCCTCGGCCTGGTCGGGCTGGGTGCGTTGGCGGCGCTCGGTGCAGGGCATGCCGCCAGCAGTGGCAATGGTGGCGGCACAAGGATCCCTATCCCTGTCCTGGATGAGCAGGCGCCACCGGGTGCGGTTGACCACTGGGACTCGGATGCGGATTCCGACTCGGACTCCGACTCCGACTCCGACTCCGACTCCGACTCCGACGCTGACGCTGACGCTGACGCTGACGCTGACGCTGACGCTGACGCTGACGCTGACGCTGACGCTGACGCCGATGCCGATGCAGACGCTGACTCGGATGCGGATGCGGACGCCGATGCCGATGCCGATGCGGACGCTGACGCGGATGCCGATGCTGATGCCGACTCGGACGCGGATGCAGATGCCGACTCGGATGCTGATGCAGATGCAGATGCAGATGCGGACGCCGATGCCGATGCCGATGCAGATGCAGATGCGGACGCCGATGCCGATGCAGACGCTGACTCGGACGCGGATGCGGACGCCGACGCCGACGCCGACGCTGACTCGGATGCGGATGCGGATGCTGATGCTGACGCTGACGCTGACGCTGATGCTGATGCTGATGCTGATGCTGATGCTGATGCTGACGCGGACGCGGACGCGGATGCCGATTCAGACGCGGATGCAGATGCAGATGCAGATGCAGATGYTGACTCGGATGCGGATACGGATGCTGATGCTGATGCTGATGCTGATGCTGATGCGGATGCGGATGCGGATGCGGACGCTGACGCGGATGCCGATGCTGATGCCGACTCGGATGCCGATGCGGACGCTGATGCCGATGCCGATTCAGACGCTGATGCTGATGCTGACTCGGACGCGGACGCGGACGCGGACGCGGACGCGGATGCGGACGCTGACGCTGACGCTGACGCTGACGCTGACGCTGACGCGGACGCGGATGCGGATGCGGATGCCGATGCGGATGCGGATGCGGATGCCGATGCCGATGCCGATGCCGATGCCGATGCTGACTCGGACGCTGACGCTGATGCAGACGCCGATTCAGACGCTGATGCCGATGCAGACGCGGACGCTGACGCTGATGCTGATGCCGATGCCGATGCTGATGCTGATGCCGATGCCGATGCCGATGCCGATGCCGATGCCGATGCCGATGCTGATTCAGACGCTGACGCTGACGCTGACGCTGACGCCGACTCGGACGCGGATGCCGATTCAGACGCGGATGCTGATGCTGATGCTGATGCAGACGCTGACTCGGATGCAGACGCCGATGCTGATGCCGACTCGGATGCTGATGCAGATGCAGATGCAGATGCAGATGCTGATGCAGACGCTGACTCGGATGCGGATGCGGATGCGGATGCGGACGCCGATGCCGATGCTGACTCGGACGCTGACGCTGATGCAGACGCCGATTCAGACGCTGACGCGGATGCGGATGCGGATGCGGATGCGGATGCGGATGCGGATGCGGATGCCGATGCGGACGCCGATGCTGACTCGGACGCTGACGCCGATGCCGATGCTGACTCGGACGCTGACGCTGATGCAGACGCCGATGCCGATTCAGACGCGGATGCTGATGCTGATGCTGATGCTGATGCTGATGCAGACGCTGACTCGGATGCAGATGCCGACTCGGATGCCGATGCCGATGCCGATGCCGATGCTGACTCGGACGCTGACGCTGATGCAGACGCCGATTCAGACGCTGATGCCGATGCAGACGCGGACGCTGATGCTGATGCTGATGCTGATTCAGACGCTGATGCTGATGCAGACGCTGACGCGGATGCAGACGCCGATGCTGATGCCGACTCGGATGCGGACGCCGATGCTGATGCCGACTCGGATGCGGACGCTGATGCTGATGCCGACTCGGATGCAGATGCCGATGCCGATGCCGATGCGGACGCTGACGCTGATGCAGACGCCGATGCTGATGCCGATGCTGATTCAGACGCTGACGCTGACGCTGACGCTGACGCTGACGCTGACGCGGATGCGGATGCTGATGCGGACGCCGACGCTGACGCTGACGCTGACGCGGATGCGGATGCGGATGCGGATGCCGATGCCGATGCCGATGCCGATGCTGACTCGGACGCTGACGCTGATGCAGACGCCGATTCAGACGCTGATGCCGATGCCGATGCAGACGCTGACTCGGATGCAGACGCCGATGCTGATGCCGATGCCGATTCAGACGCTGATGCTGATGCGGATGCAGACGCTGACTCGGATGCAGATGCCGACTCGGATGCAGATGCAGATGCAGATGCCGATGCCGATGCCGATGCCGATGCCGATGCTGACTCGGACGCTGACGCTGATGCAGACGCCGATTCAGACGCTGATGCCGATGCAGACGCCGATGCGGATGCCGATGCCGATGCCGATTCAGACGCGGATGCTGATTCAGACGCTGATGCTGATGCAGACGCTGATGCTGATGCAGACGCTGACTCGGATGCAGACGCCGATGCTGATGCCGACTCGGATGCAGACGCCGATGCCGATGCCGATGCAGACGCTGACTCGGATGCGGATGCGGATGCTGATGCGGACGCTGACGCCGATGCCGATGCCGACGCCGATGCCGATGTTGAAGCACCGGACCAGCCRGYCGTTGGCGAAGTGACTGACGACGTGGGCTTGGTTCAGGGTCCGGTGGGCAATGGCGAGAGCACGGACGACACGACACCGACGCTGGTGGGCAAGGGCGAGCCGGGCGACACGATCGTCGTGATCGACAACGGCACGCCCGTTGGCGAGACGAAGGTCGACGAAGACGGCAACTGGAGCTTCACGCCYGATACGCCGCTGGGCGAAGGCAAGCACGAGTTCACGGTGGTCGAGCGTGATSAGGCGGGCAAYGAAAGCAAGCCGTCGGATCCGCACGTGGTGATCGTGGACAMAACCCCGCCGGGCCAGCCGGCCGTKGGCGAAGTGACTGACGACGTGGGCTTGGTTCAGGGTCCGGTGSGCAATGGCGAGAGCACGGACGACACGACACCGACRCTGGTGGGCAAGGGCGAGCCGGGCGACACGATCGTCGTGATCGACAACGGCACGCCCGTTGGCGAGACGAAGGTCGACGAAGACGGCAACTGGAGCTTCACGCCTGATACGCCGCTGGGCGAAGGCAAGCACGAGTTCACGGTGGTCGAGCGTGATCAGGCGGGCAACGAAAGCAAGCCGTCGGATCCGCACGTGGTGATTATCGATACGACAGTCCCAGCACTGGTACTGAAGGCGCCTGAAGTGCCGGAGATGGCAGACGGTGTGATCGACTCGGCAGAGGCCAGCGATGGCACGTGGGTGATTATCCCGTCCTATGCGGGCATGGTCGAGGGCGACGTGATCACGATTGACTGGAACGGCAAGAGCTACGAGCACAAGGTGGAGTCGTTCGAAGTAATCGTTGGGTCAGTCAAGGTGAGGATCCCTGCAGACGATCTGATCGGGCAGGACACGGCGTTCGACATCTCCTATACGGTGACGGACGCAGCGGGCCACGGCTCATCGCCGAGCCCGACTACCCCTGTGAGGATCTACGCGATGGGACCGGGCAAGCCGGCAATTGGCGAAGTGATTGACGACGTGGGCTTGGTTCAGGGTCCGGTGGGCAATGGCGAGAGCACGGACGACACGACACCGACACTGGTGGGCAAGGGCGAACCGGGTGACACGATCGTCGTGATCGACAAGGGTACGCCGATTGGCGAGACGAAGGTCGACGAGGACGGCAACTGGAGCTTCACGCCTGATACGCCGCTGGGCGAAGGCAAGCACGAGTTCACGGTGGTCGAGCGTGATSAGGCGGGCAACGAAAGCAAGCCGTCGGATCCGCACGTGGTGATCGTGGACAAAACCCC